>NZ_JAFBAR010000090.1 GCF_019247635.1 Mycobacterium sp.
ACGCTACGGTGTCGGCGAGGATGACGTCGACGACCTGCTCCGCAACGGCGTGCTGGTGGACCTGTATCCGTTGGTGCGCAAGAGCATTCGCGTGGGTGCCGAGTCCTTCAGTCTGAAGGCGCTCGAGCCACTCTACATGGGCGCCGAACTGCGCTCCGGCGATGTGACCACCGCCGCAGACTCCATCACCTCCTACGCACGGTACTGCGAACTGCGCGACGCCGGACGCCTCGACGACGCCGCCAACGTCCTGAAGGAGATCGAGGACTACAACCGTTATGACTGCCGGTCGACCCGGGAACTGCGCAACTGGCTCGTGATGCGCGCCTTTGAGGCCGGGGTCACCCCGATCGGCGTCCAACCGGTTCCCGACGTCGGCAAGGTCGAAGACCACGACCGGCTGGCCGCGACCCTGGCGGCCTGCACCGGCGACGCCGCGGCCGGCGAGCGCAGCCCTGAGCAGGCTGCCGTGGCACTGATCGCGGCGGCGCGCGGCTACCACCGTCGTGAGGACAAGCCGTTCTGGTGGGCGCACTTCGACCGGCTCAACTACCCCGTCGACGAATGGGCGGACAATACAGACGTTTTCGTGGTCGCCGACGCCCAGGTTGCCGTCGATTGGCACCTGCCCCCTCGCGCACGAAAGCCGCAACGCCGGATGCGGCTCACCGGCGAATTGGCGCGCGGTGACCTCGCTGGGGAGGTGTTCGCGCTTTACGAACCTCCGGCGCCGCCCTGCATGACGGATGATCCCGACCGTCGGGGCGCCGGGCGCGCGAAGGTCGTCGATATCGACGACCCCAGCCTGCCGAGGGAAGTGGTCATCCTCGAGCGAACAGGCAAGGACGGCAACATTTTTAGTCAGCGACCGTTCGCGCTTACGCCCGGACCACCGGTGCCAACGACCGCCCTGCGCGAGTCGATCGAAGCGACGGCCACAGCCGTGGCGGCCGGGTTGCCTGCATTACCCCGCATCGCGCTGGTGGACATCCTGTTGCGCCGGCCGCCGCGGACCCGCAGCGGCGCACCGCTCCCGCGGGGCAGCGACGTCGTCGCCGGCATCACCGCGGCCGTGCTGGACCTGGACTCGTCTTACCTGGCGGTGCACGGACCACCGGGAACGGGCAAAACCTACACCGCCGCGCAGGTAGTTCGGGAATTGGTCACCGAGCATGCCTGGCGCGTCGGTGTCGTCGCGCAGTCCCATGCCGCGGTGGAGAACGTGCTGGCCTGCGTCATCCAAAACGGCCTGGACGCGCAGCGGGTCGCCAAGAAGCGGCATGATCACACCGCTGCGCCCTGGCAAGAGATCGGCGAAGGTGACTACGCCGCGTTCGTTGCCGACACCGAGGGATGCGTGATCGGTGGCACGGCCTGGGATTTCGCCAACGGCAACCGGGTACCGGCAGGCAGCCTGGATCTGCTGGTTATCGATGAGGCCGGCCAGTTCTGCCTGGCCAACACGATCGCGGTAGCCCCGGCGGCGAAAAACCTGCTGTTGCTTGGTGATCCGCAACAACTGCCGCAGGTCAGCCAGGGTACTCATCCCGAACCGGTGGACATCTCCGCGCTGGAATGGCTGGTCGACGGCCAGCGGACGCTGCCCGACGAGCGCGGTTACTTCCTGGACCGCTCCTACCGGATGCACCCGGCGATCTGCGAGGCCGTCTCGATGCTGTCCTACGAGGGCAGGCTGCATTCCCACGCCCAAACGACCGCCGGGCGTCGCCTCGACGGATACCCGCCGGGCGTGCGCGTGCTTTCGGTTGCCCACCAGGGTAATTCGATCGAAAGCCCGGACGAGGCCGACGCCATCGCCGCCGAGATCGGGCGCCTGCTCGGCACACCGTGGACCGACGAACACGGCACCCGGTCCTTGACCGCCGCCGACGTGATGGTGCTGGCGCCCTACAACGCCCAGGTGGCGCTCGTGCGGCAGCGACTCGCGCAAGCCGGGTTGCAGGGAGTCGGGGTTGGGACGGTCGACAAGTTCCAGGGTGGGCAGGCACCCCTGGTCTTCCTCTCGATGACGGCGTCATCGATCGACGACGTGCCCCGGGGAATCTCGTTTCTGCTCAACAGGAATCGGCTCAATGTCGCGATCAGCAGGGCGCAGTACGCGGCGGTGATCGTGCGTTCGCCGCTGCTCACCGAGTATCTGCCCGCCACGCCGGATGGCCTGGTGGATCTGGGCGCGTTCCTCGCGCTGACGCAGGCCCTTTGAAGCCTTACGCTCCGGACGAGTGCCGACCGGAGGTCGCCGGATCGTCGGGATCGCTGGTCTGTGCGGGATCGCCGACCCTACGCAATCGCTCCCCGGGATCTATGTGCGAGCCGTTGTGCGCGAACCCAATCGGATCAGCACGCGGCTGCGGGCGGACACGCACGCCGGACGGCGGGCGCACCGGCTGGCCCCGGGGCGGCTGGCCCCGGCGAACCGGCGGGACCGGGCGCCCCGACGGGACCGGGCGCCGCGGCGGGACCGGACGCCCCGACGGGACTGGGCGCCCCGGCGGGGCCGGGCGCCGCGGGACCGGAGGCGCCGGGATGGGTTCGCGCACCAGGACGTACTCCACGTAATCGTCGTCGTCAAACCACTCGTCGTCGGAAGCGTCGCAAGCCCCGGACGCCCCGCGCGCTCCGGACGCCCCGAACGCCCCGGACCCCCCGAACGCCCCGGACGCCCCACCCGCTCGACGGGCGTTATCGCGGGCAAACGCCGACGTGGCAAAACCGGCCAGCAACAGCGCGGCGATGATCCCGAACAAGACGACGAAGGCGGGCAGCAGCATCGACTGGGACAGCGCGGCCGCGAACGGTTCGCGGACGAACGTGGGCAGCTGCAACGAGCCGGCCGGCACGTGCCCGTCGCCGCGCGGCATCTCGGCGGAGATCCGCGACGCCATGAACGCGGCCATGCCCGCACTGCCCAGCACCGCCCCCAGCTGGCGCGTCGCGTTGTAGACACCCGAGCTCGCGCCGGCCAACTCCGACGGCAGGTGCCGGGTCGCGGTGGCGGCCAGCGGCGACCAGACGAACGCCATCCCGACGCCGAGCGCACACATCGGCAACACCAGCCGCCAGATCGGCGTGTCGGGTGCCATCTCGATGGAAAGCCAGGTAGCCCCGATCGCCAGCATCGAGAAACCGAAGCCGAGCACCGGCTGTGGCGGGTATCTGTCGACGATCATGCCGACAACCGGTGCCAACGCCCCGCTGGTCACAGCCATCGGCGCGATCAACAATGCCGAGAGGGTCGGTGACAATCCGCACACGCCTTGGGTGTAGAACGTCAGCGGCAGCATCATCGCCGTCGTCGCGAAGGCGGTAAGGGCCACCCCGACGTTGCACAGACTGAAGTCCCGGTCGGCGAAGATGCGCAGCGGGATCAGCGGCTCGCTGGCGTTGATCAGCTGCCAGTAGCCGAACGCCGCCATCAGGCCCAGGCCGGCCACGATCACCGCCCAGATCCAGGGCGCCCAACCAGCGGACTGGCCCTGCTGCAGTCCGAAGACGATGGCGAACATGCCCAGTCCGGATAACCCCACCCCAACCAGATCGAAGCGGTGCGATTGGGTGGGCAGCGCCGGCACCAACCACACCGCCAACGCCAACCCGGCGACACCTATGGGCACGTTGACGAAGAAAATCCACTCCCAGCCCAGCCCGTCGACCAGCACGCCGCCGGCCAGCGGCCCGACCAGGCTGGCAACGCCGGCGGTGGCACCCCACATGCTCATCGCCGCGCCGCGGCGCTGCGCGGGGAAGATCCGAGTGATCGTCGACAAGGTTTGCGGGGTCAGCACCCCGGCGCCGACGCCCTGCACGACGCGCGCGGCGATCAGCATGGCGGCGCTGCCCGACAGCCCGCACCACACCGACGCCAGCGTGAACACGACCAGACCGATCAGGTAGAGGTTCTTCGGGCCGTACCGGTCCCCCAGCCGCCCGGCCACCAGCAGCACGACCGCATACCCGAGCAGGTAGGCGCTGGTCACCCAGATGACGGTGGCGTAGCCGACACCCAACTCGGCCATGATGGTCGGGTTGGCGATGGCGACGATCGTCGCGTCCAGCATGATCATGAAGAACCCGATCAACATCGCCCACAGCGCGCTCCATGGGTTCCCGGAGTGGCTGGCCCCGGGGCCCCGGCTCGTCGCCGCGTGAAACGACATGACTGGACACCTCACTTCGGGTTCCGACGCGATCGATACCCAAGCCTGCATTATTCCGGTCGGGCAAATGGGGGCGGGCAGAAACTTCTGCGGGCCCGCACTCGTTGAACTGGCACGCTTAACCTGGTTAGACGCGTAGCGCAAGAGAGGCAACATGAACGCCCGACGGAACAGGTCTGTACCGGACCCGCTGTCAACCACCGACGGTGGTCGGCCCAAGGCGTCCGCACGTGCATTGGCGCAGGTCATCGAGCGCAGCTCACGGGTTCAGGGCCCGGCGGCGCAGGCCTACGTGGCCCGACTGCGCCGCGCCCACCCGGGTGCCGGCCCCGCCGAAATCGTCGCCAAGCTGGAAAAGCGCTACCTGGCCGCGCTGACGGCCAGCGGTGCGGCGGTGGGTTCGGCAGCGACGTTCCCGGGCGTCGGGACCCTGACGGCGCTTTCCGCGGGCGCCGGGGAGACCGTCTTCTTCCTCGAGGCCACCGCCGTATTCGTGTTGGCGACGGCCGAGGTGTACGGCATCCCGGCCGACCACCGGGAACGGCGCCGCGCCTTGGTGCTGGCCGTGCTGGTCGGTGACGACAGCAGGCGGGCCATCGGCGAACTGATCGGTCCGGGCCGCACCCACGGCGGATGGCTCACCGAGGGCATGGCCGCGCTGCCGATGCCGACTCTGGCGCGGCTGAACACGCGGTTGCTCAAGTACGCGGTCAGGCGCTACACGGTCAAACGCGGTGCGCTGTTGATGGGCAAGATGCTGCCGGTCGGCGTCGGCGCGGCGGTCGGGGGCGCCGGCAACCGGATTTTCGCCAAGAAGATTGTGCGCAACGCGCGGCAGGCGTTCGGTCCGCCGCCACCGCGCTGGCCGGTGACGCTGCACCTGTTGCCGGCGGCCGATGACGCCGGTTAGCCGGCGCTTCCGCCGTCTCCCTGGCGAATTGACAGCAAAGGGTTAGCCTTTATTGGGGCGGGCCCCGCCGGGACTGCCGTAACTGTGAATTACCAGGTAACCGGGAATCAGGAACGTGCACGCGTCATTTGAGAGCGCTTGTACACCCTTGCAGGACAAAAGAATTGAGGCGAACAGCGGCCGTGGGCAACACAAGTTCACCGTTCGGGCAAAACGAGTGGCTGGTCGAGGAGATGTATCGCAAATTCCGCGACGACCCGTCCTCGGTGGACCCGAGCTGGCACGAGTTCCTGGTCGACTACAACCCCGATGACGAGGCGAATCAGGAAGCCGCCGCCGACAGCCGACCCGTCTCGCCCGCGCCGCAGGTCAGGCCCGCGGTAACGCCCCCCAAGTCCGTCACCGCCGCGGGCAACGGCGTACCCGCGGAACCTTCCCCGCCCGCCCCGGCCCCGCCGGCGGCCACGGCACCGGCGGCCCCGGCGCCGGCCCCGCCCGCCCCGGCGCCCAAGGCCGCCACTCCCCCACCGCACGAGGACGACGAGGTGCAGGTGCTGCGCGGAGCCGCCGCGGCCGTCGTCAAGAACATGTCCGCGTCGCTGGACGTGCCGACGGCGACCAGCGTCCGCGCCATTCCGGCCAAGCTGTTGATCGACAACCGGATCGTCATCAACAATCAGCTCAAGCGCACGCGCGGCGGCAAGATCTCGTTCACCCACCTGCTGGGCTATGCGCTGGTGCAGGCGGTCAAGCAGTTCCCGAACATGAACCGGCACTACGCCGAGGTGGACGGCAAGCCCACCGCCGTCACGCCGGCGCACACCAATCTGGGCCTGGCCATCGACCTGCAGGGCAAGGACGGCAAGCGCTCGCTGGTGGTGGCCGGCATCAAGCGCTGCGAGGAGTTGCGCTTCGCGGAATTCGTCTCCGCCTACGAGGACATCGTGCGCCGCGCCCGCGACGGCAAGCTGACGGCGGAAGACTTTGGCGGCGTGACGATTTCGCTGACAAACCCCGGCACCATCGGCACCGTGCACTCGGTGCCGCGGCTGATGGCGGGCCAGGGCGCCATCATCGGGGTCGGCGCCATGGAATACCCCGCCGAGTTCCAGGGCGCCAGCGAGGAACGCATCGCCGAACTCGGTATCGGCAAGCTGATCACCCTGACCTCGACCTACGACCACCGCATCATCCAGGGTGCGGAATCGGGTGACTTCCTGCGCACTATCCACCAGATGCTGCTCTCGGACGCCTTCTGGGACGAGATCTTCCGCGAGCTGGGCAACCCGTACCTGCCGGTGCGCTGGAGCACGGACAACCCGGACTCCATTGCCGACAAGAACGCCCGGGTGATGGATTTGATTGCGGCCTACCGCAATCGCGGTCATCTGATGGCCGACACGGACCCGCTGCGGTTGGACAAGTCCCGCTTCCGCAGCCACCCCGACCTCGAAGTGCTGACCCACGATCTGACGCTGTGGGACCTCGACCGGGTGTTCAAAGTCAACGGCTTTGCCGGTTGCGAGTTCAAGAAGCTGCGCGACGTGCTGGGCCTGCTGCGCGACGCCTACTGCCGGCACATCGGCGTGGAGTACACCCACATCCTCGACCCCGAGCAAAAGGCGTGGCTGGAAGAGCGGGTCGAGACCAAGCACGTCAAACCGACTGTGGCCCAACAGAAGTACATCCTGAGTAAGCTCAACGCCGCCGAGGCGTTCGAGACCTTCTTGCAGACCAAATACGTTGGGCAGAAGCGCTTTTCACTGGAAGGCGCCGAGAGCGTTATCCCCATGATGGACGCCGCGATCGACCAGTGCGCCGAGCACGGCCTGGATGAAGTGGTCATCGGGATGCCGCACCGCGGCCGGCTCAATGTGCTGGCCAACATCGTCGGCAAGCCGTATTCGCAGATCTTCAGCGAGTTCGAGGGCAACCTGAACCCGTCGCAGGCGCACGGCTCCGGCGACGTCAAATACCACCTCGGCGCCACCGGTGTTTACCTACAGATGTTCGGCGACAACGACATTCAGGTGTCGCTGACCGCCAACCCGTCGCACCTGGAGGCCGTCGACCCAGTGCTCGAGGGCCTCGTGCGGGCCAAGCAGGACCTGCTCGACAAGGGGGCCGACCGCGCGGACTCCTTCTCGGTGATGCCGATGATGCTGCACGGCGACGCCGCCTTCGCCGGCCAGGGAGTGGTCGCGGAGACGCTGAACCTGGCGAACCTGCCCGGTTACCGCGTCGGGGGCACCATCCACATCATCGCTAACAACCAGATCGGGTTCACCACCGCGCCGGAGTTCTCCAGGTCCAGCGAGTACTGCACCGATGTCGCAAAGATGATCGGCGCGCCCATCTTTCACGTCAACGGCGACGACCCTGAGGCCTGCGTGTGGGTCGCCAAGCTGGCCGTGGACTTCCGGCAACGATTCCAGAAGGACGTCGTCATCGACATGCTGTGCTACCGCCGGCGCGGGCACAACGAGGGTGACGACCCGTCGATGACCAACCCCTACATGTACGACGTGGTGGACACCAAGCGCGGGGCGCGCAAGAGCTACACCGAAGCCCTGATCGGTCGCGGCGACATCTCGCTGAAGGAGGCCGAGGACGCGCTGCGCGACTACCAGGGCCAGCTGGAGCGGGTGTTCAACGAGGTCCGCGACCTGGAAAAGCACGGCGTCCAGCCCAGCCTGTCGGTCGAGTCCGACCAGATGATCCCCGCCGGGCTGGACACCTCGGTGGACAAGTCGCTGCTGGCCCGGATCGGCGACGCTTTCCTGGCCCTGCCCGACGGGTTCACCGCGCACCAGAGGGTGCAGCCGGTGTTGGAAAAGCGCCGGGAGATGGCCTACGAGGGCAAGATCGACTGGGCCTTCGGCGAGTTGCTGGCGCTGGGTTCGCTGGTGGCCGAGGGCAAGCTGGTGCGGCTGTCGGGGCAGGACACCCGGCGCGGCACGTTCTCGCAGCGGCATTCGGTGATCATCGACCGCAACACCGGCGAGGAGTTCACCCCGCTACAACTGCTGGCGACCACCAAGGACGGCACGCCCACCGGCGGCAAGTTCCTGGTCTACGACTCACCGCTGTCCGAATACGCCGCCGTCGGCTTCGAGTATGGCTACACCGTGGGCAACCCCGACGCCGTCGTGCTGTGGGAGGCCCAGTTCGGGGACTTCGTCAACGGCGCGCAGTCGATCATCGACGAGTTCATCAGCTCCGGCGAAGCCAAGTGGGGCCAGCTGTCCACGGTGGTGTTACTGCTGCCGCACGGCCACGAGGGGCAGGGGCCCGACCACACGTCCGGGCGCATCGAGCGCTTCCTGCAGCTGTGGGCCGAGGGTTCGATGACGATCGCGATACCGTCGACGCCGTCGAACTACTTCCACCTGTTGCGCCGCCACGCACTCGACGGGGTGATGCGTCCGCTGATCGTGTTCACGCCGAAGTCGATGCTGCGCAACAAGGCCGCGGTGAGCGACATCAAGGACTTCACCGAGACCAAGTTCCGCTCGGTGCTCGAGGAGCCGACGTACGAGGACGGCATCGGCGAGCGCGGCAAGGTCAACCGGATCCTGCTGACCAGCGGCAAGATCTACTACGAGCTGGTCGCGCGTAAGGCCAAGGACAACCGCGACGACGTCGCGATCGTGCGTATCGAACAGCTGGCCCCGCTGCCGAAGCGTCGGCTCGACGAGACGCTGAACCGCTACGAGAACGCCGAGGAGTTCTTCTGGGTGCAGGAGGAGCCGGCCAACCAGGGCGCGTGGCCGCGGTTCGGCCTGGAGCTGCCCGAGCTGCTGCCGCGGCTCAGTGGGATCAAGCGGATTTCGCGTCGGGCGATGTCGGCGCCGTCGTCGGGCTCGTCGAAGGTGCACGCCGTCGAGCAGCAGGAGATCATCGACACCGCGTTCGCCTGAGTTTGCACAGCGGCGAGGCCCTCCGCATTCGGTACCCGGGGTACTGGCTAACCTCGACGCTGAGCCGATACGACGGAAGGACACTCATGGAGGGGTTCGCAGGCAAGGTGGCCGTAGTCACCGGCGCGGGTTCGGGGATCGGGCAGGCGCTGGCCCTCGAGCTGGGCCGCTCGGGCGCCAGCGTGGCGATCAGCGATGTCAACACCGAAGGGCTGGCGCAGACCGAGGAGCAGCTCACGGCCATCGGCGTGCCGGTCAAGGCCGACCGCCTCGACGTGACCGAGCGCGAGGCCTTCCTGCTCTACGCCGACGCGGTCGCCGAGCACTTCGGCAAGGTGAACCAGATCTACAACAACGCCGGCATCGCCTTCACCGGTGACATCGAGGTCAGCCAGTTCAAGGACATCGAACGGGTAATGGACGTTGACTTCTGGGGCGTCGTCAACGGCACCAAAGCGTTCCTGCCGCACCTCATCGCTTCCGGCGACGGCCACGTCGTCAACATCTCCAGCGTGTTCGGGCTGTTGGCGGTACCCGGGCAGGGGGCCTACAACGCGGCCAAGTTCGCTGTCCGCGGTTTCACCGAGGCGCTGCGGCAGGAGATGAAGTTGGCGGGCCACCCGGTGAAGGTGACCACGGTGCACCCCGGCGGCATCAAGACGGCGATCGCTCGCAACCAGACGGTGGCCGAGGGCCTCGACCACGACGAACTGGCGAAGCTGTTCGACAAGCGGCTGGCCAGCACCAGCCCCCAACGGGCCGCCCGCGTCATCTTGGACGCGGTGCGCAAGGACAGGGCGCGGGTACTCGTCGGCACCGACGCCAAGGCCCTGGACCTGATGGTGCGGCTGACGGGTTCCGGGTACCAGCGGCTCGTCGCCTTGACCACGGGCCGCATGATGAGCCACAAGGCGCCGAGATTGCCGTGAGGGCTGTGATTCCGGCGGTATCGCGACCATGGCGGCAATCTCGACGCCTCAAGCTCACCGCCCCAGCGGGTGTTCCGCCAACCACGCGCCCGCGACCGCCTGCGGGTCGGCGCCGCCCGCCACCTGACGACGCATGTCGACCAGGGCCGCGGTGTCCAGCACCCCGGCCACCTCGTTGATCGCCAACAGTTGCCGATCCGACAACGCGTTGCGCCGATACAGCGGCACCACATTCTCGGCCTGGATCAGCGCGGGTTTGCCGTCGGCCAGCACCACCAGGTCCCCGGGTGTGTCGAACGCGGCGGTCGTGGTCCACGCCGCGCTCAGCTCGCCGGAACGTAACGCCGTCATCATCGCTGCGCCAGAAGGGAATTCACGCGCAGCAGGCAGCCGGCAGGAACCCACAGACGCCGGCACCCGGGCACCGGCGACCATCCCGAGCACCAGCCCATCGCAGTGACCGGGCAGTTCGCTCAGGTCGCTACCGCCCCACGCGGCCGCGGTGGCCCCGGTCACCGCCATCGCCGGCTTGTCTTCGGCGGCGGTGGTGTAGTCGCCGGCGACGATCCCCTCGGGCAGCGCCGCGACCATCGCGCGGTAGACCTGGCTGTCCGACAGCACCGCGACGCCGGGCTGGAACGTCCGCAGCACCGTGCCGGTGAACGCGGGGACGACGGTAAACGCACCGGAGTCCAGTTTCGCCAGCGGGTCCGGCGCGGTTTCGACGCGCGCCCCGAACCCATATGACCGCAACGCCGCCACGTAGACGTCGGCGAGCAACACCGACTCCGAATCCGGCCAGGACCCGACCACCAATTCCGGGATGCGGTCGCCCGAGGCGCAGCCCGCGGCTGCAACCAGCACGGCCACCAGCAGCGCGACCAGCCTCCTCACACGAAGGTGTCTGCCGCGAAAGCCACTGCTTCCCCGTAGAGCGCGAGATCGTCGCTGACCACGGGGGCCGCCACCATCTTTTCGGTGATCTGGCGCGCCCCCGCGTCCAGCGCCCCGCGGAAAATCCCGGGGAACGCGAGCGCGTTGTTGGTACTGACCGCCCCACACACGCGTTATTCAGATCAGCTTGAGCTCCGTGACGGCGCTGCGCTCGTCGGCCAGCTCGGCGGTCGACTTGTCGATGCGGGCGCGGGAGAAGTCGTCGATCTCCAACCCCTGCACGATGGACCAGTCGCCGTCCTTGGTGGTCACCGGGAACGACGAGATCAGGCCCTCGGGAACGCCGTACGAGCCGTCGGAGACGACGGCCATCGAGACCCAGTTGCCTTCGGGAGAGCCCAACAGCCAGTCCCGGGCGGCGTCGACGGTCGCCGACGCGGCCGACGCCGCCGACGAGGCCCCGCGCGCGTCGATGATCGCCGCGCCACGCTTGGCGACGGTGGGGATGAAGTCGTTCTCGATCCAGGCCTGGTCGTCGACCACCTCGGCGGCGTTGCGGCCGCCGACCTCGGCGTGGAAGATGTCGGGGTACTGGGTCGCCGAGTGGTTGCCCCAGATCGTCATCTTCTTGACGTCGGTGACCTTGGCGCCGGTCTTGGCGGCCAGCTGCGAGATCGCCCGGTTGTGATCCAGCCGGGTCAGCGCCGAGAACCGCTCCTTGGGAATGTCGGGGGCGTTGCTCAGCGCGATCAGGGCGTTGGTGTTGGCCGGGTTGCCGGTCACGCCGATGCGGATGTCGTCGGCGGCCACCTCGTTGAGCGCCTTGCCCTGCGCGGTGAAGATCGCGCCGTTGGCTTCCAGCAGGTCGCCGCGCTCCATGCCCGGGCCGCGCGGGCGCGCCCCGACCAGCAGCGCCAGGTTCACGCCGTCGAAGATCGTGTTGGCGTCGGCGCCGATTTCGACGCCGGCCAGCAGCGGGAACGCGCAGTCGTCGAGCTCCATCACGACACCCTCGAGCGCCTTCAAGGCCGGCTCGATCTCGAGCAGACGCAGCTCGATCGGACGGTCGGGGCCCAGCAGCGAACCGCTGGCCAGGCGGAACAACAGGCTGTAGCCGATCTGGCCGGCGGCACCGGTGACGGCGACCTTCAGAGGACTTGCGCTCACGTCGGATGGCTCCTTATGGAGAGATTGGTTTCGGGTCCGAAACTAGCGCACCCGCGCCGTGCCGAATTCGCCGGTCCGCAACTTTTCACCCATCGTTGAGCCCCCGCGCGTACCATGAACCACCGCCCGATCAGCCCCTGCCGCACCCGACGGTTGATGGGAGGATGAAGTCATGCCCCGGGGATTCGATGCGTTGCCCGAAGTGCTCCGACCCGTCGCGCGGGCCCGCGTCTACGAGCCGCATGTGCACCCCGTCCCCGCCCCTGCCCAGCCATTGGTCGATTGCGGCGTCTACGTCGAAGGCGAGCGACTGCCCGGCAAGTACGGCTACGCCGACGCCCTGGGCAAGGTGCGCGAGATCGAAGGGCTCGGCCGGGACGCGTTCGTCTGGGTCGGATTGCACGAGCCCGACGAGCGCCACATGCAGGAAGTGGCGGACGTCTTCGGATTGCACCCGTTGGCGGTGGAGGACGCCGTGCAGGCCCAGCAGCGACCCAAGCTGGAGCGGTACGACGACACCTTGTTTCTCGTGCTGAAGACCGTCAACTACGTCCCGCACGATTCTGTGGTGCTGGCCCGCGAGATCGTCGAGACCGGCGAGATCATGATCTTCGTCGGCAACGACTTCGTGGTGACGGTCCGCCACGGTGAACACGGCGGGTTGGCCGACGTGCGCAAACGGATGGACGCCAATCCCGAGCAGCTACGCCTGGGCCCGTACGCCGTGATGCACGCCATCGCCGATTATGTGGTGGACCACTACCTCGCCGTAACCAGGCTGATCGAGTCCGACATCGATGCCATCGAGGAGGTGGCCTTTTCGCCGGGCCGCACCCTCGACGTCGAACCGATCTACCTGCTCAAGCGCGAAGTCGTCGAATTGCGGCGGAGCGTCAGCCCGCTGTCGGCGGCGTTCGGGCGCATGCAGAACGAGAACAAGGACCTGATCTGCAAGGAGGTGCGGCGTTATCTGCGTGACGTCGCCGATCACCACACCGAGGCCGCCGACCAGGTCGCTTCCTACGACGACATGCTCAACTCGCTGGTGCAGGCCGCGTTGGCGCGGGTGGGCATGCAGCAGAACAGCGACATGCGCAAGATCTCGGCCTGGGCCGGAATCGTCGCGGTGCCCACCCTGGTCGCCGGGATCTACGGGATGAACTTCAAATTCATGCCCGAGCTCGACGAGCACTGGGGTTACCCGGCGGTGATCGGCGGCATGCTCGCCGTCTGTGTCCTGTTGTACGTCAGCTTCCGCAGGCAGGGCTGGCTTTAACGCGCAGAGCGCCAGGGGCTCGAGCCGTCGCCCGATTCGCGTCGTCATCCGGCGCTGCTCACCTTCGTCATCGGGTGGCAGTCACATGTGCCGCACCCGCCCCAGTTCTGCGGGCACCGCTCTTTTTGCCCGGCTCTCAGCGACAACGAACGCGCAACGGTCGTTGTCGCTGAGAGCCGGGCAAATAGCCGACTGCCCCCCGGCGGGGTACCGACGTGACAGCTGGGGCCGCCGCCCGCAGCGACCGACCGGCAGCGACCGAGCGGCAGCGACCGACGCTGGCAGCGACCGACCGGCAGCGACCGACGCTGGCACCCCAATCACCGCTCCAAGCCGTCCTCCCGCCACGCCTCACGCATGGACTCGGCACCCTTGAGCCGCACCCAGGCCGCCTCGGTCGCGGTGACGGGCGTGGCGGACAGGAAGCGCACGGGGTCGCGGGGCGCCGGCAACCCAACATCGGGAATATCGCTGCGGCCCAACAACATTGCGGTGAACGACACGCCCTCCCACAGCGGCGAACCGAGGTCGATCAGCGCGTCGGCCGCCAGCACTATACCCTCCACGGCGGGCGTCGCGGCCAATATCGCCAGGCTGCGGGTCAGGCCGGTGATCGGTCCCGGATTGCGCAGGCGCAGCACCACTTCGGCACGCGGACCACGCAACTGATCCACCGCAAACTGTGCTGGGTCGACCATCGGATGTCGCGAGCACCCCAGCGACACGTAGTGCACCTGATCCCCAAGGGTGAACCGCAACACCTCGATAGGTTCGGTCCCCAGAAACGTCACGCTCGCCGAATCCGGCTGCACGCCAAAGTAATCACGCAGGTGCGCGCGCACCCGGTCTAGTGTCACTCCGCAACCGGCAGCGTCAGGTTGACGCCCGACTCCACGTCGAAAACGGCGACCTTTGTGGTGTCGAAGGCCAACTCGATCGTCCCACCCGTGACCGCCTTCGATTCGGCGGGAACCCTTGCCACAAAGTGGTTTTCATTCACCTCGCCCTCGGCGGCCAGCTCGTCGAGCTGGGCCGCATGCACCTCGGGGCCCGCGATACGGAAATACACATACTTGTCGGCGCCCAGGGTTTCGACCAGATCGACCTTCACCTCGAAGGTCAGCGCCCTGATCCGCTGGTAGCCGTCGATCAGCGCGGCGTCGGCAACGTGCTCGGGCCGCACCCCGACGATGACCCCGCCCGGTCCCGGTCCCGTCCCCGGATAATGCTGCGCGATGACAGCCTGGACCTGCGGCGCCAGGGTCACCTCGCCGAACGGCAAGGCCAGGCCGATCGACGTCAGGGTCGCCGGAAGGAAGTTCATCGCCGGCGAACCGATGAAGCCCGCGACGAACAGGTTGGCGGGCCGTTCGTACAACTCATCCGGCGGGCCGATCTGTTGCGCGACCCCCCCGTGCATGACCACGACGCGGTCCCCGAGCGTCATCGCCTCGGTCTGATCGTGCGTGACGTACACGGTGGTGGTACCCAATCTGCGTTGCAGACGGGCGATCTCGCCGCGCATCTGCACCCGCAACTTGGCGTCCAGATTCGACAGCGGCTCGTCCATCAGGAACGCCTTGGGCTGCCGCACAATTGCCCTGCCCATCGCTACCCGCTGTCGCTGCCCGCCCGATAACTGCGACGGTTTACGGTCCAGAAGTTCGGTCAGGTCAAGGACTTTCGCGGTATCCGTGACCTTCTTTGCGATCTCGTCCTTCTTCATCTTGGCCAGCGTCAACGGAAACGCGATGTTCTGCCGCACAGTCATATGCGGGTAGAGCGCGTACGACTGGAACACCATGGCGATGTCGCGGTCCTTGGGTGCCTTCTCGTTCACCCGCTCGCCGCCGATGCGCAGCTCTCCCGACGAGATGTCCTCAAGTCCGGCAATCATATTCAGCGTCGTGGTCTTGCCGCAGCCGGAGGGTCCGACCAGGATCACGAACTCCCCGTCGGCGATGGTGATGTTGAGGTCGCGCACCGCCATCGCCCCGTCGGAGTAGTTCTTGCTGATGCGCTCCAGCACTATCTCGGCCATCGGGCTATCCCTTCACAGCGCCAGAGGTCAATCCGGCGACGATCCGTCGTTGGAAGATTAGGACAAAGATGATGATCGGGACCGTGATCACAACCGCACCCGCAGCGATCGATCCGGTGGGTTCCTCGAATTGCGAACTACCGCTGAAGTTGACGATCGCCACCGGCGCGGTGATCGCCACCTTGGTGGCGGTCAGTGACAGCGCGAGCAGCAGGTCGTTCCAGGCGAAGATGAACACCAGGATCGCGGCGGTCACCAGCCCCGGAGCCGCCAGCGGGACGATCACTTTACGGAAAGCCTGAGCCGGCGTGGCGCCGTCCATCTTCGCCGCCCTTTCCAGATCCCATGGGATCTCCCGGAAGAACGCCGACAGCGTGTAGATGGCAAGCGGGAGCGCGAATGTGATGTACGGCAGGATCAGTCCCGGCCAGGTATCGAAAAGCCCGACGACGCGCTCGATGTTGAACAACGGGGTGACCAGCGAGATGGCCGGGAACATGGTGATCAACAGCGCGGTACCGATGAGCAGTCGCTTACCGGGGAAGTCCAACCGGGCGATCGCGTAGGCCGCCATCGCGCCGAGGACGACGGCAATCACGGTGGTAATCAACCCGATTCCGACGGAGTTGACCAACGCCGAGTTGAACACGTCGCCACGGAAGATGCCGCGGTAGTTGTCCAGAGTCACCGACGACGGAATCAGCCTCCCGTCCTTGACCGTTGACGTCGGTTTGAGCGACAGCGACAGGATCCACAACACCGGAAGCAGTGCATAGGTCAGGACCAAGAAGTCGACGACCACCCAGAACGCGCCGCGCCGCAAGCCCACCGAATCACCGGCCATCGACGGCACCTCCGGGCGCCGCGGCGCCAAACACCTTGATGAAAACCAGCGCTATGGCTCCCACGCAAAGGAAAATCAGCACGCTGATCGCCGAACCCAAACCCACGTTGAAACCCTTGAACAGGTTGTCGTAGCCCAGGATCGACACCGATCCGGTGTCGTTTTCGCCCGCGGTCAGCACGTAGATGTTGTCGAAGATCCGGAATGCGTCCATGGTCCGAAACAGCAGCGCAACCACTATGGCGGGCTTGATGATCGGCAGGGTGATCCTGGTCAGCCGCCGCCAGGCGCCGGCGCCGTCGACCTGCGCTGCGCTGAGCAAGTCCTGCGGAACCAGCGCCAGCCCGGCCAGCAGCAGCAGAGACATGAACGGCGTGGTTTTCCAGACCTCGGCGAGCACGACGATGCCCAGCGACGGGATCTGGTGGGTCAGCGGCGCTTGGGTGATAGGTGAGCCCTGCGGCAGCAGGTTAGCCAGATACCCGGTGCCCGGCGTCCAGGCGTAATACCAGCTGTACGAGGCGACCGCGGTGACGATGCCGTACGGGATGAGCACCGCGGTGCGCACCACGCCCCTGCCGACCAGCGTGCGATGCATCACCAGGGCCAGTGCCAGGCCCAGCACGAACTCGAACGTCACCGAAACCACCGTGATCGCCAGCGTCACTGCCAGCGCCGTCCACCAGTACCGGTCGGTCAGGATCGTCTGGTAGTTGCCCAGGCCGACGAACGCGGTGTCGTTGGGGGTCGCCAGGTTGTTGCGCTGCAGGCTCAGCCACATCGCGTAGCCGATCGGGTAGCCCGTCACCGCAAGCATCAATGTCGCCGCGGGCGCGACCAGGACGAACGCCAGCCGCCGGTCGCCCGTGCGGGGCAGCCGCCGGTCGCCCGTGCGGGTCACGGCAGCAACCCCTTCCCGTCCACGGCTTTCTGCACCTGCCTGGCCAACTCGTCGGCCATGGACTCCGGGTCGATCTGCGTGATGGGGCTCAGCGCCGCCGAAAGCCGCAACGACACAGCCTGATACGCCGGCGTCGCCGGTCGCACCGCGGCATCGGTGAGTTGCTGACGAATGATCGCGTACATCGGGTACTTCGCCTGGAACTGCGGGTCGGAGTACAACGACGCCCGCACCGGCGGTAGACCCCCTTGGATCGAGACGTACTTCTGGCTGGCCAGGCCGCGCAGGCAGCGGACGGCGTCGAACGCCTCGGCGCGATGGCGGGTCGTGCTGGCGACGGCCAGGTTCAACCCGCCGATCGTCACCCTGGCCGGCTGGCCGGCGGCGACCCCCGGATAGGGCGCGAAACCGAACACCTTCTGACTGGCCTCATACGCGATGCGGAACTGTTCGTCGCTGGGCACGAACGACCCGACGTCGTTGATGCTGCCGGCCAGCTCCGGATCGCGGTTGAGCGGCAAGAACGGCACGCCGCCCTTGACCGCGTTCTCCAGCATGGACGCCAACACGTACGGCCAATTGACCTCCAGCGCGGCCCTGCCCTGTTCGAGTCCGAGGCGCGCGCTGTCCGCCTCGGACCGGGCGATCGACGGGTTGGCGCCGGGCGCGGTGGCCACCGACTTCAAGACCCGCAGCGCGCTGACCGTGGCCGCCCGGTGCTCAGCCGTGTCGGTCAGGGTCACGCGGCGCCCGTCGTCGGAGAGCACCCGACCGCCCGCGCTGACCAGCAGGGTGTTGAACCACACCACCAGGCCTTCGCCCTGGTTCGCCTGCACGCCGAGCCAGCTGGGCTCACCCGCGGCGTACAGCCGGGCGGCCTCGGCCACCATGCCATTCCATTCCGTCGGGGGCCGATCCACCAAATCGACTCGGTACCAAAGCAATTGGGTGTTGGTGGTGACCGGCGCGGCATAGAGCCGGTGCTTCCAGATGGCCGTCTGCAGCGGGCCCGCCAGCGTGTCGTCGGCCGCGTCGGACTCGGCCTGTCCCGCCGGGTCGTCGGCGAGCGGCAGCACCCACCCCGCCTCGGCGAACTCGGCGGTCCACACCACGTCGAGGCCCATCAGATCTAGAGTGTGGTCATTGGCGGTCAGCCGCCGGGCCAGCTGCAAACGCTGCTGATCCGTCCCCCTGGGCAGGCTGATTTGCTCGACGGCGTAGCGGCCACCGGCTTGTTGGCTGCAGCGCTGGGCGATAGCGGTAAACGTCGCGCTGTCGGAGGCCGGCGTGTAGAAGCTGAGCACCAGCCCCGAACTTTCCGACCCGCAGCCCGACACCGAAGTGACGCTCAACGCAGCCAGGACGGCCGCGACCAGCCGCCGGACGCTCACCTCAGATCGCGAGGCGCGCCAACAGATCCCGCGCCTTCTCGGCATTCTGCGGTTCGCAGAGCACGTCGTAGCGGCCGGCCACCAATTGCATCGTGGAGCTGAAATCCCTGGTGCCGCGAGCCATCGCGTACGGAACCGCCGAAGTGATCAGCCCGAAGAAAACCCCGGCGACCACACCTGTGGGCAACACGGCCCATGATTTGCTGAAGACACTGAGGACCAGCCCGATGAACAGGCCCAGCCACGCGCCACTGAGCACGCCGCCGCCCAGCACCTTGGGCCACGTCAGCCGGCCGGTGACCCGCTCCACCTGCATCAGGTCGACGCCGACGATGGTGACCTGCTGCACCGGAAAATCCTGGTCGGACAGGAAGTCGACGGCCCGCTGGGCCTCGGCATACGCGGGATAGGACCCGACCGGCCAACCCTTGGGTGGCGTCGGCAGTCCTGGCGCGCCAGGCCGGCCGGTGCCGGTGGGCGCTGCGCCGGGAACCTGTCCCGGCTGGAAGGGGCTAGTCATCGGTGCTCATTCTTTCATGTCCGCCGCTTCACCACAGTATCGAGGCAAACCCGTAGGTTAGGTTGAACGGCATGACAGGTCCCGGCGCCGGCTTCGGCGAGAGCAGTAGCGACGACGCCGGCAACCCGCGCCCACCCGAACCGGCCTGGGAGAGCCCGTGGGATTCGCCGGCAGCCGAGTACCCACCGCTCAGCTACCCTCCGACCAGCTATCCCCAACCCGGGCCGGGGTTCGGCGCATCGCCCTACCCGCAGTACGGTGCCCCACCGGGCGGCTACGGCCCGCCTCCGAATCACGGGTATCCGGGCGCCTCCTACCCGACGCCCGGTAACCCCGGCTACGGCTACGGAGGCTACGGAGGCTATGGAGGCTACGGCGGCTATGGCGGCTATGGCGGCTATGGGCCACCGCAGCCCGGGACCAACGGGTTGGCCATCGGCTCCCTGGTCTCCTCGCTGTTGGGTGTGTGCTGCACCATCGGGTCGGTCATCGGCCTGGTGCTGGGCATCGTCGCGCTTAACCAGATCAAGCGGAGCGGCCAGGAGGGCCGGGGCCTGGCCATCGCCGGCATCGTGATCGGCTCTCTCTCCACAGCACTGTGGTTGATCTGGTTCGTCGTCTCCGTATTGGCAGCGACCCCGAATTCGACCTAACAGTCATCCGCTCGGCCTGTGGTGACGCTGCTGTCACCCTCGCCGCCGCGGGTGATCGTAGCGTCACGCTCGGCCCATCAAACCCCCACGCCGCCACGCCCAACGCGCACATCAACCGCGCCGCTGCCTAGGCTCTAGAACCATGGGATCGGTCAACAGGGTGTACGTGGCGCGCCTCGCGCGGATGTTGGTGCTGGGCCCGCTCGGGGAGTCTGTCGGCCGGGTGCGCGACGTCGTGATCAGCATCAGCATCGTGCGCCAACAGCCCCGCGTCTTGGGGCTGGTCGTCGATCTGGCGACTCGCCGCAGCATTTTCATCCCGATACTGCGGGTGGCGTCGATCGAGCCCAACGCGGTCACGCTGAACACCGGGAGCGTGTCCCTGCGGCACTTCGAGAAGCGGCCGGGCGAAGTGCTCGCGATAGGCCAGGTGCTCGATACACCGGTGAAGGTCAGCGATCCGGAACTGCCGGAGCTGGCCGGCGCCGAGGTAGTGGTCACGGACCTGGCCATCGAGCCGACGCGAACGCGCGACTGGATGGTGACCAGGATCGCCGTCCGCGGCCACCGGCGGCTGGGCCGACGCGGGCCGGTGCACATCGTGGACTGGCAGAACGTGCAGGGCTTAACGCCGTCGGCGTTGTCGATGCCGGGTCAGGGGGTGGCGCAGCTGCTCGACCAGTTCGAGGGACGACGGGCGGTCGACGTTGCGGACGCGATTCGCGGACTGCCGCCCAAGCGGCGCTACGAGGTTCTCAAGGCACTCAGCGACGAGCGGCTGGCCGACGTTCTGCAGGAGCTGCCGGAGCTCGATCAGGCCGAAGTGTTGTCGCAACTGGGCACCGAGCGCGCCGCCGACGTGCTTGAAGAGATGGATCCCGACGACGCCGCCGATCTGCTGGGTGTGCTGAATCCGACCGATGCCGAGATGCTGCTGACCCGGATGGATCCCGACGACTCCGACCCGGTCCGACGGCTGTTGACGCACTCCCCCGACACCGCGGGCGGCTTGATGACCTCCGACCCGGTGGTGCTGACCCCCGACACGACCGTCGCGGAGGCGCTGGCGCGGGTCCGCGATCCCGACCTCACGACTGCGCTGTCGTCGATGGTGTTCGTGGCGCGCCCGCCGACCGCCACCCCCACCGGCCGCTACGTGGGCTGTGTGCACCTGCAGCGGCTGCTGCGCGAACCGCCCGCCGGGCTGGTCAGCGGGATCGTCGACACCGATCTGCTGACGTTGAGCCCGGAGACCCCGCTGGGCGCCGTAACCCGCTACTTCGCCGCCTACAACCTGGTGTGCGGCCCGGTGCTCGACGATCAGAACCACCTGTTGGGCGCGGTCACGGTGGACGACCTGCTGGATCACCTGCTTCCGCACGACTGGCGCGTGGATGCCCAGCAGGCCCTGGAAGTCCAGGAAGTCCCAGCCGTCATGCCCGGAGGAGCGCTGTGAGCAAATCGACGACGCCGCGGCGGCTGTACACCCCGCGGACATCGCGCCGGTTCTCGCCGCAGTTCGACCCCGAGACGGTGGGCAATTTCACCGAATCGATCGCACGCTTCTTCGGCACCGGCCGCTATCTGCTCTTGCAGACGCTGGCGGTGGTGATCTGGATCGTGGTGAACATCTGGGCGGTGACGCTGCGCTGGGACCCATACCCGTTCATCCTGCTCAACCTGGCGTTTTCCACGCAGGCCGCCTACGCGGCGCCGCTGATTCTGCTGGCCCAGAACCGTCAGGAAAACCGGGACCGGGTGGCGCTTGACGAGGATCGCCGACGGGCCGCCCAGACCAAGGCCGACACCGAGTATCTGGCCCGTGAACTGGCCGCGCTGCGGCTGGCGGTCGGCGAGGTGGTGACGCGCGAATACCTGCGTCACGAGCTCGAGGACCTGCGCGAACTCCTCAGCGGCCTGCCGAAGACGGCCCCGTCCGGCGCGGGCAAAGCCCCGGCACGCAACGACGACGGGGCCGAGCGCCGCGCCAAGAAATCCGGCTGAAGAACCAACTCCGCCATTGCGCCACTCCCGTCACAAGAGTTATGTATGGTGATCTAGTTCACGCAGCTAAGAAACACAGAAGTAACGTAATTTCCCGACGGCTCACATATTGAGGACGGCCGAGGTGCGCATAGGGGGACGCTGGGGTGCCCACCCGGCCGGCGCGAAAGCGCAACGGCGGGCGCTTCACGTAGCGCGATCGCCGATGCTCGGCGTCGCTGCGATCGCGCCTTTGGTGTTCGCCGGCGCGGTCGGCGGTGCGCCTCCCGCATTTCACGGCAGGTCGCTGCCGCTGCACCACGCCGCCGTTACCCCGGTGGCCGCGGTTTCCCCGACCAACCCCGACCTGTCCGGTCCGGTGGTCGTCGCGGTCGCCCAGCCGCCCACCAGCTTCCACGTAGCCGCCGCCACAATCTCCGCCCCGCCCCCGCCCATGATCGTGAATACGCCTGGCGCGCTGGGCATTCCGACGGTTGCGCTGGCCGCCTACCGCAATGCCGAAATGAAGATGGCTGCCGCCGTTCCGGGCTGCGGCGTCAGCTGGAACCTGCTGGCCGGCATCGGGCGCATCGAGTCAGGGCACGCCAACGGCGGAGCGGTTGACGCGCGCGGAACAGCGGTCGTCCCGATTTACGGTCCCGCGCTGGACGGCACCCTGCCCGGTAACGAGGTGATCCTGCAGAGCAGCGTCGGCAACCGGCCCACCTACGCCCGCGCGATGGGGCCCATGCAGTTCCTGCCGGGCACCTGGGCCCGCTACGCCTCCGACGGTAAAGGCGACGGCGTGGCCGACCCGCAGAACATCTACGACTCCACCCTGGCCGCGGCCCGCTACCTGTGCAGCGGCGGGCTCAACCTCCGCGATCCAGGCCAGGTCATGGCGGCGATCTTGCGCTACAACAACTCGATGCCCTATGCGCAGAACGTGCTGGGCTGGGCCGCCGCCTACGCCACCGGCGTGGTCCCGGTCGATCTCCCGCCGATCACCGGGCCGCCGCCGCCGATCGGCGACGCGTTCCTGGAGCACCCGGAGGGCCTTGGGCCCAACCTGCCGATGAACGTCAACGGCCTGCCTGGGGACGACCCGATGGCGCACGTTCCGATGATCGACCTGAACGCGATCCCGCCGGCCAGTCCGCTGCAGCCGTTCCCCTGGATGACCCCGACGGCACCCACCCCGTCGCAGCCGACGCGGATGCCGGGTTGCACGCTGATCTGCATTACCTCGCAAACCGCGCCCGACGCGGCTCCCCCCGCGGCCGGCCAGCTTCCGGTCGGCGGCATCGTGATCGCCCCGCAGGCTCCGTCACCGGATCCGTTCGCCCCACCGCTCCCGTTCGCGCCGGCCGCACCGGCCGCTCCGTTCGCGCCGGCCGCACCGGCCGCTCCGTCGCCGGCCGCACCGGCCGCGCCCAAAGTCACGCCGGCCGCGCCGGCATCGGCCGCTCCCGCCGCCGCCCCAGCCGGCTGACATCCCCCAGCCGCCTACACTCGGCGGTGATGTCCGATACCGCAGATCTGAACGCAGCCATCCGCGCGGCGCTGACCAAGGTGATCGATCCCGAGCTACGACGCCCCATCACCGAACTCGGAATGGTCAAGAGCGTCGACGCCAGGCCCGATGGCGCCGTCCACGTCGAGATATACCTGACCACCGCCAGCTGCCCGAAAAAGTCCGAAATCAGCGAGCGCGTCACCCAGGCCGTCGCCGACGTTCCCGGCACCGGGTCGGTCAAGGTCAGCCTCGACGTGATGAGTGACGAGCAGCGGACGGAGTTGCGCAAGCAGCTGCGCGGGGATTCGCGTGAACCCGTCATCCCGTTCGCCCAGCCCAACTCCCTGACCCGGGTCTATGCCGTCGCCTCCGGTAAGGGTGGCGTCGGAAAGTCCAGTGTCACAGTCAATTTGGCCGCGGCGATGACGGCACGCGGTCTGTCTGTCGGGGTGCTCGACGCCGACATCCACGGCCACTCGATCCCGCGCATGATGGGCACCACCGACCGGCCCACGCAGGTGGAGTCCATGATCCTGCCGCCCATCGCCTACGACGTGAAGGTCATCTCGATCGCCCAGTTCACCCAGGACAACACGCCGGTGGTGTGGCGCGGGCCGATGTTGCACCGGGCGTTGCAGCAGTTCCTGGCCGACGTGTATTGGGGCGATCTGGACGTGTTGCTGCTCGACCTGCCGCCAGGAACCGGCGATGTCGCCATCTCGGTGGCTCAGCTGATCCCGAACGCGGAGATCTTGGTAGTGACCACTCCACAGCTGGCTGCCGCTGAGGTCGCCGAAAGAGCCGGCAGCATCGCAATCCAAACCCGTCAGCGCGTCGTCGGCGTGGTGGAGAACATGTCCGGGCTGGTACTGCCGGACGGTTCGCGACTGCAGGTCTTCGGCGAGGGCGGCGGCCAGCAGGTCGCCGAGCGGCTGTCCCGCGCGGTCGGCGCGGAAGTACCACTGCTGGGGCGAATTTCGCTGGACCCGGCGCTGGTGGCCGCCGGCGATGCGGGCGTGCCAATCGTGCTGAGTGCCCCCGATTCCGAGGTGGGCAAGGAACTGCTGAGCATTGCCGACGGTTTGGCGTCACGGCGGCGCGGGCTGGCCGGGGTGTCGCTGGGGCTGGACCCGACCCGGCGCTGAGCCAGCCTCTGGCGAGCGTGCGCGTCTGCACAGCGACACGCCGCAAAATACGTACAGTTGCGCACGCTCGCGGCTGACGGTGCGTCGCGGGTTGGGACGCGGAATTTCGCGCGACGCGGAATTGCGCGACGCGGAATTGCGGGACGCGGAATTGCGCGCGACGGCAGCAGGCACGCGATTTGATCGGCCGCGGCGTGGGCGCGCCGAGCGTGAACTGGGGGCGAAAATCCGGCCAGATTTTCGCCCCCAGTTCACGCTCGCCGAAGGGCTTCGTCATCACCCACGACGCCCGAGGAGGGCTGGGCCCAGCTCTCGACAGAGTCGGCCCTACGTCGCGTCGGTGTCGAAGGGCACCGGGCCTTCGGCGGGCCGCTCAACCTGAGCGGCCCGCGGCGCAGGCGTAGGCGTCGCGGTCGCCCCGTTGGCCGGCTTGTCGAAGTTCCCGGTGAGGAACGAGTCGTCGCCGTCGAGCAGATGTTTGGTGAGCGCCGCCCGCGGTGTTATCCCGCGTAGCTTCTGTAGCTCGCTCAATTGCCCGCGCAGGTCGTCGAATTCGGGTCCCATGTCCTCGCGCAGCTGGCTGGTCACGCCGCTGAGGTAGTCGCGCGCTTGCCGCAGCGCGTTCGACGACCACCGAATGGCACCGGGAAGCCGCTCCGGGCCAAGGATCACCAGGCCGACTACCACGAGGACCAGGATGTGTTCCCAGCTCAGGTTGGTAAACATCTAGCTGGTATCTGCGTCCGGTCTCACCGTCAGCGTGACGTGCCGACCGTCGCGGACCACTTCTATCGGGGCGTCCTGACCGACGGTCAGCTGCCGCACGGCCACGACGAACTCGTCGGAGTCGGCCACCTTGCGGCTGCCGACCTTGACGATCACGTCGTTTTCCAGGATTCCACCCTTCTGCGCGGGACTTCCCGCCTTCACGTTGGCCACCTGGGCACCGGCCGCGATCGCGTTGCTCACGGACCGGGTGCTGATGCCCAGGGTCGGGTGCGTGATCTTTCCGTCCCTGATCAAAATCTGCGCGACCAGCTTCATCTCGTTGACCGGTATCGCGAAGCCCAACCCACTTGCACTGTCCGACAACGACTTTCCGGCCGTGTTGATGCCGATCACCTGGGAATCCATGTCGATCAGCGGGCCGCCGGAGTTGCCGTGGTTGATCGAGGCGTCGGTCTGGATGGCGTCGATGACGGTGTCGGTGTCGGAACCCTCTCCGGACAGCGGGACCGGCCGGTGCAGCGCGCTGACGATGCCGTGCGTCACGGTGCTGCGCAGGCCCAGCGGCGCGCCGGCCGCCAAGACCTCGTCGCCCACCCGGATCTTGTCCGAATCTCCCAGCTTGGCCACGGTCAGGTTGTCGACGTTGTCGACCTTGAGCACGGCCAGGTCGGTCTTTGGGTCGCGACCCACCAGGCTGGCGGGCACTTCCTTGCCGTCGTTGAACACCACCGTCGTCTTGAACTGGCTGGGGTTGTTGGCCGCCTCGGAGATCACGTGGTTGTTGGTGACGATGTAGCCGCGCGGGTCGATGATGACGCCGGAACCCTGCATACCCTCCTGGTCACTCTTGGTCTCGATAGTGACCACGGAGTCGGCCGTCGCCGCCGCCACCTTCGCGAACCGGCCCGCGGGCCCCTCGGTGTTGTTGTTGGTCGACAACGTCACCTTTGAGGTGGTGAACGCTTCGACGACTTCGGCGGTCTTGCGGCCGATCACGCCGCCGAGCGCGCCGATCGCCAGCGCGATCAGCAGCAGTACGACCAGGGCGAAGTAGGACACCTTGCCGCCGAAGAGCACGTCACGCACGCCGAGCTTGCCGCTGCGGCCCAGCGCGGTGTGCGGCACCGGGGCCGCTACGGCCGGGGTGCCCAGGGCGGCCGCGGCCGCGGGGTCGCGCCAGGGATCGTCCGGCTCGTCGGGCTGGACCCCCTCTTTCTCCGCAGCCAGCGCGCTGGCATCGATCGGGTGGCGCTGCAGCGACTCGGTGCCGCCGACAGGACGGCCGAAGGCCTCCTCCAGTACCGGGTCGGCCGGTTGCTCGTGCGGCCGGAACTCGGACTCGTCCCGGAACCTTCGCGGGCGCACGCGCTCGGCCAAGAACGATCCCCGGACCCCGGCGGGACGCCCGAACGCCTGACGCGATGCGGCGTCGACCGGTGGCCGGGAGATGGGGCGCGGCGCCAGCCGGGGACCTCTGGAGCCCGGATCCTGGCCGCTGTTATTGCCTTGGTCGGAGGTCACGGGTCCCCTTCTGCTTCCAGTTCTGCTGGCCCGGCACCGGGCGACGTGCGACCGACGGGTTTGTCCAGGTTGTCCGCGTCCACCCTAGTATCCATGGTCGCTGGCGGGTCGGCATGAGGCCGACGCGCCGACGCGGTCCTGGGCCCCAACTAACGGCGCTTAGGCTGGTCACGCCCGTCGCGGTCGGCGTAAGGCTCCTTGTCCTCCGGTGGATAGTGCGGAATCTCGGAAAGCATTCCCAACAGCGTGCTGGGGATCCGGATCGGGTGGGAGTCGCGCAGCGCGGCACGGGCGCGGCTGTGGTCCTCGACTTCCGCCGCGCATTGCGGGCACAGCGAAAGGTGGTGGGCGGCGCGCAAATGGGCGTTCATCCGCAACTCGCCGTCGACGAACGCCGCGATGGCCTCGATGGACAGGTGCTCGGTGGAACCAAACCGGCGCGGCGCGCCGACCGGCTCGTCGCTCTGAGAGGCAAACTGTGCGGGCAGCCAGGAGAACGCGCGACGAAACACCTCGCCTCGGTCGCCCATCACCCGATCCTCTCATTGCACGCTTATGTTTCGAATGTAGCGCGATGCGGCGCCCGATAGGCCGTCTGCGGGCGCAAACCAATGAATTAGACGCAGACGTGTCGGCGGCGGTTGCCGCCGGATGACCGCGCTAGGAACTCTGGCCGGTGAGGCCGTTGCCGAGGGTGCCGTTGTTGCCCAGGCCCCCGCCGCCGCCACCATTGGCCGGGCCGCCGGAACCGCCCCGGTTATGAGCGACATTGCCGCTGGCGCCCGCGCCGCCCGCCCCGCCGGAGAACCCGTCGCCGCCGGAAACGCCGTCGCCGTCGGCGGAAACGGTGCCGGCGATCGCGCCACCCCCGCCGCCGCCGCCCACACCGACGGCGCTGGCACTGCCGCCGAAGCCGCCCCCATGCGTGGCGGTCGGACTCTGGGCGCCCCCGCCGTCGCCGCCGTCGCCGCTGATGGTGGTGGTGTCGCCGCCACCACCGCCGCCGCCACCGCCGCCGCCGATAGCCGCCGACGCCGAGGCGAAGCCGCCGGCGCCGCCGCCTCCGCCCGCGCCGCCACTCCCGCCGGCATTACCGGCACCGCCCGCGCCGCCGCCGCCACCGCCGCCGAAGCCTCCGTCGCCGGTGGCAGCTCCGAGGCCCGTGGTGGTGCCGTTCCCGCCGTTCCCGCCGATACCGCCGGCACCGCCCCGACCGCCGGTGCCACCGGTGCCGACCCCGGTGCCGCTGTTGCCGCCGGTGCCCCCGGCTCCGCCGCCGCCCCCGCCGCCGCCGGCTACGGCGTTGAGCGAAGACGCTGACGTGGAATTTCCACCGCCCCACCCGCCGAAGCCGCCGGCGCCGCCCTGGCCGCCGTCGCCGTTGGTGCCGCCGTGCGGCGTGCCGCCACCAGCCCCGCCCTGGCCGCCCGTGCCGCCGTCGCCGCCGAAACCGCCGACGCTCTGGTTCGTGCCGGCGCCGAAGGCGCCGACGTCACCTCGGCCGCCCGCGCCGCCCTGGCCGCCGGTGCCCCCCGTTCCCCCGAGACCGGCATTGCCGCTGCCGATTCCCGCCGCGCCGGCGTCCCCGCCGGCGCCGCCCTGCCCGCCGAAGCCGCCGTTCAGGCCGCTGAAAAAGCTGGTGGTGTAGCTGTAGCCGTCGCCGCCTTTGCCGCCTGCCTCGCCGTTTCCACCGGTCCCGTTGGTTCCACCGGCACCCGCATTTCCACCCTGGCCGCCGGCGCCCCCCGCGCCGCCGGTGTGGCCGGGAGCGCCTTGAGTCGAACCGGCGGTGCCATCGCTGCCCATCCCGCCGGTCCCACCGGTACCTCCGATCCCAAACGGGGCGTTGGCACCCGGCGACCCGAATAATCCGCCGGAACCACCCGGGCCACCCGGGCCCGCGTCACCGCCCGTACCCCCGGTGCCTCCGACGCTGCCGTCGCCGCCGATGATCGAGGTGGCACCGTCGCCGCCCTTGCCGCCCATCCCGCCGGCGCCGCCGATCCCGCCGGCCCCGCCGTGACCCAAAATCCCCGTACTTGCCCCGCCCGCCCCGCCAGGGCCGCCCACCCCGCCGCCACTACCGGTATGCCCGGGTCCACCCAGGAAGGCGTTGCCCGACGCGCCGACACTGCCGGTACCGCCCACACCGCCGGCTCCGCCCTGACCGCCGCCCCACCCCAGCGGTGCCAGGCCCGGCCCGCCGGCACCGCCGGCCCCGCCGTTACCGCCGACCGTGCCGACGCTGACACCCGAACCGCCGCTGCCGCCAGCACCGCCACCGCCGCCGAAGCCGGCCAGCAGCCCACCGGCACCGCCCGGCCCGCCGGTGCCACCGGTCCCCCCGGCTACCATCGCGTTCCCGCCGGCACCTCCCGTCCCGCCGGTGCCGAACAGGCCTGCCGGCCCACCGGCGCCGCCGGCCTGTCCGGGCGCCCCCGACCCACCGTCGCCGCCATCACCCCACAGAAACCCGCCCGGCCCGCCGGCCTGCCCGGTTCCCGGCGCGCCGTTGGCTCCGTCACCGATCAGGGCGCGGTTGAACAATGTCTCGGTGGGCGCGTTGATCACCGCCAAGACGTCGTCCTGGAGGGTCTGCAGGGGATTGGCATTCGCGGCCTCGGTCACCCCATATGCGCCTGCTGCCCCCGCTAACGCCTGCACGAAATCGTCGTGAAACGCCATTGCCTGCGCACTCAACGCCTGAAATTCCCACGCATAACCCCCGAACAGGTCCGAAACGGCAACCGACACCTCATCTTCGGCGGCGGCCGCCACCTGGGTCGTCCGCCCGGACGCCGCCGCGTTGGCCTGCCGCAGCGTCGACCCGATTCCGGTCAGCTCCTGCGACGCGGCCGCCAATAGCTCCGGTGCTGCAACGACAAACGACATTTCGCACCTCCACGGACGGCAGCTCGGCACTACGCGTCGGGCGCGCCCGGGGGCCATCGGAGCTACAGTTAATCCGCATCATGTCCGGAGGTGCGGTTGCCGTGGCCCGTCAGTTGTACCGGTCGGCCTCCCAGGCCGCTCGCTATGTAGCGTGCGCCGGCAGGTCGGTCCGGTTGATGGGGAATTTTCCCCATTTTTCACGGCGCCGATCTTGGACGGCGCCGTGAACGCTGTTGGGCGTCCGGCGGAGCGCTTGCTCGAGCGCGAGGCCGTGCTGGCCGAGCTGGCCGCGCTGGCGCGGGGGGTGCGCCGCGGCGCCGGCCGGGTGGTGTTGCTGCGGGGCGAGGCCGGGATCGGCAAGACCGCTGCGATCACCGGGTTCACCGCCGGGCTCGATCACACGGTGTCGGTGTTGTGGGGCGGGTGCGACCCACTGGCGGCGCCGCGGCCGCTGGGTCCGCTGCTCGACGCGCTGGCCGGGTTGGGCCCCGCGGCGGCCGGGGCGCTGGGTGAGGCGATCGATGCCGGTGACACCACCGCTCTGTACCGGAGGCTGCTGGCAACGCTGCGCGACGGGCACCGTTGGGTGTGGGTGATCGAGGACGCCCACTGGGCCGACGGGGCGACCCTGGATCTCGTGCGCTTCCTGGCCCGGCGCATCGCGTCGCTTCCGCTGCTGCTGGCGGTGTCCTATCGCGACGACGAGCTGGACGCGGCGCATCCGCTCGCGATCGCGCTCGGCGACGTGGCGACCTGCACGGCGGTGAGCCGCATCGGGTTGGAGCCGCTCACCCGTGCCGCAGTGGCGGTGTTGGCCGCGGGCAGCGGGCTCAACGCCGACCAGCTACACGAGCTCACCGGTGGAAACCCGTTCTTCGTCACCGAAGTGCTGGCCGCTGGCGCTGCTGCGCTGGATCGGAATGCGTTGCCGCGCAGCGTTTCCGAGGCGGTGTGGGGCCGGCTGGCCCGCCTGTCCGCGGGCGCGCGGGAGACCGCCCAGGCGGTGGCGGTCTGCGGACCGCGGGCCGACGTGGCCCTGGTGCGTCGGCTGTGTCCGGCGGCCGGCGCGAGCCTGTCCGAATGCCTGGACGCGGGAATGCTGCTTGCCGAGGGGGAAGCGGTTCGGTTTCGTCACGAGCTGGCCCGGCGCGCCACGCTGGACCGCATCGATGACTACCAGCGCAAGACGTTGCATTCTCGCGCGCTGTGCGCGCTTGCCCAACCACCGATCGACCCGAACACGCTGGCGCCGTTGGCCTTTCATGCTGACCAAGCCGGTGACGATGACGCCGCGGTTCGCTACGGGACCGGCGCCGCGCAGCGCGCCGCCGGACTGGGTGCACACCGCCAGGCCGCCGACCTCTACGCGCTGGTGCTGCGCCACGCCGCCACCGCCCCCGCCGAACAGAAGGTCGTCTGGATCGAACAGCATGCGCAGGCCAGTTACCTGGGCGGTCGCGTGCAGGCGTGCGTGCGCTCGTATCGGGACGCGATCGCGCTTCGCCACCAGCTCGGGGATCAGCTGGGCGAGGGCGACGATCTGCGCCGCCTGTCGCACGTGTTGAGCCGCGCTTCCGAAGCCAGGAAGGCAGGTCAGGCCTCGCTGCGGCTGCTGGAGCAATGCGGGCCCACCCCGCAGCTCGCCGCGTCGCTGGCACACATGGCCGAGCTTTCCATGATGAAAGACGACCCGACCTGCGTTGAGTACGCGACCCGCGCGATCACCCTGGGCGAACAACTGGATTTGCGGGGCGTCGTGATCAAGGCCAACTTCTATGCAGCCCTGTTCAGTCTGCTGCGCACGGGCGCGGGGTGGGAAGAGCTCGAAGCGGCGTGGCGGCGGGCGATGGGCGGCGCGGAGCTTGCCGAACTCGCGGGGCTGATAGGTATGGGCTTGTGCTGGCAGGCGGCGCTGCACTACGAGGTTGATCGCGCCGAACGCTACATCGCTGAAACGACGGCGTTTTGCGCCGAACACGATTTGGCAACGTTCGAGCCGCTCGCGGTGTCCGCGGCAACGTTTGTCGCGTTGCACCGGGGTGATTGGGCCCGCGCCGCAACCTGCGCCGAGGACGTCCTCTCCCGACCCGCGATGGTTGCGCTGCATCGACTTTTGCCGTTGACCACCCTGGGATTGATCCACGCCCGGCGCGGCCGGGGCCCGGCGTCCGCGCTCCTGGATGAAGCCCTGGGCACCGCCGAACGCGACGACTTTTTCCGCCTGGGACCGGTGTGGCCCGCACGCGCCGAGGCGGCCTGGCTGGGCGGCGATGACCATGCGGCCCGCGCGGAGGCGCAGGCGGGTCTGGCGACGGCTCCCGAGCACGCCAACCCCTGGCTGGTCGGATCCCTTTGTCGCTGGCTGCGGTTGGCGGGCGGTGAAGCCGCCGACGATCGAAAGCTGAGCACGCCCTTCGAGTTGGAGGTCAGCGGCGACTGGCAAGGCGCCGCCGCCGAATGGACGCGCCGCGGCTGTCCCTACGACGCGGCCATCGCGCAGCTCGACGGCGACGTTGCCGCGGTGGAATCCGCGCTGGCCACGTTCCGCCGCCTCGGTGCCACGGCCGCGGGCCGCCGTGCCCGGCAACGCCTCACCGCGCTGCGCGGGCGTACCCCCCGCACCCGCCGCACCGACATCCACGCCGACCCCGACGGGCTGAGCCGCCGCGAACGCGAAGTGCTCATCCTGATCGCGGCCGGCCACAGCGACGCCGACATCGCCACAAAGCTCTCCATCAGCCCGAAAACCGTTGGTCACCACGTGGAATCGATCCTGACGAAACTCGGGGTCGACAACCGCACCCAAGCGGCCGCCGCTAGCCGGCAACGCCAGATCGGCGCCTCGCTTGGCTGAGAACATCCCTGTGCGGCACGACCCCCGGGGGGATCAGCCCCAGCAGCTCACCCGCGGGTCGTTGCGATTACTGGAACTAACCACCCGGCCGTCGCTTGTGGTGATCGTGCAGTTCAACTGGCTATCCCCAAGCAAGCTGGAAGCTTGCACCGACCGGACGGCGCTCGGCGAGGTGGGGGCCAGGGTCAGCGTCCACGGGATGTCGGCGTCGGGCTGGGTACGCAGTCGGCCCGACGCGTCCACGTACGTGACCATGATGCTGTCGGCAGGCGCCTTGATACCGGTCACTGAATACGTGATTTGAACGGGACCGGCGGGCGTTGTGGTTGGCATGACCGGTGCCGCCACTGGCGGCGCCGGCTGGGATGCGACCAGCGCAGTCGTGGTCGCCGACGGGGATAATGGCACCCCGGTGGTGGGCGGCGACGCGCGGGATAGGACGTAGCCGATGATCCCGATGGCAGGCAGCATCGTGACGATAGCGGCGATCAGCGCCGCCCTCGCCGGGCGGCGTCGGCGGCGCTCGGTCGCGCGCTTGGGCAACAGCCGCCACATCAGGACACCGACCGCCACGGCGGCGCACAACACTAGCCCGACGAGCAAGAACTGCAGCCCGAAGATCGCAAAATCGTTGGCGTGATACGAGTTGTTCCCGCTGACACATCGGAAGCTCATCGTGATCCCCGAGCCGCCCGAAGGCGTGTCGTAGTGCTTGTTGTCGTTGGCAAGGTGATACCCGCCGCCGCACACGATCCCGCTCATCCACAACGCGCTCGACGGATTCAGGGTGACCAATCCTGTTGTGACACATAGGCAGACGACGGCAGCGATGGGTAGGACAAACACCAGTCCAAAGAAGATCCACACGCGGTTGTCACCGCGCTCCGTCTCGTCCGGGGCATGAGTACGGCCGTGTCCTCGCGAGGCGTCGAATGTGAACGCCGGGTCAGCGCCGTCGACTGGCTTCCCGCCGGGCCGCCGACGTTCGAGTTCGGCGATGCGTCGCTCGGGGTCACCCCAGTCCGTCATCGAAGATTCCCTCTGAAAATATCGCGCGGCTCACGGAACCCATAACGGCGGCATGTTCGGTGGCGGTTGATATCCCGGGGGATTCGGCCCGTCCCAGATATACGGGGAACCAGAATTCCCCTGCCCGGTCATCACGTAGTAGTAGGTGTGGCAGACCGTCATATCCCATGTCACGCCGCCTCCTGGCAACGGTTGTCCTGGACACCACTGCAGCGGACCGCCGACGGCTTGGGCGGTGCCCGCGGACAGCCCCATACCGGCCCCCGCGATGCCGGCCGACAGCACTGCCCCGACAGCGATCCGCTTCAAAATGCGCCCCGTGTTCATGGTCGGGTCCTTTCGATGCATCGCCTCCGCCCCCTTTCGCGACTCAGCGGCGACGGTCCGTATTGGGCGCGCCCGGGGGGCCGTCGGCGCTCCAGTGAATCCGCATCATGTCCGGATGTGCGGTTACTGTGGCCCCGGCTTTGTTCGGGTGGCCTCCCGGGGCGCTCGCTATGAAGTGTGCGCCGGCGGCCGGGCGGGGTTGATGGGGAATTTTCCCTATTTTCTGAAGCATCCGAGATGACGACCACTTCATTGGGTCCGACTCCAGCGGAGCGCTTGGCTGGAGCGCGAGGCGGTGCTGGCCGAGTTGCGTGGACTGTTGCACGGGGTGCGCCGTGGCACGGGGCGGGTGGTGCGCCCGATGGGCGTGCTCAGCCGCCGCGGCGCAGCTACAGTGAATCCGCATCATGTCCGGATGTGTGGTTGCTGCGGCCCAGGATTCTCCCCAGCGGCCTGGTCGGGGCGCTCGCTGGCTGGCGTGCGCCGGCGGGACCGCGCCGTGAAAACCGGCCGTCCGGCGCAGCGTTTGCTCGAGCGCGAGGCCGTGCTGGCCCAGCTGGGTGCGCTCGCGCGCGCGCTGCGCCGCGGTGCCGGCCAGGTGGTGTTGCTGCGCGGGGAGGCCGGGGTGGGCAAGACCGCGGTGATCACCGGTTTTTGCCGGGGCCTGGATCCGGCGGTGCGGATGCTGGCCGGCGGGTGTGACCCGCTGGCGGCGCCGCAGCCATTGGGCCCGCTGCTCGACGCGCTGGCCGGGTTCGGCCCCGAGGCGGCCCGCGCGCTGGGAGCGGCGATCGACGCCGGTGACACCGCGGCGCTGTATCGGCGGCTGTTGGCGGTGCTGCGTGACGGGCACCGCTGGGTGTGGGTGATCGAAGACGCCCATTGGGCCGACGGGGCCACCCTGGATCTGGTGCGCTTTTTGGCACGGCGCATCGCGTCGCTGCCGCTGCTGCTGGTGGTCTCGTATCGCGACGACGAGCTCGACGCCCAGCACCCACTCTCGGTGGTGCTGGGCGACGTGGCGACGTGTGCGGCGGTGTGCCGCATCGGGTTGGCGCCGCTCACCCGCGACGCGGTGGCGGCGCTGGCAGCCGGCAGCGGCCTCAACGCCGACCGGTTGCACGAGCTTACCGGCGGAAACCCGTTTTTTGTCACCGAGGTGCTGGCCGCCGGGGCGGCTGACCTGGACCGGAACGCGTTGCCCCGCAGTGTTTCCGAGGCGGTATGGGGACGGCTGGCTCGACTGTCGGCAGTCGGGCGGCAGACCGCGCAGGCGGCGGCGGTCTGCGGACCGCACGCCGACCCCGCGCTGGTGGGACAGGTATGTCCGGCGGCGGGTGCGGGGCTGGCCGAATGCCTGGATGCCGGGGTGCTGGTCGCCGACCGCGAGGCGATCGGGTTCCGCCACGAGCTGGCCCGGCGCGCGACGCTGGACCGCATCGACGACTACCAGCGCAAGGTCTTACATACCCGCGCGCTGGAGGCGCTGGCCGAATCGCCGGTCGATCCGAACACGTTGGCGGCGTTGGCGTTTCACGCCGACCTGGCCGGAGAGCGGCAGGCCGCGGTGCGGTACGGGATCGCCGCGGCCCGGCGGGCGGCCGCCTTGGGGGCGCACCGCCAAGCCGCCGACCTCTACGCGCTGGTGCTGCGCCACGCCGGCACCGCCCCCACCGAACAGAAGGTGGTCTGGCTCGAACAACACGCGTTGGCCGGATACCTCAGCGGCCTCGGTGGCGTGTCCTCGTGGCGTGAGGCGATCACGCTGCGCCGCGCTTTGGGCGACCGACTCACGGAAAGCGACGACTTGCGCTGGCTCTCGCATGAGCTGATCTTGCTGAACCGCGTCAGTGAGGCCGCCGACGCGGGGCTGGCGTCGCTGCGGCTGGTAGAAGACGCCGGTCCATGTCCGCAGCTGGCCCGCTCGCTGATGCACATGGCCGACTTCAGCGTTCTCGGTTGGGATCCGGCCGTCCCCGACTACGCGGCCCGCGCGATCACCGTGGGCGCACAGCTGGGTGATGACGCGGTCGTCATCCGGGCGCGCGGGGCAGCCGCGTTGGCCCGCGTGCTGCGCACCAACAGCGGGTGGGACGAGCTGGAAGCGGCGTGGCGGCAGGCGATGGCCACCGACAGCCGCGGCGAAGACGCCGGCAAACTAGGGGCCGACATATGCGCCGCCGCGGCGCTGCACTACGACCTCGATCGGGCCGATCACTTCATCGCGGACACCCTCGCCTACTGCCGCGACCATAACCTGTTCATGTTCGAGGCCTTCGTCGTCGGCATCACCGCCGTGGTCGGCCTGCATCGAGGCAACTGGGAAAATGCCCGCGCGTGTGCCGAGGACGTGCTCACCCGCCCCGGCCTGCCGGCGCTGCATCGGATCGCGCCCAGACGCGCGCTGACCCTGATCCGCGCGCGCCGCGGCGAGCCACCGATCTCCGCGCTGGCTGATCAGGTCTCGGGCAGCTCGGAGTTGGATCAGTCGCGGCTTTTCCCGGTCTGGGCCGCGCGCGCCGAGGCCGCCTGGCTGGCCGGCGACGACCACACCGCCCGCACCGAGGCACGCGACGCGCTGGCCACCATCGGCACCGACAGGAATCCCTGGCTGACTGGCTCGCTGCAGCGCTGGGCGCGCTTGCCCGGAGGCACGGAAGAGCCCCTCGCCGTCGACGACCCGACCAACCCGTTCCAGCTGGAGGCGAGCGGCGACTGGGCGGGCGCCGCGGCCGAATGGCTGCGCCGCGGCTGCCCCTACGAGGCGGCCATCGCCCGACTCGGCGGCGACGCCGCCGCGGTGGAGTCGGCGCTGGCCACGTTCCGCGACCTCGGCGCCACCGCCGCGGCCCGCCGGGCCAAACAACGTCTCACCGGGATGCGCGGCCCCACCCCGCGCACCCGCCGCGCCGACATCCACGCCGACCCCGACGGACTGAGCCGCCGCGAACGCGAAGTCCTCACCCTGATCGCCGCCGGCCACAGCGACGCCGACATCGCCACCGAACTGTCCATCAGCCCCAAGACCGTCGGCCACCACGTCGAGGCGGTCCTGGCCAAGCTTGGCGTCGACAACCGCACCCAGGCCGCGGCGCGCGCGGGGCGAACCCACCTGCCCGGTAACCCAGATCGGGACGGTTAGTCTGCCGGATCGCTAGGCCGACTTGGCGTGGATGCCTGCCTCGGGGTGCGCGGCCAGGTAATCGCGGAGCGCCTGACGCCCCCGGTGGATCCGGCTGCGCACGGTGCCCAGCTTCACGCCCAGCGTGGCGCCGATCTCCTCGTAGGACAGGCCCTCGATGTCGCAGAGCACCACCGCCGCGCGGAATTCCGGCGGCAGCGAATCCAGGGCCGCCTGCAGGTCGGGACCCAGCCGCGAGTCGTGGTAGATCTGCTCGGGGTCGGGCTCGTCGGCCGGCACCCGGTCGTAATCCTCGGGGAGTGCCTCCATCCGGATGCGCGCCCGCCGGCGGACCATGTCCAGGAACAGGTTGGTGGTGATGCGGTGCAGCCAGCCCTCGAAAGTTCCGGGCTGGTAGTTCTGGACGGACCGGAACACCCTGATGAAGGTCTCCTGGGTCAGGTCCTCGGCGTCCTGCTGGTTGCCCGACAACCGATAGGCCAGCCGATACACCCGGTCGGCGTGCTGCCGCACCAACTCATCCCAGGACGGCATGGCCGCCTTGTCTCCGGTCGCGTCGAACACCGCCGTGCCAGACAACGTTTCGGACGGTTCCACCCACTCGTCGTCGTTCCACTCCTTGGGATGCGACATGGTGGTCGGGCTCAACGTGGTGATTATTGGTTCCTCCGGATATGACCTGCCGTCAAGCTTGGGCAGTTCGCGCAATTCGTCAGCCGCAACACGAAGTCGCCAACTTGTATTCCCCGCCCACTGCCCTCCGCGTTCCATACGGTTACCGTCGCGTACCCGCGTATGTGCGATATAGGAACATACTGAGGTTTGCCTGAGAAACCATTTCGTTACCTGCGTTTTCCAGCGGATATGACTCGCGCGGTGACCTTCGTCGCTCTACAGGCTTTGGGCGTGTCGCAACGGCCGGTCTCAGGCGCGCCTGCCGAGCGCCACCCATAAATGAAATACGCTGCGGACATGGACGACGGCACCGACAACAGTTCCGGCCAGGCGGCGCCCAGTCGAGCCGAGTCCCTTTCCGCGCACGCCGAGGGATCGATATCAGAGGACGCGGTCCTGGCTGGCGCCCGCGAGCGGGCCACCGACATCGGCGCCGGCGCGGTGACGCCGGCGGTCGGTGCGCTGCTGAGTCTGCTGGCCAAGCTCAGCGGTGGTAAGGCCGTCGCCGAGGTGGGCACCGGCGTGGGGGTCAGTGGGCTCTGGTTGCTGTCCGGCATGAGCGACGACGGCGTCTTGACCACGATCGACATCGAGCCCGAATATCTGCGGCTGGCCAAGGAGGCCTTCACCGAGGCGGGCATCGGACAGTCGCGGACCCGGCTGATCAGCGGCCGCGCCCAGGAGGTGCTGACCCGGCTCGCCGATGATTCCTATGACCTGGTGTTCATCGACGCCGACCCCATCGACCAGCCGGATTACGTCGTGGAAGGCGTGCGGCTGCTGCGTTCCGGCGGTGTCATCGTGGTGCATCGGGCGGCGCTGGGCGGACGCGCCGGCGATCCGTCGGCGCGCGACACCGAGGTGACCGCCGTCCGCGAAGCGGCCCGGCTCATCGCCGAGGACGAGCGGCTCACCCCGGCTTTGGTCCCGCTCGGCGACGGCCTCCTCGCCGCCGTCCGGGATTAGTTCGCGGCTCTCTCTCAAACTCGAGGTAATGGCGGATCTCCTCGGCCGCGGCGTGCAGGTTGCGGCTGACCAAGCCGCGCCCGACGATCTCGCTGAGCCGGGCGAAGCCCAATCCGCTGGCCGAAAACGTCAAAGTCATTGTGAGACTGCTGCCTTCGCCGTCGGGCTCGACGAGGGCCTCGAAGGAGTGCCGGGTTCCCCGCACCGATTCCCACGTCACGCGCCTGCCGTCGGAAGAGGTGATCAGCACCCGTCCGCCGAGGTGGATAGTGCCGCTGTCCAGGTAGACATCCCACAGTTCGCCGTCCGCACAGGCCTCGACGAAGCGGCATCGGCTGAACGTGGTCACCTTGGGAAACAACCGATGCGGGTCGGTGATGAAGGCGGCGGTGTCGTCGACGGGGCAGCGGATCGTCCGCGCCACGGTAACCTTCTGGGTCATCTCACCGCACCATCGGGACGACGGTCCTGCTGGCCAGTTTTGACAGTCCGACCTGCATGACGCTGTTGACGTAGTCGTACGCCTGGTCCCAATCCGGTTCATCGCCGAACCGGGCGCGCAGATCGACCGGCTCGAGCACCTGCACGCGGATCTTCGCCGGTAGCGGGAAATGCGGAAGCGGGAAGGGCAGCAGACCCCATGGGACGCTGAGCGTCAGCGGCAGGCTCTTGACCCGGGCCAGCTTGTCCAAGCGCAACCGTTGCGCGGTGCGACGGCCGTCGTTGAGCACGAAGAAGGTGTCGTGCCCGCCGGTGGCAACCACGGGGACGATGTTGACGTTGCAGCGGTGCGCCAACTTCAGGAAGCCCTTGCGGCCCGAAAAGATGATTTTGTTCCGGTCACGCCAGGGCCGTAGCGCCTCGACGTCGCCGCCCGGGTAGACGAGCGCGGAGCCGCCGCTGGTGAAGATGTGCTCGGCAAAGGAGTTGTCCGCCGGAACCACGCCGAGCTTTCGGGTCAGCCCGCCGATGACCGGTGCGTTTGTGACGGTGTCGTGCGCCAACGCGTACAGCGGGCGGCCTTCGACAGTGAAAAAGGTGTTATAGGCCAGCAGGAAGAGGAACGTGTCCGGGGTGGCACCCCCGCCGCTGTGGTTGCCCACGAACAGCACCGGCTCGTCCGGAACGTTTTCAAAGCCGTGCACTTCGGCGCGGAACCACACCGTCGACGCCAGCCACAGGGTGGGCAGGACCGCGCGGATGAACTCCGGATCGCGGTTGCGGAGTTCCTCGGGGATCTGCGGGCTGGTCATCTGGTTGAGATTAACCGCGTTCGACACACCTAATCGTCGATCGCGCGGCCAAGGTGGGCCAGGGGGTTGGCGTCGAGTCATCGGCCCCGGTCGGCATCGACGCCTTGACTCCGGCTGAACGGGCGTTTAGTATTCTGAACATGCGTTCAGCAGACCTGACCGCCACCGCCCGAATCCGCGAGGCGGCCATCGAGCAGTTCGGTGAGCACGGTTTCGGTGTTGGGCTGCGGACCATCGCCGAGGCCGCCGGCGTCAGCGCCGCGTTGGTCATCCACCACTTCGGTTCCAAGGACGGTCTGCGCCAGGCGTGCGACGACTACGTGGCCGACGAGATCCGCAGCAGCAAGTCCGAGGCGATGCAGTCCAACGATCCGGCCACCTGGCTTGGGCAGCTGGCTGAAATCGAGGCCTACGCGCCGCTGGTGACCTACCTGGTACGCAGCATGCAGTCCGGCGGCGAGCTGGCAAAGATGTTGTGGCAGAAGATGATCGACAACGCCGAAGAATACCTCCAGGAGGGGGTCCAAGCCGGCACCATCAAACCCAGCCGCGACCCGCACGCCAGAGCCAGGTATTTGGGCATCACCGGCGGCGGCGGCTTGCTGCTTTACATCCAAATGCACGAAACCCCAACCGATCTGCGGGTGGTCCTGCGCGACTACGCCCGCGACATGGTGCTGCCCGCCCTCGAGATGTACACCGAGGGCCTGATGGCCGACCGCACTATGTATGACGCGTTTCTGGCCGACGATGATCAAGGAGATTCCCATGCCGACTGACCAAACGCCGATCGATGTCCGCGGGCTCACCAAGAACTTCGGCTCGGTGCGTGCGCTCGACGGTCTGGACTTGACCGTGCGCGAAGGAGAAGTGCACGGTTTCCTCGGTCCGAATGGCGCCGGTAAGTCCACGACCATCCGCATCCTGCTGGGTGTGGTAAAGGCGGACGGCGGCACCGCGCGACTGCTGGGCGGTGACCCGTGGGCCGACGCCGTCCAGTTGCACCGCCAAATCGCCTACGTGCCAGGCGATGTCACGCTCTGGCCGTCGCTGACCGGTGGCGAGACCATCGATCTACTGGCCCGGATGCGCGGCGGCATCGACCAGGCGCGGCGGACGGAGCTGATCGAGCGCTTCGAACTGGACCCGCACAAGAAGGTGCGTGCCTACTCAAAAGGCAACAGGCAGAAGGTATCTCTGATTTCGGCGTTCTCGTCGCGGGCCAGCCTGCTCTTGCTGGACGAACCGAGCAGCGGGCTGGACCCGTTGATGGAAAACGTGTTTCAGCAATGCGTCAGTGATGCGCGTGATCGCGGTACCACTGTCCTGTTGTCCAGCCACATCCTGGCCGAGACCGAGGCGCTGTGCGAGCGGGTGACCATCATCCAAGCGGGTAAGACGGTCGAAAGCGGTTCGCTGGAATCGATGCGTCACCTCAGCCGCACTTCCATCAAGGCCGAAATGATCGGCGATCCAGGCGATATCACTCGAATCAAGGGAGTCGAGGACGTCAGCGTCGACGGCCGCACGTTGCGCGCACAGGTCGACAGCGAGAGTCTGGGCGAACTGATCCGGGTGCTCGGCGATGCCGGTGTCCGCAGCCTGGTGAGCCAGCCGCCGTCCCTGGAAGAGCTCTTCCTGCGCCACTACAGCGAAAAGGCAGCGATATGACCGCCGTGACGCTGCACCGCCCCGCACCACAGCCGGCACCGCACCACAATCCGCATTTCGCGGGCACGCTGGGGTTGCTGCGGTTGTACTTGCGCCGCGACCGGGTCGTGTTGCCACTCTGGGTGTTGCTGCTGTCGATACCGCTGGCCAGCGTGTACATCGGCAGCATCGAAAAGGTCTACCCCACCCAGGCCGAGCGCGCGACGTTCGCCGCCTCGATCCTGGCAAGCCCGGCCCAGCGCGCCCTGTACGGCCAGGTCTACAACGACAGCCTCGGGGCGGTCGGCATCTGGAAGGCCGGGATGTTCCATGTGCTCATCGCGGTGGCGGTCATCCTCACGTTGATCCGGCACACCCGTGCCGACGAGGAGACCGGGCGTGCCGAACTGATCGACTCGACCGCCGTCGGCCGCTACGCCAGTCTGACTGCCGCGCTGCTGTTGTCATTCTCGGCGTCAATCCTCACCGGCGTGATCGGCGCGGCGGGATTGTTGACCACCAGCGTCCCGGCGGCCGGGTCGGTGGTCTTCGGCGCGGCGCTGGCCGCCTCGGGCCTGGTCTTCACGGCCGTCGCCGCCGTGGCCGCGCAACTGTCGCCGAGCGCGCGAACCGCCCGTGGCATCGCCTTCAGCGTGCTGGGGGCGGCGTTCACGCTGCGCGCGATCGGGGATGCCGGCTCGGGCGCGTTGTCCTGGCTCTCCCCGCTGGGGTGGTCGCTGCAGGCCAGGCCCTATGCGGGCGATCACTGGTGGGTGTTGCTGCTGCACCTGACGACCGCCGCGGCGCTCACCGCGGTGGCCTACCGGTTGCTTGCCGGCCGCGACGTCGGCGCCGGACTGATCGCCGAACGCGCCGGACCCGGTGGCGCGTCGCCATCGCTGGGAAACGCCGTCGGGCTGGCGTGGCGACTTGACCGTGGCTCGGTGCTGTTGTGGACGGTGGGTCTGTGCCTGTACGGGCTACTGATCGGCAGCGTTACGCACGGGATCGCCGACGAGCTGGGTAGCAGCGGCACCGCGCGTGACATCGTCGCACGGCTCGGCGGCACCGGCGCGCTCGAGCAAGCCTTTATCGCCGTTGGCTTCGGCATGCTGGGCATGATCGCGGCGGCCTTCGCCACCTCACTGACGCTGCGGCTGCACCAGGAGGAGGCGGGGCAGCGGGCCGAGACACTGCTCGCCGGGGCGCTCCCGCGGACCCGTTGGCTGGCAAGCCATTTGGTGATGGCGCTGGCCGGGTCCGGGCTGGCGCTGCTACTGTCCGGCGCGACGGCGGGACTGACCTATGGTGTGGCCGCCGGTGACGTCGGCGGCAAGCTCAGCACCGTGCTCGGCACGGCGGCGGCACAACTGCCCGCGGTCTGGCTGATGGCCGCGGTGACGCTCGGATTGTTCGGTGTAGCACCGCGATTCACGCCGGCGGCGTGGGCCGTGCTGGTCGGATTCGTTGCCGTGTACCTGCTCGGTTCGCTGTCGGGATCCCCGCAGTGGGTCCTGGATTTGGAGCCGTTCGCACACGTTCCACGGGTCGGCGCAGGCGACTTCACCGCGCTGCCGCTGCTCTGGCTGACCGGGCTCGATGCGGTGCTTATCCTGTTGGGAGCCATGGCTTTTCGAAGCCGAGACGTGCGCTGCTGAGGCGCCGGCGGTTTCCGCCGTTTCCGCCGAGCAGACGCAAAAGCACCCATTTCGTGCCGAAATGGGTGCTTTTGCGTCTGCTCGCGGGGGGCGCTACACCCAAATGCCCTTGCCCACCGCGACCACGCCGCCGGCGCTGATCGCGAAGCGTTCGCGATCCTTCTCCAGATCCACTCCGACCATCTCACCGGGACCGATAACGACGTTCTTGTCCAGGATCGCGTGGCGCACCACCGCGCCGCGGCCGACCCGCGCGCCCGGCATGATCACACTGCCCTCCACGATCGCGCCGTCGTCAACCACGACATTGGACGACAACACCGAATTGCGCACGGACGCCGCAGAGATGATGCTGCCCGCCCCCACCACCGACTCCTGAGCGGAGCCCCCGTTGACGAACTTGGCCGGCGCCAGGTTCTCCGAGGCGCCCAGGATCGGCCAGCGCTTGTTGTACAGGTTGAACACGGGATGGACGGACACCAGATCCATGTGCGCGTCGTAAAAGGCGTCCAGCGTTCCCACGTCACGCCAGTAGGCGCGGTCGCGGTCGGTGGCACCGGGCACCTCGTTGTCGCTGAAGTCGTAGACCGCCGCTATGCCGTCGTCCACCAGCCGCGGAATGATGTCACCACCCATGTCGTGATCCGAGTGATCATCGTCGGCGTCGGCGCGTATCGCGTCGATCAGGACCTTGGTGGTGAAGATGTAGTTGCCCATCGAGGCAAAGGTCACGTTGGGGTCGTTCGGAGTCCCCGGGGGGTCCATCGGCTTCTCCAGGAAGCTGCGGATGCGGCCCGAATCGTCGGAATCGATGCACCCGAAGGCGTGCGCCTCGGAACGCGGAACCCGAATGCCGGCGACGGTCGCACCCGCCCCGGTGTCAACGTGGAAGCGGACCATCTGTTCGGGATCCATCCGATACACGTGGTCGGCGCCGAAAACGACTATGTAGTCGGGGTCTTCGTCGTAGATCAGGTTCAGCGACTGGTAAATGGCGTCCGCCGAGCCGGTATACCAGCGCGGGCCCAGGCGCTGCTGCGCGGGCACCGGGGTGATGTATTCGCCGGCCAGGCCGGACAGCCGCCAGTTCTGCGAGATGTGGCGGTCGAGTGAATGCGACTTGTATTGGGTTAGAACGCAGATCCGCAGATACCGGGCGTTGACGAGGTTGGAGAGCACGAAATCGATCAGCCGGTAAGCGCCGCCGAACGGAACCGCGGGTTTGGCCCGGTCCGCCGTCAGTGGGTAGAGCCGCTTGCCCTCACCGCCGGCCAAAACGATGCCGAGCACGTGTGGCGCTTCCCTCATGGCTCAAACCTAACGGCACCCGCGGACCGCTGCCAGGGGATCCTCGGCAAACGGCGGTTTCTGACGGGCTGTCCGTCAAGGTATTTGGCCTGTTCGCGGCCCGAAATGCGGGTGGCACCGGCGCCGACTCGCCCCCACCGGTCGGCTCCTCCCCCGCCCGAGGTGCGGGCGCGGGACGAGCCGAACTACGGTGCGGGTATGCGGGTGGCGATGATGACGCGGGAGTACCCACCAGAGGTCTACGGGGGGGCCGGCGTCCACGTCACCGAACTGGTCGCGCAACTGCGCCGGTTGTGCACGGTGGACGTGCATTGCATGGGCGAACCCCGGGCGGGCGCCATCGCGCACCAGCCCGACCCGCGATTGCGCGGCGCCAACATGGCGCTGTCGACCTTGTCGTCCGACCTGGTGATGGCCAATGCCGCGGCGGGGGCCACCGTTGCGCATTCGCACACCTGGTACACGGGCCTGGCCGGACACCTGGCCAAGTTGCTCCTCGACATCCCGCATGTCCTGACGGCGCATTCGCTGGAACCCCTGCGGCCCTGGAAGGCCGAACAACTCGGCGGCGGGTACCACGTCTCGACGTGGGTGGAACACACCGCGGTGCTGGCCGCCGACGCCGTCATCGCGGTGAGCGACGGCATGGCCGAAGACATCCTGCGCGTCTACCCCAGGCTGGATCCAAGCGTGGTGCATGTCGTCCGCAACGGGATCGACACCGACGTGTGGTACCCCGGCGGCCCGCCACGCACCGGGTCCGTCCTGGCCGATCTGCAGGTCGATCCGGGTCGGCCGGTCGTGGCGTTCGTCGGGCGGATCACCCGGCAGAAGGGCGTCGAGCACCTGGTCGCGGCCGCGCACCGATTCAGCCCAGATGTTCAGGTGGTGCTGTGCGCCGGCGCGCCCGACACTCCGGAGATAGCCGACGCGGTAGGTTCCGCGGTGGCGGAACTGGCCCACTATCGCAGCGGGGTGTTCTGGATCAGGAATATGCTTCCCGTCGGGGAGCTGCGTGAGATACTTTCGGCGGCAACAGTTTTCGTGTGCCCATCGGTGTACGAGCCGTTGGGCATCGTGAACCTGGAAGCAATGGCCTGCGGGACCCCGGTGGTGGCGTCCGACGTCGGCGGGATACCTGAGGTGGTGGTCGACGGAGTCACCGGGACGCTGGTGCACTACGACCCGCACGACGCGGCCGGATACCAGGCGGGATTGGCCCAGGCGGTCAATGAATTGGTCGCCGACCCCGATAAGGCGCGGCGTTTCGGTCAGGCAGGACGCCAGCGCTGCGTGGAGGCATTCTCATGGGCACACGTCGCCGAGCAGACACTGGACATCTATCGCAAGGTGTGTGCTTAAAGCAGCCGGTGTTAGCTGGTAACACCCTTCAGTTCATCACCCAGCGCGGCGGCTTCGTCGGGCGTCAGCTCGACAACCAGTCGACCGCCGCCCTCCAGTGGTACCCGCATCACGATGCCGCGCCCCTCTTTGGTTGCTTCGAGCGGACCGTCTCCGGTCCGGGGCTTCATCGCCGCCATCGAGTGCTCCCTCCAGGTTCGAGCTGGCCCGCCCTCGCGGACCTGGTCGGCGCCGAGCATGCCCCGCCAGTGGATTTCCAGTCATACCCGACTTTGAACTGCCAAGTCACCCCCCCATTGTTCCTTATCCCGGTCAACCAATGCACAAAGACCCACTTCTAGGGGCATCACCGTCCCGCGCACCCGAATGCCGGCCCACCGACGACCCGCACCATTACCCCGCCTGACCCGATTACCGGACCTCGTCGGGCCGCTGGAGAAGCTGGGTCACCGGGCTGCAGGCACCCAGCAGTCCCGGATATGGTCGTCAACCATCCCGGTCGCCTGCATCAGCGCATAGGCGGTGGTGGGACCCACGAACCGGAAACCACGCCGCTTCAGCTCACGCGCCATCGCTTGAGATTCCACGCTGGTGGAGGGGATTTCCGAGCCATTCGCCGGCCGGGACCGCGGTGGCGGGGCGAACGACCACAGCAGCTTCGAGAAGTCCTCGGGAGTACCCAGCTCAGCGGCCGCGCGCGCATTAGCGATGGTCGCCTCGATCTTGGCCCGGTTGCGGACGATGCCCTCATCGGCCAGCAACCGTTGCACGTCGGCGTCGCCGTAGCGGGCGACCGTATCGACGTCGAACCCGTCGAAAGCGCGCCGGAAATTGTCCCGCTTGCGCAGGATGATCAGCCACGACAGGCCGCTCTGAAAGGCTTCCAGGCTCATCCGCTCGAAGAGCGCCACGCCGTCGCACAACAGGCGACCCCATTCCTGGTCGTGGTAGTTGCGGTACAGCTCGGCGCTTGGCCCGGGGCGCATCTCTGCCCAACCGCACCGGACCAGCCCATCGTCGCTCATACCTTGTCCTGACGATCCTCAACCTCGTCAGGTTCCGCGGCAGCGCGCTCGGTTTCGGTGGCGTGGATCGCCGCCAACTGACCCCGCAGCGTCTCGAGCTCGCGGCCCAGCCGGTCCAGCACCCAGTCCACCTCGCTGGTCTTGTAGCCGCGCAGCACCTGGGTGAACTTGACGGCATCGACATCGGCGCCGGTGACACCGAACGCCGGGAGCACCGTCGCTGTCGTCGCCCGCGGCAGCGGCGGCAGCTGCTCACCGCGGCCGAACAGCACGCTTGCCGCGGCGAACAACACAATCGCCACCAGGACCAGCACCACCAGGTACAGCAACACCAACGCCACGCCGTCGATCTTGCCCTACAGAGATCCCATCGGCGGCCGGTCCACCAGCGATACCGGCGAGGTGTGCGGGATATAGCCCTCACCGTCGGCGAAGAACTGGGTCAGGCCGATCCCGGAGTCGGGAATCCCGCACCTGGACAGCAGGGTCGCGATGACCTGACGGCTCATCGCGCCGAGCTCGTCCAACGGCCGGTTGCGGTGGGCCCGCACACCCAGGTTGACCTGCGCTATCGCGTCCAGGCCCAGACGGTCGAAAGTGTCGACCAGCAGCCCGATCTCCACGCCGTAGCCCGGGGCGAACGGCAGCGACGTCAGCAGCGAACGGGTGGCCGCGTACTCGCCGCCGAGCGGTTGCAGCACGCAGCCCAGCTCCGGCCGGAGCGCCGCCAACAATGGCCGGGCCACCAACTCGGTGACGCGCCCGCCCCCGGTGGTCGCACCGTCGCCCTGCAGCGGCCGTCGGTAGAAACCTTTGACCAGGTGGATGTCGTCGCAGGTGAGTAGCGGGCCGATCAGCCACGGCACGAACATCGGATGCGGGTTGATCAAGTCGGAGTCGACGAACACCACGATGTCGCCGCGGGTCGCCGCCAACGAACGCCACAACGCCTCGCCTTTGCCGGGGCGGGTTGCCACGCCGGGCAACGCCTGTTCGCGGCTGACGACGCGTGCACCGGCGGCGATGGCGCGGATCTCGGTGTCGTCGGTTGAGCCGGAGTCCAGCACGATGAGCTCGTCAACCAAGCCGTCGACCAGCGGCGAGATGCTGTCGATCACCGATTCGATGGTTTGTTCCTCGTCGAGGGCCGGCAGCACCACCGAGATCGTCCGTCCGGCCTTGACGGCTTCCAGTTCGTCGATCGTCCAACTGGGCCGGTTCCACCGCGGAGCAAGCTCTCCGACCACCTCAGATGCGGTCATGCGAGGCCCCTTACCGTGCGCGTTGGCGGGCGCGTTCCCTGGATCGAGGCCACCATGTCCAGCACTCGTCGGGTAGCGGCGACCTGGTGCACCCGAAACATGCGGGCACCCGCGGCCGCGGCCAGCGCCGTGGCCGCCAGTGTTCCCTCGAGCCGTTCGGTCAATTCCACGCCCAGAGTCTCCCCGACGAAGTCCTTGTTGCTCAAAGCCATGAGCACAGGCCACCCGGTCATAACAAGATCGACTACGTGGCGCAACAGGAGCAGCCCGTGGAAGGTGTTCTTGTTGAAATCGTGAGTGGGATCGATCAGCACTCTGTCGCGGGCCACACCGGCCGCGACCGCCCGCTCGGCGGCATCGGTTACCTGGCTGATCACGTCGTCCACCACACCGCGGGTCGTCGTACCGTAGCTCACCCGGAAGGGACGCGTCCGCGGCATCGCACCGCCGGTGTGCGAACACACCAGGCCGGCGCCGAACTCCGCGGCCACCTCGGGCATGGCCGGGTCGACGCCACCCCAGCTGTCGTTGATCAGGTCGGCGCCCGCCGCGCAGGCCACCCTGGCAACCTCCGAACGCCAGGTGTCGACGCTGATCAGCTGGTCCGGGTAGGCACCCCGGAGCCACTCGATGAACGGCACCAGCCGGGCGATCTCTGTCTCGGCGTCGACATTGTCGCCCGGGCCAGCTTTGACGCCGCCCACATCGATGACATCGGCGCCCTCGGCGAGGGCACGGTGCACGGCGTCACGGGCGGCCTCGTCGCTGAACGTCGCACCCATGTCGTAGAACGAGTCCGGGGTGCGGTTGATGATCGCCATGATCAGCGCGCGATCAGCTGCGACCGGTCGGCCGCACAGCGTTGCCTGCACGCCTCCATAGTGCCTGGTGCCGAAGAAACGGGATCTGCGCAGTCGCTGAGAGCCGGGCAAATCGTGCTCCCCACCGCGTCAGGGACTCATGTGGCAGTTGCGGCCATTGTGTGCCGTGTGACTGGCTCAGTCCTTGGGACGTTTTCCGCCCGCCACCTCGTCCGGGTATTCGCCATAGAACGACACGTAGCCCTCGTCGCGGCCGGCCAGCACGTACAGCGGGTCCTCAACCTCCGAACCGTAGGCCTGCTCGCGCAGCTCCACCTTGCGGCTCTTGAACGTCGAGGTGTGTTCCAGCGACTCCACCACCCGCACGAACAGCGGCAGCGCATAGGCGGGCAGCTGCTCATACACCACGCGCGCCAGCGTCTTACCGTCGAACTCGGCGCCGTCGCGCAGTTTGACCGCGGCCATCCCGGCACGTCCACCGGTGTTGGGCACCTCGACGCCGTAGACCGTACACTCCTCGACGGCGTGGTCGGACGTCAGTGCGGCCTCGACCTGCGTGGTGGCGACGTTCTCGCCCTTCCAGCGGAAGGTGTCACCCAGCCGGTCGACGAACGAGGCGTGACCCATGCCCTGCGGACTCAGCACGTCACCGGTGTTGAACCACACGTCACCCTCACGAAAAGCGTTGCGCACCAACTTCTTTTCGCTCGACGCCTTGTCGGTGTAGCCGTCGAACGGTGACAGCCTGTTGACGGGACTGAGCAGCAGGCCGGGTGCACCGGCGGGCACCCGCCGGACCCGTCCGTGTTCGTCGCGCAACGGGGCACCGGTATCCGGGTCGTACTCGACGTAGGCCAGTGGCAGCGGGGAGACGCCGGTGGTCCGAGGCACGTTGAAGATGTTGATGAAGGCGGTGTTTCCCTCGCTGGCGGCGTAGAACTCACACACCCGCGCAATGCCGAATCGGGACGTGAACTCCGTCCAGATCTCCGGCCGCAGCCCGTTGCCGGCCATCATGCGCACCTGGTGGGCGCGGTCGGTCGGCTTGGGCGGCTGGTTGAGCAGATACCGGCACAGCTCGCCGATGTAGATGAACGCCGTGGCCCGGCTGGCGATCACCTCGTCCCAGAACCGCGAGGCCGAAAACGACTTGCCCAGCGCTAGCGTCGCCCCCGAATTGATCACCGACGAGAGCGCGACCGTCAGCGCGTTGTTGTGATACAGCGGCAGGCAGCTGTACAAGGTGTCGGAGCCCTTGAGCCGCAACCCCAGCCCGCCGAACGCGGCCAGCGCCTTCAGCCAGCGCAGGTGGGTCATGACGCTGGCCTTCGGGAACCCGGTGGTGCCCGACGTGAAGATGTAGAACGCGGTGTCCTTGGCCTGCACCGCCGAAGCCGAGGCCGGGTTGGCGGCCGGGGCTGTGGCGGCGAATCGCTCCAGGTCCTCGATGGTCAGCGTCTCGGCACCCGTGCCGCCGCACTCGGTGACGGCACTGACCAGATCCGTCTCCGCGACCAGCACCTTGGCTTCCAGCAGGCCCAGGCTGTGCGCCAGCACCTCGCCGCGTTGGTGGTAGTTGAGCATGCCGGCGACGGCGCCGCACTTGACCGCGGCCAGCATGGCCAACACCGTGTGGGGCGAATTACGCAGCATGATCGCAACGACGTCGCCGTGGCCCACGCCCCGTTCCGCCAGCACCGCCGCGTACTGGTTGGCCTTGGCGTTGGCCTCGCCGTAAGTCAGTTCCAGATCGCCGAACCTGATGAAGACCCGGTCGCCGTAGCGGGCCGCCTTGCCCTGAAACACCGAGCCGATCGACTTCTTGGAATTCGGCTGAGCCAGCAACCCGGTCAGCGTCCCCCGCACGATCACCGGCATGTCGGCCACCACGCCCGGCACCCGAGACGCGATATCGATCAGGCTGACCTGGCTAGGCACGTGATTCCTCGATTCCTCATGACACTTGGGCCGGATGACATCCGAGCCGGATGACACCCGGGAGACCCGCACCGGATGACACTTAGGCCGGCGCGCACGCCTCAACCGCGTCGCCCACCTTATCGACCACCACCAGCCGATCCATCGCTGACCGCGAGATGTAGCCGCCGTCAACCAAGTCGCGCAACCAGGCCCACAGGCCGTCGTAGTGTCCCAACGGATCCAGCAGCACGATCGGCTTGTCGTGCATGCCCAGATACCCAGAGGTCCACGCGTCGAACAACTCGTCCAGGGTCCCCACACCTCCCGGCAACACCAGGAACGCGTCGGCGCGGTCTTCCAGGACCCGCTTCCGTTCGTGCATCGTGTCCGTGACGATCAGCTCATCGGCGTGGGTGTCGGCGACCTCGGCGCGCATCAACATCTGCGGGATGACACCGATGGTCCGGCCACCGCGCGCCCGCGCCGCCGCGGCCACCGCACCCATGGCCGAAACACGGCCGCCCCCCCACACCAGGGTCCAGCCCCGGCCGGCGATCGTTTCGCCGAGTTCGGCGGCCAACTCGAGCAATTCGGGGTGTGTGGGCCCGGACGCGCAGTACACGCAGACCGCCCAGTCACCGGATGAACCCCGCATACCCGAAACGTAGACCACCCCGGTGGGGCCCGCCCGTTGACCCGTGGGACCTATCGCGCCATAAAATCCGGCGGTGCCGATTCGATGGAACGTGCCGCACCACGCGGCCGCGTTGGAGCAGGTGGATCTGGCACTGGATGAGCCGGCCCGCAGCGGTGCCGTCGTACTCGGGTCCGACGGCGGCGGCAAATCGACGTTGGCCCGGTTGGCCGCCGAGCACTTCGCCAGGCGGCACCCGAATGCGCTCACCCGCTGGGTCATCGGCACCCCGACCGAACGCGTGGTGCCGTTCGGGGCGTTCGGTCACCTGGTGGAAATCGCCGACCTCGGCAAGCCGGCCGCACTGTTGCGGGCGGCCAGGTCATCGCTGGGGGGCGAGGAGCTGTTGCTCGTCGTCGACGAGGCGCACGACCTCGACCTGCTGTCGGCCACGCTGGTGTACCAGATCGCGCTGGCGGGCACGGTCCGGATGATCGTCACCGCCCGTCCCGACACCGCCCCCGAGGCCATCGCCGCGCTGTGGGCCGACGACCTGCTGCAGCGGATCGACATCGAAGCCCCCGGCGGGGCAACGGGGCCAGACGTCGACGAGTTCATCGCGGAGTTGCCGGCGGCCGCGCGGTCGGTGCTGGAGTATCTGACCGTCTTGGAGCCGCTGTCGGTGGCCGATCTCGCCACGCTCGCCGGCGACGGCGCGGTCGACGAGGCCGTCGAGTGGGGTGCCGCGGAAACGCGGGTGCGGGGCGGGCGCCCGGACGATCCGGTGGTGTACACCGCGCACCCGCTGTTCGCGCAGCGAGCGCTTGCCGCCGTGGGTGCCGAGGGCCTGCGGCAACGACGGACCGATCTGGTCGGGTTGCTGTCGCAACATCCGTTGGACCACCTCAGCGACCGATTGCGGCTGGCCTCGCTGGCGCTGGACAGCGCGGCCCCGCAACCGGTGGACGAGGTCGTCGATGCCGCGCAGCAGGCGCTGCGCCTGGGCGACATGTTGCTCGCCGAGCGGTTGGCGCGCACGGCCGTGGATCGATCGGGCGGACTGGAGGCGCGGCTGGCCCTGGGGTACGCGCTGGCCTGGCAGGGCCGCGGCCGCGAGGCCGGCGCAGTGTTGGCCGCGGTCGATCCCGCCGACTTGTCGGAGACCGAGTTGATGTCGTGGGCGGTGCCGCGCGCGGCAAACCAGTTCTGGATGCTCGGCGAGCCCGAGCGGGCCACGGCGTTCCTGCAGACCACCCGCAACCGGGTCACCGAACCGACGGCACGGATCACGCTGGATGCGCTGACCGCCACGTTCGCGATGAATGCCGGAAACCTGCAGCGCGCAATCACCTTGGCCACCGAGGTGCTTTCCGGGCCGCCCGCCGGTGACATGGCCGTGGCCTGGGCGGCCAGCGCGGCCGCGTTGTGCTCGGCGCGGATGGGCCGCTTCGACGATGTCGAGCGGTTTGCCGAGCGGGCCTCGACCGCCGAGCATCCGGGGCTGCTGCGGTTCACGGTCGGCCTGGGTCAGATCACGTCGCTGCTGATGGCCGGCGAGGTCGATCAGGCGCGGGCCATGGCCCAACGGTTCACCGACTTCGCCGAGCTGCAGCAGCCCGGCCGGGCCATCGGCGAAGTCCTGCTGGCGAAGGTGTTGATCGTCAAGGGCCAATTCGACTCCGCGGCATCGATGTTGGAGCCGGCGGCGGCCGCCTTGGAACGCACCGGATACTCCTGGGGCCCGCTGTCGTTGACGCTGTTGGCGACCGCACTGGCGCAGCGGGGAGAAATCGCCGAGTCGGCAAAAGCGTTGCGGCGCGCGGAGACCCGGCACGGGACGAAGTCGGCACTGTTCGCCCCCGAGCTCGGCCTGGCGCGCGCCTGGACCAGAGCAACGGCCCGGGACGCGACGGGGGCCGTGACGGCGGCACGGGAAGCGGCCCGGACGGCAGAGCGTGCCAACCAGTCCGCGGTGGCCCTGTGCGCCTGGCACGACGCCGTTCGCCTGGGTGATCTGCGCGCGGTGGAGCCGGTGACCCGGCTCGCCGCCGAAATCGACTGTGCTATAGGCCATATCATGGCCGCCCACGCCCGGGCGTTGGTCGACGGTGATCACGCAGGCCTAAAGGCTGTGTCCGACGAGCTGGCGGCCGTCGGGATGGCCCCCGCTGCCGCCGACGCCGCCGCACAAGCGCAGCGATAACCTCTGGCCGAGCGAGCTATCCGGGCACCGTGGGTAAACCGTGACCCAATTGTGTTGGCGCAGTGACTCGCACACATCACTGTTACCCAAAGTGATTTTCCCCGCGTTGGAGGCAGCATGCGTGTCCGACCCTCGGGATTGGTCCGCCTGGTTGCGGCCGTCCTGATGGTTGCCGCGCTGAGCACCGACGCGCCGTCCACCGCCCGCGCGGCGCCCACGGCCGGGCCGACGCTGCCGCTGGGCCACGCCGGTCGATGGATGACGGACGCCGCCGGTCGCGCGGTCGTGCTGCACGGACTCAACCAGGTGTACAAGGTGCCGCCGTACCTGCCCTCTGCCGACGGGTTCGGCGACGACGACGCGACTTTCCTTGCCGCCAATGGTTTCAACGCGATGCGGGTGGGCGTCATCTGGGCGGCCGTGGAGCCGCAACCGGGCAGCTACGACGACAACTACCTGGCCGGAATCGCACAGACCGTCCAGACGCTGGGCGCGCACGGTGTCCTCAGCCTGCTCGACTTTCATCAGGACCTGTACAACGAGGCGTTCCAGGGCGAGGGCGCACCGGCCTGGGCCGTGGCGAACAACGGGCTGCCCAATCCCCAATTAGGCTTTCCTGCAAACTATTTCGTCAACCCGGCCGAAGAGTATGCCTGGCATGCCTTGTGGCAGAACGCACCCGCGCCGGACGGGGCCGGACTGCAGGACCACTACGCCGGCGCCCTGGCACATGTCGCCGCCTACTTTCGTGGCAACCCCAACGTGTTTGGCTACGACGTGTTGAACGAGCCGTGGCCCGGCATCGTCTGGGAACCGTGTGCCGATGTGGTTTTGGGCTGCCCACTTCTCGATGCGAGGATGACGGCCTTCTACAACCGCGTCGTGCCGGCGCTGCACGCCGCCGACCCGACCCCGCTGGCGTTCGTCGAGCCGAACACCCTGTTCGACGAGGGCATCCACACGGACCTGGGCCACGTGGCCGACCCCAATGCCGGTTTCTCGTTCCACGACTACTGCGCCGCCGAGGCCGAGCTGCACATCAACATCACGTGCCGTCTGGAAGACGGGGTCACACTGACCAACGCGAGCCTGTATTCGGATTTAAACCGCGTCCCCGCGCTGTTGACGGAGTTCGGCGCCACCAACGACGGCAAAAACCTGGCCGAGGTCATGCGCCATGCCGACCGGCATCGCATGGGGTGGCTGGAGTGGGCCTACACCGGCAACGACAAGACGAGCTCGTCACCCACGGAGCAAGCCCTCGTCTACGACCCCAGCCAGCCGCCGGTCGGCGGGAACGTCAACACGGCCAAACTGGCTGTACTGGCCGCGCCGTATCCGCAGGTGGTCGGCGGCACGCCCAGGTACTGGTCGTTCTGGTCGGGCACGTTTCGGCTCTGCTATTCGACCGAGCGGCCTGATCACCAGGGCCGATTCGGCCCCGGCACCCAGACGGTGGTCTCGGTGCCGCCGATCGAGTACCCGAACGGCTACCAGGTGACCGTCCGGGGCGGGCAGGTCGCGTCGGCGCCCGGAACGCCTCAGCTGATCGTCGTGGGCGATGGCAGCTCCGACACCGTCGACGTCACGGTGACGCCGGGCTAGCCACCGGCGAGCGCAGGGCTAGCCCGGCGAGGCTAGCCACCGGCGAGCGTGCGTGTACGTACGGTGGCGCGCCGCAAAACATGTACAACTGCGCACGCTCGGAGGCTGACGGCGCAGGCGGCCGCGGCGGTCACCAGGGTGGCTCGCCCTAGGTACTCAGGTACCGCCGCAACGTCTCCACCGCTTCGGTAATCCGCTTGACGGCCACCCGCTCGTCGCTGCGGTGCGCCAAATTCGGATCGCCCGGTCCATAGTTGACCGCCGGGATCCCGCGGGCGGCAAAGCGCGATACGTCCGTCCAGCCGTATTTGGCGCGGACCTGCCCGCCGGCGGCCTCAACCAGAGCCTTGGCGACGGGGGCCGACAGCCCGGGCAGCGCTCCCGCCGCGGCATCGGCCTGCTCAATCGACACGTCCAGCCCGTCGAACACCTCGTGCACGTGTTGCAGCGCCGCATCCGGCGACCGGTCCGGCGCAAAGCGGTAATTCACCGTCACCGAGGCCGCGTCGGGAATCACGTTGCCAGCGACGCCACCATCCACGCGCACCGCCGACAAACCCTCGCGGTACTCACACCCGTCGATGTCGACGCGGCGAGCCTGATATCGGGCGAGCCGGTCCAGCACGGCACCCAGCTTGTGAATTGCGTTGTCGCCCAACCAGGATCGCGCCGAATGCGCCCGTGTTCCAGAAGCGCTGACCAGCACCCGCAACGTGCCCTGACAGCCGGCCTCGATGAAGCCGGCGGTCGGCTCGCCCAGAATGGCGACATCGGCCACCAGCCAGTCTGGGAGCTCGCGCTCGATGCGCCCCAAACCGTTTGCCGCCGAATCGATTTCCTCGCAGTCATAGAAGACCAGCGTCAGGTCGTGTGCCGGTTCGGCGACCGTCGCCGCCAGGTGCAGGAAGACGGCGTCGCCGGCCTTCATGTCCGAGGTGCCGCAGCCGTACAACTCGTCGCCCGCACGGCGGCTGGGCAGGTTGCCGGCCGCCGGCACGGTGTCCAAATGCCCGGCCAGCAGCACCCGCGTCGGCCGGCGCAACTGAGTGCGCGCCAACACGGCGTTGCCGTTGCGAACGATCTCGAATCCCGACGTCTGGGCGCGCAGCGCGGTCTCCACCTCGCTCGCGATGCGGCCCTCGGCACGCGACTCGCTGGGGATGTCGACCAGCGCGGCGGTCAGCTCGATCGGATCCGCACGCAAGTCCAGCACCGCTCCATTGTGCCCAGCAGACGCAAAAGCACCATTCTGGTCGGCGCGTCGGGGGCTTTTGTGTCTGTTCGGCGGCACAAGTAACCTGACCGCCGTGACTGGAGCAGGCGCGGCAGGCGTTGGGTTGGCGACTATCGCCTCCGACGGATCGATCCTCGACACGTGGTTTCCCGCACCGGAACTGACCGACTCGGGCAAAACCCTCACATCGCGACTGGCGATGTCCGACGTCCCCCCCGAACTGTCGGCTCTGATCGGACGCGACGACGACCGCGGCACCGAGACCATCGCGGTACGCACGGTCATCGGCTCGCTGGACGATGTCGCCGCCGACGCGCACGACGCCTACCTACGCTTGCATTTGCTCTCGCATCGCTTGGTGGCGCCGCACGGACTGAACGCCGGCGGCTTGTTCGGGGTATTGACCAATGTGATCTGGACTAATCGCGGGCCCTGCGCCATCGAAGGTTTCGAGGCGGTCCGCGCCCGTCTGCGCCGGCATGGCCCGGTGACCGTATATGGCGTCGACAAGTTCCCGCGAATGGTCGACTACGTCCTGCCGACCGGGGTCCGCATCGCCGACGCCGACCGGGTGCGGCTGGGTGCCCACCTCGCGCCGGGCACCACCGTCATGCACGAGGGTTTCGTCAACTACAACGCCGGCACCCTGGGCGCGTCGATGGTCGAAGGCCGCATCTCCGCCGGCGTGGTGGTCGGCGACGGCTCCGACGTCGGTGGTGGGGCATCGATCATGGGAACGCTGTCCGGCGGTGGGACGGAGATCGTTTCGATCGGCAAGCGGTGTCTGCTGGGGGCCAACGCCGGGTTGGGCATCTCGCTGGGCGACGACTGTGTGGTCGAGGCCGGCCTGTATGTCACCGCGGGCACAAAGGTCAGCATGCCCGACGGCAGGTCGGTCAAGGCGCGCGAACTCTCCGGCGCCAACAACCTTCTGTTCCGGCGCAATTCGCTGACCGGGGCGGTCGAGGTGGCATCCCGCGACGGCCGGGGCATCGTGCTTAACGAGGAACTGCACGCCAACTAGCGAGCGCCGATCGCAGTGCCGTAGGTCTCGGGCAGCAGGTACGTGCACACCAGGCTGACCGCCACCAGGCTCGCCAGCATCAGGCTGACCGCCCAGACGCCGTAGGTCGCCAGCAGGGTGCCGGCGATCATCGGCGGCACGGCGCCGCCGGCGATGCCGCCGAGGTTGACCGCCAGCGCCGAGCCGGTGTAGCGGTATCGGGTGGCGAACAGTTCCGGGATAAACGACGCCGTGGGCCCCGAACCGATCCCGACGACGGCGTAGACGCCGACGATCGCCACCGCGTACCCGACGGGGTGCCCGGTGCCGATCAACGGCATCACCAGCATCGACCACGGCAGACACGCGGCAAACCCGATCAACATCATCCGGCGCCGCCCGACCCGGTCGCACAGCGTGGCCGAGGTCGCGACGGACGCGACGCTTGCCAGCCCGCCCAGCACACCGATGGACAAGATGAAGTTGCGCGAATATCCGAGGTGATGATGCGCGTAGCCGGGCAGGAAGGTGCTGGCCATGTACACGAGCCCGAAGCAGGTCAAGACGCTCCCGGCGGCCAGGACGACTTCGCGGCGCTGTAGACGCAGCACCTCGGACACCGGCGCGTCGGGCACCAGGTTGCGGGCCCTTTCCGCGGCGAAAACCGGAGTTTCTTCGATGTTGAGCCGCACGTAGAGGGCGATCACGATCAGCGCGGCGCTGATCAGGAAAGGAACGCGCCAGCCCCACTCCATGAAGGCGGGGCTGCTCTCCCCGATCGTCCAGTTCACGCCCAGGAAGGTCAGGCCACACAGCATCGTCGCCGTGCCGCCGCCGATGAGGGTGAACATGCCGAACCGGCCGCGCTTGCCGGGCGGTGCGGATTCGGCACTCAGCAGCGCTGACCCGGCCCATTCGCCGCCGACGGCAAACCCTTGCAGCAGCCGCAGCGCGGTCAGCAGCACCGGCGCAATCGCGCCGACGGCCGCGGTGGTGGGGACCAGGCCCACGCACACGGTGGAAAAGGCCATGATCAGCAATGTCGCGATCAGAGTCTTCTTGCGGCCCAGCCGGTCCCCGTAATACCCGAAGACTGCCGCGCCCACCGGGCGGGCCACAAACGCTGCGGCGAAGGTCCCCATCGAGGCGATGGTGGCTATCCCAGGGCCGAGGTGCGGAAAGAACACGGCGGGAAACACCAGCGCGGCGGCGGTGCCGTAGATGAGGAAGTCGTAGAACTCGATCGCCGAGCCGACGTAACAGGCCAGCGCCACCCGCCTCATCGGGGTGGGCGTGGGCTCAGCTTCCCGCGTTACCAGGGAGCCAGCTGGGCGCTGCTGCGTCGACACGATGACGAGGGTAGGTGAAGGTGCGCGGTACCGCTCGTCAGAAACGCTGGCGCCCCCCGGTTTCGCGAGCGTGCGTGTTTGCACAGTGACACGCCGCTTACCGTGGCATTCTGCGCACGCTCGCGACCGAAAAACTAGGCCTCGGACAGTAACTGCTTCTTGAGGACCTTGCCCATCGCGTTGCGTGGCAGCGCGTCCACGACCCGCACCTCGCGCGGTCGCTTGTGCACCGAAAGCTGTTGAGCGACATACTGAATCAGATCATCCGGATCGGCCGAGCCGACCACGAAGGCGACGATCCGTTGGCCCAGATCCTGATCGGGCAGCCCGACGACGGCCACCTCGTCCACGCCGGGATGCCCCAGCAGCGCCGTCTCGATTTCGCCCGCGCCGATCCGGTATCCGCCGGACTTGATCAGGTCGACGGACTCGCGCCCGACGATGCGATGCATCCCGGTACCGTCGACGACCGCGACGTCGCCGGTGCGGTACCACCCGTCGGTGGTGAACGCCTCGGCGGTTGCCTCCGGCCAGTTCAGGTAGCCGTCGAAGAGCATCGGGCCCCGAACGTGAAGTTTCCCAACGGTTTCAGCGTCGTGCGCGACGTCGTCGCCGGCGTCGTCGACGAGTCTGGTCTGCACGCCGGCCACCGGCAGTCCCACCCAGCCGGCCCGACGCTCACCGTCGGCGCGGGTGGACAGCGTGATCAATGATTCGGTGCTGCCGTATCTTTCGACGGGCCGGTGTCCAGTGAGCCGCTCGAGCCGGTCGAACACCGGCACCGGAAGCCCGGCGCTGCCCGAGACCAGCAGCCGTGCCGGCCGAAGCGCCTCGGCCGCGGCCTGGTCGGACACCAACCGCGACCACACCGTCGGCACCCCGAAATACAGTGTTCCGCCCTGGGCCGTCCCGGCCAGCGCGTAGCCGGCCGGCGTCGGTTTTCCGGTGTGCACGAAGCGATTTCCCCGTCGCAGCGACCCGAGCAGACCCAGCACCAGCCCGTGCACGTGGAACAGCGGTAGCCCGTGCACCAGCACGTCATCGGCGGTCCACTGCCAGGCTTCGGCCAGCGCGTCGAGGTCGGCGGCGATTGCTTGCCGGCTCAGCTGTACGCCTTTGGGCAGGCCGGTGGTGCCCGAGGTGTAGATCACCATGGCCGGGACCTCCGGTGGCGGCTCGGCGTACCGGTGCCAGGACCGGGCGTGCAACCGAACGGGGATGTGCGGCAGCCCTTCCGCCTCATCGGGGACGGGTCCGAGCCAGGCCTGCACTCCCGAATCGGTGAGCATGTGCCGGCGTTCGGCGACGCCGACGTCGGCGGGCACTGGGACGAAGGGCACGCCGGCGATCAGGCAGCCCGTGATCGCGAGCACCGTCGCCGCCGTCGGCGTCGCCAGCACGGCGACACGGCGCGCGCCGGCGACCCGCTCGGCCACCGATGTCGCGGCGCCCACGAGGTCGCTGCGGCTTAGCGTCACGCCGTCGATGCGCACCGCGTCGGCGATGTCTTCGGCGGTCGCGGCCGACGGATTCAGCGAGGCCAGCAGCACGTCAGCCCCGCTCGTCCCAAATCTTCGTCAAGGTGGACAGGATCTCCTCGCCGCGGCCCAGCCCGGCGAGATGACTCTCCTGCGGCAGGCGGGACAGCTCGGCGTCCGGCAGCCGGGAGACCACGTGCTCGCCGTGGGCGAACGGGATGATGTGGTCGTGATCGCCGTGCCACCAGCGGACCGGGACCTTCACCTCGTCGAGCCGGAATCCCCAGTCGCGGGCGAACAGCATGATGTCGTTGAACGGCGCGGCCAGCTGCTTGCGGCTGCCGTTGAGGAGATCGTCCAAGAACATCGCCTTGAACTCGGGACGGGTCAGCAGATGCCGGTCGGCTTGCGGCGAGATCGCGGCGTATGCGTACAGCGCGAGAGACGCAACCGGCCGAATCGACTGAACCAGCATGCTCGCGCCGATGCGCAGCGGGTTGCCCCCGAACTTCAGCAGCGGCGCGACCCGCAGGCCGAGGTTCATCGCTCCGCCGCTGATCGCGTCGGGACCTTGCGTCGGCGCCACGCCGCCAAGCACCCCGACCGTCGCCACCCGATCGGGCAACCGCGCCGCACACGCCAGGGCGTACGGACCGCCGCCGGACAGGCCGATGACCGCCATCCTGTCGATCCCGAGGGTCTCCGCGACGCTACGCAGATCGTCGGCGAAGGCGAGGATGTTCTCGTACCGATGCGGGGTCGACGAGCCGATTCCCGGCCTGTCCAGACCGATCAGACGGATGTTGTGCTCTTGGGCGTAGACCCTGGCCTCCGTCGGGATCTGGCGGCGGGCGCCGGGTGTGCCGTGCAGCCAGACGAACGCGCGCCCCTGCGGGGCACCGAACTCGGCGAAGCCGATCTGGCGGTCTTCACCGACGGCGATGTTTCCTTCAAGCTTCGGACGGGCAATCGCGAGGACCATGTCCAGCAGCTTCGCATGTCGACCGCAGCCCCGCGAGGGGTCCCGTCATGCGGGAACCCCGATGGCCATTGGCTCCATGTACTGGTGCACGCCACCGATTCCGCCACCCTCACGACCCAGCCCGCTCAGTTTGAATCCACCGAACGGCGCGGCGCCGGGACCGCAACCGTTGACGGCGATCTGGCCGGTGCGGATGCGACGAGCGACACCGACCGCCCGGTCCACGTCGCCGCCCCATACCGCGCCGGAAAGCCCGTAGCGGGAGTTGTTCGCGATCGCGACCGCGTCGTCGTCGTCCCGGTACCGCAGCACTGTCAACACCGGCCCGAACACTTCCTCTTGCGCGATGGTCGAATTCGGTTCGGCGTCGGTGAGAATCGTTGGTTCGAAGTAGAACCCGACATCCAGCCCGGCCGGACGGCCGCCACCGGTCACCACCTTGGCCCCGTCGTCGACCGCCCCGGCGACATGACCCTCGACCCGCTCGCGCTGCGCCGCGCTGATCAGCGGGCCCATCTGTACCTCGGGATCGGTGGGGTCTCCGACCTTCACGGCGCGGGCCAGCGCGGCGAGCCGATCAACGACGTCGTCGTGCAACGAATCGGGCAGAAGCAGCCGGCTGTGCAGGATGCAGGCCTGTCCGGCGTGCAGCGAGCAGCAGTCGAACAGCATCTGCTCGAGCATCGCGTCGGTGACCTCGGTGTCGTCCAGGACGATGCTGGCCGACTTGCCGCCCAGCTCCAGCAGGACCCGCTTCATGGTGTCCCCCGCGGCGGACATGACCTGGCGACCGACGACCGAGCTGCCGGTAAAGCTCACCATGTCGATCCGCGGATCGGTGGTGAGCAGCTTGGCCGCCTCGACCCCCGACGGCGTGACGACGTTGACCACTCCCGCCGGGATGTCGGTGTGCTCGTCGATGATCCGCGCGAGCGCCAGCCCTGCCAGCGGCGTCAGCGGCGACGGCTTGAGCACGACGGTGTTGCCGGCGGCCAGCGCGTGATTGAGCTTCATGACGTTGAGGCAGTGCGGGAAGTTCCACGGCGTCAGGATTGACACGACACCCAGCGGCTCGTGCCGCAGCAGCGTGGTTCCGGCACCGATTCCGGTGACCGCTTCGTCGGCCAACTGCGTGGCGAGCTGGGCGGCGTGCATGGACAGGAACGCCGCCCCGTCGACCTGCATCACCCGCTCATTGGCGATGCAGCCCCACTCCACCTGGGACAGTGCGAAGAAGTCGTCTGCATGCCTCATCAGGGCTTCGCCAAGCTGGTTGAGGCACTCGCCGCGCTGCTGCGGGCTCGTCCCCGCCCAGGGCCCGCTGTCGAAAGCCTGCCGGGCGGCCCCAACCGCCGCGCCGACCTGGGCGAGGCTCGCGTCGGGCGCCGCGGCGATGGCCTCCTCGGTGGACGGAGAGACGTCGTCGTAGCGCCCGTCCTCCGGTTGGACCCACTTTCCGTCGATGTAGAGCTGGTAGGTGTCTATGAGGGCTTGTGCAGGTTGCGCATTGGCCATGTGGCTTCCTCATCGAGGTCGGTCATCTAATCACCTGGTGTACACCCGCTGGACTCCAGCGTCAATCATCGAAGACCCAATTCCGCGCTATTTCAATATGTTGTCGTCGTATTGACAGCGCGCGCCGGCGCGGAGTAAGTACATTGAGCAGGACAGATTGCGCTACTCTGTCGGATAGCGAGGCTGGCCTTGAAGACCGATCTTCCGCTGCACTCGCCCGATCTCCCGCTGCACTCGCCCAACCTTCGAAAAACAGCTGCAGGAAAGGCAGGGTAAGTGACCGACGCAGAGTTCCAGAGCAAGCTGCGCGCACTCGTCGACCAGCCCACCGGAGGCACCGGAAAGCCCTCGGTGGCACCGGATCCGGTCAACCAGCCGATGATTCGACACTGGGCGTATGCGCTCGCCGACATGAACCCCGTCTACATCGACCCGGAGTTCGCGGCCACGTCGCGGTTCGGCGGCATCGTCTCGCCACCGGTCATGTTGCAAACCTGGACCATGCCCTCGCCCAAACTGGAGGGCATCGGGGACCGAGGCGGCGCTCCCATCGAAATCAAAAGCAACCCAACGGCATTCCTCGACGAGGCCGGCTACACGAGCACCGTGGCGACCAATTCGGAGTTCGAGATCGAACGCTATCCCCACCTGGGCGACCTGATCAGCGCGACGACGGCCTACGAGTCGGTCTCCGACGAGAAGAAGACCGCGCTAGGCACCGGCTACTTTCTTACCTGGCTGACCACCTACACCAACCAGGACGGCGAAGTGCTGGGGCGACAACGATTCCGGGTGCTGCGGTTCAGGCCGGAACGCTGATGGCGACCCGGATGGCGCCGGCGATCAGTCCGGACACCGAATTCTTCTGGAATGGGTTGCGCGAGAACACGCTTCTGATCCAGCGCTGTGGCGGCTGTGGGACGCTGCGCCACCCGCCGCGCCCGATGTGCCCCCAGTGCCGGTCCCTGGACTGGGCAGCAATCGAGTCATCGGGCCGCGGCAGCGTGTACAGCTACGTGCTGCCGCACCAGCCCCGATTCCCGTTCTTCGACTACCCCTACATCGTGGTGCTGGTCGCGCTCGACGAGGGTGTGCGGCTGGTGTCCAATCTGATCGACGTCGATCCTGCCGACGTCACGGTGGGGATGCCGGTCGAGATCTGCTACCAGACCTTTGACGGGGCCAACGGGGACCTGGTGCTACATCAGTTCCGTCCGAGCGCCTAGGTAACACCACAATGGCTTCCTCCTTCGCCGAAGAGCAAGAGAGCACGACGAACCGCGAACCGCATGCCGATGTGTTCCTTGACAGCGCGCTGGTTTCAGATCGTGACAGGCTCGCCGGGTCGATCGAGCCGCTGTACACCCGGTCCCTGGTCGCCCTGAGCGCGATCCAGCTCGACGTCGCCGAGCGCGCACCACCTATCCCCTGCATCGTTATTGTCGGCCAAGCACAACGAAGCCGCCCTCGGCCCGGCTTCCAGCAGCTGGCCCGTACCGGCAGCACATATTCGGAAGGACTTCCATGACCACCACCGCCAGCCGAACCACAACGTTGCAATGGCAGGACATCTCGGTCGGCGACGAGGTAACGCCACTCGAGATCCCTATCACCACAACGATGATCGTCGCCGGCGCGATCGCGTCCCGGGACTTCATGCCGGTGCACCACGACCACGAGTACGCAAAGAAACAGGGTTCGCCCAATCTGTTCATGAACATCCTGACCACCAACGGTTACTGCGTGCGGTTCCTCACCGACTGGGCAGGACCGGAGGCGATGGTCAAGAATTTATCGATTCGCCTTGGCGCGCCGTGCTTTCCGGATGATCCCCTACGCTTCACCGGCAGCGTGACCGGGAAGACGGAGGGCGCCAACGGCGAGAACTTTATCGAGGTCACGTTCAAGGGTTCCAACAGCCTCGGCGATCACGTCTCCGGCACCGCGATTCTCAGCCTGCTCGACGGGGCCGTCGAAAGGACCAGAGCATGAGCAGTTCGCTGCCGGGCGCTACGGCCATCGCTGGGATCGGGCAGACCGAGTTCTCCAAGGAATCCGGCCGCAGCGAACTGCAATTGGCGTGCGAGGCGGTTAGTGCCGCACTCGACGACGCCGGCCTGGCACCCGGAGACGTCGACGGCATGGTCACGTTCACCATGGACTCCAGCGACGAGATCGACATCGCCCGTAACGTGGGCATCGGAGACCTGACCTTCTTCAGCCGCGTGCACCATGGCGGCGGCGCCGCGGCCGGCACGGTAGTGCACGCGGCCATGGCCGTCGCCACAGGCGTCGCCGACGTGGTGGTGTGCTGGCGCGCTTTCAACGAGCGTTCCGGCTTCCGATTCGGCGGCAGCGGGCGCACCAGCTCAGAGACCCCGCTGTTCATGGCGCACTACGCCCCGTTCGGATTGCTAACTCCCGCAGCGTGGGTCGCGTTGCACGCCCAGCGCTACATGTCGACCTACGGGGTCACCAACGTCGACTTCGGCCGCATCGCCGTCGTCGACCGTGCCCACGCCGCCACAAACCCCGACGCCTGGTTCTACGAACGCCCGATCACCCTGGAAGACCACCAGAACTCCCGGTGGATCATCGAACCGGTGCTGCGACTGCTGGATTGCTGCCAGGAAAGCGACGGCGGTGTCGCCCTGGTCGTAACGAGTGCGGCGCGCGCCCGCGATCTGCGGCAACCACCGGCGGTGATCACCGCCGCCGCGCAGGGCGCGGCCTACAACGGCGAGATGATGACCAGCTACTACCGGGATGACATCACGGGTCTGCCGGAGATGGGGGTGGTCGCCGAACGACTCTGGCGCGATTCGGGCCTCAAGCCCCAGGACATCCAGACCGCGTTCATATACGACCATTTCACGCCGTTCGTGTTCACCCAGCTCGAGGAGCTCGGCTTCTGCGGCCGTGGTGAGGCCAAGGATTTCGCCACAGTCGAGCGCCTGTCGTTGGGCGGAGACTTTCCGATCAATACCAACGGCGGCTTACTCGGCGAGGCTTACATCCACGGCATGAACGGCATCACCGAAGGTGTCCGCCAAGTCCGCGGCACCTCGCACAACCAGGTCGACAACGTCGAGCACGTCCTCGTCACCTCGGGCACCGGGGTGCCCACCAGTGGACTGATCCTCGAACCGGCCGGCTGAGACCACCATGCCCACGCTCGCACTGCTGACCGCGATCGATTCAGCGAAAAAACCATTGGTAATCAGTGATCGCGTTGCCACGCCGCACTTTTGGTTCCGCGGTTTGGTACCCCGAGGCGCGTTGGTGTCCTGATGACCCAGTCTTCGTTGACCCAGACCACCGAGACCCGCGATCTCATCATCAAGGCCGCGTACGCCTGTTTCGCCAAACACGGCATGCTGAAGGCGACGATCGTCGACATCGCCAAGATGGCCAACGTGTCGCGCAGCACCATTTACGAGTACTTCCGCGACAAGGCGGCCATCGTCGAGGCTTGTGCCGAGCACGCGTCGGAACGGTTCTATCGCGATATGTCGACGGCCATGGCCCAGGGCGACTCGCTAGAGGAAAAGCTCAGTAGTGCAGCGGTATTCGTGGCACAGGCGCGGCGGGCCATCGCTTCGGAGAAGTACTTCGACGAAGAGGCGATCAGCCTGCTACTCACCAAGGACGCCGCCGTGCTATTGCGCGAATGCGTCGAGTTCCTAGCGCCTTACCTCAACGCGGCCAAGCTCACCGGCGAAGTGCGCAAGGACCTCGACGCCGAAGGCGCCGGCGAATGGTTCGCCCGAATCCTGTTCTCGCTGTTCAGCACTCCGTCGTCGACGCTGGATATGGATGATCCCGACGCCGTCGCCGATTTCGTGCGCGCCCACGTCGTACGCGGCTTTACCAGCGATCGCCCCCGGACCCGGCGTGCGTAGGACTCGACTTCCAGCGCCTGTCTACCGGTATCCACTGGTGGTCGAAGTCGTCTGCGGCTGCTGCCTTTCCGTCGAATCCGACCGTGGTTACTGATCACTCCGCGGCGGGGTAGCTGGCGTTCTGCAGGAGCAGAAGAAATCGTTGATAGTTGCTGACCTTTTCTTGTAGCGAGCGCAACACCTGGAACCAGTAGGCATCAGCGCCCCGACCGAACCGCAGCCCCGAACCGACCAGCGTGCTCCCGAAGCTGATGTCAGTGAGAAACATCGCACGCGCCCAATCCAGGTCGGACAACGGCTCCTTGTTTTCTATCGATGATGTGAGCCGGTTGATGAGCTGGAACCAATCATGCTTGGTTGACCAGCCCAATACGGGGCACAGCAGCCGATAGGTGTGCTGGGCTGTACCCGCGTATTCGTTGAGTGCGAGCACTATGAGCTTCCGTTCTTCGTCGGTCAGTTCAATCGCGACTAGCTCAGGTTCGGTCATAGACTCTCCTCACGAGATGTCGGGCCAACTGTAATCATCGGCCACTGGCTGAAGGGTTTCCAATGATCGCGTTCTAGTCAGGGGGCTCGCCTAGCAGTGGCGTGTGATGTTGGTGCGGTATATGGATGGGATGTGGCCCCGTCGCGGGGGCGTCCCATGGAGTGCCGATGCCAAAGGGGAGACGCGGCATCGGCTGACCGCCTTCACTGATGCCCGGCGAAAGCCGACCTGGCGGCAACACCTCGACCGGCGCATCAGGCGGTACGGGCTCTCTTACTGCGGGCGGCCCAAGCCGTGGCCCTGCGGGGGCTGGAATAGGTTCGTCGGCAAGCTGACTGGGCTGGAACGATTTGACAGTTCCTCCGAATTTTCCGTCTACATAATTGGGTTTTTCCTGCCTATCGGGTTTGAACACTGTGCCGCAATCGGCCCCATTCGGATCGCGCACAATAAGCACATTGTCTCGGGGATCGTAGATAACTGGAGCGCCGTCACTACTGCTGGGCCCGAGCCGCAGGCCTTCTGGGCTTTCGATCGATGCTTTCATCTTGTCGTAAATCAGCTGGGCAAGTTGGTCTTTGGTCATGCCGGGGAAGTCGCTCATGTGCCCTTCGGGCCCGCTGGCGTGCCCGTACGCGATCTTTTGAGCAGCCCGCATGAGCGGATCGCTGCTCCAACCCCCCGGCGGTGGAACGGGTTCAGGATTCGGCGCGTCTTTGAAGGTGTGATTGTCGACGAGGCGGATCCCACCAGTCCCCTCCGAAAACGAAAGGGAATCAATGCCTTCGGTGGCGGCTGCAACTTGCACCGCGATTCGCTGGTCAGCCGCAACAAGAGTGGCCACCCGATGCTGGATAAAACCCGCATGCTGAAGCGCCTGGGCACGCCGGGCCGCGCGGAACTCTGCCGAACCACCGTGTATGCGGTCGGTCACCGCGTAATGTTCGCCGACGTCAAATCCCTCCGCCCGGGCGTCGGTGACCGCGTCCATCGCGAGCTCCTTGCAGGCCTGCAGCTGCTCTCCTGCTCGGCGCGCTATCGCCGCAGCCTCGTGCAACTGGTACGACACCGCACGGACCTTCACCATGTCACCGTAGGCTCTTTGCTGGGCTTTGGCCGCCGCCACACCCGTCCATGAAGTGACGCCGTGCGACGAGAGTCGGCCATGGATCTGCGTGAACGCCTCTTCCCACAGATCAGCAGTGTGTGCCCAATCGCGGGCCGCCGCAATCAGATACGTGACGTCTAACCCCCGGACTTGCGACAACGTCGGCAATGTTGCGGTCGTCACCTAACACGTCCGCAACTGAGCCGACGAACCTGCCTCGTTCTCGGCGTAACCATTGGCCGCCGAAAAAAGATCACTGACCGTCGCGCGCGTGCGCGCCGCGCATCTAGCGCTCGCGGCGGCCACTTGCACCTGAGCGTCGTTGACGGCCGCGCCGCTACTCAACCACGACACGTCCGGGCACGGAATGGGTGCGCCGTTGTCCGCCAGCATCTCGGCCAACGACTCGCAACACCCAGCCAGCGCGCGCAAGCCGCTGACCTGCAGTTCGGTAACGGTCCCCGGCAGCCCCACACGCAGAGCGTAGAACCGAGGACCGTCGGGCACACTTCACTCCCGACTTTGACTCTGCGCTGAGGGCGGGTCTTACTCGATAAAGCCCACCCTCAGCGCAGAGTCAAAAACCCTAAGCGCAGGATCAATGCGACAGCGCCCGCAAGAAGAACGTCAGGTTGGCTGGTCGCTCGGCCAGTCGCCGCATGAAGTATCCGTACCACTGCGATCCGAAGGGAACATACACGCGCACCGGGTTGCCCGTGCCGGCCAGCCGCCGCTGCTCGTCGTCGCGAATGCCATACAACATCTGGTATTCGAAATCGGCAGCACTGCGCCCTGATTCAAGCACCATACCGGGAACAGCCTCGATCACGTCCGGATCATGGGAAGCCACCATCGGATAACCGCATCCACCCATCAGCACTCGAAGGCAGCGCAGATAGGAATCGGTGACTTCGGCGCGGCCTCGGTAGGCCACCGACGCCGGCTCGTCATACGCGCCCTTACACAACCGAACTCGGGCCCCGGCGACCGCCAGGTCCTGGCAGTCACCCAGGGTGCGTCGCAGGTAGGCCTGCAAAACCGTGCCTAGCCAGTCGAAGTCGACCCGAAGCTCGGCCGAGAGCGACAATGTCGAATCGGTGGTGGTGTGGTCCTCGGCGTCCACGGTGACCCAGGCGCCGACCTGCTGGGCCCGCTCGCAAATGGTTCGCGCGTTGTCCAGCGCGATCTTTTCGCCGTCGCGCTCCAGCCCCTGCCCCAGCGCCGAAAGTTTCAACGACACCTCGAACGGCCGCACACCGTCGGGAGTCGGGTCAGAGCCCAACGCATCAAGCAACTCGAGATACGCCCGCGCCGTAGCGTTGGCACCTTCGGCATCGGTGACGTTTTCACCCAGATAGTCGACGCTGACATAACGTCCGGAATCCCGCAGCGCACCAACGATATCCAGCACGCTGTCCAGGGTGTCCCCGGGAACGAACCGGCGCACCACCCGGCGGGTCACCGAGGAGTGTTCGACCGCGCGGCGCAGCCCGTCGGCCCGACTCGCCGCCAGCATGGCCGGGCGCACGGTGTGGGCGAACAGTCCGGCCATCAATCCGCCATCATGTGCGGGTAGGTGTGGTCGACGGCCGGAACGAACGTCTCCTTGATGGTGCGAGCCGACGTCCAGCGCAAAAGATTCAGCGGCGATCCCGCTTTGTCGTTGGTGCCCGACCCGCGCGAACCCCCGAACGGCTGGCGACCGACCACAGCACCAGTTGGTTTGTCGTTAACGTAGAAGTTTCCGGCCGCGAACCGCAGTCGCTCCTGCGCGTTCAGTACGGCCGCGCGGTCATCGGCGATCACCGCACCGGTCAACGCGTAGCGGGACCCGGCGTCAATGACATCCAGCACGGACTCGTACTGGTCGTCGGGATAGACGTGCACCGACAGCAGCGGACCGAAGTACTCGGTCGAGAACGCCTCATCGGTCGGGTCGTCGGACAGCAGAACCGTCGGGCGCACGAAATAGCCGACGCTGTCGTCGTATTCACCGCCGACCGCGATCGTGACCCCTGCGACGCCCTTGGCGCGTTCGATAGCATCGACATTCTTGACAAACGCGCGCCGGTCGATCAGCGCTCCGCCGTAGTTGGTCAGGTCAGTGATATCGCCGTAGCGCAATTCCGCCGCGTCGCCAAGGAAGTCGTCACCCATCCGCTGCCACACCGAACGCGCGACGAATGCGCGCGATGCCGCCGAGCACTTCTGCCCCTGGTAGTCGAACGCCCCGCGAATCAGGGCTGTGCGCAATACCTCCGGTCGCGCGGAAGCATGCGCGACCACGAAGTCTTTGCCGCCGGTCTCTCCCACCAATCGCGGATAGCTCTGATAGCGCTCGATACCGGTGCCCACCTGCCGCCACAGCTGCTGGAAGGTGGCCGTCGACCCGGTGAAATGAATACCGGCGAGCCGCGGATCGGCCAGGGCCACATCGGATACCGCGAGGCCGTCGCCGGTAACCATGTTGATCACCCCCGGCGGCAGCCCCGCGGCTTCGAGCAGTTGCATGAGCAGGTAGGCCGACAGCGTCTGGGTGATCGACGGCTTCCACACAACCGTGTTGCCCATCAGCGCCGGTGCGGTCGGCAGGTTGCCGGCGATCGAGGTGAAGTTGAAAGGTGTGATCGCATAAACGAAACCGTCGAGTGGGCGGTATTCGCTCCGGTTCCACTCACCCGGGCCGCTCACGGGCTGTTGCGCCAGGATCTGCCGGGCGAACGCGACGTTGAACCGCCAGAAGTCGATCAGCTCGCAAGGTGCGTCGATTTCGGCCTGGTACACCGACTTCGATTGGCCGAGCATAGTTGCGGCGGCGATCTTTTCGCGCCAGGGCCCGGCCAGTAGATCGGCGGCTCGCAAGAACACCGCTGCACGTTCATCGAAAGGCATTGCCGCCCAGGTGTTCTTGGCCGCCATTGCGGCGTCGATTGCCGCGGAGGCGTCGGCGCTCTGAGCGTTGGTCAGAGTGCCCAGCTTCGCGGAGTGCCGATGCGGTTGCACGACATCGATCGGATCGCCGTCGCCCATCCGGTGTCGGCCGTCGATGACGTGCGGCAGGTCGGTCGGATTGTCGGCAAGCTGTGCCAGTTCGGCGCGTAGCCGGGCGCGTTCGGGAGAATGTGGCGCATAGTCGTGGACCGGCTCGTTGGCAGGCACCGGAACCTGGGTGATCGCGTCCATGGAGCCAAGGATCCCCGGCACGCCGGGATGAATGCTTGGCTGATCCGACAAGATAGAACACAACGGCTAGTAGAATCGGACAATATGACCGGTGTCGGGCTAGGGCAGCTGCTGCTCGCTTTGGACGCCACGCTGGTCAGCCTCGTGGCAGCCCCGCGCGGCTTGGATATGCGGGTCGCCTCGGCGGCGCTGATCGACTCCGACGATGTCCGGCTCGGCCTGGCGCCCGCAGCGGGGTCGGCCGACGTCTTCTTCCTGCTCGGCATCGCCGACGATGAAGCGAGGCGCTGGCTCGACGGGCGGGCACCGGTCGCGATCTTCGTCAAGGAGCCGTCCGACGCACTGGTGGCCAAGGCCGTCGCAACCGGGTCAGCGGTCGTCGCCGTGGAGCCGCGGGCGCGCTGGGAGCGGCTCTATCGATTGGTCAATCAGGTCTTCGACCACCAGGGTGATCGCGCGGCGGACGATCCCGGCACCGATCTGTTCGGCCTGGCCCAGTCCCTGGCCGACCGCATCCACGGCATGGTCAGCATCGAAGACGCCCAATCCCATGTGCTCGCGTACTCGGCTTCCAACGACGAAGCCGATGACCTGCGCCGACTGTCCATCCTGGGCCGTGCCGGCCCGCCCGAGCATCTCGAATGGATCGGCCAATGGGGCATTTTCGATGCGCTGCGGGCCGGCCGCGAGGTGGTTCGCGTCGCGGAGCGCCCCGAGTTGGGGCTGCGTCCCCGGCTGGCCATCGGGATTCACCACGCGCCGGCCGCCGTTCGAGGCCCGCCCGCGTTCGCCGGAGCCATCTGGGTGCAGCAGGGCTCACAACCCCTGGCCGACGACGCCGACGAGATGATGCGGGGCGCGGCGGTGCTGGCCGCCCGGATCATGGAGCGGCTGGCGACGAGGCCGTCCACGCACGCGCGGCGGGTGCAACAGCTGCTGGGCATCGGTGACGCTCAGCCGGCCGAGCCGGCCGACATCGCCCGCGAACTCGATCTTCCGGTCGACGGCAACGCCGCGGTTGTCGGCTTCCACGCCGTAACCACCAAACATCGGTTGGCCGACGTTCTGGCTCTGAGCGCCAGCGCTTTTCGGCGCGACGCGTTGGTTGCGTCCAACGGGTCGCGGGTCTATGTGCTGCTACCGCACACCGCGGCGACCCGGTCGGTCGCCTCGTGGGCGCGCGGCACCATCAGCGCGCTGCGCGCGGAGTTGGGCGTGACGCTCCGGGCCGCCATCGCCGCGCCGATTGCGGGTTTGGCCGGAGCGGCTGCGGCACGCCGCGAAGTGGACCGCGTGCTCGACAGTGCTGAGCGCCACCCGATCTCGATCGGCCAGGTGACGTCGTTGGCCGAAGCGCGCACGACGGTGCTACTTGACGAGATCGTCAGCCTGATCGGAACCGAAGAGCGCCTGGTCGACCCGAGGGTGCGTGATCTGAATGCCACGGATCCCGTGCTGGCTCAGACCCTGCGTGCCTATCTGGACTGCTTCGGCGACATCGGCGCCGCCGCCGAGTGGCTGCAGGTGCATCCCAACACCGTCCGCTACCGGGTGCGGCGGATCGAAAAGCTGTTGTCGACGACGTTGACCGATCCCGATGTGCGGCTGTTGTTTTCGCTCGGTTTGCGGGTACTCGAGAGACCATAGCGCTCCTGGCTTCCGAAACCTTGTTCGATGTTCTGCGGCTCCGTTGCGCGGTCAATTTTTCGAGACTGCCACGACAAGCTGCGCAAATAGTCTGCCGACATCGGTTTACGACTCAGTTACACGCGGGTAGTCCCCCGCGGTGAGCTTCGGGCAAAGCCGCCTGGGGTGGAATTGTCGCGTCGGCGCGATATGGGGCCGAGTAGCGGGACCGATTCCTCGAACTGAAGGAGTAGCTAATGAGGAACATCATCAAACGAACCGCAGCCTGCGCTGTACTCGGCGGAGCCGTGTTGGTCACGGCCGGGGTTGGTGATGCATACGCAGATCCGGTTCAGGGCGGCCTGGTTAACGTGAACATCGGCAACGTCACCATCGCAGCAAACGTGACCGTGGACGCCGCGGCCGCCGTCGTTGCCAATGCGTGCGGCGTCGACTTGCCTAACGTCAACGCGCTGGTGTACCAGGTCAGTCAGACCGGTGCACCTACAACTGTGTGCCAACAGAGCAACGGCCCGGTGACCGTAACCAAGGTCGCCTGACATAGCTCGGTCGCCGACCCGCGGGCGGCGGCCCACGCGGCGCGGCGCCCGACGGGGCCGCTCCTTGTAAGCCGGCCACGGCGCGCAAGGGTTATGTTCGCCGTGAACGTAACGCCCTGCGTTGCACCGGATTTCCAGCCAGTTAGGCTTCCTGGGTGGCAGATACCCCGTCGTCGTACCTGGTGCTCGCCTCGCAGCGCAGCGGCAGCACGCTGCTGGTCGAATCGCTGCGTGCGACCGGGGTGGCCGGCGAGCCCCAGGAGTTCTTCCAGTATCTGCCGACCACCAGCCAGTCTCCCCAACCGCGGGAATGGTTCGCCGGCGTCCAAGACGAGTCGATTCTGAACCTGCTTGACCCATGGGACGAAGGCAAGCCGGACCTGGCGCCGCCGCACATCTGGCGCGACTACATCCGCACCGTCGGTCGAACGCCCAACGGCGTGTGGGGCGGCAAGCTCATGTGGAACCAGACGCCGCTCCTGTTGGACCGCGCGGAGGGACTACCCGACCGATCCGGTGACGGATTGTTGGCCGCGATCCGCGACGTCGTCGGGGAAGATCCGCTCCTGATTCATATACATCGACCTGACGTGATCTCACAGGCCGTGTCATTCTGGCGCGCGGTGCAGACCCGGGTGTGGCGTGGTAGGCCCGACCCGGTCCGTGACGCGCGTGCCACGTATCACGCCGGGGCGATCGCCCACGTCGTCACCATGCTGCGTGACCAAGAACGGGGCTGGCAGGATTGGTTCGACGAGGAAAACGTCAATCCGATCGAGGTTTCCTATCCGGTGTTGTGGCGCAACCTAACTGAGGTGGTGGCCAACATCCTCGAGCAGCTGGGGCTCGATCCGCGGTTGGCACCGGAGCCGGTCCTGCAACGTCAGGCCGACCAGCGTTCCGACGAGTGGGTGGACCGCTACCGGGCCGATGCCGAAAGAGAGGGACTACCAACATGACTGCAACCGCGACCGTGGCGGTCGACGAGCTGCGCCTGCTGGAGGCCGAAGCGGTGCACATCATCCGTGAGGTCGTCGCCGAACTGGAGCGGCCGGTGTTGCTGTTCTCGGCCGGCAAGGACTCGATCGTGTTACTTCGCTTGGCGGAGAAGGCGTTTCGTCCACTGCCGCTGCCATTTCCGGTGATGCACGTTGACACAGGGCACAACTTCGACGAGGTTATCGAGTTTCGCGATCGCAGGGTCACCGGTCAGGGGCACAAGCTGATCGTCGCGTCGGTGCAGGAATCCATCGACAACGGCCGGGTTCCCGACCCGGGCCCCGGCGCGTCGCGGAACCGGGCGCAGACCCGCACGCTGCTCGACGCCCTCGAGGCCGGTGGCTTCGACGCCGCATTCGGCGGTGCCCGCCGCGACGAGGAGCGCGCCCGCGCCAAGGAGCGCATCCTGAGCTTCCGCGACGAGTTCGGCCAGTGGGATCCGCGCGCCCAGCGCCCGGAACCGTGGTCGCTGTACAACGGCCGGATCAAGAAGGGCGAGCAGGTCCGGGTGTTTCCGCTGAGCAACTGGACCGAGCTCGACGTGTGGCGCTACATCGAGCTGGAAGACCTTGAAATACCGTCGATTTACTACGCCCACGAACGCGAGGTGTTCGAGCGCGACGGCATCCTGCTGGCGGTCTCGGAATACGCCGGGCCGCAGAATGGTGAAACGTCCGCCGTGGAGTCGGTGCGCTATCGCACCGTCGGCGACCTGACCATCACCGGGGCGGTGCGCTCGAAGGCCACCGACATCACCCGCGTCATCACCGAGATCTCGGCCGCGACGGTGTCCGAGCGCGGCGAGACCCGCGCCGACGACCGCACGTCGGCCGCCGCGATGGAGGACCGCAAGCGAGAGGGCTACTTCTGATGAGTCTGACCAAGCCTGTGACGCGTCAACTGCTGCGCATTGCCACCGCGGGTTCGGTGGACGACGGCAAGAGCACCCTGATCGGACGGCTTCTGCACGACACCGACAGCTTGCCGCTGGACCACCTGGAAGCCGTCACCGACGAGGAGGGCGTCGCCGACCTGGCGGCGCTGTCCGACGGTCTGCGCGCCGAACGCGAACAAGGCATCACCATCGACGTCGCGTACCGATTCTTTTCCACCGAGACCCGCAGCTACATCCTGGCCGACACCCCCGGCCACGAGCGCTACACCCGCAACATGTTCACCGGTGCGTCCAACGCGCACGTGGCAATCCTGTTGGTGGACGCGCGCGCCGGGGTGCTGCGCCAAACCCGCAGGCACGCCCGGATCGCAAAACTGTTGGGCATCAAGCACTTTGTCGCGACCGTGAACAAGATCGACCTCGTCGGCTTCGACGAAGGTCGGTTCACCGAGGTGGAGGAAGAGCTGCGCCAGACGGCGGCGCGGCTTGGCGACGTGGACATCACGGTGATACCGCTGGCGGCCAAGCACGGCGACAACGTCGTGCACCGCTCCGATCGCACACCGTGGTACGCAGGTCCGACGTTGCTCGAGTACCTGGAAAGTGTCGAGCTGGCCGCACCGCAAGCCGAGGCGTCCCGACTGCGGCTCCCGGTGCAATGGGTCTCGCGGCCGACCGCCGACGTGCGGCGCCGCTACACCGGGCGGCTCGCGGCGGGCACACTCAGCGTGGGCGACCCGGTGGTGTCGCTGCCCGCCGGCACCCGTTCCACCGTGACGGGACTGGATACCCTCGACGACGACCGCCCGACTGCCGTTGCGCCGCTGTCGGTTTCGATCGAACTGGCGGACGACATCGACGTGGGCCGGGGTGACGTGCTGGTCAGTGGGGCCGACGACGCTGCTGCGCCCGTGCTGGCGCGTGAGCTCGACGCGACAGTGTGCTGGTTCGTCGACACCCCGCTGCGGGCCGGCGACCGACTGGCACTCAAGCAGACCGCCAAGAGCGTCCGGACAACGGTGCAGGCGTTGCATTCGCGGCTGGACCCGGAGACCCTCGACGAACTCGACAATCCAGTTGAGTTGGCGCTCAACGACATCGGCACCGTGACCCTGCGGACGAGTTCGGTAGTAATCGCCGACGCCTACACCGATAACCGGGATAGCGGCGCGTTCATCCTGATCGACGAGACCAGTAACGACACCGTCGGCGCGGGCACCATCCTCGAAGCCCGGGAGGTCAACCCAGGCACGCATCCGCGCACCGACATCCGCTGGCATCCATCGTCTCTCGATCGCCACCACCGATGGCAGGCCACCGGACAGTCGGGTGCCACGATCTGGTTCACCGGCCTGCCCGCTTCCGGCAAGTCGACGATAGCCGTGGCCGTGGAGCGCGCACTGGTCGAATCTGGACGGGTTGCATACCTGCTCGACGGCGACAACCTGCGCCACGGCCTGTCCGACGACCTCGGCTTCTCTCCCGGTGACCGCACCGAAAACATCAGGCGGGTAGGACATTTGACGCGACTGCTGGCCGACGCGGGCGTGGTTGCGCTGGCGTCGCTGGTGTCACCACTCAGGTCGGACCGCGAAACCGCGCGCGCCCTCAACGACGCCGCCAAACTGCCGTTCATCGAGGTGCACGTTGCCACCTCCCTGGCCGAATGCGAGAAGCGTGACCCCAAAGGCCTTTACGCGCGTGCCCGCAAGGGTGAGCTGAAGGGGCTGACCGGCGTCGACGCACCCTACGAGCCGCCGGAAAACGCCGATCTGGTGCTCGATACCACCGGCGCCAGCATCGAGGATCTGGCGGCGAAGGTCATTGATCTGCTGGACGAGCGCAGCCCGCGCCCGGCGGCCGCTCCCGTTGCCGGGAAGTGAGCTGACTCAAGCCGGTTTCCGGGACGCCTCGACGACGCTGACGTGCATACCAAACTGGTACCATCGGTGAAGTGAGCACACAAATTGCGGTCCGCCTACCCGACGAGATCGTCGCTTTTATCGATGACGAAGTCCGGGCACAGCATGCCCGCAGCCGCGCGGCTGTCGTGGTTCGGGCGCTGGAACGGGAACGTCGCCGTCGTCTCGCCGAACGCGACGCGGAGATCCTCGCGGCCAGCATGTCAGCGCCGAGTGATGTGGATGCGCTGGCCGCCCACTCTGGTCGTACCGTCCTCGACATCGACTGATGCGCCCCATCCACATCGCCCAGCTTGACAAGGCTCGACCCGTCCTGATTCTCACCCGCGAGCTCGTGCGTCCGCATCTCACCAACGTCACCGTCGCCCCGATCACGACAACCGTCCGGGGGCTGGCCACCGAAGTTCCGGTAGGCGCGGTGAACGGACTGAATCAACCGTCTGTCGTCAGTTGCGACAACATCCAAACGATCCCGGTGTCTGACCTTGGTCGTAAAATCGGCTACCTGCTCGCATCGCAGGAGCCCGCCCTGGCCGACGCCGTCGGCAACGCGTTCGATCTCGATTGGGCCGTTTGACGTCCTAGCGCTCACTCCTGGCCGGATCATCGTGTGCTGGACCGTGATTTCCGGCAGGAGGTTCGGGTGGACGGCACGCCGTTCGGGCGCTACCGCTTGGTGGAGTTGCCGGGCCGCGGCGGTGCTGGAGCTGCCGGTGCAGTAGCGCAGTGCCGCAAACGGCCGACCGTGTCTGCGGCAGGAAGTATTTGGCAGAGGGTCGCGACCCGCTGCGCCCGGCGACGCCGCGCTTGCGATCGCGTCTCCGCAGAGGGGCGCGACCCGCTGCGCCCGGCGACGCCGCGCTTGCGATCGCTCAAGATTCAGCGCGAGCCAATCCCTTGGTCGGCGAGTAGGTCCGCGCAACGATTTGCCGGGGCAGACAGTGCCGGATAGCCGCCGCGCGTGAGGAGCAATCGTCGTGAGTGAAGACATACCGCAGGGAAGCGACGCAGCGCCGCAGCGAGATCGTCGGCTCGGCCGAGTCGGCTCGGTATCGGTGGACTGGTGGGCCACTCTGCTCGCCGGTGTGATCACCGCGTTGGCGGTAGCAGACGTGCTTCCGAAGATTCCGTGGTGACGCCATGACTACCACGCGCATCGACCCCGAGGAAGCCGTAGCAGAGCCGACCTTCACCAGCAGGCAGCCGCTGGACTACGTGCCGGGCATCCTGCTGCTGATCGGCGTGGGGCTGCTGGGCAAATACGCCCAGATCTGGTGGAACGCGCTGGCCAAACACGAACATTGGCACGTGCCAGATATCGAATATGTGTTGTGGGCCATCGTGATCGGGCTCGTGATCACCAACACCATCGGTCTGCATCGGATATTCCGCCCCGGCGTGCAGACCTACGAGTTTTGGCTCAAGACCGGGATCGTGGTGCTCGGTGCGCGCTTCGTGCTCGGTGATATCGCCAAACTCGGCGCGGTGAGCCTGGTCCAGATCCTGGTCGACATGGCGGTTGCGGGAACCATCATCATCCTGGCCGCGCGGGCATTCGGGCTATCGGGCAAGCTGGGCTCGTTGCTTGCGATCGGAACCTCGATCTGTGGAGTGTCGGCCATCGTCGCGGCCAAGGGCGCGATCCGGGCCCGGAACTCCGATGTGGGCTACGCCATCGCCGCAATCCTGGCGCTGGGTGCGGTGGCACTGTTCGTGTTGCCGCCCTTGGGACACGCAATCGGCCTGACGGACCGGGAGTTTGGCCTATGGGCGGGGCTGGCGGTGGACAACACCGCCGAAACCACGGCCACCGGCTACCTGTTCTCCGACCACGCCGGCAAAATCGCCGTCCTGGTCAAATCGACCCGCAACGCGCTGATCGGTTTCGTCGTACTTGGTTTCGCGCTGTATTGGGCCGCGCGCGGGCAGGCCGACCAGATCGCACCTGGTGCTCGGGCCAAGGCCGCGTTCATCTGGGCGAAGTTTCCGAAGTTCGTGCTTGGCTTCCTTGCCGTTTCGGCGATAGCGACCGCGGGCTGGCTGACCAAGGGCCAAACCGCCAACCTCGGCAACGTGTCGAAATGGGCGTTCCTGCTTACCTTCGCCGGGGTCGGGCTCAACACCGACATCCGCCAAATCGTTCGCACCGGATGGCGCCCGCTCGTCGTCGCGGTCATCGGACTTGTCGTGGTGGCCTCGGTCTCGCTGGGCATCGTGTTGCTGACATCCCGCGTATTACATTGGGGCGTGGGCACTTAGGGGCAGCAGCGAGCACGTTGGCGACGTGACCCTGTTGGGTATGGACGCACAAGCTCGCGGGTGAGCATCAGGACGGCGCCAGCTTCGTCAAGCCCACCGATGTGGAGGCCGGACGCGATGCGTACACCTCGGCAAGGAACTGCTCCACGGCCACTGCGGCGTGCGCGGCACGCGCCGATCCAAAGATATCGAAAGCATGCTGGGCGCAAGGCAATTCAGCGTAGACAACCGGCTGGTCGCTCGTCTCGCGCAAGCGAGCCACGAAGCTGCGCGCCTGCTCGACGGGGATCAACGAATCGTTGGTGCCGTGCAACACGAAGAAGGGCGGCGCGTCCTGACGGACGTGCGTGATCGGCGAGGCGACGCGGAACTCGTCGGGGTGTTCTCTGCGCTTCACCTTGAACACGTGCTTCTGCAGCATCGGCACCATCATCGGGTGCATCGAGCTGTCGGACCGGGTGAAGTCATAGACGCCGTAGAACGGGATCGCCGCCTGCACGCGGGTGTCGGCGTCCGCAAACCCCGGCTGAAACCGTGGGTCGTTCGGGGTCAACGCGGCCAGAGCGGACAGATGCCCGCCGGCCGAGCCGCCGGTGATCGCGATCCAATCCGGGTCGCCGCCGTACTCGGCGATGTGTTCCTTGGTCCACGCGATCGCGCGCTTGACATCCACGATCTGATCGGGCCAGGTGGAGCGCGGGCTGAGTCGGTAGTTGATGGCGACGCACACCCAGCCGAGTTCGGCGAGGTGGCTCATCAACGGATGTGCCTGACCGCGTTTGTTTCCCGTCATCCAGGCGCCGCCGGGAATCTGCAGCAGCACAGGCGCCCGTCCGCCGCGGTCGAGGTCGGGTCGTCGCCAGATGTCGAGATGGTTCCTGGAGCCACACTCCCCGTAGCTGATGTCGGCGTCGTGCGCGTAGTCGCGGTAGATCCGCAGCATCCGCGCGGCACCGGGCTTCTTCGCGGTGGCGCCTCCCGGCGCGGGCCGCTTCCACAGGTCGCCCGACTCGGCACGACGGTCGGGACCGAGCCCGGCGTCCAGGGCCGCCGTAAGCGGTTGGTCAGCCGCGCGGCCCGTCCGGCGCAGACCCAGCAGGCCCAGCCATGACAGCACGGACACCAACCAAGTGATTGCACGCACGCGCGCCGACAGCCGCGGCGACACCACCGCCAGCGCGGCCAACTGGGTGACTATCGCCTGCGTCGGAAGCTCGGAGGCGAACACCCCGGAGCCGAAGGCGTAACCCGCCAAATAACCCTGCTTCGAGACCGGCCGATAGCCGTTGGCGGTGAACACCAGGCCGGCCAGCGATAACACCAACGCCAACAGTCGCCGCATAGCTGTCCTCCCGATCTAATTGCCGCCCTCGTCGGGTTCCTGTTTTGCCTCGACGGGCTGCTCGAGCACGTGATACGCCGGGTCGGCCATCGAAATGGGCTGGTTACCGCTCTGGCGGGCTTTACCGGTGATCCGCAGCAGTTGGCCGGGCTTGATGTCGGCGCCTCCGCGCCCGGAGCGGAACGTCACGCTGATCTCGCCGCTGTTGTCGCCGACGACGACCTCGCGCAGCGTCCGCCTGCCCTTGCTGACATCCTCGACCTCGCTGACCCGCCCTTCGAAGCTGGCTCGCTGCCCGGGGATCAATCCCGCCACCGTGATCACCGACGCCCCCGGCTCGGGATGCTCGTAAGCCTCAACGTCCTCTTCCTCACCCTTGGAAACCCACGCCTCGATCTTGTCGAGTTCGCGCGCGACCCGTTGCTCGAGGCCTTCGGGGTACGCCTGCTTGATCCGGGACTCGACGTCGTACGGCACGATCGTCGCCGCGGCGTCCGGGATCAGGCTGACCGCCCGGGCCACCTTGTCGGCGGTGCGGTCGTGCAGCAGGCGTCCCAGCAGCGGCGCGTAGGTGCGACGGGGCAACAGCACCGTCACGTTGGTGTTCCGATGTTCGTCGCGCGCCTTGATGACCAGCACCTGAGCGGCCCGGGTGATCCGCCGATCCGGGCAGTCCACTACCCGTAACGGAGTGTCGAGCCCGAAGTGATCCCAACGCTTTCGGATCAGTTGGGCATGGACTTCGTCGACCATGAAATGCACCGCGATCAACTCGTCGGCGCGCAGCCCCCTGCCGTATCGCAGCGCCTCGATGACGGCCAGGTCAACCGAGTTCACGAAGACGAAGACCTTGTGCCGGGCGTACTTCACCAATTCGGGACGGTCGGTCCGGAACATCTCGAGAATCGCTGCCTCGGCGCGATATTCGCGGTTGAGCCGCATCAGCCCGAACACCAGAATCGGGAAGACGACCACTACCAGCCACGCACCCTCGGTGAACTTCGCCACCGCAAAAATGCCGACAACGATCGTCGAGAGGATCCCCGCGGAGAGGTTGATCACGAGCCTCCGGCGCCACCCCGGATCCCGTTGCGTCAGATGATGTTTGGTCATTCCGTAACCGGCCATCGAGAACCCGGTGAACACGCCGATCGCATAGAACGGAACCAGCGCGTTGACCGAACCGCCGGTGGTCAAGAGCAACAGCACCGACAGCGCGGTAAGGGCGAGGATGCCGTTCGAAAACACCAGGCGGTGGCCACGTTTCATCAACTGCCGGGGCAGGAAACGGTCTTCGGCGACAAAGCTGGCCAGCGCGGGGAACCCGTTGAAACTGGTGTTGGCACCGGTGAACAGAATGGCAGCCGTGGACGCCTGGACGAGCGCGTAGAGGATATCGCCGACGACGCCGTGGCCGAAGACCGCGCGGGCAATCTGCGACAAGACCGAAGGATATTCGTCGACGTAGGGGGTGGCGTGCGTGACATAGGCGAGATAGGAGACACCGGCCAGCAGGAACCCGAGGATCGCGGCCATCGTGGTGAGCACCTTACGTGCGTTGCGGCCCTGGGGCTTTCGGAATAGGTCGACGGTGTTGGAGATCGCCTCGACCCCCGTCAGCGACGAACCGCCGTTGGCGAACGAACGCAGCACCGTCAGGATCGTCGCGCCCATCACTAGACCGCTGCCCTGATGAACCTCCACGGTTCCCGGCATGTGCGCGGGGTCGTATACCGGAAGTTCGCCGAACATTATGCGCGCGACACCGATGACGATCGTAAGGCCGACCATGGCGACGAAAAAGTAGGTGGCGAAGGCGAACTGCCATCCCGCCTCTTTCAGCCCACGCAGGTTGGCGTAGCAGATCAACATCACCACGCCCACCGTGATCTGCAAACTGTGCGGACCCAGGACCGGGATGGCCGACACCACCGCCACCGTCCCGGCCGCCGCCTGCACCGCCACCGTGACCACATAGTCGATCAACAGCGCTGCGGCGGCAACCTGCGCGACCTTGGGCCCAAAGTTCTCCCGGGCCACGATGTACGACCCACCCGCGCGCGTGTAGGCCATGACGACCTGCCGATACGACGCGGCCACGAGCACCAGGATCAGCAGGATGACGCCCGTGATGGGCAGCAATAAGGCAAACGCCGCCAGCCCCGCGGCGGGCAACAATTCGATCAGGATCTGCTCGGTACCGTACGCGGTGGACGAGATCGCATCGGGCGAAAGCGCCCCCAGCGCAACCGGATTCGACAGTTTCTCGGTTGCGAGTTCCTCGGTGATCAGCGGCTTGCCCAAGAACACCCGCCTGGCAATGTCCGCGATGGACGTCGGGATGCGCAGCTTGGTCGCCGCAGTGCTAGCCGAAGTTGTCACGACCACATTCCTTATCCGAGGTTGAGCGCCTCCAACATCTTCTGCAGCATTCTGCCTAACGCCTAGCCCACGCGCGGCACCGCCGCCTCGATGCGCTCGTCGCTGGCCGTCAGCGCGATGCGCACATGCTGGGCACCGCGCGGTCCGTAGAAGTCGCCGGGTGCGACCAGGATGCCGCGCTGCGCAAACCAGCTGACGCTGTCTCGGCATGCCTCACCGCGGGTCGCCCACAGGTACAACCCACCTTCCGAGTGTTCGACGGCAAAACCCGCCGAGCGCACGGCCGGAAGCAGCAGCTCTCGCCGGCGCGCGTAGCGCTCTCGCTGCAGCTTCTCGTGATCGTCGTCATCCAGCGCGGCAACCATGGCTGCCTGTACCGGCGTGGGCACCATCATCCCGGCATGTTTACGCACGGCCAGCAGCTCGGCGATCAGGATAGGATCGCCGGCGACGAAACCGGCACGGTAGCCGGCGAGGGATGAACTCTTGGACAGCGAGTGCACCGCGAGCAGCCCGGTGTGGTCGCCGTCGCAGACCGCTGGGTGCAGCACCGATAACGGTTGGACATCCCAGCCCAAACCCAGGTAGCACTCGTCGGACGCCACCACGATGCCGCGATCACGCGCCCACCCGACCACCTTGCGCAGATGGTCCACACCCAGCACGCGGCCGGTCGGGTTGCTCGGCGAGTTCAGATACACCAGCGCTGGCCTTTGCGGACCCAGCTGCGTCAGCGAGTCGGCCCGCAGCACCTGCGCTCCAGCCAGCCGGGCGCCGACGTCGTAGGTCGGGTAGGCCAACTCGGGCACCACCACCGCATCCTCGGCACCCAGCCCCAGCAAGGTCGGCAACCAGGCGATGAGTTCCTTCGTGCCGATCACCGGCAGCACGGCCGCCTCGGTCAGCCCGGTGACTCCGAACCGACGGTTTAGCGCGGCCACGATGGATTCGCGCAGCTGCGGGGTGCCCGCCGTGGCCGGGTAGCCGGGCGCTGAGCTGAAAGCCGCCAGCGCCTCTCGGATCAGCGGCGCAACCGGGTCGACCGGGGTACCTACGGACAGGTCGACGATGCCGTCCGGATGAGCCAGGGCCAGCGCTTTCGCGTCGGCCAAGGTGTCCCAGGGGAACTCCGGCAGGGCCGCGGACAGCACCGGCCCGCTCAGTCGTCCTCGCCCTGCGGCGGCAGATCCTTGACCACTTGCGGGTCGTTCTCGGTCATGCCGACCTTGGCCGCCCCACCCGGCGATCCCAGCTCTGTGAAGAAGTCGGCGTTGATCTGCGTGTAGTGGCCCCACTGGTCGGGCACATCGTCTTCGTAATAGATGGCCTCGACGGGGCAGACCGGTTCACACGCCCCGCAGTCCACGCATTCGTCGGGGTGGATATACAGCATCCGGGCACCCTCATAGATGCAGTCGACCGGGCATTCCTCGATGCATGCCTTGTCCTTGATGTCGACACAGGGTTGGGCAATCGTGTACGTCACGGACGTCTCCTCGAGGTCTTTTCCATGTCCTGGGGTCCTCCATGTACCGCTCAGTGTGGGCTGATGTTTGCATGGCCGCGCGTGCTTACGACTAGCGTTCGGTACCTGATACTAGACGTTGCACATACACGTCAACCACTGGGCATGCCGGGGAATGTGTCTAGTGTTATGCACTCAGTGGCATAGCGGTGCGTGACGCCAGCTAAATCGTCGGCGGCGCGGCGTTCGCCGTCGAGCTGGATGTCCAGCGGGCCATCAAACAGGCCACCGAGCTGACCGCCAGGCTGTCGTCCACCTATGCGTCTGACCTGCGATTTGTTACGTCTCGGCGGCTTCGGCCGATGGTTCAGCTGAAGAAGTAAACTCTCGGGGCCTGGTAGCCTCGACTAACGACGGCAGTTCGCTGGGGAGAGGCCGTCAGCGTCGAGCGCTAACGGTGCATTAGTTGGAAGGTGTCCAGAAATGTCGAGGCTGTCGTTGACCAAATTGGCCGCTGCGGTTGGAGGCGTGGGTGTGGCGTTGGGCTTGACCGCCGGCGCAGGCATCGCATCCGCTGATCCGCTGGACCCGGCCATCAACACGACCTGCAACTACGGGCAGGTCATGGCCGCGCTGAACGCGACCGACCCGGGCGCTGCCGCGCAATTCAACCAATCGCCGATCGCGCAGAGCTATTTGCAGAGATTTTTGGCCTCGGGTCCGGCACAGCGCCGGCAGATGGCCAATCAAATAGCCGCCATGCCGGGGGCGTCGCAGTACGTCAACGACCTCTCGGCGGTCGCGGCAACCTGCAACAACTACTGAGCAGCTCAGTAGCCCGCAAGTAGGCGGCGCACGCGGCCCAGGGCCTCGGGCCCGACGCTACTGCGAATCCGCGACGGGTCGCCGGGGCGCCGGCCCCAGAGCAGCAATACGCGAACGGCGGCATCGGTATCGAGCGTGGCCGGACCTTCGGGTTCGGCCAACCCGATGGTGGCGCTCTCGGCGTCGGCCCTGATCAACACGTCGTCGGCGTCCGGGACGCGCAACCGCGCCTCCACCCGTTCGCCTGGCTGCAGTTGCCCAGCCCCCTTGACCAGCAGCGGCTTTCCCACCGCGACGACACTGTGCGTAGTCATCCACGGCTGAGCCAGGGCGGCCTCTGAGATTTTGCTGTCGCCGGTGATGTCCCAGCTGTGCAGCACCAGTTCTTGGCGCATGTGTTCGGCGAACCAGGGCACCTTCATGGTGCGACCGGTCCAGGCGACGTCGGTGTCGGCCGGCAACGCGTCGGCCGCGTCGGCAACCTCGTTCAGGGTCGCCATCCGGTCGTGCAGCGCGTCCCACAGATCGTCGTCGTTCATGGCCCGCAGCGCGGCCTCGCGTTCCTCGAAGCCGCGGGTGCGGACGGGCTCGCCCCGCAGGTGCCCGCCCAGTACCCGGGCGAGTTCCTGGGCATTTCCGGCCTGGTGGATGACGACGTCGCGGACCGTCCATGCCGCACACCAGGTACCGGCGTCGGGTTGCCGTTGCTGCACCGCATCCAGGAACGGCTGCCATTCGGGAAAGCGGTCGTTATCGATCACTCTGCTCACCGCCGGGGTATACCCAACCTTCCGCGAAGGTGCGCAAAATGCCGGTGCGCACGGCGTGTCACTGGACAGACGCGCACGCTCGCGGCAAAGGGGGTGGTGGCTACGCGGCCAGGGGGGCGTATGTGGTGGTGCGCTGGCGGGCGGGGCGGCCGATTCCCTGGGCGATCGCGACCAGCTCGCCGACCGTCTTGGCCGACCCGTGTTCGGACCCGGCCATCCGCGAGATGGTCTCCTCCATCAGGGTGCCGCCCAAGTCGTTGGCGCCGCCGTTGAGCATCACCTGCGTGCGCTCGACACCGAGCTTGACCCAGCTCGTCTGGATGTGGGAGATGCGGCCGTGCAACATGATTCGCGCCAGGGCGTGCACCGCCCGGTTGTCTCGATGGGTAGGCCCGGGTCGAGCCGCACCGGCCAGATACAGCGGCGAATTCTGGTGAACGAAGGGCAGCGGCACAAACTCGGTGAAACCGCCCGTGCGGTCCTGAATGTCGCGCAGCACGTTGAGGTGGGCCACCCAGTGCCGGGGGCTGTCGACGTGGCCGTACATCATGGTTGAGGACGATCGCAGGCCCACCTCGTGCGCGGTGCTCACGATCTCGATCCACAGCGACGTCGGCAACTTGCCCTTGGTGAGCACCCAGCGCACCTCGTCGTCCAGGATCTCGGCGGCCGTGCCCGGGATGGTGTCGAGGCCCGCCTCGCGCAGGCCAAGCAGCCATTCGCGAATGCTCAAGCCGCTCTTGGTAACCCCGTTGGCGATCTCCATCGGAGAGAACGCGTGCACGTGCATCGACGGCACCCTGACCTTGACGGCGCGCACCAGATCGGCGTAGCCGGTGATCGGCAGCTCGGGGTCGATCCCGCCCTGCATGCAGACCTCGGTGGCACCGGCGACGTGGGCCTCCCACGCGCGGTCGGCGACCTCTTCGGCCGACAGCGAATAGGCATCCGCGTCGCCCTTGCGTTGGGCGAACGCGCAAAACCGGCAGCCGGTGTAACAGATGTTGGTGAAGTTGATGTTGCGGTTCACCACGAAGGTCACATCGTCGCCGACGACATCGCGGCGCAGCGAGTCCGCCAGCGCGGCAACGGCTTCCAGCGCGGCACCGTCGGCCGTCGCCAACGCCAGGTACTCGTCGTCGGTGCAGCCGGCGGGATCGCGTTCCGCCGAGCGCAGCGCGGCCAGCACGTCGGTGTCGATCCGCTCGGGAGCGCGCGCGGCCAGCTCGTGCACGTGCGCACGGATCGACTCCCAGTCGCCGAACGCGCTGTCGAGATCGCTGCGGGCCTCGCTGTTGCGGCCCTGGACGTCGATCGCCGCGTGCAGGTCCACCCGGCCGCGCGACTCGACGTCGTCGGGCTCCTGCCACGGCATGCCCACCGGGTTGACGTCGCGAGCAAAGCCCGTCGCCGGATCTGCCAGCGCCACAACATGTCCCCGCACCCGCGGGTCGATCCACGCCGCACCCGCCTGCACGTATTTGGGCTGCGCGGTCAGCCGCTGCACCAGGTCGTAACCGGCCTCGGCGGTGATGTCGGCCAGGTCGTCGAGGGCGGGCCACGGCCGTTCGGGGTTGACATGGTCGGGCGTCAGCGGCGACACGCCGCCCCAGTCGTCGACGCCGGCGGCGATCAATGCCAGACATTCGTCGCGCGACACCAGGTTGGGTGGCGCCTGGATGCGCATCCCCGGCCCGAGCACCAGTCGCGCCACCGCCACCGTCGACAGGTAGTCCTCGATGCCGGCGTCCGGCACGGCGGCCATCGCGGTGTGCTCCTTGGCCCGGAAGTTCTGCACAATCACTTCCTGTATGTGCCCGAACTCCTTATGCGACTTGCGTATCGCGTGCAGGGTGTCGGCGCGTTCGGCCAGCGTCTCGCCGATGCCGACGAGCAGTCCTGTAGTGAACGGTATCGACAATCGGCCCGCGTCGGTCAACACGCGCAACCGCACCGCCGGATCCTTGTCGGGACTGCCGTAGTGGGCCAGACCCTTCGTCTCGAAGAGCCGCCGCGACGTCGTCTCCAGCATCATGCCCATCGACGGCGCCACCGGCTTCAGCCGTGACATCTCCGACCAGCTCATCACGCCGGGGTTCAGGTGCGGCAACAGCCCAGCTTCCTCCAGCACCCGGATCGCCATTGCCCGCACGTAGGACAGCGTCGAATCGTAGCCGCGCGCACCAAGCCATTCGCGAGCCTCGGGCCAGCGATCCTCGGGACGGTCGCCGAGCGTGAACAGCGCTTCCTTGCAACCGAGTTCGGCTCCGCGGCGGGCGACGTCGAGGATCTCGTCGGGCTCCAGGTACATGCCCGCGCCCTGGGCGCGTAGCTTGCCCGGGACGGTGACGAACGTGCAGTAGTGGCAGTTGTCCCGGCAGAGGTGGGTGACTGGGATGAACACCTTGCGCGAATAGCTGATCGGCAGCCGCCCGCCAATGCCGCGCCGCCCGGCCGACTCGAGACCCGCGTCGCGTACCCGCGCCGCGCTCGCGCACAAGTCCGCCAGGTCGTCGCCGCGCGCGGTCATCGCCACGGCCGCCTCGTCCGCGTTCAGCGCGACGCCGTCGCGGGCTCGCCGCAGTACCCGGCGCAGCGCCGACGCGCTGGTCTTGCGCGGAACGACGGGGGTCTGCAGAGCGGTGGGCTCCTGGCCCGGAGGCCCCGGTGTCAATGGCACGTTCGTGTAACTTCCCCACGGTCTGATTTCATCCGCGCGGGCAACCCGGCCGGCAATCGCGCGGGCAACCTAGGCGCCATATGGGCAACAGTAGCGGCAGGCATCGGCCCGCATACGCCCGATGCCCTGCGCCCCCGTTCAGGCGCATCCGCCACGGATCAGGGCTGATAGCGATACGATGCTGGAAACGCAGGGGGTCAGCCGGTGTCGTTCGTGGTCGCAGCTCCAGACGCACTGGTGGCCGCGGCTTCGGATATCGCTGGCATCGGCTCGTCCGTCGAAGTGGCGGGCGCGGCCGCGGCGGTGCCGACGACCGGGGTGATTGCCTCGGCCGCCGACCAGGTTTCGGCTCTGGTTGCCTCGGTGTTCTCCGCGCATGGCCAGGGGTACCAGCAGCTCGGCGCGCGGCTGGCGGCGCTCCATCAGGACTTCGTGCAGAACCTGACCGCGGGTGCCGGCGCGTTTGCGGCCGCCGAGGCCAGCGCCGCACAGACCTTGGCGAACACGGTGAACGCCCCCGCCCAGGCATTGCTGGGTCAGCCACTGACCGGCGGCCGTTCGATGGCGGCGCCCACGTTAAGCCAGGTGCAGAGCCTGTTCCTTGGCGGTCCCGGCGCGCTGGCCCGCAGCGCGGCGATCGTCGGTCCGGCCGCCAACAGCGTGCTGGCGCTGCTGCCCACCGGCGGGACCGCTGCGCTGGCCGCGTCGGCCCCGGCCCAGTCGATCGGCGACGCCATCGAGAATCTCTACAACACGGTCGAGCCGTATGTGGCGTATGGCTTCAGCCTCGTCGCGTACGCGGCGGGGTGGGCGGGGGCCGGCGTCTTGGCTCCGCAGATCAATTTCCTGTACTACCTCTTTGAGCCCATCGTGCAGAGCGCCCTGTTCAACACACTCGATTGGCTGGGCGGAACCATCAGCTTCAGTCAGGGGCTGGCGAACTTCTGGTCGGCCACCAACGCGTCGATCAACCAGTTCATCAACACCGAGATCGACTGGGTGCGCAGCCTCCTGCCGCCGCTTCCGCCGCTCCCGCCCGCGGCCTGAGCCGGCCCTTCAGCCGTGCCGACCGCGACGCCACAGCACCCACGCCGGTGGCACGACGCCCAGCACGATCAGCAGCACAGCCCGGTAGGCCAGGAGTCCTTGGCCGTCGAGGATTTGACCGTCGCCGGGACCGCCCAGGCCGATCGCCGCCACCGTCAGTAGCCACGTCCACAAGGGCAATGCGGCCACCCGCACCGACTTGGTCCACCGCCCGGCGGCCCAAACCAGAGCGGCGTTGACCAATCCACTGATCAATGCGCTGACGGGAAAGGGAACCGACCCGATGTAGGCGGGCATGAGCATGGCGCCGGCCAGTGCAGACAAGACGCCGTCGACGGCCAACAGCGCCAGAACAACAACACGAATAGCGGGATCAGTCGCGCCGCTGTCTTCGATCGACGCGGCGCGTGGCGCGGTTTCGGTCAGGTCGGGACGCTGTCGAACTGAGCGAGTATCGAGCCGATGACCCACTGCAGGCTGTCCAGCCGGTCCTGCCAGTGCTGCATGTTGGGGTCCATGTCCGGGTCCATACGAGCAGCTTACGTGCCTGACCTCGGGAAGCCCAGACCCGCAAGCAGATCCGTTTCCCAGCCACGCTCGTCGCGATCCCCCGCCGATCCGCCGACCAGAACGTAGTGCTCGTCGCCCAGGATGGGCAGCGCCATATTGTTCGACAGGGCGCAGGCGCGGCCCGTCGGGCCGACGGTGACCTGGGTGGCGTGGGCGGTCAGCGCCTCGACCTTGGCGGCCCGCGCGGCCGGATCCGCCTCGACCACGGCGCCGATGTCGTCGTCGGAGTATCCGAAGTCGAATTCACCTTCCGGTGGGATCGTCCACCCGGGCCGCATATCGTCGGCGCCAAGCGCGTGCCAGCCCGCCAGGAAGGCGTTTACGGCCAGAACCGTCCAGTAGAACTTCGGCACCTCCCACGGCTCGCCTGGAGAGTCGCCTGAGCCCGCGGCGGCCACGGCGGCCGTGGTGACCGTGTGCGCTTGGATGTGGTCCGGGTGGCCGTAACCACCGTGGGGGTCGTAGGTGACCACGACGTGCGGCTGGAGCTCGCGGATGATCGCGACCATTGCGCCGATAGCCTCGCGCTGATCGGCGTCGGTGAATCTGCGCCGGCTGCGCGGTTCGGTGCCGGCCATGCCGGAGTCGCGCCAGCGACCCGCGCCGCCCAGGTAGATGGGCCCACCAACCCCCAGCGCGCGCAACGCGGCGGTGAGTTCCCCCACGCGGTAGCCGCCGAGTTGGTCGGCCTGGTCGACGGCCAGCTGAGCCCAGCGGTCGCCGATGACCTCGCCTTCCTCGCCGAGCGTGCACGTGACCACATGGACCTGCGCCCCGCGGGCGGCGTAATGCGCGATGGTGGCGCCGTTGGCCAGACTCTCGTCGTCGGGGTGCGCATGCACGAACAACAGCCGCGGTGTCTCGGACATGGACGCACCCTAACCCGAGCAAGCAGGCACACGTAGGAACGCCAACGGCTACTATCGACAAATGGCTCAGCCCACCCAGACCGTGTCGGCAGCCGCCAGGAGCCGGCGGCGAGGCGAGGTGCTCGAACGTGCGCTCTACGAGGCAACCCTGGCCGAATTGGCCGCAGTCGGCTACGGCGGACTGACCATGGAAGGAATAGCGGCGCGCGCCCGCACCGGCAAGGCGGCGCTGTATCGCCGCTGGGCGTCCAAGCATGACCTGGTGCAGGCCGCGCTGCGGCATGCCCTGCCGCGGGTGCCGGAACCGCGGCCAGGTCGCTCGGCGCGAGAGAACCTGTCGGCGGTGCTCGGCGCCCATCGCGACGTGCTGGCCGGCAAGACGGTCTTCCCCGGCCTGACGATCATGGCTCAGCTACTGCACGAACCGGAGCTGCGCGCAATCTTCGCCGACGCGGTGGTGTGTCCGCGCCTGACGATCGTCGAGTCGATCCTGCAGGCCGCCATCCGCGACGGCGACCTCGACCCCGCCACGGTCACGCCGCTGACCGCCCGGATCGGGCCCGCCTTGATCAACCAGCACTTCATGCTCACCGGCGACCCGCCGGACCGACGGGAACTGGCTCTCATCGTCGACACCGTGATTCCGCCGAAATCACAAGCGGCACAAGCCAACTGAGCAACGCAGCGCAACTTTGCGCGGACCGGCGCGGCTATCCCGCTACGGTCCGGTTTTGATCCATTGGCCGGCGTCACCGACAATGCCCACCGGCACCGCACCCGACAGGCTGACGTTCTGCACACTAGGGCCCGCCGCGACGATCGTGGTGTCCTGCAGGATCGGCAACACCGTCGACATATTCCACAACCGGGGTTCGACGGCGGTGATCACTTCGTTGATGTTCTTGGTGCCGTTGAGAGCGGCGTCGATGTTCGACTGGATGCTGCGATCGCAGATTCCGGTGATGTTCGACGGCGCTTGCACCAGCGCACCTGGATCGCTCGGGGTGGCGGGCGCCGTCGTCGTTGGAGTCGGCGGATCAGGTCCAGCCGACGGCCTGGACGGCTCGGTCCCGGCCGGCGTGGTGGTCGCCGCGGTGGAGGGCACGTTCGAGGTCGATACCGTCGTCGGCTGCAGGGCGGGGCAACCGTAGCGCGACGCCAACAGCGTCGCCAGGTTTCCGCCGGCCTGATGCCAGCCGACGATGGCGTCCACCTGGTTGTTGTTCAGCGCGTCGCGATACAGCAGCACCGGATCCAGCGCCTGCACGGTCGCCGCGATACCGACGTTGCGCAACTGGTCGGCGGCGGTATTGGCGACGGCAGCCGCCGTGGGGTCATTCGACGCCACCCCCAGGACCAGGGTCAGTTGTTTACCGTCCTTGCTGATCCGGCCGCGAATGGCCTCCGACGGCCCGGTGCTGACCGGGGTTGTGGTCGACCCGGGTGTCGGTGCTGCCGACGTGCCCTCGACCTGGTAACCGGCCGTCGCAAACAACTCCAGCGCCGCCGCCGTGGTCATCGCCGGTGGCGCGGTCGGTTCGTAACCCGGATCGCTCGGCGAGCGGATCTGGGCCTGGGCCAGCGTGACGGTGTTGTCGCTGCCGGCACCCACGGCGGCGAGCAAGTCCACGTCGAGCAACCCCAGGATCGCCTTGCGCACCTGCGTATCGGCCAGCTTCGGCTGGTTTGCGCGCAGCGTCAGCTGCATGACCCGCGGCGTCACGATCCGGGCCGTGCGCACGTCGGGAATGGCAGAGAGCTGCGCGAAGGCGGCCGAACCACCATGCACCTGGGCCACCTGGGTGTCGCCGTTGCGCACCGAATCGGCCAACGCGGCGGGCGCGCCGGCGCGCCGAAAGAGAATGAGCGCCGGTTTGGCGGGCTGGCCCCAGTAGCGGTCGTTGCGGGCGATCAAGATTTCGTCGCGCTGCGGGTCGATGTTCTCCACCCGGAACTGTCCGCCGGTGACCGGCAACGCCCGGGCCAATCCGGCCGCGAAGCCGCCCGGCACGTCCTTGACGATGTGTGCGGGCAACAGATCGCTGAACAACTCCTTCCACGACGGATACGGCTGCGCAAAGGTGACCACCGCCTGCTTGCCGCCCTCGAGCGATTGCACACCGGTGATCAGGTCGTATCCCGCGGGGTCGACCACGCCCGGCGAGGTGACCATCTGGTGCCACAGATACCAGAAGTCGTCGGCGCCGATCGGGGCGTTGTCGGTCCACTGAGCCTCGGGACGGATCTTGTAGGTCACCGTGAACGGGTTCTGGTTCGTCACGTCGGCGGAAACCAGCAGGGTCGGATCCATCTCCCAGCGCGAACCGGTCGGGGTGCTGGGATCGGGCACCGGGCGGAACGTGCTGGGCAACACCAGCGCGCTGATGGCCGCGTTCACCGGCGAAAGGTCGGACAGTAGGTGCGGGTTGAAGCCGGACCCGATCGAGTCGATACCCATGATGATCTGGGTGGGCCGCTGGGGCGGCGGCGCGCTGTTGTGCGGTGTGTCGGTGCTCTGCGGCGCCGGTGGCGGATTGACGGTACAGGCGGCCAGGCCCAGGCCTACGAGTGAAACGAGCACACCGATCGTCATGAGGACGTGGCGGGCTCGGTGCAGCATGCGCATCAGGGTATCGACCGCCGCGGTCGTCGCCCGCCGAATCAACCCCGGGCCTTTGCGCGCGCCCTGCTGCGGGCGCGGGAAGTGGCGTCCAGCTCGACTTTGCGTACCCGCACGATTTCGGGAGTCACCTCGACGCACTCGTCGGGCGCGCAGAACTCCATGGCCTGCTCCGGGTCCAGTTCGAGCGGCTTGGCCAGCGTCTCGATGACATCGGCGGTCGAGGACCGCATGTTGGTCAACTTCTTTTCGCGGGTGACGTTGATGTCGAGATCCTCTGGGCGCGGGTTGATTCCGACGACCATGCCCTCGTAGGTGTCCTGGCCGGGTTCGACGAAGAACTGGCCCCGGTCGGAGAGCTGCAGCAGCGCGAACGGCGTGATGGTGCCGGACCGGTCGGACACCAGCGAGCCCGTGTGCCGGGCCCGGATCTCCCCCGCCCACGGCCGGTAGCCGTCGAACACGGCGTTGGCGATGCCCGTGCCGCGGGTCAGGGTGAGGAAATCGGTGCGGAAACCGATCAGGCCGCGGCTGGGCACGATGAAATCCATCCGGACCCAGCCCGCGGCATGGTTGGCCATCTCCTCCATGCGGCCTTTGCGGCCGGCCATCAATTGCGTTATGGCCCCGACGAATTCGTCGGGACAGTCGATGGTCATCGCCTCGAACGGCTCGTGCAGCTGACCGTCGATAGTCCGGGTGACCACCTGCGGCTTGCCCACGGTCAGTTCGAAGCCCTCCCGACGCATCTGCTCGACCAGCACCGCCAGCGCCAGCTCGCCGCGGCCCTGCACCTCCCACGCGTCGGGCGCGCCGATGTCGACGACCCGGATCGAGACGTTGCCGACCAGTTCGGTGTCGAGGCGGCTGCGGACCATGCGCGCGGTGAGTTTGTGGCCGGACACCTTGCCCGCCAGCGGTGAGGTGTTGGTGCCGATCGTCACCGAGATGGCCGGCTCGTCGACGGTGATGCGCGGCAGCGCATGCGCATGATCGGGATCCGCCAGCGTGTCGCCGATCATGATCTCGGCCAGCCCCGCCACGGCCACGATGTCCCCGGCGACGGCCTCATCGGTGGCGCTGCGCTCGACGCCTTCGGTGGCGAGCAACTCGGTGATCTTGGCGCTGGTGATGACAGGCAACCCGTCGACCTCGCGCATCCACGCCACCTGTTGGCCCTTACGCAGCTTGCCGTTATAGATGCGGACCAGGGCGAGCCGGCCCAGAAACGCCGACGCGTCCAGGTTGGTCACCAGCGCCTGCAGCGGCGCCTCCGGGTCGCCCTGGGGCGGCGGCACGTGTTCTTCGAGGATCTCGAACAGCGGATCCAGGTTGGTGCCGTCGGGAATTTGGCCGTCCGGGGGCTGCGTCGTGCTCACCACCCCGGCGCGCCCGGACGCGTACAGCGTCGGCAGGCCCAGTGCGTGCTCGGCGGCCTTGGCGGCCTCGTCGTCGAGGTCGGACGCGACGTCGAGCAGCAGGTCGTGGCTGGCCTCGACGACCTCGGCGATCCGTGCGTCGGGCCGGTCGGTCTTGTTGACGACGAGGATCACCGGCAGGTGGGCGGCCAACGCCTTGCGCAGCACGAACCGCGTCTGCGGCAGCGGGCCCTCCGACGCGTCGACCAATAGCAACACCCCGTCCACCATCGACAGCCCGCGCTCGACCTCGCCGCCGAAATCGGCGTGCCCCGGGGTGTCGATCACGTTGATCACCGTGACGGCCCCGTCGGGACGATGACGGTGGACGGCGGTGTTCTTGGCCAGGATGGTGATGCCCTTTTCCCGTTCCAGGTCGCCGGTGTCCATCACGCGTTCCTGCATCTCGCCACGCTCGTGCAAGGCGCCGGACTGCCGCAACATCGCGTCGACCAGCGTGGTCTTGCCGTGGTCGACGTGCGCGACGATGGCGACATTGCGGAATGGCACGTCGGTGATTGTGGCAGCGGGGGCCTGAGATGGCGAACTGGGTGAGCGCTCAGAGGGCCTTCGTCAGATCCGGCAGCCACCCGCGATCGGCCGGCACCCAGTCGACATCGGGCAGTTCGCCTGCCGTGACCCAGCGCAGCGCGCGGTGATCGCGCGGCTGCGGTTCACCGCGGATCAGGCGGACGTAATAGGCGCGCAGCGTCGTCGTGTCGTTCAGCGCGATGTCGTCGCCCAGGCGGTCGCCCACCGCGACGTCGCCCAGCTCGAGGCCGAGTTCCTCGGCCAGCTCGCGGGCCAGCGCGTCACGCTCGCTTTCGCCGTCGGCGACCTTGCCGCCCGGAAGTTCCCAGCGCCCGGCCAATTCCGGCGGCCGATCCCGCTGCGCCACCAGGACGGTCGAACCACTCAAGATCGCTCCGGCGACGACGATCTGGGCAGGCATGGCCAGTGACGGTATACCGTCGGTCACATGGCTGTTCTCACGGATGAGGAAGTAGACGCCGCGTTGCCCGAACTCGACGGCTGGGAGCGTGCCGATGGCGCCCTACGCCGCTCGATCAAGTTTCCGGCGTTTCTGGATGGTATCGACGCCGTACGCCGGGTGGCCGAGCACGCCGAGAGCAAAGATCATCACCCGGATATCGATATCCGTTGGCGGACAGTGACTTTCGCGCTGGTCACACACTCCGAGGGTGGTATCACCAAGAACGACGTCGACATGGCACGCGATATCGACGGGATCATCGGCAGCTAGCTTGTGTGCGCCGGGCCGGAGGCTGGGCGAGTCGCGGCTATCCAGCCCAGCGTCGCCAGCGTGGCCAGCGGGTAGACCAGGCCGGCCCAGGCCAGATACCAGGGCCGGCCGATCTGCCAGATGGTGGGTTGGGCAAAGCTGAGCAACCACGGCACGCCGACGATCGTGAGCGCCACCCAGCCCCAGCCCAGAATTCGGGCGCCGACGCGCCCACGCAGCGGTCCGTGCAGCAGCCAGATCATCAACGGCACCAGCCACACCCAGTGGTGCGTCCAGGAAATCGGCGAAAGCAACAGCCCGAAAAGTTGGACCACCAGTAGCTTGCCCAGTCGGTCGGATCCGTCGAGCGCGCGCCAGGCCAGGATCGCCAATACCGCGGTGACGGCGATGGCGGCCAGCACCAGCGGACCAAAGCCGGCGTCGTGCCCGAGGATCCGGGAGATCGCCCCGCGCCAGGATTGATTGAACGACGTGGCGATCGGCCCCACCCGATGCGCATCGACCATGAGGTCGGTGAAGTAGTAGCGAGCCTGATCGCCCACCACCAGCAGCGACAGCCCGACCGTCGCCAGGAATACGACCACCGAACATGCCGCCGCGCCCCAGCGTCTAGCACCGAGGAAATACAGATCGGTGACCGCCGGGGTCAGCTTCAGCCCGGCCGCCACGCCCACCAGCAGGCCCGACAGCCACCAGCGCGTCGTGTAGACCGCCCACAGCGCCGCCACCACCAGCAGCACGTTGATCTGTCCGTAGTCGAAGTTGCTGCGCAACGGCTCGACCCAGATGGCGACCGCGGTCCACGCCAGGCCGGCGCGCCGCTCGCAGTCACCGATGAGCCGCTGGCTGACCCGGACCACGCCGTACAGCGCGCCGATTGTCGCGACCTGCCACAGCAAGGCAACCAGGCCGAACGGCAGCAGATGCAGCGGGTAGAAGACGATCGCCGCGAACGGCGGGTACGTGAACGGCAGCGGGAAGTCCGGGGTCTGGTCGGCGTAGGCGTAGGCGTACAGCGTGCCGGGATGGTCAAGCGCGGCGGCGCCGCCCACGTAGACATGCAGGTCGACGAAGTTTGCGCCGTTGGGCGCCAGGTAGGTCCAGGCGAGTCGCGCGGCGATGCTGATGAGCAAGAGCGCCGGTGCGACGGCGCTGTCCAGCGCCGACCGCCGGGTACCGGGGGCCTTGGAAGCAGCGGAGATGGTGTCTACCCGCCCGACTCTAACGACCCAGTGCTTTTGATCTCGGTTCGTGGGTGCCCGGTCACCGCTTCCACTCGTCTGGGTAACGATCGAATAAATGCCACACGTGTCACTTGAGTCACACCCGTATCAAAGTAACTTCGGCCGCGGTACCTGTTCGTCGATAACCAGGGAGAGTCATGCCAACCATCTGGACCTACTTGCGCGCAACCGCCGTCGTTGTCGGATCGTCAGCCGCGCTACTGACGGGCGGTATCGCCCACGCCGACCCGGCGCCCGCGCCGGCCCCGGCCCCCAACATTCCGCAGCAGCTGATCGCCTCGGTGGCCAACGCACCACAGATCCTGCAGAACCTCGCGACGGCACTTGGCGCAACGCCGCCCCAGGCGCCTCCGACCGCACCCGGGATCACCACCACGCTTCCGGGACTGACCCCGGCCGCGGCGCCGACACCGGCCTCCGCGCCGTCACTCATCCCGTCCATTCCCGGGCTGACCCCGGCGGGGGCCGCTGCGCCGACAACCGCGCCGGCGGCGACGACCCCTACTATCCCCGGGGTCAACGCGCCGATCCCGGGATTGACAGCACCGGCCGCTGCGCCAGCTGCGGCGCCGACGGCACCGGCCAGTCCGGCGATTCCCGGGTTGCCCGTTTCGATACCCGGCATCACCCCTGCCGCACCTGCATCTACTACCGCCGCGCCGGCAGCCACTCCAGGCCTGCCGCAGACGAGGGTTGACATGCCGGCGTTACCGAACCTTCCGGTGCAGGTGCCGCCGCAGCTCAACCTGCCGGGCGACCTCCAGGCGCTGGCGTCGGGTGCCGTTCCCGGGGCGCCCGCGGCCACCACGCCGGGCACTCCTTCGCATGCGCCGGCATCGCCGCCGTCGCTGCTTTCCGCCCTGCCCTGAGTGAAATCCACCCAGCCAGCTGAACCGTAGAAAAGGACCGGAACACACCGTGGCAAGCACTTGGAAACTGTCCAAAGGTTTGGCCGCTGTCGTCGTCACATCGGTTGCCGCGCTCGGGCTTTCCCCGAGCGCGGCGGCCGACCCGGCGGTGCCATCGCCTGACCCCACCCAACAGCTACCGGGCCTGCCGGCGTTGTCGCAGTTGAGTCCGATAATCCAGCAAGCGGCTGGCAACCCAGGACAGGCGACCCAGCTGCTGATGGCCGCAGCGCAAGCGTTTACGCACAATCCGAGCGCACCCGCCGAGTCCAAGAACGTGGCCACGTCGGTGACCCAGTTCGTCGGTGAACCGAACGGGGCCCCGGCTCCGAGTGCACCCACGCCGCCCGATAGCGCCCCGATGCCACACGTTCCCCCGGCGGGCGTCGAACCGGGCCTGCAGTCTCATCTGCCGACCGGCATCAACCCCGCATACGCGGCCGGTCCCGCGCCCGCCGCGGCACCGCCTGCCCCCGTCGCGGCACCGTCTGCCCCCGTCGCGGCACCGCCTGCCCCCGCCCCGGCGTCGGCGCCCGCGGCCGCACCTCCCGCCCCCGCCCCGGCACCGTCGGCGCCCGCGGCCGCACCTCCCGCCCCCGCCCCGGCGTTCGGGTCCGACGCACCGCCCACGCAGGACTTCATGTACCCCTCGATCGGCACCAATTGCCTTGCGGACGGCACTAGTTCGCTGGCGACCGCGCTGTCGGTGGCGGGACCGGCTAAGATTCCGACGCCAGGTCCCGGACCGGGCCAGACGGCGTACGTGTTCACCGCCGTCGGCACCCCCGGGCCCGCGCAAACGCAGAAGCTGCCGTTGAACGTCACCTGGGTGAATCTGACCACCGGCAAGTCCGGGACCGTCACCCTGACGCCGCGCACGGACATCAACGGCGACGGGCCGACGACGTTGACCGCGATTGTCGACACAGGCTCCGGCAGCATCATGTCGACGATCTTCGGTCAGGTCACCACCAAGGAAAAGCAGTGCCAGTTCATGCCCACGATCGGCTCGACGGTCGTGCCCTAAGGCCCTGACCCCCTGACCCTTCGCCGCGAGGGTGCGCAGATGTGCGCCGACTGCGGCGTGTCGCTGAACGGACACGCACGCTCGCGCCGAGCGGGCTAGCTCGCGCCAGCGGGCTAGCTCGCGCCGAGCGGGCTAATAGGCCATGAACAAAATGGAGTCGCGGTCGTACTCCAGGCCGGGATGCACCTCGGCCAGATGAGCCTGGGTCAGCTCGACCAGCTCGTCCTCGTCCTTACCCGAGATGGCCTCGCCACACGGACACGTTATGTGTGTCTTCACGTTGCCGCCTTTCCTTTGGATTTCATCTGCTTCTTGTACGACCGCACCTGCCCGAGCGTTTTTTCGTCGACGATGTCGGCGACGGATATGTGGGTGCCGGCTTTGCCGAAGTCGCCGGCCGCCTCCCGCCAGCCCGTCGGCGTCACACCGTACTGCTTGCCGAGCAGCGCCAAAAAGATCCGCGCCTTCTGCTCGCCAAAACCGGGCAGTCCCTTGAGCCGCTGCAACAATTCCTTGCCGTCGGGTTCACCCGCGGTCCACACCGCGGCGGCATCGCCGTCGTAGCGGTCCACGACGATCTGCGCCAAGGCCTGGATGCGCTTGGCCATCGACCCCGGAAAGCGGTGTATCGCAGGCCTTTCCGAGCACAGCGCGGCAAATTTGTCAGGGTCGTAGTCGGCGATCTGCTGCGCGTCGAAGTCGCCCATCCGGTCGGCGATCTTTTTCGGTCCCGCGAACGCCGTCTCCATCGGTACCTGTTGGTCGAGCACTAGACCTATGAGAAGAGCGAAAGGATTCTCGTCTAGCAGGGCATCAGCTGCCGGATCACCGGCCAGTCGCAGGTTTGGCACTCGGCCAGTCTAGGACTGCCAAGTGGGTCGAGCAGGCCGGTGCGAACTGCCCACACTTACTCTTCGCGGCGGGTGTACCGTCGCCGACGTGATTACGGGTGCTCACGTCATCGTTTACAGCCGTGACCCCCGAGGCCGACCGTGCGTTCTTCCGGGACACGCTGGGCTACCGGCATGTCGATGCCGGCGGTGGCTGGCTGATCTTCAAACTGCCACCTGCGGAGGTCGCGGTACATCCCTCGGACGCGTCGCAGCATGAGTTGTACCTGATGTGCGATGACCTGGACGCCACGATGCAGATGCTGGCCGATAACGGGTTTAGCTGCTCGCCTCCCACTGACGAGCGGTGGGGTCGGCTGACCACGATAACCCCTCCCGGCGGCGGCGAATTGGGCTTGTACGAGCCGCGGCATCCGCGTGCGACTGCGCTCTAGCAAGGACTCAAGGCGCAGCCCCGACTCCAGCAGCATGCCGACCAGCAGCGCGTCTAGAGCCTGGGCGCAAGCACCGCGTCGAGGGCGTCGACGCAGATGGCGCGTATCTCCTCGCGCGTGAAGTTGCGCTCGGCAAGCCATTGCACGCTCAACACCCGCACGAAGGCCAGCCAGCTGATCACCAGAGCGGAAATACGTTGGCGTGCAACGTGATCCGACGCCACTGCGCCGGCGAGTCGGTCCCGCAGCGCGTCCAGCTCGGCGGCGATGATGTCCTGCACCAGCGGCTCGGCGGCCAACGTTTGGTTGGCCGCCAGGACGGCATTGCGGTTGGCCAAGAAGTAATCGAAGTGGGCGTCCAGCCCGGCGGCAATCTGGTCTTCGAGCGGCGCGTCCGGCTCGATGTGAATGTCCGCGAGCAGCCGATCGGCCGCACGCCGATACACCGCCGCGAACAGTACGAGTTTTCCGGGAAAGTATCGGTATAGCAGGGCACGCGAGATCCCGGCCTCCTCGGCAACCGCGTCCATCGTGACTTCTTCGTAAGGCCGCGCAGCGAATATGCGCTCCGCGGCATCGACCACGTGTTCGCGACGTCGTTCCGGTGCCAGCCGCCGCTGCCTAGTCACGCTCGGATTGTAGTTGACACTCAACGCCTTTGGATCTAAGTTGACAGAAATCTACTTAACGGTCCGCGTGCCGGTCCGGGGAGGTATGCGCATGACTGCCGGTGACTTGAGGCAACTGGCCGTCGCCACCGGGGCGTCCTGCATCGCGATCGGCGGCTACCACTTCGCGCTTGGCACCGCTTCGGTTCCCGGAGCCACCGATGCGAACGCGACGGTCGACTCGCGGGAACGCTTCTACTCGGCGATCTTCGCCGGGTACGGCATCGCCTGGCTACAGGCCGCCCGGAACTCCCCCATGCGGGTCAATGACGTGCGCCTGCTGGCGGGCGTCATGCTGACGGGGGGCGCCGGGCGAGTCCTCTCGCGACTGCGAAACGGCCGTCCACACTGGCTTCAAGATGTTCTGACTGCGGTTGAATTCGCCGTTCCCGCAGCGATTTTGACCATTGCTGATCATGCGGAACGGGCGTCGGGCTAACCGCTTTTACGCCGGAATTCCCGACGGCTGCCGGCGGCGCCGTGCGCCCGCGGCTGCTTGCCGCCGCCGTCCTTGTGATCCGACCCGCCCGCGGACTTCGACAATTTGCGGTCTAGGGCTTCCCGGAACTTGCGCTTGGTCTCGTCCCCCGAGCCTGCGGACTTCGATTCAGATTCAGCCATACCGGCAGCCTAAAGCGTGCCGAACGACTCTGTCGGGTGTTGGGCACCGCCGTTCCCCGGCGTCCGTTCGTTCAGGCCGAGGTGGGCGTCAGCGTTTGCCCGGCGGCAGGCCGTAGAGGTGCGAAATCGGCATTGTCAGCACCACCCGCCGATCGGTGACCATCGCCTCCCGATACTCGTCCCAATCCGGATGTTCCCCGGCGATGTTGCGGTACAAGGTGATCAGGGCCTCGACCGTGTCGTCGTCGGGCGCGGCCGCCGGCGGCGTCAGCGCTGCGGTGCCCTCGGCGACGGCGTACGACCAGCCGTCGTCGGCGTCGACCAGGATCGAGGCTCGCGGGTCGCGGCGCAGGTTACGCGTCTTCGCCCGGGGCTCGGTGATGGACACCTGCAGCACTACTTTGCGCGGGTCGAAGTGGTACGAGACGTTGGACAGCTGGGGCCGTCCGTCCCGCTTGATGGTGGCCAGCACCCCCATGGAATTCCCGCTGATCACGGCGAGCAACTTGTCGTCGAAGGCTTGGCGTCCCATGCCGAAAGCCTACGTGCCGCCGCAACCGACCGGTCTGGTGAAATCGGGTAATGACGAAATACGCGGCGTTCCTGCGGGGCGTCAATGTGAATGGCGTCAACCTGAAAATGGCCGAGTTGGCAAGCGCGCTGACCGATGCCGGGTTCGACGGTGTGCGTACCATCCTGGCCACCGGCAACGTGTTGCTGGAGTCCTCGTCCCGGGCATCCGCCGTGCGCAAGAAGGCCGAGTCGGCGTTGCGCGAAAAGTTCGGCTATGACGCCTGGGTGCTGGTTTACGAGGTGGACACGGTGCGCGACATCTCCCAGGCGTACCCATTCGAGCGCGAACTGGACGGGCACCAGTCCTATGTCACATTCGTCGCCGACGCCGACGTGCTGGATGAACTCGCCGGGCTGAAGGCGACCGCTAAGGAGAAGATCCGCCGCGGTGACGGCGTGATCTATTGGCAGGTCCCAAAGGGCAGCACGCTGGACAGCACCATAGGCAAGACGATGGGCAAGAAGCGCTACAAGTCGTCAACCACGACGCGCAATCTGCGCACCCTGGACAAGGTGTTGAAATGACGTCGTCCTGACGACGGAAGGTCACGCCCCTTGGTCGTCGGGCACGTTGGCGAGGTAACGCATCGCGTCGGACTTGGTCAACCCCAGCGCGCGGGCAACTTCGACGTATTCCTTGGCCGCCGCCGCCATCGCGGCGTCGGTCGGGTCGAAACGAGAGATGAAAGTGCCGAAGCGCCCACGGGTTTCGACGATTGCCGCCGACTCGAGCTCACGGTAGGCGCGGGCCACGGTGTTGGCGGCGACGCCGAGCTGGCCGGCCAGGTCGCGTACGGTGGGGAGCCGGGTGCCCGGCGGCAGGGCACCGGCCCGCACTCCGTCGATCACCCCGGTTCTGAGCTGGTCGAACAACGGTTTGCCCGCCTTCATGTCGACCTTCAGCAAATCCCGCAAGTCCACGTGACCAGTATCACTCAACCGTCGCTATGTTTGTGGGATGCGGGTGGCGGTGCTGAGCGGTGCGGGGATCTCCGCGGAAAGCGGCGTACCGACGTTCCGCGACGACAAGAACGGATTGTGGGCCCGGTTCGACCCCTACGAGCTGTCCAGCGTCCAGGGTTGGGAACGCAATCCGGAGCGTGTCTGGGGGTGGTACCTGTGGCGCCACTACCTGGTGTCCGACGTCGAACCCAACGACGGACACCGCGCGATCGCCGAGTGGCAGCAGCACGCCGACGTCAGCGTCGTCACGCAGAACGTCGATGACCTTCATGAGCGGGCCGGCAGCGCCCCGGTGCACCACCTGCACGGCAGCCTGTTCGAGTTCCGCTGCGCGCGTTGCGGTATCGCGTATACCGAGCCGCTACCGATGATGACCGAGGCGGCAATCGAGGTGGAGCCGCCGGTGTGTATTCGGTGCGGCGGCCTGATCCGGCCCGACATCGTGTGGTTTGGCGAGGCGCTGCCCCAGGGGCCGTGGCGGCATGCCGTCGAGGCGACGGAGTCCGCCGACGTGATGGTGGTGGTCGGGACGTCGGCGATCGTGTATCCCGCGGCCGGTCTGCCCGAGGTGGCGCTGGCCCGCGGCACGGTCGTCGTCGAGGTCAACCCCGAGCCCACGCCGCTGTCCAACAGCGTCACGCTCAGCATCCGCGAGTCGGCAAGCCAGGCGTTGCCGGGGTTGTTGGAGCGGCTGCCCGCCCTGTTGAGGTAGCCCGAGTCTGCGTTGGTGGCGCCGAGCCTGCGCACAGATCGTGTTTCGTTCACAAGGTGGCGCCCTGACCGCAGAATCGGTCGGGTCGAATCGATGCGATAGCCGAGTCTGCTGTCATGACCAGCGATCAACCGTTCATTGGCAGCGAAGCGGTGGCCAGCGAAATCGTGCGGCGCCACCAGCTGCGCTCCCGATTCCGTACGGTGTTCCCGGACGTGTACGTCCGACGCGACCAACAACTCACGTTGCGCAGGCGAGCCGTGGCGGCGTGGCTGTGGTCGCACCGCCAAGGCGTGATCGCCGGGCTCACCGCAGCGGCTTGGCATGGCTCCAAATGGGTGGACGAACACCTGCCCATCGAGCTGATCTGGTCGAATGCGCGACCGCCACGCGGGCTGCGAACCTACGACATGGCGCTACGCCCAGACGAGTCCGGCATCGTGGCCGGGATTCCGGTAACGACCCCCGGTCGCACCGCATTCGACATCGGCCGGCGCAAGCCGACCGGCCCGACGGTCGCCCACCTCGACGCCCTGATCCGAGCTACCGGCATCAACGTCGGTGATGTCGTCGAGATTGCCGAGCGGCATCGGGGAGCGCGGGGACTGCGTCAACTGGAAACCGCGCTGGGACTGGTAGATGCCGGTTCGCAGTCCCCGAAAGAGACGTGGCTGCGACTCCTGCTGATCGAAGCGGGTCTGCCACCGCCGACCACCCAGATCCCGGTGGTAACCGAGGACGGGGCTGAGCTGTACTACCTCGACATGGGCTGGGAGGACCTGATGGTTGCGGCGGAGTACGACGGCGAGCATCATCGCGTCGACCGTTGGCAATACAGGAAGGACGTCCGCCGCAGGGAGGCCTTGGATCGGCTCGGCTGGATCGTCATCCGAGTTATCGCCACCGATCGCCCGGCGGACATCATCCGCCGGGTCCGCGAGGCGCGGGAACTCCGCGCCTCGCGTCTGCATCGAACCTGAAATGGTGGCGCCGAGCCTGCGCACAGATCGCGTTTGCGCGCCAGCCCACGCCCTCACCGCAGTCTCGGCGAGCGGCTGGTAGCCCTTGCGACGCGGGAACTACGGCTTGCGCGCCCGACCCAAGGCCAACTCCGAGACCGGCAGCGGCGCCCACACCGGCAACGTCCACTCCCGACGGGTGTGGTCCAGGTCGAATCCGGCATCGGCGATCGTGCGCTCGGTATCGCGATGGGTGTGGCAGTTGCCCAGCAACCTCGGCCAGAACGTGGCGTCGACGAATTGCTGCAGCCGGCCCCTGGCCCCGTCGCTGGCCACATGCTCGAGATAGCGCAGCTCACCGCCGGGCCGCAGCAAGGCGCGCAGGCGCTGCAGCACGGCTGCGGGGTCGCTGACCGAGCACAGCACCAAGGAGCACACCACAGCGTCGAACAACTGGGTGTCGCTGAAATCCTCGACCGTCTGGCCGGTCACGACGACCGGTACCGGCGCATCGGCCGCCGCGGCGCGCGCCCGGGCGGCCAGCCTCGGCTCGGGCTCCAGGGCCACCACCTGCTCAACGGACCGGGGATAGAAGTCAAAGTTCGTTCCGATGCCCGCACCGACTTCCAGCACCCGACCCGATAGACCGGCCAGATTCTCCCGGCGCAGGGTCCGGATCGCCTCAGCTTCGTGGCTGGCCACCACGGGCCACACCCGTGCGAAGAAAGGATTGTCGACCGTTGCCACCGCCCCCACCATCCGAGCCATGCGTGAACCTCCCCCTCAGACGGACCTCAACATGGGTCGCGACGAACGTTGTGCCACCATCCATTCCACCATTTGCTGTGGCGCCGCGTCCCTACCGGCGACGCCGTCCGCGACCCGCCCGCACACGACCGAGCACAACACGCGATCGCGAACTCCTGCACGTCGCCGAACCGGTCCCCAGACCCGCGTGGAACCCGGCGACGACGATCGATCGGCACGTCATTTCCCGCTGTGCGTCACTGACGCCTTGAACGGCTGCGGGTTGCGGTGCGCCGCGTCCTCGGGCGGCAGGCGGTGACGCCCGGGCATCGCTTCCGCGGACTCCGCCGATACCTCGGCGGCGGCCTCGCTGATGCCGAAACGCTCGTGCAGCCACACCAGCGGCGCCGGCGCCCACCAGTTCCACCGGCCCAACACGTGCATGAAGGCCGGCACCAGCACCATCCGGACTAGTGTCGCATCGACCGCCACCGCAAGCGTGAGCCCCAGGCCAAACATCCGCATGAAGGACACATGGGCCGCGATCAGCGCCGCGAACGACATCGACATGACCAACGCGGCCGCGGTGATCACACGGCCGGTTCGGGCAACTCCGAGCGCCACGCTCTCGTCGTTGGCGGCGTGCGCCTGGGCAGCGCTGGGCTTGGCAGGCCGAGCGACACCGGACGCCAGCCAGTACTCGCGAATTCGCGAGACCAGAAACACCTCGTAATCCATGGACAACCCAAATGCGATGCAGAACAACAACACTGGCATGTTCGCGACCAACGTCCCGCTCGGGGTCGTCCCCAACGCGCCGAGATGTCCGTCCTGGAAGATCCATACCAACGCGCCGAACGCCGCGGTCAACGACAGCACGTTACATATCAGCGCCTTCACCGGCAGCACGACGCTGCCAGTGAGCAAAAACAGCAGCACGAACGTGATTACGGCCATCAGTCCCAACACCAGCGGCAGGCGATCCGTCACCGCGTCGACACTGTCGCGGTTGACCTGGGCGACACCGGCCATCTCGACGGATCTGCCGCCCGGCCCTGGTACCTGATGCAGTCGTCTGAGCTGGGCGTCGGAGTCTTGGGAGAACAGGGGTGCGGTGCTGCTCACGGTCACAAACGCGCTGCCCGCGGCCAGGCCGGTCGCTCCAACCGGCGGGCCCTTCTGGTCGCCGGCCACAAACGTCCCGCTCGGGGCTGACACCGCCGACACGTCGGGCACCCGCGACAGCTCGGCAGCGTACCGGTCAAGTTCCCCGGGGCTCAGGTCGCGGGCGTCGGGGATGACGATGGGCACTGCGGTCGCCGAGTCGTGCGCGAAGTTGCCGCGCAACTGGTCACCGACCTGATGCGCCGACGCCGAATGCGGCAGCACCCGGTCGTCGGGGAAACCCCACTTCACAGTGGTGAAGGGCAGCCCGAGCAGCAACAGCAACGCGATCACGGCCAGTCCGATCGGCACCCAGAAGCGCATGACGAACTTGCTGGACCGATACCAGAACAGCTGCTCGACCGGTTTGTGTATCGGTTCGGCGCGGCCCAGCATCCGACGAATCAGCCGCCGAACGTCGAATGCGTCCAGTCGGGAACCCAGCAGCACGATGGCGGCCGGGGTGACGATGATGGACGCGGTCGCGACAAAGGCCACGGTGGCCACGCCCGCATAGGCGAAGGACTTCAGAAAGTACATCGGGAACGCCACCGTCGCGGCCATCGACAGCGCAACGGTGACCGCGGAGAACAGCACCGTGCGCCCGGACGTGGCCATGGTCCGGATCAGCGCCTCTTCGCGATCGCTGCCCTCGGCCAGCTCGTCCCGGTAGCGGCTGACGATCAGCAGCGTGTAGTCGACGGCCAGAGCCAACCCCAACGCGGTGCTGAGGTTCAGCGCGAAGATCGACACCTCGGTGGCGAACGTGACCAACCGCAGCACCGCCATCGAGCCGACGACGGCCATCGCACCAAGCGCCATCGGCAGCGCCGCAGCCAACAGCCCGCCGAACACCCACACCAGTACCAAGAAGGTGAACGGGATCGCGATCATCTCCATCACCAACAGATCGGCCTGATTCTGCGAGTTGATCTGCGCGTACTCCATCGCCGAGCCGCCGGAGCGGATGCTGACGCCGTCGCGATCGTGGACGAACTCGTCAGACAGGGTCTGGGCGTTCTTCTGCGCGTTGTTTTCGCCGCCTTTGAGGTTGACGACGATCAACCCCGACTCGCCATCCTTGCTGATGAGATCGGCTGCGGCCCCCGGCGCCTGGGGAGGCGGGGTCCACGCCGAGGACACGTTGTACACCAACGGCGACTTCTGCAGCCGCTCGACAAGGTCGGTGCCGACTTTCCGGGCCTGTTCGCTGTTGGCGCCGTCGGGCGGTGTCACCAGAATCAGCATCTGCTGCCCGCTCTGTCCGAACTTGTCGGTCAACACCGCGATGGCGCGCGCCGACTCCGAATTCGGGTCCTGGAAACCCCCGGGAGCCAAGCTCTTGGCGACGGGCACACCGAAGACGGCCGCTGCTATGAACACCAGCACAGCAATGGCGATGATTCGACGCGGAGCTGCGATAGCCAATCGAGCGATGGCCTGAAGCATGTTGCGTCCCTCCGCGGGGGTGCTGGTCCCGACCGCGCCGCCCCGCACCGGCGGTAACTTATCGGAGCTAACTTACAGGTGTCAAATAACACCCGCACTAGATACGGGCTGGGGTCCGCGACGGTTCACCGGGACGCAGAATGGGTACCCGGCACGCCCCCGCAGAACGCCTGAGAGCCGCATACCCTACCCACGGGTAAGAATTGCCATCATTTTCCGAATCGTGACTCAAAGATTCCTTAGAGGAAGCCCATAGGCTCAGGGCCATGTGGATCGACGACTCGAGTGCCGATGTCATCAAGGCTGACTTCGAGGCTCTCTACCACGGCGACATGCTGGTGGAAGGCGAGACCTCCGAGCAGTTCGAAGACTGGCACCCGCTGCCTACGGCTAGCTGACCTGTCATGAGTGTGTTTGCGCGGCTGCTTATGGCCAACCCGCGGCTTCAGCATTGGTTCCGTCGATAGTCCTTATTGCCAGTGAAAGCCCCCCGCAGCGCGGGGGGCTTTCGTTTTTGTACGGCGTCTAGGTCGGCGGCGCCCAGTCCGTCAGGACATCGTCGCTGTCCGAAACCCGCACGGCCGCGCGCGGCGTCTCAGGCGCGGTGCGGGAGAACCGTGGCGCCGGCATCGGCTGCAGGCCGCCGTTGAGTTCGTAGAACGTGTTCCGCTCGGTGATGTGCGGCTCCGTCTGCACTTCGCCGAAGGCCAGCACCGGCGTCACGCAGGCATCGGAATCCGCGAACACCTTGGCCCAGTGGTCGCGGTCGCGGCCGGCGAACGTCTCGGTCAGCACCGCACGCAGCTCGGGCCAGCGGGTCTCGTCGTTCTGCGACGGGAGGTCCTTGGCGTCCAGACCCAGTCCAGCCAGCATGGCCGCGTAGAACTGCGGCTCGATTGCGCCGACGGAGACGTAGCGGCCGTCGGCGCACTCATAGGTGTCGTAGTAGGGCGCGCCGCCGTCGAGCATGTTCGTGCCCCGCACGTCAGACCACATCCCAGCCGCACGCAGCTGCCACATCATCTGGATCAATACGCTGGACCCGTCGACCATGGCGGCGTCCACGACCTGCCCCTTGCCGGAGTTCTGCCGCTCCCACAGCGCGGCCAGGATGCCGACCAGCAGGAACATCGAGCCGCCCCCGAAGTCGCCGACCAGGTTCAGCGGCGGCACCGGCCGCTCGTTGACCCGGCCGATCGAGTGCAGGATGCCATTCAGCGAGATGTAGTTGATGTCGTGGCCGGCCTGCTGGCTGCGGGGGCCGCTTTGTCCCCAGCCGGTCATCCTGGCGTAGATCAGCCCGTCGTTCACTTTGGCGCAGTCTTCGGGACCAAGCCCGAGCCGCTCGGTAACGCCCGGCCGGTAGCCCTCGATCAGAACGTCGGCTTTGGCGACGAGACCGAGCACCCGTTGGCGGCCCGCGTCGGACTTCAGGTCAGCGGTCACGATGCGCCGGTTGCGACTCATGGCGTCTTTGACTGTGCTGTCGCCCGCACTGGCGGCAGAAGCCGACGGACGATCGATGCGCACCACGTCGGCGCCCAGATCGCCCAGGATCATCGCGGCGTGCGGGCCAGGCCCGATGCCGGCCAGTTCGATTACCCGCAAGCCGCGCAGTGGTCCCGCCATGGTGTACCGACCTTTCGTCTACTTTGACGCCGTTCGCATCTTCGCAGCCGCCGCCGATGGCCGTGCACCCGGTCGCCCCGTGGCGATCGCGAGCGCGGCGTAGCCTCGCGCAGCGGGTCGCCACCCGGTCCCCTAGGGTGACACCCATGCCGGATTCAGGAATCGCGACGCTTGCGCCTGTCGCAGGTCTCGACGTCACGCTGGCCGACGGAGTGCTGTCGGTGACCATCGACCGGCCCGACAGCCTCAACTCGCTGACCATCCTGGTGATCACCGGAATCGCCGACGCCATGGAACGCGCGGCCACCGACCCGGGCGTACGGGTGGTGCGCCTCGGCGGTACCGGCCGCGGCTTCAGCTCCGGCGCGGGCATCAGCGCTGACGACATGTCCGGTAGCCGCGGCGCCTCGCCGGACGAAATCATTCTCGAGATCAACCGGCTGATACGAGCCATCACCACATTGCCGCACCCGGTCGTAGCCGTGGTCCATGGGCCGGCCGCGGGCGTCGGTGTTTCGATCGCACTGTCTTGTGACGTCGTACTGGCCTCTGACAAAGCGTTTTTCCTGCTGGCGTTCACGAAGATCGGGTTGATGCCCGACGGCGGCGCATCGGCTCTGGTCGCCGCGGCCGTCGGCCGCGTCCGGGCGCTGCGGATGGCGCTGCTGCCCGAGCGCTTGCCGGCCGCCGAGGCACTCTCCTGGGGCCTGGTGAGCGCGGTTTACCCGGCGGATGAGTTCGACGCCGAGGTGGACAAGGTGGTCGCCAGGCTGCTCGCCGGTCCCGCGGTCGCGTACGCCAAGACCAAGAACGCGATCAACGCCGCCACGTTGACCGAATTGAACCCCACTCTCGAGCGCGAGTATGACGGGCAGTCGGGGTTGCTGGTTGCACCCGACTTTAAAGAGGGCACAAAGGCATTCCAGGAACGGCGCGACCCCGTCTTCACCGACTCCTGAACAGACCCTGCCATCCTTCGTTGTTTCGGTTCCGAATAACCGGCAACGGAGGAACAAATGGAAGAACTGCGCTGCCTGGTCACTGGGGCCACCGGCTACATCGGTGGTCGGTTGGTGCCGCGATTGCTGGACGAGGGTTATCGAGTTCGGGCCATGGCCCGTACCCCGAGCAAATTGGATTCCGAATCAGGAGGCGTGCCGTGGCGCGAGCGGGCCGAGGTGGTGGCCGGTGATTTGGAGGACGTCGATTCGCTGATCGCCGCGTTCGCCGGAGTCGATGTCGTCTACTACCTGGTCCACTCGATGGGCTCGTCGAAAAACTTCGCCGCCGACGAGGCCCGCGCAGTCCGCAACGTGGTGACGGCCGCCCGTCAAGCGCAGGTGCGGCGAGTGGTGTACCTCAGCGGTCTGCACCCCGAAAATGCCGATCTCTCAACGCATCTCAAGTCACGCACCGCGGTGGGCCAGGCTCTCATCGAGTCCGGCATCGAATCGGTGGTGCTGCAGGCCGGCGTCGTCGTCGGTTCGGGGTCGGCGTCGTTCGAAATGATCCGGCACCTCACCGACCGGCTGCCGGTGATGACCACACCGAAGTGGGTGCATAACAGGATTCAGCCCATCGCGATCCGCGACGCGCTGCACTACCTGGTCGCCGCCGCGAAGGTTGCGGTGCCGTCGTCGCGAACCTGGGACATCGGCGGCCCGGACGTGCAGGAGTACGGCGACATGATCCGGATCTATGCCGAGGTGGCAGGTCTGCGCCGGCGGCGTTTGATCGTGCTGCCATTTTTGACCCCCACGATCGCCAGTCTCTGGGTTGGCACCGTGACCCCGATGCCCCCCGGGCTGGCGCGGCCGCTGATCGAGTCGCTGGAATGCGACGCGGTGATGCGTGACCGCGATATCGACACCATCATCGAGCCTCCGCCAGAAGGCCTGACGCCCTACCGCCGCGCCGTCGAATTGGCCCTCAACCCCGCCGCGCCGGGCCCACCCGACGCCACCTGGGCCTCCTCGCGATCCGAGCCCGCCGAACCGCTGCCCAGCGACCCGGACTGGGCCGGCGACGTGGTGTACACCGTCAGACGCACTGCCGTGGCGACCGCAGCACCCGACGACGTGTTCGCCGCCGCCGAGCGGGCCGCGAACCGGCGTTGCATCGTGCATGAGCGCGAGCTGGGCAGCAGGCTGCGGGCGCGTGTGCGGATCCGCGCGCCAGGGCGGGCGTGGTTGGACATCGCCGTCGCACCGCGCGACGGCGGCGGCAGCACCTGCGCGCTTCGGGCGATCTTTCAGCCGAGGGGTCTCGCGGGGCGGTTGTACTGGTTTGCGGCGCGCCCGCTGTGGTCGTTGGCGTTGCGGCGGCTGGCCCGCGATGTCGTCGGGTCGTCCGACGTCACACGCCGAACAAAGGCGGCAGTACCAGCACCATGATCAGGCCCCACACGAAGTGGGTCAGCATCGGCGCGAGCACCCCGCCGCTGGCCCGACGCTCCAGCGCACACACCGCCCCAAGGATGATCGCGGCAAACCCGAGCATCGGGTTCCCGCTGGCCAAAGTGGCAACGATGTACAAAATCGTCGAGATCACCACCGGATGGTGCCGCCCCAACGCGGTGTACAGCGCGCCGCGGAAGAACACCTCCTCGGCAACCCCGTTGATCAGGGTGATCAGCACGATCAGCACAAACGAACCGCCGTGTGCATACAGCAGGACCCGTGTGATCAGGTGTGCGACGGGTGCAATCTCCCTGGCCATCAGCCCGCCCAGGACAAAGACGCCACCAAGCAGCAGGCCGACGGCGGTCCCGGTGATGACGGGACGCTGGTTGCGGCCGCGCCAGTTGATGCCGCCCAGATGCAGCGGCCCGGACACGAACGCGCCGGCCATCCACACGGCCGCCAGCAGCAGCGTCAGCCAGTAGAAGCTGGATTCGCCCGGCGCGCGCCGCAGCGAAAACCCGAGCACCACCGCACCGACCACCACGGTGACGCCGACCACGATCCGCCGGCGCAACACAACCGAGGGCGGTTCGTTGTGTGGCACAGCGACATTGGTCATCGCGCGACGCAACTCTTCGACCACGGTGGTCCGATAGGGCGCGGTGGGTTGGCTCATGGGATGCGGATTTTCGGCATCAGTGCGAGCAGAACGTCCAGGCCGGTTCGCACCACACCGGCCAGCGGCCCGGGGACCATGTTGACCAGCCGCAGGGCCGGGCGGACGAGGGGTGGCGTCACCGCTCGAGCAAGCCGTCGGATGCGCAACGCGTCACCGCCGGCCCAGACCGGATCGGTGTCTGCGAGGTGGTGCGGGTCGGCCAGCGCGTTGACGGGCCGCGGGCGGTGATCCTGCAAAGCCACCGCGATGGCGTCGTCGACGGACAGCAGACCGCCGGGGGGGTCGGGTACCCGATCTCGCAGCCCGGCGTCGGACGCGCGCATCGGATGATCCAGGGACTCGACCAGGTCTCCTGCCAGCCCCGGAGGCACTGGCAACGCGACGGCGGTGACTCGTGAGGCCACCGCGGTGTCGATCCGGGGCACCCGCAGCACCGCCTGCCTCCTTCCGGTGGCGCGGGCATAGGCCTCGAGCAGGCTCCGGTACGAGGTGGTCTCGGGGCCGCAGATGTCGTACGCGCCGGCGGGCACCTGGCCCGCGTCGGCGGCGACAACCAGGTAATGCAGTACGTCACGGATGGAGATCGGGTCGATCGGGTTTTCCAGCCAACCCGGTATCGGTATCAGCGGAAAGCGGTCGCCGACGTAACGCAGCATCTCAAACGATGTCGACCCGGCGCCGATGATCATCGCCGCTCCCAACCACACCAGTTCGGGGCCGTCCTCGACGGTCAGGGCATCGGCCACCTCGGCCCGACTGGCCAGGTGTTCGGACAGCTCGCTGTCATCGGGAACGAAGCCGCCCAGGTAGACGATGCGTCGCACGCCGGCGTCCCGGGCAGCGGCCGCGACGTTGGCCGCCGCGGCGTTGTCGGCGTCGCGGAAGCCGGGTTGACCGATCCCATGCACCAGGTAATACGCCACGTCGACCGGACCCGCGTCGGCAAGGGCGACCCGCGCCGACAACGGATCGGCCGCGTCCAGCCGCACCGGCGTGACCTCGGCGAACCAACCGAACTGCTTGAGCCGGGCCGGGTTTCGGGTCGCGGCCAGCACCTGGTGGCCATCCGCAAGAAGCGCCGTGATCAGGCGCGACCCCACATAGCCCGTCGCACCGGTCACCAGAATCCGCACAGAACCAACCTACCTGGGTCCGATTGAACCGACTCGACCACGGCGACGTGACCAACTCCATGAAGACAAAACCAGGCACCACGGTAACCGTTGCAGACCCGTCCATCGCGGCGGTTGCTGTCAAATTCCCGCCGAATCGGTACAGCCAGGCCGAGGCAATCGGCGCGCTCACAGACTTCGCCGGCCCGGAGTTTCGACGCTTCGCCCTCAGCAGCGGAGTGGAGTCCCGCCACACCGCGCTCCCGCTGTCGCGGTACCAGAGGCTGACCGGGTTCACCGAGGCCAACGACGCCTACATCGAGGTCGCCCTAGACTTGGCCGAGCAGGCGTTCGTCGCCGCACTGGACAAAGCAAAGCTCAGGCCGTCGGAGGTCGACATCGTATTTTCGACAACGGTTACCGGGCTCGCCGTGCCGACACTCGAGGCGCGGCTGGCGGCGCGGGTGGGGCTGCGTCAGGACGTCAAACGCGTCCCTCTGTTCGGCCTGGGCTGTGTGGCCGGCGCGGCCGGGGTGGCGCGGATGCACGACTACCTCCGCGCATATCCGGACCAGGTGGCAGCGCTGCTGGCGGTCGAACTGTGCTCGCTGACCATTCAGCGCCAAGACAATTCGATGGCCAACCTGGTCGCGACCAGCCTGTTCGGCGACGGCGCCGCGGCGGTTATCACGCACGGCGCCAACCGGGCCTCCGCCCGACGGCCCGGTCCCAAGGTGCTGGCCACCCGCAGCCGCATCTACCCCGACACCGAAGAGGTCATGGGCTGGAAGATTGGCAGTGACGGCTTCCGGATCGTGCTGTCGGTCGACGTCGCGACGGTCACCGAGAAATACCTCGGCGACGATGTCCGTAATTTCCTCGCCGACCATGGGCTGACCACCCACGACGTGACGACGTGGGTCTGCCATCCCGGCGGGCCGCGGGTGATCGAGGCGGTCGAGAACATCTTGGAGCTGCCGGTAGATGCCCTCGACCACACACGAAATTCGTTGCGTGACAACGGAAATCTTTCTTCGGTCTCGGTACTGGATGTGCTGCGGGCCAACATCGCCGCTCCCCCGCCGGCCGGCTCGATCGGGCTGATGATTGCGATGGGTCCGGCCTTCTGCTCGGAATTGGTCCTGCTCGAATGGTAGGCACGCCGTGTATTACCTGCTGATCCTGGCGGTCGGAATCGAACGCCTGGCGGAGCTGGTGGTGTCCAAGCGCAACGCAGAATGGTCATTTTCCCAGGGCGGCAAGGAGTTCGGCCGTGGCCACTACGCGGTGATGGTGACAATCCACACTGCTCTGCTGCTCGGGTGCGTCATCGAAACATGGGCGCTGCACCGGCCGTTCATCGGCTGGCTCGGGTGGCCGATGCTGGGCGTGGCGGCGCTGAGCCAGGGACTGCGGTGGTGGTGCATCACGTCGCTGGGCCGACGGTGGAACACCCGGGTCATCGTGTTGCCGCATGCGCCGCTCGTCCAAAAGGGCCCCTACCGTTGGCTGCATCACCCTAACTACGTTGCCGTGGTTGCCGAAGGGCTGGCGCTGCCACTGATACACACCGCGTGGCTGACCGCGGCCGGTTTCACGGTGGCCAACGCGATCCTGCTGAGCGTGCGTCTGCGAGTGGAAAACTCCGCACTGGGCTACACAACGCTGACGGACCACACATGACCGATTACGACACCGACGTCTTGGTCGTCGGCGGCGGCCCCGCCGGCCTCGCCACGGCGTTACACGCTCGCCGGCAAGGGCTGTCGGTGATCGTCGCCGAGCCGCGCGAAAACCCGATCGACAAGGCGTGTGGTGAAGGGCTGATGCCCGGCGGCCTGGCCGAATTGACCTCGCTCGGAGTGGATCCGGCCGGTATGCCGTTTCGCGGTATCGCCTACGTGAGCGAACGTCGTCGGGTCGAGGCCAGGTTTCGCACCGGACCGGGCCGCGGTGTGCGACGCACCACCCTGCACGCCGCGCTGGCGGCGCGGGCCAAAGAGCAAGACACAGAATGGATCCGGACGAAGGTAACCGACGTCGAGCAGGACGCAAGCGGTGTGAGGGCCGCCGGTGTGCGGGCGAAATGGTTGGTTGCCGCCGATGGCCTGCATTCGCCGGTCCGGCGTGCCGTCGGTATCGAAGCGACCGCGGGGACCCCGCGGCGTTACGGCGTGCGGTGGCATTATCGGGTGCCGGCCTGGTCGGAGTACGTCGAAGTGCATTGGTCCCGCTGGGGGGAGGCATACGTGACGCCGGTGGAGCCGGATCTGGTGGGCGTGGCGATCCTGTCTCCCGGGCAGCCGGAGCTCGACTGGTTCCCTTGGCTAGCAAGGCATCTGGAAGGCGGCGGCCGAGGACATGCGCGCGGTTGCGGCCCACTGCGCCAGGTGGTGTCCCGGCGCGTGGCGGGACGGGTGCTGTTGGTGGGCGATGCGGCCGGCTACGAGGACGCCCTGACCGGTGAGGGCATCAGCCTCGCCGTCAAGCAGGCCGCCGAGGTGGTCCGCGCGATCGTCGCCGACGATCCGTCGTCGTATGAGGCTGCGTGGTACCGGGTTACCCGCAATTACCGGTTGCTCACCCGTGGTCTGGTGCTGGCCAGCGCCCCACGCGCCGCCCGGCGCGCCATCGTGCCGGCGTGCGCGCTGCTGCCTGGGGTGTTCCGGCGCGCGGTCAACGTGTTGGCGCACTAGCGCGAGCAGACGCAAAAGCACCCCAAATGGGCAAATTTGGGTGCTTTTGCGTCTGCTCGCGCTCTAACGTGCCTTCCAGACCGGCTCGCGCTTCTCGGCGAACGCCAGTGGACCTTCCCTGGCATCCTCGGATCGGATCAGGGTTTGCATCTCGCGCATGGTGCGGTCCCAGCCCGCTTCGTCAGCGGTGATCACACCGTCGTCGGCCCCGTAGGCGATGCGCTTGCTGGCCTGGACCGACAGCGGTGCGTTGACAGTGACGCGGGCGGCCAGCGCCAGCGCGGCATCGAGCACCGATCCTTGCCTGACGACCTGGTTGATCAAGCCCCATTCCCAGGCGTCGGAGGCGGTGAGCGGCTCGCCGGTCAACAGCAATTCCATCGCCACCTTGCGGGGCAACTGCTCCATGATCCGGAAGACACCGCCGGCCGCGGCGATCAGTCCACGCTTGACCTCGGGCAGCCCGAACTGGGCCAGCTCGTGGGCCACCACCAGGTCGCTGGCCAGCGCCAACTCGGTGCCGCCGCCCAGCGCGGTGCCGTTGACCGCCGCGATCGTCGGCTTGTCGATGAAATGGTGCACGTAGCCGGCGAAACCCCACTCGGCGTGGTCGGGGTGATACAGGTTCTCCCGGCGCGCGATCGCCTTGAGGTCGGCGCCCGCGCAGAACGACTTGTCGCCGGCGCCGGTGATCACCACGGCCCGCACGTCGGGGTCGTTTTGCGCCTCTTCCATCGCATCACCGACGGCGATGCTAACGGCGCCGTTGACCGCATTGCGCGCCTCGGGCCGGTTGATCGTGATAACCAGGACGTTGCCGCGGCGCTCGACGAGCGCACCCGGCTCGCTGCCTGCGGTCTGGGTCACAGCAGCTCCAGGATCGTCGCGTTGGCCTGCCCGCCACCCTCACACATGGTCTGCAAGCCGTAGCGAATTCCCTTGTCCCGCATGTGGTACAGCAGCGTCGTCATCAGCCGCGCCCCGGACCCGCCGAGCGGGTGCCCCAGCGCGATCGCGCCACCGTTGGGGTTCAGCTTCTTCTCGTCCGCGCCGATGTCGCGCAGCCACGCCAACGGTACCGGCGCGAACGCCTCGTTGACCTCGTAGGCCCCGATCTCGTCGATGGACAGCCCGGAGCGCTTCAGCACCTTCTGAGTCGCCGGGATGGGAGCGGTCAGCATGATCACCGGGTCGGCGCCGGCCAGCGTGGCGGTATGCACCTTAGCGATCGGCTTGAGCCCCAGCGACTTTGCCTTCTCGGCGGACATGAACAACAGCGCCGCCGAGCCATCGGAGATCTGCGAGGAATTGCCGGCATGGATCACGCCGTCTTCCTTGAACGCCGGCTTGAGCGAGGCCATCTTCTCCATCGGGGTTCCTCGGCGGATGCCTTCGTCCTTCAGAACTGCGTTTCCGTCCTGGTCCTTGATAGCCACGATCTGATCGTCGAAAGCACCGGAATCCTGTGCTGCAGCAGCCTTTTCGTGCGATCCGAGGGAAAACTCGTCGAGGGCCAGGCGGTCAAGTCCCCACTGCTCGGCAATCATCTCGGCACCCAGGCCCTGGTTCGGAATCCGGCCTTCGTAGCGCGCCAGGAACCGCTCCGGGTAGGGCCGCCCGCCGTTGGCCAGCGATGCCCCCATGGGCGTCCGTGACATGGACTCCACCCCTCCTGCGACGACGACGTCGTAATGACCCGCTACCACACCGGCCGCGGCGAAGTGGATGGACTGCTGGCTCGACCCGCACTGCCGGTCGACGGTCACGCCGGGCACGGTCTCGGGCCAGCCCGCGGTCAGCAGGGCGGTGCGGCCGATGTCGAGGGCCTGTTCGCCGGCCTGCATGACGCAACCCCAGATGACGTCGTCGACGACCTCGGGGTCGACACCGGCCTTGTCGACGAGCCCGTTAAGGACCTGTGCGGACAACTCGGCCGGGTGCACCCCGGACAGCCCGCCGTTGCGCTTGCCGATCGGCGATCGCACTGCCTCGACGATGACCGCTTCAGCCATGGGAATCTCTCCTTTGACACGCTGGACTTCAGACCTGATGTCTCAAGTAACTTGAGTCGATTGTCAACCAACGCGTTGGGCGGTACGGGGGCGGGGTCGCCTGGGCCGGCCTGTCGGCGGCTGACCAGGCTAAGGACGCCAGTTCGTTGGCCGCACGTACGACTGCGGTCACGTTTCATTCGCGTTCCGGCTAGTTTCGGGGAAGTAGGGTGCCGGGTATGAGCACCTCCTCCCCCGGGCCCGGTTGGTGGCTGGCGTCAGACGGCAAGTGGCACCCCCAGCGGTGGGAGACCACTTTCATCGCCCAAACCGATGAGGCCCTGCAGGCGGCGTTAGACGAGGCGAACCGACTCACGAAGGCCTACGGCGAACAGGGCTGGGAGATCGTCGGCTCCTCGGTGCAACGCACTCAGGTCGCCCGCCACTTCAAGGACTACGACAGGGTCGGCGACCACTACTACGAATGGAGCATCGTCTGCACCTTGAAACGGCCCCTCCCGCCGGGCTAGTGCCTCTGCGCCGAGATTGCCGCTATGGTCGCGTCCGAGGCCCAATCACAGCCCTCACGGCAATCTCGGCGCGCAGGAGGCTAGACGGCCGGATAGGCGACCGATTTGATTTCGGTGTACTGATCAAAACCGGCGACACCATTCTGGCGGCCGACGCCGCTGTCCTTGTATCCACCGAACGGCGTGTCGGCGCCGTACGGAGCGCCACCGTTGACGCCCATGAAGCCGGCCTTGATCCGGCGCGCCACGGCCAGTGAATGCTCCAGCGAGCCCGACATGACGTTGCCGGCCAAGCCGTACACGCTGTCGTTCGCGATCCGGATCGCCTCCTCCTCGTCGTCGAACGGGATGACGGACAGCACCGGGCCGAAGATCTCCTCCTGGGCGATCGTCATCGAGTTGTCGACGTCGACGAAAAGCGTAGGCCGGACGAAGAATCCACGGTCGAAACCGGTGGGCGCGTTGGGCCCGCCCACCAGCGCGGTGGCGCCCTCCTCGACGCCCTTGTCGATGTAGTACTGCACACGCGTGCGCTGCTTGTCCGAAATCACCGGGCCGCAAAGGGTTCCGGCATCCTGCGGGTCGCCGCACGTGACGTTCTCGTAGATGCTCTTGAGGATCGCCACGCCCTCGTCGTAGCGGGACCGCGGGAGCAACATCCGCGTCGGGTTGGCGCAACCCTGCCCGGCGTGCATGCAGGGCGCGATGCCGATCGCGCAGGCCAGGCCGAAGTCCGCGTCCTCGAGCACAATGGTGGCCGACTTGCCGCCCAGCTCCAGGAACAACCGCTTCATGGTCAGGGCGCCCTTTTCCATGATCCGTTTGCCGACGGCGGTGGACCCGGTGAACGAGATCAGGTCGACCTTGGGTGACAGCGTGAGCTCCTCACCAATCAGGTGGTCCGACGCGGTGACGACGTTGACCACGCCGGGTGGAATGTCGGTTTTTTCCGCGATCAGCCGGCCCAGCCGGGTGGCGTTGAACGGCGTATCCGGTGCCGGCTTGAGCACCACGGTGTTACCGGTGCCCAACGCCTGGCCGATCTTGTTGAGGGTGACCTCGAACGGGAAGTTCCACGGCACAATCGCGCCGACCACGCCCACCGGTTCCCGCCAGACCTTGCGGGTGGTCAGCGTTCCGGTAAGGCTGATGACCTTGTCGCCCAGGTCGGTTTCCCACGGGTACTCGTCGATCAGCTTGGCCGGATACCGCAGCCCGTCTTCCAGCGGAGCGTCCAGTTGCGGGCCGAAGGTGATCGCCCGGGGCGCGCCGACCTCGAGGATCAGCTCCTCGCGCAGCTCTTCCCGCTCGGCGTCGATAGCCTCATGCAGTTGCAGCAAGCAACGCTGACGCAGCTTGTGGTTGGTTGACCAGTCCGTTTCATCGAAGGCGCGCCGAGCGGCGTCGATGGCTCGGTGCATGTCTTCCGTCGACGCGTCCGCAACTTCGCCCAGCGGCTCCTCCGTCGCCGGGTTGATGTTGGTGAAGGTGCCGGCCTGGCCGTCGACGAGCTTGCCGTCGATCATCATCTTGGGCTCAAACCGGACCTTTACAGTGTCAGCCATACTTGTTCAGCTCTCTTTAGACGAGGCGCTGCTCAGAGCGCCGGGACGCGGGAAACCATCCCCAGACGGCTCACCCTACGGAGAGCCTTACTGGAAACTAGCCGATTGGCAACCTACAACCTGCAGGGTGTCGGCGCCCGCACACCTGGCGCACGCTCTTTCCGCTGCCCTGCAGCCATGAAGATCGCATCTCTACTGCGGGTCGAACAGCACGGGTAGCGACGTCGGCGACCGGAAAACCTGTCCGCGGATGTGCGGGTCACCACCGTCCGGGTCCAGTCGAAGATTCGGCAGCCGGTCAAGCAAAAGGTTGATGGCAGTGCGCATTTCAAGGCGCGCCAGGTGCATGCCGAGGCAGACGTGCACACCGTGCCCCCAGCCGAGGTGGCCCCTGGCTTGCCGGAAGATGTCGAAAGTATCCGGATCGGGATAGCGGTCTTCCTGCCGGTTGGCGGCTCCCAGCATCGGCATCACCGTCGAACCGGCCGGTATCGGCACCCCGCCGAGTTCGGTGTCGCGGGTGGCGACCCGGGTGATGGTCAGCAAGGGCGGTTCCCACCGCACGCCCTCTTCGATCGCCTGCGGCAGCAACGACCGGTCCGCGCGGATCGCCTCCAACTGCGCTGGATCCGACAACAGGCCGAAGAGCAGGCTTCCCAGCGACCGGTAGGTCGTCTCCACGCCGGCCGGCAGCAACAACCGGAGGAACGAGAAGATCTCCTCGTCCGCGAGCTTCTGCCCGTCGATTTCCGCCGCACCGAGCGCGCTGATCAGATCGTCCTTCGGCTCGGCGCGGCGGGCCTGCAGGATCGGCGCGAAGTAGTCACACAGGGCAGCCGAGGCCGCAAGTCCCCGTTCGGGATTCATCAGCCAGCTCAGCAGCGAAATCGACCACCGCTGGAACTGCGGGTAGTCCTTCTCCGGCAAGCCCAACAGGCGCGCAATGATCTGGCTCGGATAGTCGAAGGTGAACTCCTTCACCAGATCTGCCTTGCCGTTGGGTGCGAACTTGTCGATCAGCCCATTCGCCACGCGGCCGACCAGCTCGTTCTCCCACCGCGCCAACGACTTCTGCGTGAACGCCTTCGATATCAACGACCGCAGCCTCCCGTGGACCGGCTCGTCCATGCCGAGCATCACCCCTTCACCCAGAACCGGGCCGAACGCCGCGATCACGGCCGACGACGAAAACGTCTCGTTGTCGCGCAGCATCTGTTGGACATCTTCGTGCCGATACACGATGAACATCGGCAACGACTCCTCGTGCGGAAGCGCCCCCGAGGTCTCGAGCCGCTGTACCGGTTCCTCACGGCGCAGCCGCGCCAGTTCGGTGTACGGGTCTCGCACATCACCGGATATCGCGTCGTCGAAGGAGCCGAAGTCCTCGAGGTCGTCAAAAAGCTGTTCCATACTTACCCCTTCAGTCCACTTCAGTTCCATCAGTTCCCTTGCGACGCCTCGCCGCCAGCGCGCCCAAGCGCTGCAACACCGGCGCGGGAAGAACGCGCGCCGCGAAAACCATGAGCCTTTGGTCGACCGTCAAGGGCCATGCCCCACCGCGCATCGATCCCTGTCTGGGTATGCCGAGCGCCATCCGGGACACGTGGTGCATGCCGGATGCCGGCAAGATCCTGTTGGCAACCAACAGCATTGAGGCATCAGGTCCGACACCGCGCCGACGGAACGGACTACGGTCCTCCAGCGCCTTGAGCAGTCCGTCGGTGAACCGCTCGGGTGGCCGGGCGAAGCTGACCGCGAACCGCCCGCGGGTGTTCATGGAGTGGTGCAGCCGGGCGTAGGGGCCGTCGAAGTTGCGATCGTCGGTGGTGCCCGCGTCGGTGATGATGGCGGTGTCGTACGTGCCGGCCACCAGGACGGTGACACCGAGGCCGAACGGTGCGAGCTCGCACGCCATCGACTCACCCCACCGCTCCAACGCCCCCTTGGCCGCCGAATAGGGCGCGGTGCCCGGCTGGCCGCGCACCCCGGCCGCGCTGGATACCAAGACGATTCGCCCCTCGCCCGCCGCACGCATCGACGGCAGCAGAGCCTGGGTCAGCGCGACGGGACCCAGGACGCTGGTAGTGAATATCCGCTGCCACAGCGCCAGTTCGGTCTCTTCCACCATTCCGGCGGCAGAGACACCGGCGTTGTGCACCAGGGCGTAAGGCGCGCCGACGGCCTCTTCGATCGCCTTGGCCGCCGCGGCGACCGACGCGCTGTCCAACAGGTCGAGCTGCACTCCGATCAGTCGATCGTCATCCTCGCGCGCCCCTGTCGCCTTGCGCAGCAGCGTAATCCCGAGATCGGGTGTGCGCATCGCCGCGACCACGCGCCAGCCCTCGCGGTAGAGCCGAACGGCCGAGGCGAAGCCAAGGCCACGGGAAGCGCCGGTGATGACGACGCTGCGAGGCTCACCCATTCTTGTTCGCGGAGGCACAGGCACCGTGACCGGGTGGCGGCGGTTCGACGCGCGGCCGCCCGTTGGGCTCCCCGCTTGCCCAGGTTGACCAGATACCGACCGAATACGGACCTTGCGCGCCCGCCCTCTCGTAAAAGCCCTGTGGGTCATAGACTTTCGCCTCTGGATAGGGCCACGGGCAGGCCACCGAAGTCGCGGCATGGCTGACCTTGATGGCCCAGAACCAGGCGCCGTAGGCAAAGTAGGACACGTTGATGATGGCGAACATCACCAGGAACGTGCCCAGTACCGGTCGCGTCGGGAACAGCTTCGCCTTGGCGGCGAGCTTTTCGGCCACCGACTTACCGGTGTCGTCGCGGTAACAAAGGATCGCTGCCGGCACCATCACAAAGCACACCGAGAACGACTCCCAGATCAGCGGGAACTGGAAGGTCGTGCCGGTGAACACCGAGCCCCACGGAATGACCTGCGAGTAGATGTACATGCCCCAGTGGATGAGGATGTTCTCCAGGAACGCATCGAAAACAAAGCCGATCACCAGGGCGAGAAGGCCCAGGCTGACCAGCGGGCGGCGTGACGCGAACGACGTAGGCCCGTATTTGGCCTGTAGCTTCCGCAGGATCCAGACCGCCGGGAAGTAAGGCCCGAAATAGAACATCACGTAGCCGAACACCACGAACGGCTCGACGGTCGGCGACAGCGATACCAGCGGCCAGGACTCCGGCCAGTGAATGAGATCGGGGTTGTAGACCGCGAACGGCGACCAGTTCATGATCGGGTCCTGCCACACGATCAGCGTGGTGCACAGGAACATCAACATCACCGGGCTGCCCGGATTGCGCCGCCAGCCCCTGATGAACACCAGCAGCAGCACGATCAGCGCCACCACGGTGGCGTTGTCCAGGAATGTGATGTAGTCCAGCCCGAACGTGAACTTCACCGGTCGCGGTCGGCCGTGCACATCCGGGTTGGCGACGCGCGGGTCGAGGGCCACGCGGCAGTTCGCGATGAAGAACAACGCGAAGGCGGCCAGCGCGGCGCCGGCAATCCAGCCGCCCCGGCCACGCGCCCGGGTGGGCTCCTCGTCCGCCTGCACCGGTGCTGGCTGCTCCGTTGTCACGAGTCAGCCCTCGTCTCCGAAGCGATCGACCAAGTGCGAGTTGACGCCGTCGGCATCGAGGTTGCGCGCCACCAGATAGCCGGCACCCATCCAAGCCCGCCGCGTCCACTTTCCGAATGACACCCGGGTGCCGGGCGCACCCGCGGCGGCGGGCATCATCTTTACTCGCTCCAGCGCCTCTTTGACCCCACGCGGGCTGAGCGGGTGCGCATCGGTGAATGCCCGCACCAGCGTCGCGGCAACGTCATGATTGACCACCGGTACGCAATATTCGGGACGCCTGCCGTCGTACTTTTTGGCGTACCGATCGAGGAAATCCTGGCCGATGCGGTTCTCCTCGTCGTACTGGTCGACCCCGGTCCATCCCATGAACGCGTTCCACATGATCGGGTTCACCCAGGCGTTCTGGAATGCCGTGGTGGTGAACCTCGGCGGGTCCCAATCGACGGCCTGCAGCGCGGGATTGATGAAGACGATCCCGAAGCCGAAGCCCAGATGCACGATCGCTTCGGCCTTCGCATCATGCAGGGTCCGCACGGCTTCGTTGATGTCCTGTGCGGTCTGGGCGATCGCTGCTTCCGCAACGATGCGAATACCCTTGCGCCGACAAGCGTTTCGCAGATTTTTCAGATAGCTTTCACCGATCAGATTCTGCTCGACGAGGACCCCGATTTGCCGGAGCCCGCGTTTGGCGACGAGGTCCGCGATGAATATCGGCTCGTCGGTCATCGATCCCTGCGGGAAGGAGAATGTCCATTCGCCCAACCAGTCATCGGTTCCGGTGACGCTGATCGCCGGGACCTTGTATCGCTCTTCGATCGCTTCCCGCGTGGGCACGCAGTTGTCGGTGATGTGGGGTCCGAAAACCACCAGACAGCCTTCCTCGACGAGCTCACCGAATGCATCGATCACCGCCTTGACCGATCCCTTGGGCAGACCCTCCACTTCGCGGTAGACCATCTGTACCGGGCGGTCCAGCAACCCGAGTTCTACGGCCTCCTGGAATACCAGATCAAAGCACTGCGTGAAGTCCGCCAGCATCTCGTCGGGGAAACCCGGCGGGAGCCTGAAGTCCATCAGGTAGCCGACTTTGATCGGCTCTGCGCTGCTTTCGTAGGACATCTGGCCTCCCGGGTGACTCCAACGCGCGCCTATACCTAATATTTGTTCCGATACCCTAGCGGGGCCGTTATGCAGCGTCAATCATCAGACCCGCCCAGGTAGACCTCGATCATCTCGGTCAGACCCCGACCCACTGCCACGTCGTCGGTGAGCGGTCCGGCGATGGCCGCCCGGGCCGCCACCCGCATGGGCAGCCCCTCTGCGATCAGCCTGCCCGCCGCGATCAGCACGCGGGTCGACGCGACCTCACGCAGCCCGCCGGTTTCCAGGCGACGGATGGCCTGCCCGAGGCGCACCAACTCGGCCGCGGTGGCGCCGTCCACACCGGCCTCGTGTGCGACGATGCTCTCCTCGACATCGGCTGCGGGAAAGCCGAATTCGACGGTGACCATCCGCTGGCGGGTCGAGTCTTTGAGGTCCTTGAGCACGCTTTGGTAACCGGGGTTGTAGGACACCACAAGGCCGAATCCAGGGGCTGCGTCCAGCGTGACACCAAGACGCTCGATGGGCAGCTGCCGCCGATGGTCCGACAGCGGATGCAGGACCACGGTGGTGTCCTGCCGGGCCTCCACCACTTCGTCCAGGTAACAGATCGCGCCCTCGCGCACCGCCCGGGTAAGCGGGCCGTCCACCCACACCGTCTCGTCCCCTTGCAACAGATACCGACCGACGAGGTCCGCGGTGGTGAGGTCATCATGGCAGGCGACGGTGATCAGCGGCCGGCCCAGATCGTAGGCCATCGCCTCGACGAAGCGAGTCTTGCCGCAGCCCGTCGGCCCCTTCAAGACGAGCGCTAAACCCTGCCGGTAGGCGGCCTTGAAGAGGGCCTCTTCACCGCCGATCACCTGGTAATAGGGCCGCACGCTGTCTGCCTCCGGGGTCGTGCCGTTGCGTTGCACGAGTCCGGACTCGTTGGCCATAACTTTCCTTCTGCCGCCCGCGTTGAGTGCAGCCTAGCCGGAACAGATGTTTGTTTCAAGCTTCCCCGCGAGTGTGCGCAGATGTACGTGACTAGCGGCGTGTCGCTGTACTAACACGCACGCTCGCGGAAGTTTGGCGGCGCACCTCTGCCGAGCGCAGCGCGGACCGAAACAGTGGTCCGATCACCCCGGCGAGCTGGTCTGGGCGCGCGATCGTCGCATGCGCGGTGCTACCGAAGACCCGGCGCAGCGATTGCGCGTCCGTTCCCGCGCCGATAGTCAGGCATACGCAGCCGGTGCCACGGCGACGGGCCTCGATCAGGGCACGGCGCGCGTCCGCGGCGCCGTAAGCCCGCTCGTAGCCATGGTCGTATGCCAGTCCGTCGGACAACACCACCAGCAGCCGCCGCGACGTACCTCCGCGTGCCTCCACCACCGCCGAGCCGTGGCGGATGGCCGCGCCGAGTCGGGAGTACGCGCCGGGGTCGAGGCTGTTGAGCCGCTTCATGACTCGGGAGTCCAGGTGGTCGTCGAACCGCTTGACGGGCACCAGGTTGACTGCGCCGCGGCCCTGCGAGTAGTAGGCGTAGAGCGCGACGCGGTCGCCCAGATCATGCAGCGCGACAGTCAGGTTGGCAACGGCCGCACGCTGTTGTTCGTGCACCGTACGCCCCAGCGTTCCGGGCTCCGCCGCCGACCCCGACACGTCGAGCAGCAGCAGCACCGAAAGATCGCGCCGGCGCCGCAGGCTGTCGAGGTACACCGCCTCGTCGGGAACCGACCCGGCCAGCACCTCGACGCGGGCCTGGACCGCCGCGTCGATGTCGATGTCGTCACCTTGGGATTGACGACGGCGGCGGTGCAGACCCATGCCGAGTCGTGCCAGCGGACGCCGCACGCCCATGGCGTCGTCGATCGCCGCGGTCGCTGACGCCTTGACCTGCGGCTCGACCTCCCGCACGGTGCACCACGCGGGCCGGTAGCTCTTGTGCGTGACGTCCCATTCCGGATAACTCACACCGTCGGCGACGGCATTGCGGCCTCTGACGTCAGCGCCGTCCTCGCTCGACACCGAGGCCAACGACGACACCGCGTGCAGGCCGCGGTTCGCCGCATTGGTCCGATGCGTCGGAGTATCCGCGCCGGGTGGTCCGCCGCCGGCGCCGGTCTTGCGCGCGGCAGACAGCATCTTCTTCAGCCACTTGCCGATGACGCCACCCCCGCCGACCGGGCTGGTGAACAGATCCGGATCATCGGAATCGTCGATCGCGCCGTCGTCGAGTTCCTCAAGTTCCTGCCGAGCCGGGTCTCGCGGGACATGGCCGGGGTTCGCCCGGTCCTGGTGGGCGGCCGCTTTTGCACCCGCGGCCAGGACCTTCGCCGCACGGATCACACCAAATCCCGGCACCGGGTCGTCGATCGCCGCGCGTCCGCCGGCGATGCTGAGCGACGCGGCGGGTGAGTCGCTGCGACGTGCGATGTCGCGGTTGCCCACCGACGCCAACACACTTGGTAACAGGGCGGCGTTGCCGACCACCGCGCGGTGGCCCTCGATCGCGAGATAGCGTCTGGCCAACCGGGGGTGGCGGACCAGAGCGCGCATGACGTCGGGATCCAGGCTGCCGCCCGCGATCAGCGAGGCCTGCACGGCTATCGCCCGGAGGGTCTCGCGTTGCCGGGCCTGCGCGGAAGCATCGACGTAAACCGTTTGGCCGTTAGTCCACGGCGGTTCACCCTGTTGCACTTGGTCAACCGCCACGGGCCGACCCGCAAGCGCCGAGGCGAACATGCCGAGGGCCTGTAACCGCTCGGCACGAGCGTCGTGTGCCAGCTCGACCTCCGAACCATGGTGCAGGCGTTGACCAAATATCTGTTCCAGAATAGAGTCCGCTTCCAGTGCAGTCAATCAGATCAGCCCGTCGGCTGTAGTCACTGCCGAAGGCGGCCCCGGCGGGGTGTCTGCACGGGATCGTCGCGAATTAGCCAGGAGCGCAACATGATTGATTTTAATGACCGGGCCGCGGTGGTCACCGGCGCGGGTCGCGGACTGGGACGACTCTATGCGCTGGATCTGGCCCGGCGGGGCGCCGCGGTGGTGGTCAACGACGTGGGCGGATCGATGCGCGGCGACGGCGCGGACTCCAACGTCGCCGACGAGGTGGTCGACGAGATCATAAAGACGGGTGGCACGGCTATCGCATCCTACGATTCGGTCGACAACCCTGACGGCGGGCAGGCGATTGTCGATGCTGCCGTCGGCGCATTCGGGCGCCTCGACGCGGTCATCAGTAACGCCGGAATTTTCGGCAGTGTGCCATTCGAAGACCTCTCACTCGACGAGTGGACGCGAATGCTGCGCGTACATCTCGACGGTGGCTTTTATCTGTCACAACCCGCGTTCCGCGTGATGAAGAAGAACGGGGGCGGAAGGTTTGTGTTCATCTCGTCCTCCGCCGGAATCTTCGGCCAGCCGATGGAAGCGCATTACGCCGCGGCGAAGGCCGGCCTGGTGGGGTTGACGAACGTGATCGCGATCGAAGGCGAAGCCCATGGAATATTAGCCAATTCCGTTATGCCCATTGGCTTCTCGAGAATGGTCACAGAGACCGTGGGCGACGAGAGGTTTCTTGCCCAGTCCGGCTTCATGCGGGCCATCCGGCCCGAACTCGTCGTGCCGCTGGTCACCTTCCTCGCAAGCAGCGCCTGCACGTTCACTCACCGCAACTATTCGGCAGCCGCCGGGCGCTACGCGCGTGTGTTCGTCGGCCTCAGCGAGGGTTGGCTGGCACCCGCCGAAAGCGAACCCACTGCGGAAGACATCCAGGCCCACCTCGAGCAGATCTCCGCCACCGACACATTCTTCGTGCCCACGTCGATCGTCGACGAGGTGCTGGAAGTGTGTGAGCGACGCGGAGTCAGCGCGATGCCAGGCAACGCTGATGTCGCGTTCCCCGAACACCACAGCAACAAGGGCTGAAGCAGCCGGTTTGTTGACCAAATATCTGCTCAACCGTAAAGTCCGGCTGGTCGGCCATCACTCACGCACGAGGAAACGTGGATTTTTCTTACCCCGCTGAAGTCGAAGAGTTCCGCAACGACCTGCGCGCGTGGCTGTCTGCGAACCTGACCGATGACGTCATCGCCGCGCGACGCAACCAGGGCCGCGACGATGCCGTGTTCGAGAGGCTTCGGGCGTGGAATCGCACCATGGCCGATGCCGGCTGGGCGGCGGTCTCCTGGCCCCGCGAATACGGCGGTCGCGGAGCGACCTTGCTCGAGCAGCTGGTCTATACCGAAGAAACCACTCGAGCCCGAGTACCATTGCCGCTCAACGTAATCGGCATGAACAACATCGCGCCCGCCATCATGCAGTACGGCACCGAAGCGCAGAAGACGACGCTGCTGCCCCGCATGCTGCGCGCGGATGACATCTGGTGCCAGGGAATGTCGGAGCCGGAAGCGGGATCCGATCTGGCTTCGCTGCGCACCCGTGCGGCGCGTGACGGCGACAGCTTCGTCATCAACGGGCAAAAGATCTGGACTTCACTCGGGCACCGGGCCGACTGGTGTCAGCTGTACGTGCGCACCGATCCCGATGCCCCGAAACACCAGGGCATCTCCTGCCTGATCGTCGATATGAAACTGCCCGGCGTCGAGGTCCGCCCACTGGTCACCCTCAACGGCGACGCCGATTTCGCCGAGGTGTTCTTCCACGACGCGCGGGTGCCGGCCGATGCCCTGCTGGGTCCGCTCAATGCCGGCTGGCAGGTCGCTACCACCACGCTCAGCCACGAGCGCGCCGGGGCCGCGCGCCTCTACGCCGAGTTGCAAGTGCGGCTGAAAGAGTTGGTCGCCGATTTCGCCGAGGCGTCCGTGCCCGGGCGGTCGGCCCTGCGCAACGCGGCCACCCTCCAGCGCCTCGGCCAGCTCGCGGTGCGCATCAAATACCTGGAAGTCCTTTGCCAGCGGTCGATTTCGGCCACACTGCACGGCGGTCCGGATATCGCCGTGTTCGGGACGGCAAGCCTGGCCAAGACCGAGTGGGGCCAGATCGGACAGGACCTGGCCGCGCTGGCGTTCGACGTGTTGGGCACGCGCGGGCCGCGGCGCTGGGCCGACTATCGGCTGTCTTCGCGCTCGCTGACCATCGCCGGCGGCACGACGCAGGTCAACAAGAACATCACCGCGCAGCGGGTGTTGGGGTTGCCGCGCAAATGAACCTCGAGCTCACCGAAGAACAGGTCGCGCTCCGCGACACCGTGCGGCGCTTTCTCGCGGAGAAGGCCCCGGTCTCCGGTCACGCCCGCGAGTTGCTCGACGATCCGCGCGGCACCACCGACACGGTCTGGCAGGGCCTGGCCGATCTCGGGACAACCGGACTGCTGGTGCCGGAGGAATGCGGCGGAGCCGGAATGACGATGGTCGAAGCGGGCATCGTCGCCCAAGAGCTCGGCGCGGCACTGCACCCCGGGCCGTGGTTGTCCAGTGCGGTCACGGCCACCCGAGCGCTGACGCGGCAGGGCCAGGACTTCGAGGGCAGGGTGAAGCTGCTCACCGGAATCGCCGACGGCACCACGATCGCCACCGTGGTGGGACTCGGCAACGCTGACACGACGGCGGCCATCGAGCACGACGACGGGGTGCGGCTGTGCGGTGACATCGGCGCGGTTCCCGATGCCGCCGCGGCTCGCGTGCTGCTGGTGCTGGCCGAAGACCGGGGCGGTACCGGGCTTTTCGAGGTCGACGCCGCCTCCGCCGGCGTCACCGTGACGCGCGAGGACGGAATCGACGCCACCCGCAAGCACTTTCGGGTCACGTTGGACGACGCGGCCGCGCGGCGGTTGGCCGCCCCGGCGGCGGACGTGGTCACCGCGGTCGTCGACGACGCACTCATCGCCGCGGCCGCGGACGCGCTGGGCGCCGCCCGCACGGTCATGCAGATGGCCATCGAATACGCCAAAGTCAGGCAGCAGTTCGGCCAACCCATCGGCTCGTTTCAGGCGGTCCAACACCTGTGCGTCGACATGTTCGAAACAGTCGAGCTGGCCCGCAGCGGAGTGATCCACGCGCTCTGGGCGGCCGACAACGCCGACGCCGCGGAGCGCCACCTGTCCGCGGTTCGGGCCAAGGCATTCAGTGGGCAACTGGCCAGCGTGGGCGACACCGCGATCCAGGTGTTCGGCGGCATCGGGTACACCTGGGAACATGATGCGCACCTCTACCTCAAGCGGCTGCTGAGCTGGAGCCAATTCCTGGGCGGGCCCGACCGCTATCTCGAAGAAATCGGCGCCAGTCTCACGAAATCGCTTGGAGGCCTTCCATGATCGACTTCACCGATCAGGTCGTCGCAGAGCCCCAACGCACCGGACGGCCGGCGGCCGGCGGAATCCTCGACGTATGCGTGCGGCGGAGGGTCAACGCCTGATCATGGATACCGACTACCTACTCACTGCCACCCGCTCGGCGCGCATGTCGCTCGACCTGAACACGCCCATCGACCCCGCCGACATCCGCGATTGCCTGCGGATCGGCCTGCAGGCCGCCAACGGCTCCAACGCGCAGTCCTGGAAGTGGCTTGTGGTCACCAACCCCGGGCTCCGAAACAGGCTCGCCGAGCTGTACCGCGAGGCCTATCTGTTGCGGGTCGGCGGGCAGCTGCTGTCGGACTTGATGCCGGCGGGCACCCCGGAAAGCCGACTGTTGTCGTCCACCGAGTGGCTGGTGGAGAACATGGCGAAAGTACCCCTGCTGGTAATCCCTTGCTACCAGCCGTATCTGCCACGCATCGACGGCGACGAGTCATTTCACCGGGCCACGCTATATGGTTCGCTCTTCCCGCCGGTGTGGAACTTTCAGCTGGCGCTGCATACCCGGGGCTACGGGACATGCATCACCACCCTGCACCTGCACCGTGAAGACGATGTTCGTCAGCTACTCGAGATCCCGGAGGGCTATGTCCAGGGCTGCCTACTCCCGGTGGGCCGCCTGCGCCCCGGGCACACCTTCCGGCCCGCCCCGCGGCGTCCCCTCGACGAGGTGATCGCACTCGACCGCTGGGACGGCCCGCCGCTTTAGACGCAGCCGTGAGCTGGGTGTTCTGATAACCTCTAACAAAGATTTGGTTCATCCCAGAAGGCGAGTCGCACCGCTAGCAATGGCCAAAGCCGATGTATGGAGCACAGCCGATTCCGGGACTCGCCGAACCGAGATCCTGCAGACCGCGGCGTCCCTGATCGCGTCTTCGGGATTGCGGACCTCGCTGCAAGAGATCGCCGACGCGGCAGGCATTCTCCCAGGCAGCCTCTATCACCACTTCGAGTCCAAAGAAGCGATCCTCGTCGAGCTGATTCACCGCTATCAGGACGATCTTGACCGCATCGGGCGAAACGCGCAGGCGCGGTTGGACGAACCCGACCCACGGCCCATCGCCGCGAAGATCACCGAGCTGGGCTCCGCGATCGCCAACTGTGCCGTGCAGCATCCCGCCGCACTGCAGATGTCGTTCTACGAGGGGCCCAGCGCGGATCCGGAGCTGATGAAGCTCACCCAGCAGCAGCCCACAGCGATCCAGGAGGCGATGCTGCAGACGCTGCGCGCCGCCAGGTGGAGCGGCTACATCAAGCCCGACATCGATTTGCCGACTTTGGCCGACCGCATCTGCCAGTCCATGCTGCAGGTGGGGTTGCATGTCATGCGCGACAAGGCCTCGGCCGACCAGGTGGCTGGCCTGTTGTGTCGAATCATCCTGCAAGGCTTGGCCGCGAGGCCGCCCGCCGATCCGGCACTGGATCGTTCCAAGGCCTTCGCCGCCGCCTACAACGTCATCGAAACCTGGGCCGACGACAGCGACGCCGATCCCGGCGACAAAGCCGCCCATCTGCGGGCGGTGGCGCGAACAGAGTTCGGCCGCAAAGGGTATGAGGTCACCACGATCCGCGACATCGCGTCCGCGGCAGGGCTTGGCACCGGCACCGTCTATCGGGTGATCGGGTCCAAGGACGAACTGCTCGCCTCGATCATGCGGTCGTTCGGCCAAAAGGTAGAGGCGGGCTGGGTCGACGTCCTGCGTACGGACTCGACACCCGTCGAGAAACTTGACGCGCTGAGTTGGGTCAACGTCAACGCGCTGGACCAGTTCTCCGACGAGTTCCGGATTCAGCTTGCCTGGATGCGACAGTCTCCCCCCGACACGCCCAACCCCGGTTGGCTTTATGCCACGCGGTTGCGACAGATGAAATCACTGCTCTCCGAGGGCGTCCGGTCGGGAGAGATTCGGATCGACAGCCCGTCGACCGCGATGCTGGCGCGGTGCGTCATTGGCATGCAGTGGATACCCGAGAACATTCTTCGCCTCATCGGGATACGTGCGTCGCTACTGCACGCCCGCGACACGGTCCTGCGCGGCGTTGCGGTTCGCGGCAATTAGGAATCTCCGGCCGGGGCCCCGGTGTTGAACCTAATAACTGTTCTACATACAGTAGGGCCATTCGTAATGGCTTAGCAGAGGGAACTCAATGACTGTTATCGATCGGCTGCGGTATGACGGCAAGCGCGCGCTCGTTGTCGGTGGCGCTACCGGAATGGGTGCGGCGGCGGCCAAATCAGCCGGCGAGCTGGGCGCCGAAGTCATCGTGCTGGACTACGCGCCGGTGAATTACGACGTCGCCAAATCCATCCAGGTGGACCTGCGGGACCCGGCGTCGATCGACGCCGCGATCGAGCAGCTCGGCGGCCCGGTGCATGCCGTGTTCTCGGCCGCCGGCATCGCCGACGGACCGGACCTGATGAAGATCAACTTCATCGGTCACCGATACCTCATCGACCGATTGATCGAAAACAACCAGCTGCCGTCCGGCTCGGCGATTTGCTTCATCTCCTCGGTTGCCGGCATGGGGTGGGAGAACGATCTGGAGCTGCTGACCGAGTTCCTGGCCACGCCCGACTTCGAGGCCGCCGACGCCTGGGTCAAGGCCCACGAGTCGCAAGGCATCATTCACTACGGCTTCAGCAAGAAGGTCGTCAACACCTATGTGGCGACACAGGGCTATCCCTTGCTCAAGAAGGGGATCCGCATCAACGCCATCTGCCCCGGCCCAACCGACACTCCGCTGGCCCAGGCGAACGCCGACCTCTGGCTCACCTTCGCCCAGGACTACCGCGACGAGACCGGCTCCAAAGTCCACACCCCGGAGCAAATGGGCGACGTGATGGCGTTCCTCAACAGCGCCGCCGCCTTCGGCATCAGCGGCATCACGCTGCTGGTGGACTACGGGCACACGATGGCATCGCTCACCGGCGCATACCCGCCGGGCAAGCCGATCATCGATCTGATCATGGGGCGCGTCCAGCTTTAGGGCCGGTCCCACCCCCGGGCCGATCGCGATCGATTTCGCGCTCGGACGTCGCGCTCTGCGCGCCAGAACCGCAGAGTAAACTGCATCACGCAACTGGTCTGCTGACGCCGCAGTATGCGGCGCCGGCACCGAGCGAGGCAGGTTAGCTCTGCTTCGCGAGAGGGAACCCGGTGAGAATCCGGGACTGTCCCGCAGCGGTAAGCAGGAACGACCGCCGTCAAAAGCACTGGTCTCGAGGAAACCGGGACTGGGAAGCGACGGCCATTAGGAGCATCACCCGATGCACGCCTGCGAGTCCGAAGACCTGCCAGCTGTGCCGGGCGCGCCGCGTCCGGCGGCTCATCGCCTCGTGGAATGGGCGTTTGGCCGAACCCGTTTGGGATTGTGCACCGCAAGTGCACACCGCAAATCGGATCGGCTACGTGTCCCGCCGGCGGTGATCACCACGACGATTGAAGGACCTAGCTCGTGACCTCGCTCGCTAATCATCAACCGTTTACCGCTACCGTTACCGGCTCGCCCAGGATCGGGCCGCGCCGCGAACTCAAGCGTGCAACCGAAGGCTATTGGGCCGGACGTACCAGCCGAACGGAGCTGGAGTCCGTCGCCGCGACATTGCGCCACGACACGTGGGCGGGCCTGGCCGCGGCCGGCCTGGATTCCGTGCCGGTGAACACCTTCTCCTACTACGACCAAATGCTCGACGCGGCGGTTCTGCTCGGCGCGCTGCCCGCTCGTGCTGTCAAAGTGTCCGACGACCTGGACCGCTACTTCGCCGCCGCGCGGGGCAACGACGACGTCGCACCGCTGGAGATGACCAAGTGGTTCGACACCAATTACCACTACCTGGTCCCGGAAATCGAGCCGGCGACCAAGTTCACGCTGAACCCTGACAAGGTGCTCTCCGAGCTGAAAGAGGCGCTCGGACAAGGGGTTCCCGCACGCCCGGTAGTCATCGGGCCGGTAACCTTCCTGCTGCTGAGCAAAGGCGTGAACGGCGGCGGCGCGCCGATCGAGCGGTTGCAGGAGCTGCTGCCGCTGTATACCGAACTGCTGTCGCTGCTCGCCGACAACGGCGCGCAGTGGGTCCAGTTCGACGAGCCGGCCCTGGTCACCGACATCTCCCCCGACGCGCCCGCGCTGGCCGAGGCGGTCTACAACGCGTTGGGCTCGGCGAGCAACCGGCCGGCCATCTATGTCGCCACGTACTTCGGTGACCCGGGCGCTGCCCTGGCCGGCCTGGCCCGCACGCCCGTCGAGGCGATTGGCGTCGACTTGGTCTATGGCGCCGACACGGCAGTCGCAGCCGTTCCCGAGCTCGCCGGTAAGACCCTGGTGGCCGGCATCGTCGACGGGCGCAACATCTGGCGTACCGATCTGGAGGCGGCGCTGGGCAAGCTGGCGAGTCTGCTGGGCTCGGCCGCCAACGTTGCCGTTTCCACGTCGTGTTCCACCTTGCACGTGCCGTACTCGCTGGAGCCGGAGACCGACCTGGACGACGCCCTGCGCAGCTGGCTGGCGTTCGGGCAGGAGAAGGTCGCCGAGGTGGTGACGCTGGCGCGCGCGCTGCACGAGGGCCGCGAGGCGGTCGCCGACGAGATCGCCGCCTCCAACGCCGCCGTCGTCTCCCGCAAGAAGGACCCGCGGTTGCACAACGGGCAGGTTCGCGCCCGCATCGACTCGATCGTCGCCTCCGGGGCGCACCGCGGCGATGCGGCTCAGCGCCGCGCCAGCCAGGACGCGCGGCTGCACCTGCCGCCGCTGCCGACCACGACCATCGGCTCCTACCCGCAGACGACGGCGATCCGCAAGGCGCGGGCCGCGCTGCGGTCCGGTGAGATCGACGAGGCGGAATACAACCGCCGAATGAAGCAGGAGATCGCCGACGTCATCAAGCTGCAGGAGCAACTCGGCCTGGACGTGTTGGTGCACGGCGAGCCGGAGCGCAATGACATGGTGCAGTACTTCGCCGAACAGCTGGAGGGGTTCTTCGCCACGCAGAACGGCTGGGTGCAGTCGTACGGCAGCCGCTGCGTGCGTCCGCCGGTCCTCTACGGCGACGTCGTTCGGACCCACCCGATGACGGTCGAGTGGATCACCTACGCGCAGTCGCTGACGGACAAGCCGGTGAAGGGCATGTTGACCGGGCCGGTGACCATCCTCGCGTGGTCGTTCGTCCGTGATGACCAGCCTCTGGCCGACACCGCCAACCAGGTGGCGCTGGCCATTCGCGACGAGACAGTGGACCTGCAGTCCGCCGGCATCGCGGTGATCCAGGTCGACGAACCGGCGCTGCGCGAGCTGCTGCCGCTGCGTCGCGCCGATCAGGACGACTACTTGCGTTGGGCCGTAGGATCTTTCCGGCTGGCCACCTCCGGCGTAGCGGACTCGACGCAGATCCACACCCACCTGTGCTACTCAGAATTCGGCGAGGTGATCGGCGCCATCGCGGACCTGGACGCCGACGTGACGTCCATCGAGGCGGCGCGCTCGCACATGGAGGTGCTGGACGACCTCAACGCGATCGGCTTCGCCAACAGCGTGGGACCGGGCGTCTACGACATCCACTCGCCGCGGGTGCCGAGCACCGAGGAGATGGCGGCGTCGCTGCGTGCCGCGCTGAAAGCGGTTCCGGCGCAACGGTTGTGGGTCAACCCCGACTGCGGCCTGAAGACCCGCAACGCCGACGAGGTGAACGCGTCGCTGCAGAACATGGTGGCCGCGGCGCAGGAGGTACGGGCCGGGGCGTAGGGGTCCTTTGCCGAGGTGTCGCTCTTCGGCGTAACGCCATTGCGATTTTTCGCGCTTGTTTTCTCAGTGGCGATACGCTCGGCGACGGTATCCGGCCAACTTTCCAGTGTCGGGCGACAACTACTCCGGCAGCACCTGGACCGGCACGTCGTCGGCCCAGGGCTGCCGGGTCACCATGTCGGCGACTCGGACGTAGCCGCGCTCGAATTCCCCGGTCGCCGCGTCCACCAGGCGGTACTGCTGGGTCTGCTGGTGGATCGGTTGGGCGTCAAGCAGCACGACACGCACCTCGCCGGGCGCGAACTTGCACCGCTGCTGCATCGCGGCGATCAACTGCTCGTTGTGCATGTGGCCGTCGCCGAAATTCCAGCCGATAGCCGTGCTGCAGATGCGCTCACCGTCGGTGATGACGTAGTCGTCCTCGTTCTGGCCGGCCATGGCCCGATGCGCCAGCGTGAACAACGCCCGGCCGTGAGTGTTCATGGCGCGGAAGGCATATCCGAGGTACAACGGGATTTGCGCGCGTTCCTTGCCGTAGTAACGCTCCAGCTGCGCCTGCGGCATGCTGGCGATCGCGACGATGCCCCGATTGATCTTCTCGTTCGCGGAGGGCTTCACACACCACAACGTGGTGTCCCAGTTGCCGGCGTAATAGCGCATGCCCGGCAGAAAAGAGATCTTGCGCGGAAACATGTTGCCGGCAACCACAATTCCCGCGCTAAGGGCAATCAGGATCGCCACCGGTATTGGGTTGTGCAGGCTCGTCAGTCCGAGGCGGGCGTGGGCGACGAAGAGCGACAACACCCCGAAGATCATGAACACGTTCCACTCCAGCGGCACACCCATGGGAATCGCGGTCAGGATCCCCAGGTGGAAGATGACCATGACCGTGGCCGCCACCGTCGTCACCATTCCCCCGTGGGCGACGAACAGCACGATGGGCACACACCCCTCGATGAGGGTCGAGATGTGGGCGAACATCCGCGACAAACGTCCGGGCCGCAGGTCGTCGGGAAACTTCTCGAAAAACAACCGCTTGATGAACCGGGGTCGGACCAATGGGCTGTTGGACATCATCGTCGAGATGACGAATGGGAAGTGCCGGTTGAGCTTCGACGTCGCCGCGCCGATCCAGATCACCAGGAACACCAACTTCGAAGCGACGATGACGTCGACGCCGCTGAACAGGAAGGTCACCGCCAGCGTCGCGTAGACCTCGCCGCGCGCGGCCAGGAAGATCACCTTGTCCCGCAGCCCCAGAATGCCCAGCGTCACGAGGACCAGCACGATCTCCCATTTCGGCAGCAACCCGACCGTGGTGCCGAGTTCAGGAATCGGGCCGACGCCATCAGAGATCAACGCCCCCAAAGTCAGTACCAGCAGCAGCGCATACAGCCCGACATCAATGGGGGTGCGCTTGGTGCCTTGCGTCCAGCCGAGGCGATTCGGCCACGGGGGCAGCCGAATCGTGCCGAACCGCATCCAGTACAGAATCGAGCCCATCGGCGGGAAGAAGCGGTTGTTCAATGGTCCGAAGCCGCAGCCCAGGCCGATCACCTCGAACAGCATCGTGTAGAGCACGACCTTTTCGAAGACGATCGGTTCCGACCACCACGACGCGACGCCGGCGAAGCCGTTGATGCCCTTGGTGGTCAGCGCGAATAGCCACGCCCCCAGGATGTAGAGCAGAATTTTGACGACGTAGAACAGGTGCATTACCACCGGCGTTCCAAAGCCCACTTCGGCCCAGTGCCGGGCCATCGGCCGGATCTTCTCGCTGCGGGTGCCGTTGCTCCACTCGGCCACGTCGATCTGCGGCAGCACGGGCTGCAGAAATCCCATGGTTTGACAGACTAGAACGTGTTCTACGCGTTTGCACGCGACCATCGAAGGCGCGCGACGTGGCGCAGCACGACGTCGACTGGATACGGTTGCCTGGTCTGACAGAACGGCGACCCGGATCGGGCTTGGGACTGGATTTCGCGGCAGCCGAACGCAATTCAGCACCAGCGTCATCGGCAGATGGCTGTTCTTACGTATTTGCCATTGCGTGGCCGAAGAGGCGCGCGGTGCGTGCGCCGCGATTTCGCGCCGCTAGCCAGCCTGCTTGACCGGCGGGCGGTAGAAGATCACCAACTGGCCGATGGCTCCGGCGAGACCAAGCCCTAATGAGAGGGCCAAACCTTGCCAGCCGCGGAGCCAAAAGTTGTCCCCGAAGATCAGCCGGTCCAGGCTGAGCTTGCCCGGGCCAAGCGTGGCGACGACGACGGCGCTGGTCGCGAGCACTAGGTTGTACTCCCAACCCTCCTTAACGATGAAGAAGCCGTTGGCCCGGTGCACGGTCCAGGCCGCGACGATCATCAGCGAGACGAAGCCTGCCGCGGGGATGGGTGTGAGCAGACCGGCCGCCAGTCCCAGCCCGGCTGCCGTCTCGGTACAGGCGGCCACGGTGGCGTGAAACTTTCCGGGCTTCATCCCGATGCTCTCGAACCAGCGGGCGGTGCCCGGTATCCGGCCGCCGCCGAAGAACTTATTCAAGCCGTGCGCTGCCAGGGTCAGACCGAGTACCAGGCGCAAGATCAGCAACCCGACGTCATACGGAGTCATAAGTGCAAACCTAGATCATCGGGTTTGGATCATCGCGGTCACCTGTGTGCGAACATAGCGGGCGTTCCGGCCCGACTAGTACAAGCTCGAAGAGCACGAGGGGGTGCACCACGACTCGCATCGCACGAGGCTTCAATGTCCCGCAAGACACCCCAGACGGTGCCCTCGTGGTGTTGTTGGACGGGGACGCAAGCCTGCCTCGCGAGATCTTGGGCAACAAGGGCCACGGCATCGACGCGATGCGTCGGCACAAACTGCCGGTGCCCCCCGCGTTCTGCCTTACCACCAAAGTGGGTGTCAGGTACCTGGCCGAGGCCAAGCAGACGATCGACGCGATCTGGGACGAGGTCCTGGATCGGATGGGTTGGCTGGAAGCCGAGACCTCACGCACGTTCGGAAGGGGCCCGCGCCCGTTGCTGGTCAGCATCCGCTCAGGGGCCACCCTGTCGATGCCCGGCATGATGGACACGGTCCTGGATGTTGGCATGAGCGACGCCGTCGAACAGGCCCTCGCCACGCTGAACACCGCGGAGTTCGCCCGCGACACCCGAGGGCGATTCACCCGGATGTATCGGCGCATCGTCGTCGGCGACCAGGCAGCTATACCCGACGACCCGTACGCGCAGTTGCGCGCGGGCATCGAGGCCGTCTTCGCCTCGTGGAACTCCCCCCGCGCCGTCGCCTATCGCGCCCATTACGGGCTCGGCGACCAGGGCGGGACCGCGGTGATAGTGCAGGCCATGGTCTTCGGCAACCAGGCGAAGAATTCCGGCACGGGAGTGTTGTCGTCGCGCAATCCGATCACCGGCGTCAACGAACCGTTCGGCGAATGGCTGCCCGGCGGCCAAGGCGACGATGTGGTCTCGGGTCTCGTCGACGTCGAACCGATCACCGCGCTGCGTGACGAGCAACCGGCCGTCTACGACGAGCTCATGGCCGCCGCGCGCAGGCTGGAACGGCTCGAGTCCGACATCCAGGAGATCGAGTTCACCGTCGAGGACGGCAAGTTGTGGCTGCTGCAGACCCGGGCGGCCGAACGGTCGGCGCAGGCGGCCGTTCGCCTGGCGTTACAACTGCGCCACGAGGGCCTCATCGACGACGCCGAGACGCTGCGCCGGGTCAGCCCGAACGATGTGGAGACGTTGCTGTTGCCGGCGCTGCAACCGGAAACACGTTTCGCAGCAACACTTTTGGCGAAGGGGCTGCCCGCATGTCCGGGCGTGGCATCCGGCCGGGCATACACCGACGTGGACGAGGCGCTCGAGGCCGTCGACCGGGGCGAGCGGGTCATCCTGGTGCGCGACCACACCAAACCGGAGGACGTGTCGGGCATGCTCGCCGCGCAGGGCATCGTGACCGAGGTTGGCGGCGCGGCCAGCCACGCGGCCGTGGTCAGCCGCGAGCTCGGCCGCGTGGCCGTGGTGGGCTGCGGGCCCGGGATCGCGGCCTCGCTGGCCGGCAAGCAGATCACCGTCGACGGTTACGAAGGCGAAGTGCGAGAAGGGGATCTGACGCTGTCGGCATGGTCCGAAGACGACACGCCGGAGCTGCGCGAGCTGGCCGACATCGCGCGAAAGATCAGTCCAGTCCGAGCGCACGACACTGGCGGCACGCCACTGATCACCATGTTGAAGGCGCTGCGGGCCCGTGAGTGAATTGACGGTGCTGCAGGCCGTCCGGCTCAAAGGCCGGGTGAGCCCCGCAGACCTGGCCGCCACGCTGAATGAAGACGGCGTCACGGATACCGTCGAGCGACTAATCGCGTCGGGTCTGCTGGTCGACGGCGCGACGCTGCGGCTGAGCCCCGCCGGTCGCAGCAGGCTTAGCGAATTGCTGACCGAAGAACGCGCCGGTCTCAACCCGGCCGTGCTGGGCGCCGCGTACGACGAATTCCGTTCGGTCAACGCCGATTTCAAGGCGTTGGTCACCGACTGGCAGCTCAAGGACGGCGCACCCAACACCCACGAGGATCCCGACTACGACGCCGCGGTGTTGGCCCGACTCGACGAGACGCACCACCGGTTGCGGCCGATCATCGAGACCGCAGCGACGGAGCTACCACGCCTGGGTGCGTACCAGACGAAGTTGCAGTCGGCGCTCGAGAGGGTAAAGACCGGCGAAGTCGCCTGGCTGACGAGGCCGCTCATCGACTCGTATCACACGGTGTGGTTTGAGCTGCACGAGGAGCTGATCGGGGCGGTCGGCTTGTCCCGCGAGCAAGCAGCGAAACTCGGTGACGCCCAATGACTTACAGCGCAGCGTCCAGAAGCTCGAGGTAGGCGTCGACGTCGGGCACGGCCGTGGCCGCCGAGTGCACACTGATCGCGATCGTATCGCCGATGCCATGCACGCCGTGGGTCAGGCCCATCACGGGGGACAGGGCCGGGTATCCGGCCGTCAGCACCACCGGGGCGGCGCCGAAGCTCAGGTCGGCGGGGCCGCGGTGGACGCTGGACACGACCGTGTTTCCGGCCACCTGAGCGGGGCGCGCGTCGGGGTCGGCCTGGGCGACGCCCCAGCGCAGCAACGTCGCGGGCACCGCGGCGAAGGCGCGGTCGGCCGCCCGCGTGGCCGGATGCGCGAAACGGCGGCGGCCATTGGCCAGGTCGGCGGCGATCCGGCGCATCCGCGCATCCGGGCCCAGCGCCGGATACAGCCCGACAACGACGTTTCCGAAGTGGTTATGCGCCTGTGGTACACCGGGTTTGGCCATCGGCACCTCGGCACCCAACGACTCGGCGTCGTCACCGAGAAGGCCAGTCAGCGCCGTGGAAATCGCTGCCAGCACCCTGACGGTGACCGTAGGACCGGACAGTTGCCGACGCCGCCGGACCAACGTGCGTACCGAGCGAAGGCCGTCCGGGCGGGCGTTCGTGGACAACAGCGGCCGCAACCCGACCCCGGATGCCAGCAGGCCGGCGCGGGTGTCGCGAACCAGTCGGCGGTGCATGCGCGCCGCTTCGACGGCACGCCAGGGCAGTAAACCGGGCCGTTGCGCCACCACCTGCGGTACCGGGTTCGCGCGACCCAAAAGCCACGCCGCCATCGCCGAAGCGCGAGCACCGTCGCCCAGAGCGTGTGGGACCTGCAGGACGACAACAGCGCCGCGACCGCTGGCCCCCGGAATGCCACGAACGGGTGCGAATATATGTAGCCGCCAAGGTGTTCGGCGAATGTCCAACTGGGTGTCGGCGAGCGCGGCCAGCGCCGCCAGGCAGCCGTCCCAGCTCGGATCGGCCAGGTCGTGGCGGAACACCTGCGCGGGATCGACGCGCGTTGGGACCCACTGCGGGTATGTCAGGACGCTGCCGTCACGCGGCCGCATCCTCAGTTCGGCACAAGCGTCCGCCCGCCGCCGGACCTGCTCGATGGCGCCATCCATGTCCGCGGGCTCGCCGTCGAACGCATACAGCAGGAACTGGTCGTTGGGGATTTTGGCTGACATCCAATAGAACTGCGCGTCGACGGCCGCCATCCGCTGTGCCGGCACGGTCTCAGCCCGCTGGGCCGATGAATTCCAGCACCAACTTGGCGACCTCGTCCGGTTGTTCGAGCTGGAGGAAATGTCCGGCGTGGTCGACGACGGTCGCCTCGCTGCCTGGGGGCAGCACCCTTTCCACCCACGGCGTGAAAGCCGGTGTCATGCAACCATCGTCGAGACCGTGCAGGTACATGCTCGGCAGCAAGGGCGGTTCGGTCCACATCCGTTCCAGTTCGGCATATTCCGCGGACGCCCGGGTGCCGCGGAGCGTGGCGCGGTAGGGGGCCAGCGCCGCCCGCCAACTCTGCGGTGCGCCAATCGCGGCGTCGACGTGGCGCAGATCCTCTTCGGCGTGATAGCCCGGCGACCAGCGCCGCCACAGCAGCGGCACTATCCAGGAAGCGGAACGCTCAGGGAGCCAAGGTAATTGGAAGTACATCAGGTACCAGCTGCGCAGCGCCTGGCGGGCGCCCTCGCGGAGCAGTCGGCCCCGGTCGGCCACCTGGCTCAGCGGCCGAAACGCCGCGGACACCGGCACCGACATGATCACCGCCTTCACGAACGGGCTGTCGGGCATCGCGGCCAGGCCCGTGGCGGCTATCGCGCCCCAGTCGTGACCGATCACCACGTCGCGCTCGGTGCCGCCCGCGGCGGAACGCACCCGCAGCGCGTCATCCATCAGCGCGCCGACGTGGAAACTGCCGTCGGACGGGATCGCCGAGGGCGCGTACCCGCGCATGAAAGGGGCGACGACGCGCCAGCCGGACTCGACCAACCGGGGCGCGAACTTGCGCCAGCCGTAGGCGGTGTCGGGGAAGCCGTGCAGGCACAGAGCAATGGGTGCGCCGGGTTGTCCCCAGGTTAGAGCCTTCAGGTCCACGGCCGGGCCAGGCACGTCAATCCAGCGGGGCTCGGCCATGCCCACCAACCTAACGCGTGCGGACCCGTCGAGCTCCTGTCCTCGGGTCTTGCGTGCAACCGAGCCTGGACCGCCGACCCGAAAGACGCATCCCGGAGTTGTTCCCGATGCGCCGCTCCCCGCGCGGGCTGAGTAACGTCAGGACGCGTGAGCGCCATGAGCAGCAACCCCGAGACGGTCGAGTTTTCCGGCGTCGACGGGATCAACCTGATCGCCGACGAATGGAATCGGGGTGCCGAAGCGACGGACCGACCGACGATCCTGATGCTGCACGGGGGCGGCCAGAACCGCTTCTCATGGAAGAACACCGGCCAGATCCTGGCGGACGAGGGCTATCACGTCGTCGCGATCGACAGCCGGGGACACGGTGACAGTGACCGTGCGCCCGGCGCCGACTACGCCGTTGAAACGCTGACCGCCGACATGCTGCGCGTGCTGGACGCGATCGGTCGCCCGGTGGTGGTTATCGGAGCCAGCATGGGCGGCCTGACCGGCATCCTCGTCGCCCACAGCGCCGGCGCCGACAAGGTGATCGGCCTCGTCCTGGTCGACGTGGTGCCACGCTACGAGAAGACTGGCAGCGCCCGGATCCGGGACTTCATGCTGACCAACATCAAGGGTTTCGGTTCGCTGGAAGAGGCGGCCGATGCCGTCGCCGCATACCTGCCGCATCGTGAGAAGCCGCGCAGCCCCGAAGGACTGAGGAAGAACCTGCGGCTGCGCGACGGGCGCTGGTACTGGCATTGGGATCCGGCATTCATGACGGCACCGGGTGACGACCCCGAGTTGCGCACGGAGATGTTCGAGGAAGCCGCCATGGACCTGCATATCCCGATTCTGCTGATCCGCGGCAAGCTCTCCGACGTGGTCAGCCCCGAAGGGGTTCGCCATTTCCTGGCCACGGTGCCGCGCGCGGAGTTCGTGGAACTGTCCAATGCCGGCCACACCGCGGCCGGCGACGACAACGACGCGTTCAGCGAGGTCGTCGTCGACTTCGTCAGGCGGACCGCCCCGCCCGCCTGACCGGTCAGTTGGCCGGTTTCTCCGCGTGGCCACCGAACTGCTTGCGCATCGCCGACAGCGCCTGGTTGGCGAAGTCGTCGAGGCTGCGCGAAGCGAAGCGGGACTGTAGCGCCGTCGTCAACACCGGAGCGGGAACTCCCTCGTCGATCGCGGCGATGGCGGTCCAGCGGCCCTCCCCCGAGTCCGAGACCCGTCCGGAGAACTCCTTCAGGTTCGGCGATTGGTGTAGGGCGCTGGCGGTCAGGTCCAACAGCCAGGAACCGATGACGCTGCCGCGGCGCCATACCTCGGCGATGTCAGGGATGTCGAAGTTGTACCGGTAGTACTCGGGATTCGACAGTGGCGCGGTTTCGGCGTCACCCTTTTCCACCCGAGTGCCGATATCGGCGTTGCGCAGAATGTTCAGGCCCTCGGCGAGCGAGGCCATCATGCCGTACTCGATGCCGTTGTGCACCATCTTGACGAAGTGCCCGGCCCCCGTCGGACCGCAATGCAGGTAACCCTTTTCGGCGTCGACAACCTCGCCGTCCCGGCCGGGCGTCCGTGCCGCGGCATCCACGCCCGGCGCGATGGTGGCGAAGATCGGCTCCGCGTGCTCGAAGGCGTAGTCGTCGCCGCCGATCATCAGGCAGTAGCCGCGGTCCTTTCCCCATACCCCGCCGCTGGTGCCGCAGTCGAGTAGGTGAATACCTTTCTCGGACAACAGCTTTGCGTGCTGCACGTCGTCGCGGTAGTAGGAATTGCCACCGTCGATCACGATGTCGCCGGATTCCAGCGTCTGCGCCAGTTCCGCGATCACCCCGCTGGTGATGTCACCGGCGGGCACCATGACCCAGACGACGCGCGGAGCGGCCATCTTGTCCCGCAGTTCGGCCAGCGACGAGGCCCCGGTGGTGTTTTCCTCTCCCGCCATCGCCTTGACCGCATCGGAGTCGTGGTCATAAGCCACACATTCGTGGCCGGCGCTGCACACCCGGCGTGCGATGTTCGCGCCCATCCGGCCGAGGCCGATCATCCCAAGTTGCATGCTTTCGAAGTCTCCTTATTTAGTTGCGGTCTTTTTGCCAGGGAGCCAAGGTTCTTGCCAACTGCGGTGACCCCGCAGCAGTGACTGCGCGGGCTCGGGTCCCCACGAGCCTGGGTCGTATGGATGGACTTCGCCCGGGTCGTCCAGCAGCGGCTGCACGATCCGCCAGGTCTCTTCGATGCTGTCTTCGCGGGCGAACAATTGGCGATCACCCACCAGCCCGGCGTGCAGGAGTCGTTCGTAGGGCTGGATCGGCTCGCCGAGATCCTCGGCGAACGCGGAGTCCAGGTGGACGGCCTGCCACTCGTCGCCGACTTGAGCGGACAGCTGCAGACGCAGCCCGGGATCGGGATCGATGCGCAGCACGATCTGGTTTGGCTCCGCGGGCCGGCGGTGGGGCAGGAAAGCCAGTGCGGGAACTTTCCGTAGAAAGAGCCGGACCTCAGTGACCCTCTCCGGCAACGCTTTTCCCGCGCGCAGGAAGATCGGCACACCGGCCCAACGCCAGTTGTCGATCTCCATCCGCACGGCGATAAAGGTCTCGGTCTGCGAGTTCTTCGCCACTCCGGCGACGTCGGTGTAGCCCCGGTACTGGCCGCGCACACAACGGTCGGAGTTCAGCGCCGGCATCGACCGGAACACCTCGGCCTTCTTGTCGTTCAGGTCATCGGCGTTCGGGCCGACCGGGGGCTCCATCGCCACCAGGGCAAGCACCTGTAACAGGTGGTTCTGCACCACATCGCGCAAAGTGCCCACGGCGTCGTAGAACTTGCCGCGGTCCTCGACGCCGAAGTTCTCCGCCATGGTGATGTGGATCTCGGAGATGCTGTGCCGGTCCCATACCTGGGCGAGACCAAGATTGGCGAACCGCAGATATTCCAGCTCGAGTACCGGCTGCTTGCCGAGGAAGTGGTCCACCCGCAGGATTTGGTCCTCGTCGAGGACCGCGCGCAGCCGGGCGTTGAGCTCCGTCGCGGAGTCCAGGTCGTGCCCGAACGGCTTTTCCACCGCAACGCGGGCCCGCTCGAGCAGCTCGACCTTCGCGAGGTTCTCCACGATCGGCGCGAACAACGACGGCGGCATCTCCAGGTAGTACAGCGGCCGGTAGTCCGAGCCGATCGAGTCGGCGAGCGAGGCGTAGAGCTGCCCGTCGGTGACATCACCCCGCTGGTAGGACAGCCGGCTGGCTAGCCGGTCGAATACCGCGTCGTCGATCGACTCGCCCGCGTCGCCGATCGCTTCGCGGGCGCGCTTGATCAACTCGTCGATGGCGATGTCGTCGCTGGCCACGCCGAGAATCGGGCAGTCCAGCTGGCCGCGGCGCTCCAGCCGGTACAGCGCGCGGAATGTCATCTTGCGGGCCAGATCACCGGTGATCCCGAAGATCACCAGCAGGTTTGACGAACTACCGCCGTCGTCGGCCAAGACCGAACCTCCCAAAAGTCAGCTGATCGGCTCACTTGAGATGCACTACCCGGGGCGTTCGCACTCAACCCTAAACACTGCCGGGTGGGCCCGACAACCGGGAGGCATCGAAGGTTCTGCGGGTGTTTGGCAGGATGCGTGACGTGGGTGACATGCTGCATATCGCTGTCTACGCGCTGGCGGCCGTCGCCGCGGTCGAAGCCGGCGCGCTGTTTCTGTTGTGGCGACTGCTCATCGGAGCGCGCCAGGATGCCGACGAGTTGCGGCACCGCGTCGATACCCGTAGTTGGCTGCTGTCAGGTGGTCGCGAGGCCGTCAAGACGGTCTGGAACACCGCCAACATCGTGCGCAAGGAGGGCTTGGGCGCGGCCGTGCGCAGCTCGATCGAGGACCTTGCCGACTGGGCCGAGGTGGAGCGGCCCGATCTGGCCAGGGTCACTCCCGACGGCCGGGTCGTGATTCTGTTTTCCGACATCGAGGAGTCGACCGCCCTCAACGAGCGGATCGGCGACCGCGCGTGGGTCAAGCTGATCGCCGCGCACGACAAGCTGGTGCACGGCCTGGCGCAGAAGCGCGGGGGACACGTGGTGAAAAGTCAGGGCGACGGATTTATGATCGCGTTCTCCCGCGCCGAACAGGCCGTGCGATGCGGCATCGACGTTCAGGACGCTTTGCACAAGGACGCAAAACGCAAGCGGCACGAGGAAATTCGGGTACGGATCGGCATTCACATGGGCCGTTCGGTGCGCCGCGGCGACGACCTGTTCGGGCGCAACGTCGCCATGGCTGCGCGGGTCGCCGCGCAAGCCGCCGGTGGCGAGATCCTGGTCAGCGAGTCGGTGCGGGACGCGTTGCGCGACTGCTCGGATTGTCAGGACATCGACTTCGACGATGGCCGTGACGCGGAGTTGAAAGGCTTTTCGGGCACCTATCGGTTGTTCTCGGTGGGCGCCAACGCGGCATCGGATTCGTCCAGCCGCTGATGCAGCCGGGCGCGGATCTCGTCGGCGGTGTAGGCGCGGCGCTTCCGTTGGTCGCGCACTACCAGCGCGCCGCCGGCGACGACGCCGGCGACACCCGCCAGCCCGATCCACTTCCAAATGCTGCGCATGGTTGACAGGCTATTACCGCATGGACACCCTTCGCGACAAGGTCGCCGTCGTCACCGGAGCGGCCAGCGGCATAGGTCGCGCCATAGCCCACGCACTTGTGGGCCGGGGTGCCCGAGTAGTTGCCGTGGACGTCAACACCGACGGTCTCGGCGCCGCGACCGATCGCGTCCTGCCGCACTACGCCGACGTCGCGGATCCCGTTGGCTTCGAAGATATTCGGGATGCAGCACTGGGCCGCTTCGGCCGAATCGATATCGTGGTCAACAACGTCGGCGTTCTGACAAACGGCCTGCCGCAGGACATTCCGATTGCCGAATGGCAACGCATCCTCGACATCAATTTGATGTCGGTCGTGCGCAGCAATGCCGCGTTTCTGCCCCTGCTGCTCGATCAGGGCAGCGGGCATCTGGTCAACACCGCATCCTTCGCCGGGCTTTTCACCTATTCCTACGACCGGTTGCCCTATGCCGCCACTAAGGCCGCCATCGTGCAGATCAGCGAGGGCCTGGCAATTTACCTGCGGCCCAGGAACATCGGTGTCACCTTGTTATGTCCGGGGCCGGTGCTGACCAACATCGCCGCTGCCGTCCCGAGATTCGGCGAGGGGGCAGCGATACGGATTCCCGGCGAGCAGTTCGAACTGCTCGACCCCGCGGCCGTGGGCGCACTGGTGGCAGATGCGATCCTGCGCAACCGATTCTTCGTGCCCACCCACCCGCACGTCGTCGAGGAGTTGGGCCGCCGCGTCGCGGACTGGGACGCCTACATCGACTATCAGATCTCCCGCGAACCTCGGCTTCAACCGACACAGAAAGGCGCACAGAATGGCTGATACACGCACCAGGGGTCTCGAGGTGCTCAAGGAGATGCTTCCGGGCCTGATCCCGGGTGACGTCACCAGCCTGCGCGGTGGAGGGTTCGCCGGGGAACTCGGCGAACTGAGCCTCGAGCATGTTTTCGGTGCGCTGTGGACCCGGCCGGGGCTGGATCGCCGCTCCCGCAGTCTGGTCACCCTCGGCGCGCTCATCGCCCTGCGGGCCACGGAGGAACTGAAGGTTCACTTCCCGATCGCGCTGCGCAACGGGCTGACCATCGAAGAGATCGAAGAGGTGATCTACCACATGACCGGCTACGCCGGCTATCCCGCGGCGACCACCGCGAGCAATGTCGCGCGCGAAGTTCTGGCCGGTTCGTAGCCCTACGATGCTTACCCTCGACGAGGCGCTGAACGAGACGCGGACGGGCGATCTGTGGTTGTTTCGCGGCGGTTCGCGGCCCGACCGTGCCATCCAGACGTTGACGAACGCCCCGGTGAACCACGTCGGCATGACGGTGGCCATCGACGACTTGCCACCGTTGATCTGGCACGCCGAACTGGGTGACAAGCTCGCCGACATGTGGACCGGGACCAACCACCGCGGCGTACAACTCAACGACCTGCGGGAAGCCGTGCTGCAGTGGACCCAGCGCTACCACCAGAAGTGCTGGCTGCGTCAGTTGACGCCGTACGCCACCCGCGAGCAGGAGAACGCGTTGCTGCGTGTCATCGCGCGGATGGACGGCACCGCGTTCCCCGCCAGCGCACGGCTGACCGGTCGCTGGTTACGCGGCCGCCTGCCGACCCTCAACGACTGGGTGCGGGGCATTCCCGTCGTGGACAGAAAAGTTCGCGAACAGACCCGGCGGCATCGGGAAGAACGCAAGATGAGCCTGGCCACGGCCTACTGCGCCGAGACAGTGGCAATCACCTATGAGGAAATGGGACTGCTCGTCACCGACAAGGACACAAACTGGTTCGACCCGGGCAAGTTCTGGAGCGGTGATGTGTTGCCACTGGCGCCGGGTTATCGGCTGGGCGACGAAATTGCCGTTGCCGTAGGCTAATCCACCGACATTTCGCCCATTTCCGACCACTCCGTTGCGTCGATCGTCTGGCTGATGATCTTGGGCGTGGACGTCAGCGCCTCGGGCAGTTCGCGCATGGCCTGTTTGAAGTGCTCGCTGTTGACGTGCTCACCACCCGCGTCGCCGTCCCGGAATGCTTCGACCAACACATACTCTGCCGGGTTGTCGAGACTGCGCGACCATTCGAACCACAGGTTGCCCGGTTCGGCGCGAGTGGCGGCGGTGAACGACGCGACCAAACCGGGCCAGCGTTGCGTCCAGTCGGGCTTGGTTTCGAACTTGACGACGATGAAGATCATGGGGACATCATCGCCCGAGTTCTGGGCGCACCGGGGCCGAAGCGGCGTTTCCGGTCAGATCCGCGGCCGGGCGCCGAACGTGCTCGGCGTTGAGGTTAGCCGCGTTGTCGGCGTGAACCAATTTTCGCGGTGATATAAACCACAAATCGGCCGGTGGTATGGCGCCCGTTATAAAAGCGCCATTCGCCGGCCGATTTGTTGGCCAGATCACAACTTGAATCGAATTGTTACGTATTCGCAGTTTCGGGAGCGGGCATATCAGGCGCCGGGGCCGGAGCGTCGACCAGGACCACAGGTGGTGGCGGTGGCGGCGGGGGCAGCGCGTCGGGCGCGGGCGGGGCGTCGGGCGCAGGGGGAAGGACTCCGCCGTCCTCGGCCGGCATTGGCAGGAACATGTGGTGCGTGAATTGTGGCTGGTAGGCACCGGCGCCGCCGACGTGGACTCCACCGCCTTCACCGCTGGACACGGACGTGCCGTCGGGCAACGTGACCGCGGTGTGGCGACCATTCCACCCGATCACCAGGGCATTGGGAGCGGTCCCGTATTCGAAGCCGCGCTGCAACAAGGCGGCTTCCTCGTTCCCGGTGTTGAACCGGCTGCCGAACACCGGCCGGTCGGTGGCTGCATTCGACACCCACGAAGCCAGGCCTGAACAGTCCGTGCCGGCGGGAGAATCTCCGCCAACAACATAGGGCGTCCCTGAAACCTGATTAACAAGCGCCAACAACGTCGCAATAGTAAACATGAGCAGGACGCTAGCAATGGCTTATTTAGAAAACCAAAATTTGTGGTACTCATCACTTAGCAATTGATGAATTGCGCAGGCCATATGTACAGAAACAATGTCGCATAACTACGACGGTGTCGAAACAGAACTGTCTCTACACGTATCAGCAAATCACAAAGAATTGCTTATAGGTATTTATCTAGCCGTCGAACTGCGCGATTGCGGACCATCCGCACTTTTCGGCAAATGTTGTCGATGTTGCTGCCGTCGTTGAGCGGTCGACCTGAACAACGGTAGGGTTTCGCGCATGGCGCTGCGCTACGTGGATCCTTACCGCAAACGCGGTCGTGTGTACAAAGCCAACGCGCGCTTCGGGCGTTCCCGCGCCGGACAGTTCCTCGCCCGCCACCTTGCGCCCCGCGTGGACCCGTGGCTGCACCGAATATCCGGCGGACGCGCGAACATGGGACTGATCATCAACGCGCCACTGACGACCACGGGCGCGAAGTCGGGTCAGCCGCGGGTGACTCAGCTCACCTACTTCCACGATGGCTCCGATCCCATCGTGATGGCCTCTAACTACGGCGGACAAAAACACCCGCAGTGGTATTACAACCTCAGGGCGCATCCCGAGTGCGATTTCGGCGGCGAGAGTTTCGTGGGAAGCGAGGTCACCGATCCCGATGAGTACGCCCGCCTGTGGGCTCTCGCACAGCGGGTGTACCCGGGTTACGGCGACTACCAGGCCAAGACAGCGCCGGTCGGCCGCCAGATTCCCATCTTTCGACTCAGGCCCCGGTAGTCCAAAGCTTCAGTGCTGCAGCGCCTTTGCGATGATCGCTGCGGCCGACGCGAGCGCAATCTTCGTCGTCGTCCCACGTTGAAGTGACTATGCCGTAACCCATTTGGCCGTTCGGCTCGGTGCCGAAGCGGTTCGAGCAGACCCGCCAGACCGGTACACGGAGGCCTTCGAACTAGCGCCGCCTGGCGCGGGCCGGCGTCGGCGGCGTCCACGACCAGCGACGGCAGTAGCCGCGCGGCCGGTGCTAGTTAAAATACGGTGGAACGCCCTTGGGCCCACCCAGGTCACCGGACGGCGTCAAATTCAACTAGAAGGTGGATGTCATGGTAGCGAGAGCCATAGCGTTGATGGTTCTTTCCGTAGCATTGGCCGTGCCGGCCCATGCGGACTCCACCGACGACGCGTTCATAACCAACCTGAATACCTCAGGAATGAGTTACGGCCCACCGGAGAGAGCGATCGAGGTCGCGAAAACCGTCGTCTGCGCCACCCTCAACAAGAACCCCAACACCAGCAACGCGGATCTGGTTGCCAAGGTCACCAACGCCACCAACTGGCCACCGCTCAATGCTGCCTACTTCACCGGAGCTGCGATCCAAGCCTACTGTCCCCAATACGGCTCCCTCACTGCCCCAACGGTCCCCAGCCAAGTTCCTTCTACCCCCAGCACGGCTCCATCGCCCACCCCAACGCCATCAGTTCAAACGGCGTCGCTGCGAAAAATGAACCCGCAGTAGCCATCCCGACCAGCGTCACGGCGGTTTGACCGTTTCGTCCACGAGTGCTGTGCACAATTCCAGCGCGAGGTGGGCCCGGCGTTCGAGCATGACCACTCAAACCACGGGGCACCGGTCAGACCACGACGTCGCCTGCAGCAGACCAGCCCGGAGCCTAGCGCGGGACGTCAAAGTAGTCGCGCCAGGCGGTGATTTTGTCGCCGGTCACCTCGAAAGCGCCCATACAGCGTGCGGCGACTTTGCTTCCGTCGTATACGAAGTGATCGACGCGCTCCGTCAACACGACGTTGCCATTTACCGCGATGTTCAAAAGCTCCAGCTCGGCGGATTCCATGCGCCGGACATAGCCGTCGACAGCCTGGCGAATCTCGTCGTGCCCCCGGTGCACACCCAGCGCGACGTTGTCCCAGACGGCATCGGGATGGAAGTGGCTCACGATCTCGTCGACATCGAGACCATGCCACGCATTCAATTCCGCACGAACTACGTCCTCGGGCTGCACCGCGCCTCCATACGCATCAATGACCGTCCGCTGCTCAAGATACGTCGAGCCGCCATGACGTACCCGCGCTTTGACCGGACCGTTCACGATCGGACTCTGCGTCCGAATAGTCAGACTCCGAACTTGGCACGGGCATCGTCCGTAACAGGGGTGAACAGGTTGACGAGGTTTCCATCTGGATCGCGGAACAAAAGCGCGCGGTTACCCCAAGGCATGGTTGTCGGCTTGGTCACGACTTCAGCGAGACGCCCGCGGAGCCGCTCGAATTCGGCGTCCACGTCGTCGACGAGGAATTCCACAATCGCGCTCCGGTTGGCGGCCGGCTCGGCCGATCCTTCTCCGAACAGGGGCACGGTCTTGTCGCTGCCGAGGGCCAGCGTGCCGACTGGCGTCGGTATCTCGGCGAACAGTTGATTGCCCCATACCGCGGGGGTCTCTGTGACCATCTCGTAGAAAGCAGCGAGCCGATTGACGTCAGCCGTGATGAGGCGGGTCGATAGGAACTTCATGAAGCCTCCCTATGGGCTGTCGCGGTGCTCCCCCCGGACGGGCAGCGTCTTGCGCAACACAGACTAAGCACCACCACCGACAATGAGAGCACGTCGACTGGGGCCCAACCATCATCGAGGATGTGCGCACGAGGCCTGTCGAGGCGGATGACGTCGTTCCATACTGCAGAGTCGGCCAGTATTGCCGAACACACGCGGGCGGAATCGCTCCGCCCGGGCGACGTTGTCAGCGTTCACGAGAATTGTTGCCAGCTAATATCATTCACCTTCGGTCGACTAAGATGTTGAGCCGGAACTCGACCACGTCGCTTACCGTCTGTCACCCGCTGGTACCAGCGTCAGGCGACGGGAGCGCTTGGCCGCTTCGCGGCGTCTCGAGATTCGAGGGATCGACGGCAGGGTCTTCCCATCGCGCAATGTCAAGGCTGTCGCCGGTGATGAAGGTTCCCTCCTGGATGCAATTCGCAAGGACATACCTGCGTTCAAACACTGCCGGGAAGCCCGATACGCCGTCTTTGGCGACAATCCGCACCATGATGTATTTCCGCTGGCCGGAGCGCTGCCACTCGTCGATGTGCTCAGTCTTAATCCGGACCCGTTGGGCATGTGGTGCGTCCACTCGATCCTTCCGGCGTCCGTGAACAAACGGCCCTCGTTTGGCGAGCTCGATAACCTTCATGGTTCGGTTAGGGGCCGTTTCGGTCCCCGTCGCGTTGGCAGGAAGTTCCGAATCGGTAGCGATGTATGCGTGGAGCTGCAGGTCTACACACGCCCTGCGCGACAGGTTGACGAACTTGACGAGGTACTCGGTTTTGCCATCCTCCGGGTTCCGACGCTTGGCGATGAACTCAGATATCGCGATACGCGGTCGGAGGCGAGCCGAAATGCCCAGGAAGATCCCCGAAGCTAGCAGGGACGCACCAACACCGCCAAGAAAACCTTGTAGCCATGTCGGCATATGTTCTTAACCACCTCCTGCTACGGTTTCGCACATCGTATGAGGGAACATCGTGTTTGCGTTGCCCGTTAGACTAGGAGCATGTGGAAAGGAGAACCACAAGTGTTCAGGTATGACGAAGAGGAAATCGAGGACTAGATTTCGACGACCTGTGGCCGTCCCGTCCCTCGCCCAGCTCGGGCGGGGGACGGTTTTCTTTCTGAGCTACTAGCCAATTCGTACAACCGCACACTTGACTCACGATCGACAGCACGACTGGAGCTGACTAACTGCCTCACCGGTTGGCAACTTTGCGTCAGACGTCCTTAGTCGGAACTCCGCGATCTTGACCTTCAGCCCTCCCAAACTCACGAGGTCCCACTCATCGATCCAGCGTCCCAGGATGCTCAAGTGTCAGCGCGCCATCGCCATGCCCACCCGCCGGTCCAGCGCTTCCTGCGGGCGGGCGGGATCGACGCTCTTCGGCATCGCCTAACCTTTGCTCCCAGACGTTGCTTGAAACCGGAATTCGACGACGTCGCCGTCGGCCATGACGTAGTCCTTGCCCTCAATGCGCACCTTGCCCGCGGCCTTGGCGGCAGCCATCGATCCGGCGGAGATCAGATCGTCGTACGACACGATCTCGGCTTTGATGAAGCCCTTCTCGAAGTCGGTGTGGATCACCCCGGCGGCCTTGGGCGCGGTGTCGCCCTGATGAATGGTCCAGGCTCGGGCCTCCTTGGGCCCCGCGGTCAGGAAGGTCTGCAGCTTCAGGGTGTGAAAACCCGCGCGCGCCAACGCATCTAGTCCTCGTTCCGTCTGCCCGATCGATTCCAAAAGCTCCGCGGCCGATTCGTCATCCAGCTCTACCAGCTCGGACTCGATTGCCGCATCGAGGAAGACGGCATCGGCGGGCCTGACCAGTTCACGCAACTCGGCCACCCGCGCGGCGTCGGTCAGCACGCCCTCGTCGGCGTTGAAGACATACAGAAATGGCTTGGTGGTCAACAGGTTCAGCTCGCGCAGCACGCTGCTGTCCACAGCGGCAGCGAACAATGTCTTGCCGCCATCGAGCACCTCCTGGGCGCTGATCGCCGCGTCGTAGATGGGCCTGCGCTCCTTGCTGTTGCGGGCTTCCTTCTCCAGCCTCGGCAACGCGCGTTCCAGGGTCTGCAGGTCGGCCAGGAGCAACTCGGTTTCGACGACCTCGATATCGGACTGCGGATCTACCTGGCCGGAGACGTGGGTCACGTCGGCGTCGGCGAAAACCCGCACCACCTGACAGATCGCGTCGCATTCACGGATGTGTGCCAGGAATTTGTTGCCCAGCCCGGCGCCCTCCGAGGCCCCCTTGACCAAGCCCGCGATGTCGACAAAGGTCACCGGCGCCGCGACGATGCGCTCGGAGTGAAACATCTCGGCCAGTTTGGCCAATCGCGGGTCCGGAAGGGAAACGACGCCCTCGTTGGGTTCGATCGTGGCGAATGGGTAGTTGGCCGCCACCACGTTGTTCCGGGTCAGCGCGTTGAACAGGGTCGACTTGCCCACGTTGGGCAGACCCACGATTCCCAGGCTCAGGCTCACAGGGACCCAAGTCTAGGGGTCGCCGTCAACGCGCCGCGGTCGCTGGCTAGGTAATACGGGCCTTTGGGCCCGCAGCCGGTACGGTCTACTTGTGTCAGCACAGCGCGCGAGGTCGGCGGTGGCGGCGGATCACCGCTCGATCGTCCCCAGCATCGCGGGCGTGCCCTGGTGGGGCGCGGTGCTTATCGCCGCCACAGCGACGATGGTCGGTTGGGTGATCGACGCCGGCCACAAGGACCTCTCGCACGTCTTTGCCGGCTGCTATATCGCCGGTTGTGTGGCCGCAATGCTGGCCGTCCGACAGTCCGGAGTCTTCACTGCCGTCATCCAGCCGCCGCTGCTGCTTTTCGGCACGGTTCCGGCCGCCTACTGGATGTTCCACGATCGCAAGGTCGGCAACCTCAAGGACCTGCTGATCAACTGCGGCTACCCGCTCATCGAACGCTTCCCGCTGATGCTGGGAACCGCCGGTGGGGTGCTGCTGATCGGCCTGATCCGGTGGTATTTCGGGATGTCGCACCGCTCGGTGGCGACCGCCGGCACCGAGGACACCGCCGCCGCCGTCGAGCGGCCGTCGGCCATCAGAACGATCGCGACGAAACTGAGATCGCTTTTCAGCGCCGATCCCGACCTCGAGTCGGACGACGCCGCGACCGCAGACCCCCAGCGGGCGCCCGCCGTCAATCACGCGCGTCGAAGCAGCGCGAGAACGGGCAGGGCGACACGCAGCAGCCGATCAACCGAGCGCGCCAGCCGGACCCGTTCCCGGCATGCCCGTCCGTCGCCGGACGACGTGCAGGAACAAGGGCTCGAGCGTCCGCGACGCCCGGCTCGCAGAGCCCAGCCCCGGGGCTACGAGGCCGGAGCCGGCGACCCGTCCCCGTCCCCGCGACCACGCCGGCGCCCGAGGCCGCCGGCCGATCAGGACCTGCGTGCGCAGCGGGAGCCACGTCGAGACCCGCAGGCCCGCCGTAATCCGTACGAGCGGCCCACGCCTCGCACCAGCCGCTTCGACCCGTATGACCGGTACGAGCGCCCGCCGGAGCCCCCGTCCAGACACTCCGGCCCCTACGAGGGCTATGACTCCTATGACTCCTATGACCCGTATGGCTCCTCGGAGCAGCCACGCCGCCGTGCTACGCCGACCGGATCGAACGGCTCCAACCGGACGCACCACCCGATCTCGCAAGTCCGCTACCGCGGCGAAACCTCCCGGGACCAGCTACGCGAGCCGCCCGAGGCGGACCGCCGGCGCCGATCACGTGCGCCCCGTCCCCCGGCCGGATCCTGGGAATACGACGCCTGATCAGGCCTAGCCGTTTTTGAGAAGCGAGCGGATCTCGCGTGGCAGGGCGAACACCAACGTCTCTTGGGCCGTCGTCACCGGTTGGACCACGTCGTAGCCGAACTCCGACAATCGCTCCAGCACGCCCCGCACCAGAACCTCCGGAACCGACGCGCCAGAGGTGACCCCAACCGTGGTGACGTCCTTCAGCCACACGGGGTCGATGTCGTCAGCCCAATCGACCAGATGAGCGGCCCGGGAACCGCCGCCCAAAGCCACTTCGACCAACCGCACCGAGTTCGACGAGTTGCGCGAACCGACCACGATCACCAGCTCGCACTCGGGTGCCATCGCCTTGACGGCGACCTGCCGATTCTGCGTGGCGTAGCAGATGTCGTCGCTGGGCGGATCCTGCAGTTTCGGGAAGCGCTGCCGTAGCCGGTCGACGATCTCCATGGTCTCGTCGACGGACAGCGTGGTCTGCGACAGCCAGACCACCTTGTCCTCGTCGCGAACCGTCACGTGCTCCACGGCCTCGACCCCGTCGACCAGCTGCACGTGATCGGGCGCCTCGCCGGCCGTGCCGATCACCTCTTCGTGTCCCTGATGACCGATCAGCAGAATGTCGTAGTCGTCCCGGGCGAAGCGTCTGGCCTCGTTGTGCACCTTGGTGACCAGCGGGCAGGTGGCGTCGATGGTCCGCAGATTGCGTTCGGCCGCGGCCGCGTACACCGTCGGCGCGACCCCGTGCGCCGAGAACACCACGATGGCCCCCTCGGGGACCTCGTCGGTCTCCTCGACGAACACCGCACCGGCCTTGACCAGGGTGTCCACCACGTGCCGGTTGTGCACGATCTCGTGCCGAACGTAGACGGGAGCACCGTGCTTCTCCAGCGCACGTTCGACGGTCTCGATGGCCCGGTCCACCCCCGCGCAGTAGCCCCGCGGCTCCGCGAGCAGGACTCGCTTGCGGGTTGGGTCGTCGGCAACCGATTTCGAAGCACCGGGAATCCCCATATCGATCGTCGGCGGCATGTCACCCAGGGTACGTTCTGCCGACTCGCGACTGCCAGCTCACGGGGTCCACTTGGACTTAGCCGCCGCTTGAGGCAGTCTTGGACCCATGGCTACTGCACCGTACGGGGTTCGGCTACTTGTCGGCGCGGCGACAGTCGCCGTCGAGGAGACGATGAAGCTGCCGAAGACGATTCTGATGTACCCGATGACGCTTGCCAGTCAGGCGGCGCACCTGGTGATGCGCTTCCAACAAAACCTGGCCGACCTGGTGATCAAGGGCGACACCACGCTGGAATCGATATTTCCATCCAAGGACGAGCAGCCGGAATGGGCGACGTTCGACGAGGATCTGTCCCAAAGTGTCGAAGGGCTGCCGCCCGACGCGGACGGCATCGAAGCCGATCGCCGGGCCGAGGGACGCTTCGCGCTCTATTCGGTACCCGAGGCCCCCACACCCGCCCGCGCGGCCACGCCGGCGCCCAGCAAGTCGAAGAAGACCGCCGCCGAAAAGACGGTTCCGGCGCCCGAGGTGGCGGCCGAACTCGACTACCCGGCGCTGACGCTGGCGCAGCTGCGCGCCCGGTTGCAATCACTGGACGTTACGGAACTGGAGGCCCTGCTGGCCTACGAGCAAGCCACCAAGGCCCGCGCTCCGTTCCAGACGCTGCTCGCCAACAGGATCACCCGCGCATCCGCGAAGTGAACCGGGGTCCGGAAGGCAATTCCGCCGAGAATCCGTTCCCGGTGCGCGCGGTGGCCATCCGGGTCGCGGGCTGGATCGACAAGCTGGGCACGGTATGGGTCGAGGGACAACTGGCTCAGGTCACCATGCGGCCCCACGCCAGCACGGTCTTCATGGTGTTGCGCGACCCTGCCGCCGACATGTCACTGACCGTGACCTGTTCGCGCGACCTGGTGTTGTCAGCGCCGGTGAAATTGGCCGAGGGCACTCAGGTCGTCGTCTGCGGCAAGCCCTCTTTTTACACTGGGCGGGGCACATTTTCGTTGCGGCTCAGCGAGATTCGCGCCGTCGGCGTCGGCGAGCTGTTGGCGCGCATCGACCGGCTGCGTCGGCTGCTGGACGCCGAGGGGCTGTTCGACCCGCGGCGCAAGCGGCCGATTCCGTTCCTGCCCAGCACTATTGGGCTGATCACCGGACGGGCGAGTCATGCCGAACACGACGTGACAACCGTGGCCGCCGCACGTTGGCCCGCGGTGCGTTTCGCCATCCGCAACACCGCCGTGCAGGGCCCTAACGCCGTTGCGCAAATCGTGGAGGCGCTGGACGAACTGGACCGGGACTCTGACGTCGACGTGATCGTGCTGGCCCGCGGCGGCGGCAGCGTCGAGGACCTGTTGCCGTTTTCCGACGAGACGCTGTGTCGGGCGATCTCGGCGTGCCGCACGCCGGTGATTAGCGCCGTCGGCCACGAACCCGACAATCCGCTGTGCGACCTGGTCGCCGATCTGCGTGCTGCCACGCCCACCGACGCGGCCAAGAAAGCGGTCCCGGATACCGCCGCCGAGCAGCGACTGATCGACGAGTTGCGTGGCCGCAGCGCGCAGGCCCTGCGCAATTGGGTCTCACGCGAGCAGCGCGCGTTGGCCCAGTTGCGCAGCCGTCCGGTGCTCGCCGATCCGCTGACGGCGCTGACCGCGCGCGCCGACGAGATCCACCGTGCGCGATCAGCGGTTCGTCGTGACATCACCCGGCTGGTCGCCGCAGAGACCGAACGGGTGGGTCACCTGGCCGCGCGGCTGGCGACACTGGGTCCGGCCGCGACGCTCGCCCGCGGCTACGCGGTGGTGCAGGCGGCCCCGGCCTCGGGTGGACCTCCGGAGGTGCTCAGATCGGTGCGCGACGCTCCGGCGGGCACCAGGCTTCGGGTACGTGTGGGCGACGGCGCCGTGAGCGCGGTGAGTGGGGGCGCAGTGATGGATGAAAAAGACCACGATGAGCGATAAAGACGAGAACGGATTCATTACACCTATTAGTAAGCTGGGCTATGAAGCCTGCCGAGACGAGCTGATCGAAGTCGTACGACTTCTCGAACAGGGCGGACTGAATTTGGATGCGTCGCTGAGGCTCTGGGAAAGGGGCGAACAACTCGCCAAAAGATGTGAGGAACACTTAGCTGGCGCGCGCCAGCGGGTGACCGATGCCCTGGCCTCTGGCCACGCCGACGAAAATTGACCCAGGCAGGTCCCGATAAGCAAATTCTTTGTCAGACTGGAACACGTTTCAGTATGCTTCGCCCATGGGCGATGCGGCACTGACAACCGAACTCGGCAGCGTTCTGGTCACCGGCGGATCCGGCTTCGTCGGCGCCAATCTGGTGACCACCTTGCTCGATCGCGGACACCGGGTGCGGTCTTTCGACCGCGCGCCGTCGCCCCTGCCGCAGCACCCGCAACTGGAAGTGCTGCAGGGTGACATCACCGACGCAGGGGTCTGCGCCGCCGCGGTGGACAACATCGACACCGTCTTCCACACCGCGGCGATCATCGAGTTGATGGGCGGCGCGTCGGCGACCGAGGAATACCGACAGCGCAGTTTTTCTGTCAACGTCGGCGGCACCGAGAATCTGGTGCAGGCCGGGCAGAAGGCCGGCGTCAAGCGGTTCGTCTACACGGCATCCAACAGCGTGGTAATGGGCGGCAAGAACATCGCCAACGGTGACGAGTCCCTACCCTACACCGACCGCTTCCATGACCTGTACACCGAGACCAAAGTCGCCGCCGAACGATATGTGTTGTCGCAGAACGGTGTTGACGGCATGCTTACCTGCTCGATCCGGCCCAGTGGCATCTGGGGAAACGGCGACCAGACGATGTTCCGCAAGTTGTTTGAGAGCGTCATCAAGGGCCACGTCAAGGTGCTGATCGGACGCAAGTCGGCGCGGCTGGATAACTCTTACGTGCACAACCTGATTCACGGCTTCATCCTGGCCGCCGAGCATCTGGTGCCCGGCGGCACCGCACCCGGTCAGGCCTACTTCATCAACGACGCCGAGCCCATCAATATGTTCGAGTTCGCGCGGCCGGTGGTGGAAGCGTGTGGGGAAAAGTGGCCGCGGATAAGGATTTCCGGTCCCGCGGTGCACTGGGCGATGACGGGCTGGCAGCGGCTGCACTTCCGCTTCGGCTTCCCCGCACCATTGCTCGAACCTAACGCGGTAGAACGGGTCTACCTGGACAACTATTTCTCGGTTGCCAAGGCCCGACGCGACCTCGGTTACGAGCCACTGTTCGACACCGAGCAGGCGATGAAAGAATGCCTGCCCTACTACGTCGACCTGTTCAACCAGATGAAAGCGGAGGCCTCGAAAGCGAAGGCTTCGAAAGCGAAGGCCAGCCGATAGGTCGGGCTGGCTAGGCCAGCCGCTCGGTGAGGAACTCGACCACCCGTTTGCGGGCCTCGTAGGCCGGCTGGCCGTCGACCTCGCGGAGCTCGTTGGTAAGCACGGAGTGCGCCATTTTGCCGAAGCCGTGCTGGTTGCCTGGGCCGGAGTCGATCTCGATCACCTCGAACGCGTCACCCAGTCGCTGTTTGAGCGTGCTGAACCGTGCGCCGGGCGACGTCTTGTCCTCGCTGAACCGTAAACCGATAGCGCACAGCCCGTCGTTGGCGCACCGGTCGGCGACCGTTGCCAGCTCGGACTCACTCAGCCCGGGATCGCGACGCTGCGCAGGTGTCACCGGGAACGGCACCGAAGGCTGGCTCAGTACCGGCGCCAGCACGCTGTCGTCGACCGCGGCGGCCAGCGCGAAGCCGCCGGTGAAGCATTGGCCGATCACGCCGACGCCCTTGCCCGGCGTCGACGCGTTGAGGTCCCGAGCCAATGCGCGCAGGAACAGCGACACCGGCCGCTGCTTGTTGGTCGCAAACGCCGCGAATTCCTTTGCCACACAGGCCCGCGCAATCGTCGACGCCGCATAGCCGGCCGTCACGGTCCTGCCCGGCTCACCGAACAACGACGGTATGGCCACCGTGAAACCGTTGTCCACCAGATGATTTCCCAGGGCCAACACACCGGGATGGATCCCGGGTAACTCGGGGATCAACACCACGCCCGGACCTGTGCCCTTGCGATACACGTCGTGGGTGTAGCCGGCACCGGTGAACGGTGCCGCCGACCAACCGGAAAGGTCTGCCTCGGGTGCAGTCACGCGCTACGTCCCTTCTATCGACTTGGTAATGGCGACTGCGATTGCGTCGCCGTCGCCAGGGTACGGAACTGGTCGGTGCTGCCGGCACCGGTAACCGCGATCTGCGTGGGGCCGACCGGACTGGGCAACCTGGTAGTCCATACCGGCTCGGCGGCGGCACCGTTTTGGTCAGCACCCTGATAGACGATCCAGTTGAAGCCGGAAACGTCGACCGTGCCGGTCGGATACATGCCGGGATGGATCGAACCAACCAGCTTGTCCTCGTCAGCATTGCTCTGTGTCAGGCTCACATACATCCCCGTCGGGGTGATGTATCCGACGGTCGAGGTGGCCGCATTGAGTCGCTGGCCGGTCGAGGCATCGGTTCGTCCGTTTTCGATGCCGCCCCGGCTGCCGGAGTTGGGTTTCCAGCCAACGGGCAGCTGGGGTAGCCGGATCGGAAATCCCAGTGTCGCGGCGTCCGCACGCAGGGCCGCCGCGGCGTCGTAGGACGGGATGGTGCCCCTAGTCGTCCCCCCCGGCGCTAACGAACACATCCCGACCATGCCCGCCAGCACGATGCAGCCAAGGACCAGCGGCGCCAGGGACCAGAACATGTCTCGGCCGTCCTGCAGCAAGCGCGGTTTGGGCGGCTTAGCAACAGGTCCCGCAACAGCCCCCGTAACAGGGCCCGCAACTGGCCCCCGTTTCGGCTGCGGCTCGGTGGTCACCCCGCCAGTATCCCAGCTCTACACCATTGAACTGCTTCTGGGAGAATCGGCAACCATGACAGCTGAGGGATCCGGTTCGTGCCCGACCGCCGTCGCGCGGCACGAATCGAGGCAGGCCCGGCCGCGCGGAGAAGCCCCGGACCGCAACCTTGCCCTGGAACTGGTGCGGGTTACCGAGGCCGGCGCCATGGCGGCGGGCCGCTGGGTAGGCCGCGGCGACAAGGAGGGCGGGGACGGCGCCGCGGTCGACGCGATACGCGAATTGGTGAACTCGGTCTCGATGCGCGGCGTCGTGGTCATCGGCGAGGGTGAGAAAGACGAAGCGCCGATGCTCTACAACGGCGAGGAAGTCGGTAACGGCGACGGCCCGGATTGCGACTTCGCCGTCGACCCGATCGACGGCACCACGCTGATGAGCAAGGGCATGCCCAACGCCATCTCGGTGCTGGCGGTGGCGGATCGCGGCGCCATGTTCGATCCGTCGGCGGTGTTCTACATGAACAAGATCGCCGTCGGGCCCGACGCCGCGCACGTGCTGGATATCACCGCGCCGATCGCGGACAACGTCCGGGCCGTCGCCAGGGTCAAGGAGCTGTCGGTACGGGACATGACGGTGTGCATCCTGGACCGGCCGCGGCACGCTCAATTGATCGAAGATGTCCGGACCACCGGGGCCCGGATCCGGCTGATCACCGACGGCGACGTCGCGGGCGCGATCTCGGCCTGCCGACCGCAGTCGGGCACCGACATGCTGGCCGGCATCGGCGGCACTCCCGAGGGGATCATCGCCGCCGCGGCCATCCGGTGCATGGGCGGCGCGATTCAGGCGCAGCTGGCTCCCAAGGACGAGGCTGAGCGCCGCAAGGCGTTGGACGCGGGCTACGACCTCGACCAGATTCTGACGACGGAGGACCTGGTCTCCGGCGAGAACGTCTTCTTCTGCGCCACCGGGGTCACCGATGGCGACCTGCTCAAGGGCGTGCGGTACCAACCCGGTGGCTGCACCACGCAGTCGATCGTGATGCGGTCGAAGTCGGGCACCGTGCGGATGATCGAGGCCTACCACCGGCTTTCAAAGCTCAACGAGTACTCCGCCATCGACTTCACCGGTGACAGCACCGCGGCTTATCCCCTGCCTTGAGCAGGCCGTACACACCTAGCGAAGAGGAACCCGATTCATGGCCGACAGCGCCGAATACCGCATCGAGCACGACACCATGGGCGAGGTCCGGGTGCCGGCAAAAGCGTTGTGGCGCGCGCAAACCCAGCGTGCGGTGGAGAACTTCCCGATCTCTGGCCGTGGCCTGGAGCGCACCCAGATCCGCGCGTTGGGCCTGCTGAAGGGGGCCTGCGCGCACGTCAACAAGGACCTGGGCTTGCTGGCGCCGGAGAAGGCCGATGCGATCATCGCCGCGGCCGCCGAGATTGCCGACGGCAAGCACGACGACCAGTTTCCCATCGACGTCTTCCAGACCGGTTCGGGCACCAGTTCCAACATGAACACCAATGAGGTGATTGCCAGCATCGCGGCCGCCAACGGGGTAAAAGTGCACCCCAACGACGACGTCAACATGTCGCAGTCGTCCAACGACACCTTCCCCACCGCCACCCACATCGCGGCCACCGAGGCCGCGGTGCGCCATCTCATCCCGGCGCTAGAGGAACTGCACGGTGCGCTGGCCGCCAAGGCCGACGAGTGGCGCACCGTGGTGAAGTCGGGCCGTACGCACCTGATGGACGCCGTGCCCGTCACGCTGGGCCAGGAATTCAGTGGGTACGCCCGCCAGATCGAGGCCGGTATCGAGCGGGTGCGGGCGACGCTGCCACGGTTGGGTGAACTGGCCATCGGCGGCACCGCCGTCGGCACCGGCCTCAACGCGCCCGACGGCTTCGGGACCAAGGTGGTCGAGACGCTGGTCGCAGAGACCGGACTGAACGAATTACGCACGGCCACAAATTCTTTCGAAGCCCAGGCGGCCCGTGACGGGTTGGTCGAGGCATCGGGCGCGTTGCGCACCATCGCGGTGTCGCTGACCAAGATTGCCAACGACATCCGCTGGATGGGCTCCGGCCCGCTGACCGGGCTGGCCGAGATCCAGCTTCCGGACCTGCAGCCCGGCAGCTCGATCATGCCGGGCAAGGTGAACCCCGTTCTGCCCGAAGCCGTTACGCAGGTGGCCGCGCAGGTGATCGGCAACGACGCCGCGGTGGCCTGGGGCGGCGCGAGCGGCGCCTTCGAGCTGAACGTCTACATCCCGATGATGGCCCGCAACATCCTGGAGTCGTTCAAGCTGCTGACAAACGTGTCGAAGCTGTTCGCGGAGCGTTGCATCGTCGGGCTGAAGGCCAACGTCGAGCATCTGCGCGAGCTGGCGGAGTCGTCGCCGTCCATCGTGACACCGTTGAACTCGGCCATCGGCTACGAGGAGGCCGCGGCGGTGGCCAAGCAGGCCCTCAAGGAACGCAAGACGATCCGCCAGACCGTGATCGACCGCGGGTTGATCGGCGACAAGCTGTCCGAAGAAGAACTGGACCGTCGCCTCGACGTGTTGGCAATGGCTCGCGTCAGGCCCACGTGACGGCCAGGCAAAGGGCAAGTGGTCCAAGTCCAGGTCCGACCGTCATACTGCGTTGCGCGGCTACCTTTGGGGGACGCGGTGCATGAGGTCTTTGACAGAGAGCGTGGTTGAGCAATGACGGTTCCTCCCGGGGGCCCCTATGGTCAGAATCCCTACGGATCGAATCCGTACGGCCAGGACCCCTATTGGGGCGGGCAGCCGCAGGGTGGGCAGCCGCAAGGCGGCCCCTACCAGTACCCGCCGGGCGGTCCGTACACCAACCCGCAGAGCCCGGCGGATCCCTATGCCGCGGGCGCCTATCCGCCCCAGCAATATCCTCAGCCGGGCCAGCAGGCGCCGCCCGGGTGGCAGCCCGGACCCTACCCGGGTGGGCCGCCGCCGGGCGGCCCGAAGGGCTCGGGCTCGAAGCTGCCCTGGCTGATCGTGGGCGGCATCGCGCTGCTCGGCGTCATCGGGCTCGTGGTGTTCCTGGCAATCGGCCTTACCAGCGGCAACAAGTCAAACCCCGCCGCCACCTCGACCGCCACCAGCGCGGCGTCACCACAGCCGAGTGGCGCGCAGACCGCGACCGACTGCACCCCCAATGTCTCTGGCGGTGAGAAGCCGACCGGCACCTCGATCAGCGCGGGCAAGCTGTCGTTCCCGAGCAGCGCGGCGCCCGGATGGCAGGTCATCTCCGACGACCAATCGCCGAACCTCATCGACGCGGCGGGTGTAGCCCAAGAGGTGGGGTCGGGCACCCAGTGGATGATGCAGGCCGAGGTCGCCATCACCAATTTCGTACCCAGCATGGATGTCGGGGCGCAGGCGTCGAAGTTGATGGCGTGCGTGGCCGCCGGGCCGGGCTACTCGAACGCGCAGCCCACCCTGGGGCCCGTCAAGACATCGTCGATCACGGTCGACGGGATCAAGGCCGCCCGCGTTGACGCCGATGTCTCGATCGCAGACACCACCAAAGGCGTGAAAGGCGACACGGTGGTAATCATCGCGGTCGACACCAAGCCCGTCACGATCTTCATGGGTGCTACGCCCATTGGTGACACCGCCTCGGCGGGCATCATCAACCAGGTCATCGCGGCCCTGAAGGTCGCCAAGTAGTCAGCTAGGACGGCGTCGACACCCGCGTTGCTTCCGAGCGACCGCGCAACACGGTCGAATAGCATTCCGCCCACCGGTCACGCTCGGCCTCGCCGGCGCGCTCGATGGCTGCCGCCGAACACAAGATCCGCCGATCCGAGGTCTTGGCGACGTCGGCCAGGCGCGCCGCTTCGTTGACGGCATCGCCGATAACCGTGTATTCGTAACGGTTTTCGGCGCCGATGTTGCCCGCGAAGACCCGTCCGGCGGAGACGCCGATGCCGAAGTCGACCACGGGTAGCTGGCGTAGCGCGGCAGCCAGGGCGCGGGCCGTCGCCAACGCCGCCGACGCCGGTTGGTCCATGCGCAACGGGGCACCGAAGATGGCCAGCGCCGCGTCGCCCTGGAATTTGTTGATCAGTCCCTGCTGCTCGTCGACGGCCCCGACGACTATCCGGAAGAAATCGTTGAGGATCTCGGCAACCTCTTGTGGCGGACGGCTTTCCGCAAGTTGTGTGGAACCCACCAGGTCGATGTACAAGACGGCGGCCTCGACCACATCGCCGGACAGCTCGGCACCCTCTTCGATGGCGCGACGGGCCACATCCGCCCCGACGTAACGGCCGAACAGATCGCGCAGCCGGTCACGTTCGGCGAGCCCGGCGACCATCCGGTTGAATCCCGTTTGCAGGCGCCCGATTTGGGAGCGTTCATAGGCGCCGACGTAGGTTTCCAGGTCGCCGTGTTCGACCTCGGCCATCGCGTCGACGACCTCGCCGACCGGATCCGCGATGGATCGCGACGTCAGAATCATCGTGGGCAACCCGAGAATCAGCGCCGCCAGCGACACCACCAGTACGGGCGCATCCAGCGATGCCGACCTCTGGATGAGCCAGCCGTAGGACCGCAGGACGACAAAGGTCGCGATCACGGCGATGGGCACCGCGCTGCACAGGAACCACATGAGGACCAGACGCGCGAATACCCCGGGCGCCGCCAGGCGCGGCTTGGCGCCCTGGGTGGCGGCGATCATGAGGGGGCGCAGGCTGTGCTGCGCGATCAACAGGCCGGTGCCGGCGGCGGCCGGTCCGCCGAGCAGCACGCCGAGCAACATGGGCAGCAGCAGCGAAGCCCCGCCAGACCGATCGAGCAGGATCAGGATTCCGCCGCTCAGGCCCCATGCGGCCAGCAGGATTGCCGACTGCCGGGCACTCAGCTTGATCGCCGCGTCCCGTTGTTCAGTCGTCGGTTCGTCTCCGGCGAGAAACCAGCGCAACGTGGGGGCGATGCTCACTACACCCGCTAACGCAACCCCGCAAATGCCAAGCACAACGAGCAGCGTCACCACTGCGGTGTTCTTCTCGGCAAAGTCGATGGACGTGTTACCCCGCAGCGGGATCATAATCGCGGCCACGTCGATGACCGCCAGGATATAGGCCACGGCAAGGTCGGTCGCATATTGAATCACATAGCCGCGGAACGTTTTTGGATGCCGCACACCGGTTCGGCGGACTGGCTTACGCACCGTTGTTTGGCCCGCCCGAGTTCGCTCCCGGGATGTCGGTGATCGGGAAATTGGGCATCGGCGTGGGCGACGGGGTGTTGGGCAGTGCGGGAATCTGGTTGGCCGGGATGTCTTGAAGCCCGTTGACCGGTGGGCCGTTCTCCCGGCTGCCGTAACTGCTGCCCGGAGCGCGCGGACCGAGCAGCTCACTGACCGTCACCAGGCGATAACCGTTGGATTTGAGCACCGGGATGAACTGATACATCAGGTCGACGGTGCTCGAGTAGGTGTCGTGGAACAACACCACCGAGCCCGGTTTGATCTGGCTCATCAGCAGGTTGCGTGTCGCGGCCGTGTTCGAGTCGTTGGCCCAGTCGAAAGGGATGACATCCCAGAGGATTTCGGCCAACCCATACTTCGCGGCGATCTGCCGCACCGCGTCGTTGGACAGCCCGCCGGCCGGCCGGTACAGCGTCGGCGTCCGCCCGGTCGCGGCGTTGATCGCGTCGTTGGCCCGGGAGAACTGACCGGCAATGTCCTCCGGGGGAATCGTCGTCATGTTGGGGTGTTCCCAGGTGTGGCTGCCGATCTCCATGCCAGCGTCCGCAATGCGCTTGGCGCCCGCCGGGTTGGCCGCCACCTTGTTGCCGATCAAAAAGAATGTCGCTTTGGCGTCGTTGTCCTTGAGGATCTGCAGCAGCCGCTCGTCAAACGGACCGGGTCCGTCGTCAAAGGTCAGCGCAACGCACTTGACCACCGAGCAACTCAGGTTGTCGGCGCGCGTCACGTGGCCGGTGAGGCCGCCGATCACCAGCACCGCGCCCGCGGCGACGACACCCAAGACCGTGCGCCAGTAGCGCCAGGCCTGGTTGTCGGGTCGTTTCGGCACGCTCAGAGCCTACCGAAACGGGTGCTCAGTGCGGCCCGGCGATCTCTTCGAGCATCTCGGTGACCAGCGCGGCGATCGGGCTCCGCTCACTGCGCAGCAGCGTGATGTGGGCGAACAGCGGGTGGCCTTTGAGCTTCTCGATCACTGCCGCGACGCCGTCGTGGCGCCCGACGCGTAGGTTGTCGCGCTGCGCGATGTCGTGCGTCAGGACCACCCGCGAACCCGTTCCCAACCGGGACAGCACGGTCAGCAGCACATTGCGCTCGAGTGACTGCGCCTCATCGACGATGACAAACGAGTCGTGCAGCGAGCGCCCCCGGATGTGGGTCAACGGCAGCACTTCGAGCATGCCGCGGGAGAGGACTTCGTCGAGCACCGCGGGGCTGGCCAACCCTTCCAGCGTGTCGAAGACCGCCTGCGCCCACGGCCCCATCTTGTCGCTCTCGCTACCCGGCAGATAACCCAGTTCCTGGCCGCCCACGGCGTACAGTGGGCGGAAAACCACCACCTTGCGCTGTGTCCGTCGCTCCAGGACGGCCTCCAGGCCCGCGCACAGCGCCAGCGCCGACTTGCCCGTGCCGGCCTTGCCACCCAACGAGACGATGCCCACCGACTCGTCGAGCAAGAGGTCCAACGCCACGCGCTGTTCGGCGGACCGGCCCCGCAACCCGAACACCTCGCGGTCACCCCGGACCAGCTGGACGCGTTTGTTCGCGGTGACCCGGCCCAGTGCATGCGAACTTCCACCCAACAGCCGAATCCCGGTGTGGCAGGGCAGGTCTCGAGCTTCGGCCAGGTCCACCTCGCCGTCGGCGAACAACGCGTCGATGTCCTCAGCAGCCGTCTCGATTTCGTGCATGCCGGACCATCCGGAGGCCACGACGTCCTGCGCGTGGTATTCGTCGGCGGCCAGACCAACCGCGGCGGCCTTGACTCGCAGCGGAATGTCCTTGCTGACCAACGTGACTCGCTTGCCCTCTGCGGCCAGGTTGGCGGCACAACTCAGGATCCGTGAGTCGTTGCTGTCGGTACGAAAGCCAGCAGGCAACACCGACGGGTCGGTGTGGTTGAGTTCGACGTGAAGCGAACCCCCTTGTGTACCAACGGGAATGGGCTGATCCAGCCGTCCGTGTTCCAACCGTAGGTCGTCGAACAGGCGCAACGACTGCCGGGCGAACCAGCCCAGCTCATGGTGGTGGCGTTTGGCCTCTAACTCGCTGATCACCACCAGCGGAACCACGACCTCGTGTTCGGCGAACCTGCTGCACGCCCAGGGATCGGACAGCAGCACGGAGGTGTCGAGCACGTACGTCCGGATATCGGTCACGGAGCGCTCCTCGAGCAGATTACGCCCGCGCGGACCCACACAGGCACTTCGAAGGGGGCCGCAGCACCAGGACCGGGGCCGGTCCTGCCTTGGTAGTGACCCGTGCAGAAACCGGGAGTGCCGCCCTGGCAGCAGAGCAATTCGCTGGCCATCGGATGCGACGCTACTCCCGTCGCCGCACCCGCGCAGAGCAGGCGCGCCGACAGTTGCCTGAGAGGAAGCCCGAAAGTGGTTGGGCGACTCAGTTAGAGACGAATTGCTTGAGCCGCGGCTCGTCGGCCAGACCCCACGCGGTGATGCGTTCCGAGATCACCTGGGCCAAGTCCGCCTGGCCGAAAATGCCGGCCTCGGCGACGTTTTGCAGCTTGTCCTGGTAGGCATCGATGTCGGCGCCGACGACGCCCAGGTCGGCCGCGCGGGCTGCGATCGCCGCGATCGTTTCGTCGCGGGTATATCCGAGGCAGTGCTCGACCAGGTTGGCGAAGAACTGCTCGTGCCGCACTTCGTCCCTGGCGATGCGGTCGATGAGCCCGGCGAGAATGGGCTCCTCGATCTGGGCGGCCAGATTGTGGGCGAAGGTGGCGAGCGAGCGCTCGTAGAACGCCATGTACGCCAGGGTTTCGAGCTGCGTGTACGTGTCGGCCCGGTAGCCCTTCATCACGTATTGGACGCGGGCCTCCTCGTTGGCGGTTGGGTCGACTTCGCGGGTGACCACCAGGTACTCGCGTATGGCGATGGCGTGCAGGTGTTCCTCGGCGGTCCACCGGCCGAGCCAGCGGCCCCACCAATCCTCGAGAATGAAGTGGTCGACGAGTTCGCGGTGGTGGGCCGCCAGGTTGTCCTTGAGGAGCACCAGGATCTCGCACGCGTCCGTGATGGTCCGCGGCAGCGTCGCCTGCGACGGGTCCCAGTCATGCCCACCGAGGAAGGCGAAGTTCTCGCCCCGGTCGAACGGCACGTAGTCGTGAGCGAACCAGATGTCCTCGGTGCCGAGGTGGCGATCCATGTTGGCTTCCACCACGGGTTCGAGCTCAAGGGTCAGCGCGTTAGCGACAGGTTTCTGTGCCATGCGGTTACCGTAACCCGCGTACACAGGTTCTCTCAAACTCCACCGGCACGTGTCGTGTCGGTGGCCCTGCTGCTACCGCGCAGTGACCGGGAGGGCTAGCGCCCGACCAGGCTCCAGTCCTCGAGCCCGTCGTAGAGTGGAAACTCCCTGGCCAGCCCGGTCACCCGGTTCCGCAACCCGGCGACGTCGACCTCGCCTGCAGAGCTTCCACCCACCAGCGCGCCGGCGATGATGTCGGCAACCTCGGTGAACTCCGCGTCGCCGAAGCCGCGGGTGGCCAAGGCGGGCGTGCCGATCCGCAGGCCAGACGTCACCATCGGCGGGCGGGGGTCATTGGGCACGGCGTTGCGGTTGACGGTGATGCCGACCTCGTGCAGCAGATCCTCGGCCGCCTGGCCGTCTAGCGGGGAGTTCCGTAGGTCGACCAGTACCAGATGGACGTCGGTGCCACCGCTGACCACCGACACGCCGGCCTTGGCCACATCGGAGGCCAACAGTCGGTCGGCGAGAATCCGGGCGCCAGAAAGTGTGCGTTGCTGCCGGTCCACGAATTCGGGCGTGCCTGCGATCTTCAGGGCGACGGCCTTACCCGCGATGACGTGCATCAGCGGTCCGCCCTGCTGGCCGGGGAACACCGCCGAATTGATTGCCTTGGCGTACTCCTGCTTGCCCAGGATCATCCCGGAGCGGCCGCCGCCGATGGTCTTGTGGATGGTCGTAGAGACGACGTCGGCATGCGGGACCGGGGAGGGATGCAACCCAGCGGCGACCAGGCCGGCGAAATGCGCCATGTCGACCCACAACTTGGCGTCGACCTCGTCGGCGATCGACCGAAAAGCGCCGAAGTCCAAGATCCGCGGGTACGCCGACCAGCCGGCGACGATCACCTTCGGACGGAATTCCAGCGCCCGGGCCCGCACCACGTCCATGTCGACCAAATGCGTCGTCGCGTCGACGCCATAAAAGCCGTTCTCGTACAACTTGCCGGAAAAGTTCAGCCGCATGCCGTGAGTCAGGTGACCGCCGTTGGCCAGGTCCAGGCCCAGCAGCCGCTCTCCGGGCGACATCAACGCATGCAGCACCGCGGCGTTGGCCTGGGCACCCGAATGCGGCTGCACGTTCGCGAAGTCGGCGCCGAACAGCGCCTTGGCCCGGTCGCGTGCGATGTTCTCGACAACGTCGACGAACTCGCAGCCGCCGTAGTAGCGACGTCCGGGGAGTCCCTCGGCGTACTTGTTGGTCAGCACGCTGCCCTGAGCCTGCAGCACCGAGCGCGGCACGAAGTTCTCCGACGCGATCATCTCCAGGGTGTCCCGTTGCCGGCCGAGTTCCTTGCCCAGCAGCTCGGCGATATCGGGGTCGACCTCGGCGAGCGGGGCGGACATGACAGAAGAGGAAACACGGGCGTCAGGTGCAGCGGTCACGCGCGCCAGTCTATCCAGGGGCCCAGAGCCGCGATGTCGCGGCGTTTTAAGCCGGCCCAGCCGTCGAGCACGTGGCGATCCCTGCGAGACTGAGACCCATGCCGCGGCCTAGCGAGCCGAGTCCCTATGTGGAATTCGACCGAAAGCAATGGCGCGCGCTCCGGATGTCGACGCCACTGGCCCTGACCGAGGAGGAACTGGTCGGCCTGCGCGGTCTCGGCGAACAGATCGACCTGCTCGAAGTTGAAGAGGTCTACCTGCCGTTGTCCCGTCTGATTCACCTTCAGGTCGCCGCCCGTCAACGACTGTTCGCCGCCACCGCGGAATTCCTTGGGGAACCGCAGCAAAACCCCAACCGGCCGGTGCCGTTCATCATCGGGGTGGCCGGCAGCGTGGCCGTGGGCAAGTCGACCACCGCCCGTGTGCTGCAGGCACTGTTGGCCCGCTGGGATCACCACCCGAGGGTGGACCTGGTGACAACCGACGGCTTCCTCTACCCGAATGCTGAACTCGATCGACGAAACCTCATGCACCGCAAGGGTTTTCCAGAGAGCTATAACCGCAGGGCGCTGCTGCGGTTCGTGACCTCGGTGAAGTCGGGCTCGGACTACGCCTGCGCGCCGGTGTATTCACACTTGAAGTACGACATCATCCCGGGCGCCAAGCACGTGGTCCGCCATCCCGACATCCTGATTCTGGAGGGCCTCAACGTTTTGCAGACGGGCCCGACGTTGATGGTGTCGGATCTGTTCGACTTCTCGCTCTACGTGGACGCGCGGATCGAAGATATCGAGCAGTGGTACGTGTCGCGGTTTCTGGCGATGCGTGGCACGGCGTTCGCTGACCCGGAATCACACTTCCACCACTATTCGGCGTTGTCCGACCCGAAGGCGGTTGCGGCCGCGCGTGAAATCTGGCGGTCGATCAACCGGCTCAACCTCGTCGAGAACATTCTGCCGACGCGTCCCCGTGCCACGCTGGTGCTGCGCAAGGACGCCGACCACTCCATCAACCGGCTGCGGCTGCGCAAGCTGTAGTTCGCCGGCGTCCGCGAGGCCGTCCACGTCGTGCTGGCGTTCCGAAAGGCCGGAGCGGGGCAACACACCGCTATTCGGCGGAGGCGCCCCGCACCGGCGGGAAGGGGAGCTACGCCTCGAGGCGGCGCACTCCCAGGTACTGCAGTCCGGCGAAGAATGCCGTGTACACACCGCTGGCCAGCGTTGCGGCCACCCCGGCGCCGGTCATCGGCACCAACTCGGCGGCCACCACCGCCGCCGCGGTGTACACGATGTTGGCCGCAACCACGCCGATCCCGGCGCGGCGCAGGTTCGGCAAGCCGGCCAGGCTGAACACCACAAGGCCGTAGAGCACGAAGAAAGCGCCCATGCTGTATTCCTGGCCGGACGTCAGTCCGGTGATCCTCGAAATCGGGTCTGCGGCAACGGCAACGGCCAGCCCCATCAAACCCGTGATGGTTGCGTCTGCGCGCATGGCGAATCGCAACAGGGAGTCGGTCGAGTCGTAGAGGACCCGGGTTGTCGGTCCTGAGATGGCGGTCATGTGGGTTAACTCCTCGCTGTGGCAGGTTTTGCAGGGGTGTCAAAAGGACTGGACAGGTTTGAGCCTGCCGTCCGGGCACTGCCAGATCGACGCATGGCACTGCCAGTTACTGCCACGTGTGGAATGACCAGCCAGTTCGCTCGGGTATTCCCGCCCGCGCGAATTAGACCGCTCACCTGATCGACGAAGGCGGACAGCCGGCCCTGCGGCGCGCGACGGCATCAGCGTCCGCCGGCCGGCTCATTCGCTAGGTATTGCGACCCGGCCCCGCAAGTCGGCCGCGATGAGCCGGGCCGCCGCGTTCTGCCAGTTGTGCAGCGATCGCTGGGGCACCTCGGTGACCAACCACTGCCAGGCCTGCCGTGCGGTGGGATCCAACCCGGCGGCGGTGGCGTTCTGCGCATAGGCGCGCACGCCGACGACATAAGGGAAATACAGCGAGTTGTAGTACCGCCATTGCTCGGTGGTACCGAAGTCGCCGGCGTCGCGTGGCTTGAGCCGGCCGATGCCATCGGCGAGGACGGCCTTGAGCTCGTTGGCGCGTTCCAGCGGGTGATCGGGCGCGCCGCGCGCGGCCAGTCGCTCGTCGATCACCGGCAACGCGGTCAGCGGGCTGGCAACGAGTCTGGTCAAGTCTCCGTAGTGGCCCAGCGCCCGGCGGGTGAGCCGGACGAAGGTGTCGTCGTCGAGGTCTCCGAGCGGGTTGTCGGAACGCAGCGGCAGCGCGGCTCCGGTGTGGCGTAGCGCGGCCCGGTCGGCCCGCAGCGTCGGCGACTTGGAGAACGCCACCCGGTCCAGGACGCCGGCCAAAGGATCGGCGAGCACCTGCACCGTGATCGAGATCGCCAGGCTGGTGAACAACAGCACCGTCAGAGCCGTCTGCGCGCCAACCTCGTTACGCGTCACGCCCAGGCCGATCAACGCCTGACCGCCGAACAGCGCGGCGACCACCGAACAGCCGGCAAACGACCTCAGCATGTCAGCGCGCAACGCCTGGCCCTCGTCGAAGGCATCCCACAGAGCCACCGCTACGCCAAGCATCAGCACGTCGAAACCCGTCGACGCCAGCGCCAGCCAGCTGGGCACCAGCCCTAGCGGGATGATGAGGATGGCGTTGGCCAGCGCGAAGAACAGCGTGGCGATAACCACCACTCCCACGACGGATACCGGCTGAGCCGGGCGGCGCGCTGCAACCACCATGGCCGCCAGCGTGGACGTCGAGATCACCGCGAACATCAGCCAGTGACCCGCGCGCAGCGGCCCATCGACGCTGCCCGCGGCCGTCGCGCCTAGCACGGTGAACGCACCGACCCCGCCGACCAGCAACAGTTCGCCCGTGCGAGCCCTAGCGTGGTCACCCGGGCGCGACAGCTCGATCAGCACCGCGAACCAGGCGATGCTGGGCACGGCAACGAGATAGATCTCTACCTGGCTGAGCAACTCGGCGTGCGCCGGGCTGACCGTGCGCACCGCGTCCAGCGCCACGACCAGCGCGAAACCGCACAGCCCGATCGCCGCCAACACCAGCACCGGCTTGCGCGGATCACGGGCGAGCAGATACAAGCCGAGCCAACCGCTCAGCGTGAACACCACCGCCGACAGCGCAGCCATGGATCCAGTGTGTCACTTGCCATATTGGTGCCGACCCGCTGCGCCGGGCTTCGCTTTATTCGTGCCGACCCGCTGCGCCCGGCTTCGCCTCATTCGTGCCGACCCGCTGCGCCCGGCTTTGCTTTATTCGTGCCGACCCGCTGCGCCCGGCTTCGCCGCGCTTGCGATCGTCACAGCCGCGCTTGCGATCGTCACCGCCCATACCGGCGATGGCGCAGGCTGTAGTCGCGCAATGCGCGCAGGAAGTCGACGCGGCGGAATGCCGGCCAGTGCGCCTCGGCGAACCACATCTCCGAGTAGGCGCTCTGCCACAGCAGAAACCCGGACAGCCGCTGCTCGCCGGATGTGCGGATGACCAGGTCGGGGTCGGGTTGTCCTGAGGTGTACAGGTTTTCGGAGATGCCCTCGACGGAGACCGCGTCGACGAGTTCTTCGGCGCTCGCACCGTTGGCGAGTTGCTTGCTCAACAACGCGCGCACCGCATCGACGATCTCGCGACGTCCGCCGTAACCGACCGCGACGTTGACGTGAAACGGGGCGCTGCCCGGCGTGGAGTCGACCGCCTCGCGCAGCCGCCGAGCCGGCTCTTCGCCGAGCAGCTCCAGGTCCCCGACAGTGCGCACACTCCAACGGTTGGTGGGCGCACAAATCTCCTCGACCACATCGGTGATGATTTCGATGAGGGCGGCGAGCTCGTCGGGATCGCGTTGCAGGTTTTCGGTGGAGAGCAGATAGACCGTCGTCATCTCGATGCCGGCCGCCTGGCACCAGCGCAGCATCTCGGCGATCTTGACCGCGCCCATCCGGTAGCCATAGCTGACGTCGTCGTATCCCGCGTCGCGTGCCCATCGCCGGTTGCCGTCGCACAGGACGGCGATGTGGCGCGGCAGTTCGGATGTGGGGGCGGCCAGGCCCTGCCGGAGCCGCAGCTCGTACAGCCGGTACAACGGCTCCTTGAGCCGCGGCGGGATGATTTCCACGAAAGTCCACATTACTGTGACCGGCAACAATTTCCGGCCCGTATTGCCGGCGATCTCACGCCGTATCGCGCCACGTCGTGACGGCGTCTGCTCGGCATCGGCGCTACTGTGGTGAGCGATAACGGCCACCGACAATCGCACGGCCCGCAGCAGGAGAAAGGACCCTGGCCAGGTGAGCACGGTCACGAATGCGAAGCCCGAATCGCACGAATCGGAAGGCCTCACCCAGCACATCGTTGAGGGCGTCGTCCGTGTCCTGGCCAAACCGAGGTTCCGCGGCTGGATCCACGTCTACTCGGCGGGCATCGCGGTGTTCGCGGGTGCGTCGCTGGTCGCGGTGTCGTGGGCGGTGGGATCCACCCGGGCCGGGCTGGCGACGCTGCTGTATACGGCGGCAACGATCGTGATGTTCACCGTCAGCGCCACCTACCACCGCGTCCATTGGCAATCCGAGACCGCCCAGAAATGGATGAAGCGGGCGGACCATTCGATGATCTTCGTGTTCATCGCCGGCAGTTACACGCCGTTTGCGCTGCTGGCACTGCCAGGCCGTGACGGGCATGTCGTGTTGTGGATCGTGTGGGGGGGCGCGCTCGCCGGCATCCTGCTCAAGATGCTCTGGCCGTCATCGCCGCGCTGGGTAGGCGTGCCGCTTTACATCCTGCTGGGTTGGGTGGCGGTCTGGTACACCGGAACGATCCTGCACAACGCCGGCGTTGCGGCCATGGTGCTGCTCTTCGTCGGGGGCGCGTTGTACAGCATCGGCGGCATTCTCTACGCGCTGAAGTGGCCCGACCCATGGCCGACGACGTTCGGCTATCACGAGTTCTTCCACGCATGCACCGCCGTGGCGGCGATCTGTCACTACATCGCGATGTGGTTCGTGGTCTTCTAGTCCCCCCCGGCGAGCGGGCGTGTTTGTACGCCGCCACGCCGATTCGACTGACATTCTGAGCACGCTCGCGCAGAGGCGAAAGCGGAAGGTGAGAGCTACAGCTGGGTGACGTCGGCGGGCGACCAGTAGGCCTTCATCGCAGTGACCTTGCCGCGGTCGTCGAAAACCATTGTCTCGATGGGCTCGATCCGCATCTTGTTGTCGCCGGCCGTGATGGTCAGCCGAGACTGGAACGCCGCCTCGTTGCCGGAGACCCGCAGCGATACCAGCTCACATTCGCGTTCCACGCCGGCGATCGCGGAATAGAACCCGCGAATGGCGCGACTGCCGATGTGCACCTCACCGCCAACCGGATCCTCAAGGGTCGCGTCGTCGGCGTAAAAGCCGGCGAGATCGTCCGCGCTGCCGCTGACCACCGTCGCGATGTAGCCCTTGACGGTGTCGGTGATTGCTTGGGCCCGGTCGGCGTTTGGCATGGGACGTAAGGCTAGTCCCCGCGGTGCTGTCCGGGGACACCGAGGGCGGCCGCGAGTTCGGCCGCCCCGGTGACGGGTAGGTCGCAGACCCGTCCGCGGCAGACGTAGGCGGCTTCGCGGCCGTCCGCGCGGCCGCGCCCGGCCAGCAGCGGTGACGAGTCCTGCGCGCCGCCCACGACGATGGCCCCGCCGGGCGCGAGCCGGCGGGCCTCCGCCAGCAGCGGCGACCGCGATGGATCGCAAACGACCGCAATCTGCAGCGGCCCGCGCACCGCCGCCTCGGCGACGGCCAACCAGTGTCCTGACGATCGCGGCGCGCGCGCCAGCAGCACCGAATGCGCGCTGAGCGCCTCGGATGCGGCCTGCAGGTAGCGCTCGGCGCGGCCACCGTCCACCAGGTGTGCCGCCGTCAGCAACGCCTCGGTGATCAACGACGCCCCCGACGGCGTCGCCCCGTCGAGCGGATCGGCGGGTCTCAGCATCAGCTGTTCGGCATCGTCGGCTGTGTCGAACCAGCGGCCGGGCTGTTGCGGGTCGGCGAAGCGCCGCAGCGCGGTGTCCAGCAGGTCGGTGGCCGTCGTCAGCCAGACCTCTTCGGGCGCAAGCTGATAGAGCGCAAGCAGTCCGGTGGCCAGCGCCGCATGGTCCTCTAGCAGGGCCGCACTGTCGCCGACCACGCCGCCCAGGCTGGCGCGCCGCAGCCTGCCGTCGACGACGTGCAGATCCAGCAGCGCCCGTGCGCACCGCCGCGCCGCTTGGGCATATGCGGGTTCGCCGAGGGCCACGCTGGCCTCGGCGAACGCGGTGATCGCCAGCCCGTTCCACGCCGTGATGATCTTGTCGTCGCGTCCCGGCTGGACACGGTCACGCCGGGCGGCCAGCAACTCGGCCCGGATCCGCCGCAGTCGCGACGGGTCGTCCGGGTCGGCGGGGAGTTGCAACACCGACGTCCCATGCTCGAACGTTCCGGACTCGGTGACCGCGAAAAGCGCTGCCGCCCAACGGCCGTCGTCGGCTCCGAGCACCTCGTTCAGCTGTGCCAGCGTCCAGACGTACGTCGAACCCTCGTGACCGTCGGCGTCGGCGTCCAGGGAAGAGGTGAACATGTCGCCGTCGGTCAGCTCGTCGAGCAGAAACCGCGCCGTCTCCTCGGTGACCCGTCGGGCCAGCCGATCATCCGTGCGCCGGGCCCAATGCGCGTAGGCCCGTAACAGCAGCGCATTGTCGTACAACATCTTCTCGAAATGCGGTACGACCCAGTCGTTATCGACACTGTAGCGGGCGAAGCCCCCGGCAAGCTGGTCGTAGATGCCTCCGCGGGCCATCGCGTTGCCGGTGCGCGCGACGGCATCATGAACGGCCGGCGAACCCGTGCGCTCGTAGTCGCGCAGCAGCGCCTCCAGCAGAGCCGACGGCGGGAATTTGGGCGCCCCGCCGAAACCGCCCGCGGCCTTGTCCTCGTCGCGCAGCACGAGCGCGACGGCGTGCGTGCACAGCTGCGGTTCCACGACGGGTCCCCCGCCCGGCAATCCCGAGGACATTGCGCGCAATTCGCCGGCGATCCGGTCGGACGCCTCCTCGACCTCGCCGCGGCGATCCCGCCAGGTTTCGGAGACCGCCGAAAGCAGTTGCAGGAAAACTGCTTTCGGGTAGTAGGTGCCGCAGTAGAACGGCCGGCCGTCGGGGGTCAGGAAACATGTCATCGGCCAACCGCCCTGCCCGGTCAGTGCCACGGTGGCGTTCATGTACACCGCGTCGATGTCGGGGCGCTCCTCGCGATCGACCTTGATGCAGACGAAGCCCGCGTTCATCGCGGTGGCTACCTCGTCGTCCTCGAACGATTCGTGGGCCATGACGTGACACCAGTGGCATGCGGCGTAGCCGATGGACAACAGGATCGGCAGGTCGCGCTCGGCCGCATCCGCCAGCGCCGCCGGCGTCCACTGCTGCCAGTGCACCGGGTTGTCCGCGTGCTGGCGCAGGTACGGGCTGGCCGCCCCAGAAAGGGTATTGGTCTGCGAGGCGTCAGTCGGGCTCATCGCCGGCTCCTGGCGGTCGCGTGGGATCGCTGCGACCGGCACCGGGATCCTCGACCGCGTCGGTGCCCTCGTCGGCGGCCTGGTCGAGTTGGGGGTGGTCACGATCGAACGATTTGGGGACCTTGCGCAATTGCCGGTTCATCGACCGCAGCAGGAACAACGTCGCGATAACCAGCAGCACGACCACGAGCAGTCCAATCGGACTGGCCTTGCCGAAATCCGGCCCGTGGTTGTGCGGCTGCCCGTCCGCAATTACAGCGATAAAAAAGTGATTCACTCGAGCTCGATTCCCGTGAACAACTCGGTCTCAGGAAGACGCACGGGTACGCGCGAGCGCGCCAGCTCGAATTCCTCTGTCGGCCATAGTCGCTGCTGCCACGAGAGCGGTGCGGCGAAGAACTCGGCGTTCGGATCGATCTGGGTGGCGTGCGCGCGCAGTGCGTCGTCGCGCTGGCTGAAATACTCCGAGCACTCCACCCGCGTCGTCACCCTGGAGAGGATGTCGTGGTCGGGGAGCCAGTGTTCCAGCCATTTCCGGAATGGGCCCTCCTGGCCGTGCTTGGCGAACTCGTCCTGCAGCAGCTGCATCCGCGCCCGCAGGAAGCCGTGTACGTAGTAAAGCTTGGACACCGTCCACGGCTCGCCGGCGTCCGGGAAGCGCCGGTAGTCGCCCGCCGCCTCGTAGGCGGCGACGGAAACCTGGTGACACCGGATGTGGTCCGGATGCGGGTAGCCGCCGTGCTCGTCGTAGGTGACCATCACGTGCGGCCGGAACTCGCGGATCACCCGTACCAGCGCCGCGGCGGATTGCTCCAACGGCACCAGCGCGAAGCAGCCCTCGGGCAGCGGTGGCGGCGGGTCACCCTTGGGCAGGCCTGAGTCGACAAACCCCAGCCAGGTGTGTTCGACGCCGAGGATTTCGGCGGCTTTGGCCATCTCGTCGAGGCGGATAGCGGCAATGTGTCCATGCACGTCGGGCAGGTCCATCGCGGGGTTGAGGATCTCGCCGCGTTCGCCACCGGTCAGCGTGACGACCATGACGCGATGACCCTCGTCTGCGTAACGGGCAAGGGTGGCCGCGCCCTTGCTGGACTCGTCGTCGGGGTGGGCGTGCACCGCCATCAACCGCAGTTCGCTCACGTGCTCCCTTGCTGTCTGCTTGGTGGGTCCGTCCGCTGGTCGCCTCCTGAGCCTATAAGTCGCCCCTATAATTCCAGTTCTCCGATCCCCGACAAGCCCAGCCATGAACCCAGACCCCATCGCGCGGCCCGAGGCCCGCTACGGACGCTCGCGACTGTCCGGCAGATCGCGGCGCCGTGTCGTCATCGGTCTGGCGGTGGTGGTAGTGGTGGCCGGGACCGTCGTCGCGGCCGTCGGCTACCAGCGCCTTGGCACCGCAGACGTCACGGGTTCACTGGCCGGCTACCAAGTAATCGATGACGAAACGGCTTCGGTCACCATCAGCGTCACCCGGCGACACCCGTCGCGACCGGTCGACTGCATCGTGCGGGTCCGCGCCAAGGACGGCAGCGAGACGGGTCGACGGGAGGTGCTGGTTGCGCCGTCAAAGGACAAGACCGTACAGGTGACGACGACGTTAAAATCCAGCAGACCGCCGGCGATGGCAGACATCTACGGCTGCGGCACCGATGTGCCCGGCTACCTGCGCCCGGCCTGACGCGCGACAAACGCCGAACAGCCAATATGCGGTCATCATCCGTTTTCAAAGTGGTAACATAGATGAATGCACGGTCCTGGCAGGGACCGTGTATTGCTGCATTAACGGCCGTGAGGAGAAACGGAGCCGTCGCAGCAACGGGGGACGGCCACATTCCCGAACAGCGGGATCTGAAGACTTATGCCGAATACGAGGAGCGCGACGAGATGACGGACACTCAGGTGACCTGGTTGACCCAGGAGTCACATGACCGACTCAAGGCCGAACTCGACCAGCTGATCGCGAATCGCCCCGTTATTGCCGCGGAAATCAACGACCGCCGCGAGGAGGGCGACCTGCGCGAGAACGGCGGCTACCATGCCGCCCGCGAGGAGCAGGGTCAGCAGGAGGCCCGCATCCGCCAGCTGCAGGACCTGCTGAACAACGCCAAGGTCGGCGAGGCGCCCAAGCAGTCCGGCGTCGCGCTGCCCGGCTCGGTGGTCAAGGTCTACTACAACGGCGACAAGTCCGACAGCGAGACGTTCCTGATCGCCACCCGCCAGGAGGGCGTCAACGACGGCAAGCTCGAAGTGTACTCGCCGAACTCACCGCTAGGCGGCGCCCTGATCGACGCCAAGGTCGGCGAGACCCGCAGCTACACCGTGCCCAACGGCAACACCGTCGAGGTCACGCTGGTCAGCGCGGAGCCGTACCACTCCTAGCCGTACCGCCGCCAGTGTGAATCCGGCGACGGGTCACCGGCGTGTCACGTCGTCAGATTCACTCTCGGCGGCCCGGAGCGCCTGCTCGAGATCGGCCAGCAGGTCATCGACGTCCTCGATGCCGACCGAAAGCCGCACCAGATCGTCGGGCACTTCCAATTGCGATCCGGCCGTCGACGCGTGCGTCATGGCGCTGGGATGCTCGATCAGCGACTCCACCCCGCCTAGCGACTCGGCGAGAATGAACACGCTGGTGTTGGCGCACAGCCGCTCGGCCGCATCGCGGCCCCCTCGCATCCTGGCCGACACCATCCCGCCGAAGCCGCGCATCTGCCGGGCGGCGACCTTATGCCCGGGATGGGCCGGCAGGCCAGGGTAAAGCACAGAGCTCACCGCCTGGTGCTCGGCGAGGAATTCCGCTATGGCAGAACCGTTTTCGCTGTGTCGCTGCATCCGCAGCACCAGCGTCTTGAGGCCACGCATCGTCAGGTAGGCGTCGAAAGGCCCGGGAACCGCGCCGGCTCCGTTCTGCAGGAAGGCGAAGGAGTCGTCGAGTTCCTCGTCGTTGGTGACCAACGCGCCGCCCACGACGTCGGAGTGGCCACCGATGTACTTGGTGGTCGAGTGCAACACGACATCGGCCCCCAGGGTCAACGGTTGCTGCAACGCGGGAGAGGCAAAGGTATTGTCCACCAACACTTTTGCCGAACTCTGTTGGCCGAGCTCGGCGATGCCGGCGATGTCGGCGATGGACAGCAATGGATTGGTCGGCGTTTCCACCCAAATGAGTCGGGTCTGCGGGGTGATCGCGGCGCGCACCGCGTCCAGATTTGCCAGTGCCACCGGTGTGTACTGGATGCCCCACTGGGTAAACACCTTGTCGATCAGCCGGAAAGTGCCACCATAAGCGTCGTCGGGAATCACCACGTGGTCGCCGGGCCGCAGCATCGCCCGCAGGGCGCAGTCGGTGGCGGCCATCCCGGAGCCGAACGCCCGGCCGTAGGTGCCCTCTTCGACCGCGGCCAGCGCGGCCTCTAGCGCTGCCCGGGTCGGGTTGCCGGTGCGCGCGTATTCGAAGCCGCCGCGCAGGCCGCCGACCCCGTCTTGGGCGAAGGTGCTGGAGGCATAGATCGGCGCGTTGACCGCACCCGTCGCCGGGTCTGGCCGATACCCGGCGTGGATGGCTTTGGTGGCCAACCCGCGTTGCCCCGTACCGTCTTTGCTCATCGACGACAGCCTAGTGACGCCCGCCGCAACGAGCCGCACTCCGGGTCAGATCGGCAGGCACACCGTGGTCATGACCTTGTCGGCCAACGTTTGCCGTTTGGCATCCCACAGCGGAAACAGGAATCCGATACCGCAGATGATCCAGTCGAGCACGTGCGCGATCTGGCGCAGCACGGACCTGCCGAAACCCACTGGCTGCCCGGTGGTTTCGCTGACGACCTTGAACTTTGTCACCGACTTGCCCAGGCTCGATCCGGTGCTGCCTTGGCGGTACCCATAGTTCCAGACCCAGTAGGCCACCCCCACCAGCCACGCCACGCCCTGAGCCAACAGACCGACCAACGATTGCTGGGTGGAGCAGTAGTAGCTACCGCTGTATTGCGTGGCGTCGGTGACACACGACGAATGCTGTGTGGCCAGCGCGATCGCCCAACTGATGCCGTACACCACCGCCAGCGGGGCATTGTCGATAAGGAACGCCAGCACCCGAGTGATCCACGGTGTATAGGACTGCGTAGGAAGAGCACGAACCGCCGGGCCGGGCGGTGGCGGCGCATACCCACCGGCGGACGGAGGGGGCGGAGGGTAGGAGGCGCCTTCGGGCAACGGAGGTGGCGGGGCGGCCTCACCGGGCGGCGGTTGATCTGTCATGGGCAACCTTCCACGCAGGGTTCTGAACGCCGCATTACAGTACCCGAGTTCGCGATTCGCGGAACGGCCCGGGCGAGCCGCGTCACGCTCGCGCCCGACCACAATGTATCGACGGCACCGCGACCGACCTGAAAGACCGCCCCCCACCTTCTGCGCCGTCGTATTCTTTTGTCGCCCAGCTAATTTCGTGCTATCAGTGCCGCCGCAGACCGTCGGACAGAAAGCCCAGCAAGTCGTATCGGGTAATGACCCCGACCGGTTTGCCTTGCTCAACGACCATCAAGGCGTCCCAATCCCGCAACGCCTTACCCGCCGCGCTGACCAACTCACCGGCACCGATCATCCGCAGCGGCGGGCTCATATGCTCCGATACCGCGTCGGCCAATTTGGCTCGACCCTCGAAGACGGCGGAGAGCAGTTCGCGCTCGGAAACGCTGCCGGCCACCTCGCCGGCCATCACCGGTGGTTCGGCGCCGACGACCGGCATCTGCGAAACTCCGTACTCACGCAGGATGCCGATGGCATCACGCACGGTCTCCGAGGGATGGGTGTGCACGAGGTCTGGGAGCGCCCCGGACTTGCCGCGCAACACATCACCGACCGTGGGCTCCGACGTAGACCCGTCGAGGCGGCTACGCAGAAATCCGTACGACGACATCCACGAATCGTTGAAGATCTTCGACATGTAACCGCGACCGCCGTCGGGCAATAACACCACCACCAGGGAATCGGGGCCGGCCTGGTCGGCCACCTTCAGCGCGGCCACCACGGCCATCCCGCACGACCCGCCGACCAGCATCGCTTCTTCGCGGGCCAGCCTTCTGGTCATGTTGAAAGAGTCCGAGTCCGACACGGCGATGATCTCGTCGGGCACCGTCTGGTCGTAGGCCGCCGGCCAGAAATCCTCGCCAACGCCCTCGACCAGATACGGCCGGCCCGTGCCGCCCGAATACACGGATCCCTCGGGGTCGGCGCCGATGATGCGCACCCGCCCCTCCGAAACCTCCTTGAGGTAGCGGCCCGCGCCGGTGATCGTGCCGCCGGTGCCGATACCGGCGACGAAGTGGGTGACCTTGCCGTCGGTGTCGGCCCAGATCTCCGGACCCGTCGTCGCGTAGTGGCTGGCCGGCCCCTCGGGGTTGGCGTACTGATCGGGTTTCCAGGCCCCGTCGATCTCGGTGACCAGCCGGTCGGAGACGCTGTAGTAGCTGTCCGGGTGGTCGGGGGGCACTGCGGTCGGGCACACGACGACCTCGGCGCCGTAGGCTATCAGCACGTTGCGCTTGTCCTCACTGACTTTGTCGGGGCAGACAAATACGCACTTGTAACCGCGGTGCTGGGCAACCAAGGCGAGGCCCACGCCGGTGTTGCCGGAGGTGGGTTCGACGATGGTGCCGCCCGGCTTGAGCAGGCCGGTCGCCTCGGCCGCGTCGATCATCTTCACCGCGATGCGGTCCTTTGAACTGCCCCCCGGGTTCAGATATTCGACCTTGGCCGCCACCACGCCGGCGCCGTCGGGCACGACCGAATTCAAGCGCACCAGCGGAGTGCCGCCGATGAGGTCACTGATGTGCTGCGCGATCCGCATGCGTTCATCGTCTCAGGCGATTTCGGCACGCGCAGGGGCACCCACCCCGGCGTGGGCTAGCCAGTGGCCTCGCGGATGTACTCCCCGATCTGGCGCAGCGAACGCACCGCCTCCGGCACCATCGGCGCGGCCAGCTGGAAATCGTGCACCTGGCCGGGCCAGACCCGGACCTCTGCCGGCACACCGACCGCGGCCAGCCGGCTCGCGGCCAGTTGCGCGTCGTGCAGCAGCACCTCGGACCCCGAGACGTGGATCAGCGTCCGTGGCAAACCGGGTTTGATGCGCTCCAAAGGCTCGTAAATCTCTTCGGGCTTGCCGTCGACCACCCGCTTGGCGGCAGCGCTAGCAACCAATTCGACCAGCGCGTCGAACGCCTTCGCGGGAAACATCGCGTCCGTCTTGATATTCGGGTGACTCTGTTTATGTTCCTTTGCCAGCTGCAGCAGTGGCGAGATCGCCACCAAGGCGGCAGGCTCCTCGCCGTCCTCCTGCAGCCTTTGCGCCAAGGCCAGCGCGAGGTAGCCGCCCGCCGAATCGCCGGCCAGCACGATCTGCTCCGGGTCGTAGCCGCGCAGCCTGAGCCAGCGGTAGCCGTCGCGGCAGTCGTCGAGCGCCGAGCCGATGGAGTGCTTAGGCAAGAGCCGATAATTGACCACCAGGACGGGCGCGTCAGCAAATTTCGACAACGCGTCGATCAGCCGACCGTGTGAGTTTGCTCCACAGGTAAGGAACGCACCGCCGTGCAGGTAGAGAATGACCCGCCTGGTGCCGTCGGCGGGGAGCACACCCGGTGCGCGAATGAGCTGAGCCGAAGCATTGGGCAGGTCCACGGTGGCCCGCAGCGAGCTGGAGACCGGCAGCAGCACTCGGGCAGCATGGTCGATGAGACCCCATGGCCAAGGGAGATTTGGTACGTAGCTGCCAGCAGCCAAAACCGGCCGAATCGTCAGTCGAGACGCCAGCGTGGCTAATCGCGCAGCGACACTTGGTCCAGACTCGACGACCTCAACTGGAGCGCCATCGCTGATTGCGAATCTACGTGCTTCAAGTTTACGTGCCTTCAGAACGTCGCGTGGACGAATGGCTTCACGAGGCGAGCCAGATACCTTACTCGGTGCAGTCATGCTCAACACTTCCTACGCCTTTGTAGTCCATACAGCATGTGACGAAGTAACTGAGCGTTCGGTTCACCCTTTCTTCCCGAGCATTCAGTCAGCCCCGCGAACTTAGCTTGACAGTTTATTCCGAATGCAACGTTCATAGCGTCCGTTTCGATACCACATTTGGTCCACACCGTAATCGCGTAACTTCCCAGCAACCCACGCCAAGCCGACCTAAACTAGTTGCGTGACAATCAGGGTGCCGCGTCGTTCGACGATCGCTCTGGCCACAGCCGGTGCACTGGCCTCGACAGGTACGGCCTATCTGGGTGCGCGCAATCTGCTGGTGGGCCAGGCGACGCAGGCGCGCACCGTCATCCCCAGGGCCTGGGAGACCCCGCCGCGCGCCGACGGCATCTACACGCGCGGGGGCGGGCCCGTCCAGCGCTGGCACCGTGGCATCCCCTTCGACATGCACGTGATGATGTTCGGCGACTCGACGGCCACCGGCTATGGCTGCAGCAGCGCCGAAGAGGTACCTGGCGTGCTGATCGCACGGGGGCTGGCCGAGCAGACCGGCAAGCGCATCCGGTTGAGTACCAAGGCGATCGTCGGCGCGACGTCAAAGGGCGTGTGTAGTCAGGTCGATGCCATGTTCGTGGCCGGGCCACCGCCGGACGCGGCGGTCATGATGCTGGGCGCCAACGACATCACAGCGCTCAACGGCATCAGCCAGTCCGCGCGACGGCTGGAACTGACGGTGCGCAAGTTACGCACCCGCGGTGCACTGGTCGTCGTTGGTACCTGCCCGGATCTCGGCGTCATCACCGCCATCCCCCAGCCGCTGCGTTCGTTGGCCCACGCGCGCGGTTCTCAGCTCGCGCGGGCCCAGACCGCCGCCGTCCGGGCAGCCGGCGGCGTGCCGGTGCCGCTGGCCAGCTTGCTTGCCGCCCAATTCCGGCAGTTCCGCTCCAGCCCCGAGGTGATGTTCTCGGCGGATCGTTACCACCCATCGCCCACCGCATATGCACTGGCGGCCGAGCAGCTGCTGCTCGCGCTGTGCGGTGCGATGGGCGTAAAGGTCGACAGCCCAACGGTTCACACGTCCTCCCGGTCCAGCACGTTGGTGCTGGGCAGTGCACACTCCCGTCTGGGCGTCGTGTCGCGGCTCTGGCGTCGGCAAGTACCCGCGCCGGACGCGGCTGTTTCCGCCAGCGGGTAGCGGGGGCGCCTCCTCGGCCCGCCGCGCGGGCCGCATCGTCACCGGCTGGATCTGATTGCCCGCCTCCTCCTCGGCCCGCCGCGCGGGCCGCATCGTCACCGAGCTAGATTCGGCTTTGCCACACCAATGGACGGAGCCGTCATGCCAGAAGCAGTCATCGTCTCAGCTGCCCGCTCGCCGATCGGTCGCGCAATGAAGGGGTCGCTGGTCAGCATTCGGCCCGACGACCTCGCGGCCCAGATGGTTCGGGCCGCGCTCGACAAGGTGCCGGCCCTGAACCCGCACCAGATTGACGACCTGATCCTGGGCTGCGGCCTGCCGGGTGGCGAGCAGGGCTTTAACATGGCCCGCGTCGTTGCCGTTGAACTGGGCTACGACTTCCTGCCGGGCACCACAGTCAACCGGTATTGCTCATCGTCGTTGCAGACCACCCGGATGGCTTTCCACGCGATCAAGGCCGGCGAGGGCGATGCCTTCATCTCCGCGGGGGTGGAGACCGTGTCCCGGTTCGCAAAAGGCAACTCTGACTCCTGGCCCGACACCAAGAACCCGCTGTTCAACGAGGCGCAAGAACGCTCGGCCGCGGCGGCGGCGGGCGCCGACGAGTGGCACGATCCCCGCGCCGACGGAAACCTGCCCGACGTCTACATTGCAATGGGCCAGACCGCTGAGAACGTCGCCATCATGACCGGCATCGGCCGCGAGGACCAGGACCGCTGGGGCGTGCGCAGCCAGAACCGGGCAGAAGAAGCCATCAAGAGCGGGTTTTTCGAGCGCGAGATCACGCCGGTCACTTTGCCTGACGGCACCACCGCCACCACCGACGACGGTCCGCGCGCCGGTACCAGCTATGAGAAGGTCAGCGAGCTCAAGCCCGTGTTCCGGCCCAACGGCACGGTGACCGCCGGCAACGCGTGCCCGCTCAACGACGGTGCCGCTGCGTTGATAATCACCAGCGACACCAAGGCAAAAGAGTTGGGTCTGACGCCGTTGGCGCGGATTGTGTCCACGGGCGTCAGCGGTCTCTCGCCGGAGATCATGGGACTGGGCCCGATCGAAGCCTCCAAGAAGGCGCTGGCAAGGGCTGGCTTGGCGGTCAAGGACATCGACCTGTTCGAGATCAACGAGGCCTTCGCCGTGCAGGTGCTTGGCTCGGCGCGCGAGCTCGGCATCGACGAGGACAAGCTCAACGTGTCGGGTGGAGCGATCGCCCTGGGCCACCCGTTCGGTATGACGGGCGCCCGCATCGCCACCACGCTGCTGAACAACCTGACGACCTACGACAAGACCTTTGGCCTGGAAACCATGTGCGTCGGCGGCGGCCAGGGCATGGCCATGATTATCGAGCGCCTGAACTGACGTTGCTGCTGCGTTGACTCTGCGTCCAGGGCGGCAAAGTGCGAGTGGGCCCCACCGTGAGCGCAGAGTCAGTGGGATGTCTTAGCGTCCCAGCCATGGCGCACTCGGCGAATGATGTCGGGGCCGCGGTGCCCACCGACCACCCTGATCACAGTCCAGCCGATTCTGGCCACATACTCCTGCCGTGTGACGTCGTGGTCGTACTGAATCGGATTGGTCCAGTGCTGTCCGCCGTCATACTCGACTGCCAACATGATGTGCTCCCAGCCCATGTCGAGGAAGTATCGGGGAAAGCCGTCGGGGCCAAGGACGGGGATCTGGGTCTGCGGTCTGGGGAAGCCCGCATTGATTAAGAGCAGCCGCAGCCAGGTTTCCTTCGGCGACTGAGCGCCCGAGTCGACCAGATCCAGCGCGGCCTCCAATTGACGCAGGCCGCGCGTATGGCGATGGCCGCCGGCCAGCTCCAAGACGTCGTTGACCTTGAAGCCGGTAGCGGCGGCCAGGGCATCGAGGCTGGCAACGGCGCAATTGATCGTTCCGCGCCGGCCGATGTCGAAGGCCGTGCGTTCCGGTGTCGTCACGGGGAGGCCGTCGAGCCGCTGAAATTCATCACCGGACAACTGCGCGTGGTGCGTAACCACGCCTTGCGGCGCTCTGGCGTTGCGCCAGATCATTTCGACCGGCACCGTGTCGTCGACCCACTTGGCTCCGTGCAGCGCCGAGGCCGCGGCGCCGGCGATCACCGCCTGGCGCTGCGACCAGAGCCAAGCAGCGATGGTGCGCTGTCGCAGCGACGGCTGCACACATTTTTCGACGTAGACGTTCGGCATGATCGCGCGGTAGTGCGAGCGCAGCTCATGGCGCGTGACTTTCCCGGTGGCGAACGCCTCACTGCCGATGAACGGTTGACTACCCAGACCCATGCGGACATGGTGGCGGCGACTACCGACACCTTGTCGACCGCACCGTTGACTCTGCGGCTACGGCGGCAAAGTGCGAGTGAGCGCCAGCCTCAGCGCAGAGTCAACGGCGAGACCGCTGTCGCGTAGCTAGTCGTTCTGGAAGTAACTGAGCAGCCGCAGAATCTCGACGTAGAGCCAGACCAGCGTCACTGTCAGGCCCAGCGCGATACCCCACGCCGCCTTGTCCGGCGCTCCGGCGCGGATCATCTGATCGGCCGCGTCGAAGTCGATCAGGAAACTGAAGGCCGCGATGCCGATGCAGACCAGCGAGAAGACGATCGCGAGCGGTCCGCCGTTGCGCAGGCCCATGCCTTCACCATGGTTGAAGAACCCGATGACGAGATTGCCGATCATCAGGGCGAGGACGCCGAACATGGCCGCGACCAGCATGCGGGTGAACTTGGGCGTGACTCGGATGGCGCCGGTCTTGTAGACGACGAGCATGCCGAAGAACACGCCAAAGGTGCCGAGGACGGCTTCGCCGATCAGCGCCCCGGCGCTGGTCGTCTGGTGCCCCACCGATATCGGGTAGGTGATCAGGAACGAGAAGGCCCCGAGGAACAGGCCCTCCAGGGTCGCGTACGTCAGCACGATTGCGGGGCTGTCCTGCTTGCGCCCAAACGTCGCGATCAGCACCATCGCCAGGCCGCCGAACGCGCCCACGAAGGTGAATAGGGCGGCCAACGCCGGGTTGGACGCCACCAGGAAGAACGACACGACGGCGGAGGCCGTCAGCACGGCCAGCGTGATGCCGGTCTTGGTGACCACGTCGTCGATGGTCAGCGGACGGGAAGCCCTGGCCTCCTGGTAGGGGGCGTAGGGGCTGGCTTGATATGGCTGCATCTGGGCCGGGCCAGTGCCGAATTGCGCGTATCCGCCCTGCTGCTTAGGCAGCGAGCGAAATACCGGGTTGCTTGTCTCCCGCACCGTCGGATCCTCTCATCGTGGTGTGGCTCGAGCCGTACGAACTACTGCTCAACGATTCAGCAGCCCGCCCGAGTTCCCAGCGGAGCTGCTCACTCATGCGTAGTCCGGATAACGATAAACCTTAGCCCCGCGGGCATCGCTGAGCGAGTCACGATTTAGATTGCTCGTCAAACTCTTGTGCAGTCGAGGCGGATTCCGGTGAGGGGAGACTTTGGCGTGACGGGAGATTTTTCCGGAGCCGTGACTGGGGAATCCGACGAGGTCCTGACCCGCCTTGATGGTGGCGTGGGGTTGGTGACGCTTAATCGCCCCAAGGCGATCAACTCGCTGAACCAAACGATGATTGACCTGCTCCGCACGGTGCTCATCCGATGGGAACGCGACGCCGAGGTGCGCGCGGTGGTGCTGTCCGGAGCCGGCGAACGCGGACTGTGCGCGGGGGGCGACGTGGTCGCGGTCTACCACAGCGCCCGCCAGGACGGCGTCCAGGCGCGGCGCTTCTGGCGCGACGAGTATCTGCTCAACGGGCACATCGGCCGCTACCCCAAGCCTTATGTGTCCCTGATGGACGGCATCGTGATGGGCGGTGGCGTCGGCGTAGGTGCACACGCGAACACCCGCGTGGTCACTGACACCTCGAAAATCGCGATGCCCGAAGTGGGCATCGGCTTCATCCCCGACGTCGGCGGGGCGTATCTGCTGTCCCGCGCGCCCGGCCTGCTGGGCCTGCATGCCGCGTTGACGGGAGCGCCGTTTTCCGGCGCGGACGCCATCGCCCTGGGATTTGCCGACCACTACGTGCCACACAGCGAGCTCGCCGCGTTCACTGCGGCGATCGTCGCCGACGGGGTAGAGACCGCATTGGCCGCCCACGCCGTCGAGCCCCCCGCGAGTACGCTTGCTGCGCAACGGGATTGGATCGACCACTGCTATGCGGGTGACACCGTCCAGGACATCGTTGAACGACTGCGGGGCCACCAGTCGGACAGGGCGGGTCCCGCCAACGACGCCGCCGACCTGATCGCGACCCGCTCCCCCATCTCCCTGTCGGTGACGTTGGAGGCGGTGCGCCGGGCCGGCAAGCTGGAAACACTGGAAGATGTTCTGGTCCAGGACTATCGGGTGTCGTCGGCGTCACTGCGTTCACATGACCTGGTGGAGGGCATTCGCGCGCAGCTGGTCGACAAGGATCGCAATCCGAAGTGGTCGCCGGCGACGCTGGCCGAGGTCACCGCAGCCGACGTCGAGGCGTATTTCGAACCGGTCGACGACGACTTGAGCTTCGAGAAAGGTAAGGCATGACCTACGAGACCATCCTGGTCGAGCGCGAAGAGCGAGTCGGCATCATCACGCTGAACCGGCCCCACGCGCTCAACGCGCTCAACAGTCAGGTTATGAACGAAGTCACTACTGCGGCAGCCGAATTGGACAACGACCCCGGCATCGGTGCGATCATCATCACCGGTTCGGCCAAGGCCTTCGCCGCCGGCGCCGACATCAAGGAAATGGCCGACTTGACGTTCGCCGACGCGTTCGGCGCCGATTTTTTCGCCCCCTGGGGCAAGCTGGCTGCCGTCCGCACGCCGACGATCGCCGCGGTGGCCGGGCACGCACTGGGCGGTGGTTGCGAGTTGGCAATGATGTGCGATCTGCTGATCGCTGCGGACACAGCAAAATTCGGTCAGCCCGAGATCAAACTGGGCGTGCTGCCGGGCATGGGCGGCTCACAGCGTCTGACTCGGGCCATCGGCAAGGCCAAGGCGATGGACCTCATCTTGACCGGACGCAGCATCGACGCCGCCGAAGCCGAACGCAGCGGCCTGGTTTCGCGGGTGGTGCCGGCTGACGACCTGCTCACCGAGGCCAAGGCCGTCGCGACCACCATTGCGCAGATGTCGCGGTCGGCGTCCCGCATGGCCAAGGAAGCCGTCAACCGGGCTTTCGAAACCACGCTGTCCGAGGGACTTCTCTACGAACGCCGGCTTTTCCATTCGTCATTCGCTACCGCAGACCAATCCGAGGGCATGGCGGCCTTCATCGAAAAGCGCCCCGCCCGGTTCACGCATCGATGAGCGAAACCGCCGCCGCGCCCACCACCGAGCCCCCACCCGACGACGCTGAGGCTCCGGAAACCCCAGCGCACCAACCGCTTCGGGAAGCCTGGTGGGTTCGCCACTACACTTTCACCGGCACCGCGGTCGGCCTTGTCTTCCTGTGGTTGTCGATGACGCCGTCGCTGCTGCCGCGCGGACCGCTGTTCCAGGGCGTGGTCAGCGGCTGCTCTGGGGCCATCGGCTACGGCCTCGGCGTGTTCGCCGTCTGGCTGGTGCGTTACATGCGTTCCCGGGATTCCAGCCCGCCGCCACCCCGCTGGGCATGGTTGCCCCTCGTCGGGCTCGGCGTGGTCGGGCAGGTATTGATGGCGATCTGGTTCCACGTATGGCAGGACGACGTGCGCAACCTGATGGGTGTCGAGCATCTGCAGTGGTATGACTACCCGCTGGCCACGGCCCTGTCGTTGGTCGTGCTGTTCACGCTCGTCGAAATCGGCCAGCTGATCCGCAGACTCGTGAGTTTCCTGGTACGGGAGCTCGACCGGATAGCGCCGTTCCGGCTCTCGGCCACCATCGTGGTCGTGGTGCTCGTGGTGCTGACCATCACGGTGCTCAACGGCGTAGTGCTCAAATTCGCGATGCGCACGATGAACAACACCTTCGCCTCGGTCAACGACGAGATGAATCCGAACACCTCGCGGCCGCCGACAAAACTCCGTTCCGGCGGCCCGGACTCGCTGGTGTCCTGGGAATCGCTGGGTCATCAGGGCCGCATCTTCGTCAAGGCCGGCCCCACAGTGGAACAACTGTCCGCCTTCAATGGTGCGCCGGCCGTCGAGCCGATCCGGGCCTACGCGGGCCTGGACTCCGCGAAGGGCATAGCAGCCACCGCGGAGCTGGCCGCAGAAGAGCTGGAGCGCACCGGTGGACTGAATCGCGCTGTCGTCGCCGTCGGCACGACCACGGGAACCGGCTGGATCAACGAGGCCGAAGCCGACGCCCTGGAGTACATGTACAACGGCAACACGGCGATCGTCAGCATGCAGTATTCGTACCTGCCCAGCTGGCTGTCTTTCCTGGTGGACAAGGAGAATGCGCGTCGCGCCGGTCAGGCGTTGTTCGAGGCGGTCGACAAACTGGTCCGGCAGATGCCGGAATTCCGGCGCCCCAAGATCGTCGTGTTCGGCGAGAGTCTGGGCTCGTTCGGCGGCGAGGCTCCGTTCATGAGCCTGAACAACGTGCTGGCCCGCACCGACGGCGCCCTGTTCAGCGGACCCACCTTCCAAAACACGATCTGGACCCAGCTGACGGCGACCCGCGACGCCGGTTCACCGGAGTGGCTGCCGATCTACGACGACGGCCGTAACGTCCGGTTCGTCGCCCGTCCCGGCAATTTGCAACGGCCGGCCGGGGATTGGGGCAGACCGCGGGTGGTGTACCTGCAACACGCTTCCGACCCGATCGCGTGGTGGACGCCCGACCTGCTGTTCAGCAAACCGGACTGGCTGCGCGAAAAGCGGGGCTACGACGTGCTGCCCGAGACCCGTTGGATCCCGGTGGTGACGTTCCTTCAGGTCTCGGCCGACATGGCGGTGGCCGTGGACGTGCCGGACGGGCATGGGCACAAATACGTTGCCGACGTCGCCAACGGCTGGGCGCAGGTCTTGTCGCCGCCGGGCTGGTCGCAGGAAAAGACCGAAAAGCTGCGGCCGCTACTGCATCCCGACGCCGACGGCTCCGGCGCCGGGTAGCGCTACATCCAGCGCCGACCGCTCAGTGCGACATCCGCGTGCAGCGGTCCGAGTGCCTCGAGCACACCGGCGGCGGCCAGCGCGTGGTACCCGCCGATCACGTCGGTGGCGCGGTGCAGGCCGAGATCCAGCAGCGCCGACGCGGCCAGGCTGGAGGTGTAGCCCTCCGAGCAAACGATCACCCATTCGACGTCGTCGTCGACGGCCTGGGGCAGCCGCGCGTCACTGGTCGGATCGCAGCGCCACTCCAGGACGTTGCGTTCGATCACCAGCGCTCCCGGCACCTCGCCCTCGCGGGCTCGCTGCGCCTGCGGCCTGATGTCGACCAGCACTGCTCCGCGGGCCAACGCGTCGGGCAGCTGGCCGGCGTCCAGACGCCGATACCTGCGTCGGACGCGGTCCAGGACCCGCTCGATACGGCTCATCACGAACCTTCCGGTCGATCGGTCAATTCGGTGCGCCGGCGGCGCAACCTGTTTTGGCCGGTGACCTCAGTGACGTCGTAGTACGACATCGCGGTCAACGGCGGTGAATACGCGTGCACGCTCAGCGTGGGCTGGATAGGTTCTGTTGCCGGCGTTGCCCCCGCGATGGACCGGGGCGCCCAGACCACGTCGTGCACCCAACCCAACGGGAACCCGGCCTGATCGCCGGCCTCCAGCCGGCGACGCCGCAAACGCCTTCCATCCCAACGGAATTCATTGAGCGACCCGGACAGTACGGTCAGCGCGCCGAGCGAGCCGCCGTGGTCATGCAGCTCGGTCGCGTGACCTGGAACCCAGCTGATCAACCAGATGTCCAGTTCGTCGTCGCCGTGGATGCGGGTGAACCAGCGCTCGGTGTCGGGCACCCCGCCGGGGGGGACCAGATGGTCGCAGCGCCCGCCGAGCACGTCGTCCGCGGCCTGGTCGGTGGCATGGAGTAGGTCGGGCACTCGGAGCCGAGTGGGCCCCGCGAATGGAGACGAGACGGTAAGCGGTCGCGGCGCGACGGCGGCAGGAACAGCCACGGAGAAGCTCCATAAGGGTGGACGGATCGGGAAGTCGGCGGCTCGTCAGGGCCGACAACACTCACAAAATCCGTACCGCTCCAGCACGCCCGCAAGTGTTGCATAGATTGTCTGTGTGCGCTGTCGTCGTCCGGGCCTGTTGCGATGGGGCACGGTCATAGTCGCGACAGCATTGGTCGGGGTCGCGGGCTGCTCGCACCCGGCCGACAACGGCAAGTCTGGGACCTCATCCGCTTCGTCATCGGCGGGCTCGAGCAACGCCGTCTCGTTGCCGCCGGGCGCCATCGGCGTGTCCCCCATGGGGGTGACGACCAGAGTCGACGTTCCCGCGGATTCGACCGAAGAGGAGTACTTTCAGGCCTGTCACGCCGCAAAACTGTGGATGGACGGCCAGCCCAAGACGGGGCAGTCCCAGTTCGAGCCGTACCTGGCGATGGTCCAGGCGTCGCCCTCGGGCACCGCGGGCAGTTGGAACAAACGGTGGGTGGACCTGACGCCGGCACGCCAGGCGGCGGTGATAACGGCCGCACAGGCGGCCGCGGCCGAGCAGTGCGGCTAAGCGAGGGTGGGCAATTCAGATCACGGGTGCAGCTAATTGTCGACCCGCCCGCTGCGGACCGGCTCAGCCACGCAAAATGGAGAGATGTCTAAGACCCGGGTCGCGCTGGTGCTGGGCAGCGGGGGCGCCCGGGGCTACGCCCACATCGGGGTGATCGAGGCGCTGCAGGAGCGCGGCTACGACATCGCCGGGATCGCGGGTTCGTCGATGGGCGCATTGGTCGGCGGTGTGCAGGCGGCCGGGCGACTGGACGAACTCGCGGACTGGGCGAAGTCACTGACGCAGCGGACGATTCTGCGACTGCTGGACCCGGCGATCAGCGCGGCCGGGGTGCTGCGGGCCGAAAAGATCCTGGACGCGGTGCGCGACATCCTCGGCCCGGTGAACATCGAGCAGCTGGATGTCCCCTACACGGCGGTCGCTACCGATCTGCTGGCCGGCAAGTCGGTGTGGTTTCAGCGTGGCCCCCTCGACGAGGCGATCCGCGCCTCCATCGCGATACCGGGCGTGATCGCGCCGCATGAGATCGACGGACGCCTACTCGCCGACGGCGGCATCCTGGACCCCCTGCCGATGGCGCCCGTCGCCGCGGTCAATGCCGACATGACCATCGCGGTCAGTCTCAACGGCAGCGAGGCCGGGGCCACTCGTGACGCGGAACCCGGTGTGACGGCCGAGTGGTTAAACCGGATGGTGCGCAGCACCACAGCGCTTTTCGACGTGAACGCCGCACGTTCCCTGCTCGACCGTCCTACCGCTCGGGCGGTGCTGAGCAGATTTGGCGCGACCGTCCCGGACAGCTGGTCGGACGACGCCGGTGTCGAGCAGCCCGCTGCGGAAGATTTCAACGACCCCGAAGCCGGGCCGGAGGTCCCCAGGCTCGGCAGCTTTGAGGTGATGAATCGGACGATCGACATCGCCCAGTCGGCGCTGGCCCGCCATACCCTGGCGGCCTATCCACCCGACCTACTGATCGAGGTCCCCCGCACGACGTGTCGCAGCCTGGAATTCCATCGCGCGGTGGAGGTCATCGCCGCCGGTCGCGACTTGACCATCCGCGCTCTGGACGCGCTGGAAAGCGGCGCGGACGATGCCGCCGCCACCGCGATCGAGGGTTAAGCAGAGCTGAGCCCCAGAAACCGGGTGACCGCGTCGGCCTCGCGGCGGCCCTGCTCGCGTCCGGCCCACGCCGACGGGATGCGGCAACGCGGGTCGATCGGATTGGGCCCGAACGCGGCCAACGATTCGTCGTCGGCGAACACACCCAATGCCGAGCCGGCGAACCCGGCGATCTCGGCGGCCGGTCCCGCACCGAACGGCGACGGCGCGTTCACACCGGCGGGAACCAGGACCACGGCCACCTCGCAGTCGTCGGCGACGCCAAGGTTGACCGAGCTGCCGACTCCGCCGTCCATGTACCGTCGGTCCCCGATCGTCACGGGCGGCCAGGCGCCGGGCACCGCGCAACTGGCCGCCACCGCGTCGATCAGCTGAGCGCCCGAATCCTTGTCGAACACAACGAGTTTGCCGGTTGCGATGTCGAGCGCGGTGAGCCGCAGCGGCCGGTCCGGCCAGTCGTGCGAGGGCAACCGCTGGGCGATCACCGCACGACGGACGGGCTCGGGGACGGTTTTTGTCGTCAGCGCCACCGCACCGATGCGCTGGATCTGCTGACTCGTCCGATCCAGTGGGCCATCGTAAGGTTCGCCCAAAGCGTCCAGAAACAGTTCGGCGATGGTGTCGATGTCGACGCCGGAATCGATCTCGGCTGACGTCTCGGCGATCTGCCGCTCGAACAGCGCCTCGAGGGTGCCGCCGGCGCCGATCTGTGCCGCCACCGCCGCACCCGCGGACGTACCAACCAGCACATCCGAATCCAGTAGCGCCCGGGCGGTCGCGGGCGACCGGTCCGCGATGCCGCGCAGAATGCCTGTCTCCCAGGCGATTCCCGCAATTCCCCCGCCGGCCAGCACCAGCGCGCGTCGTGCTGTCATGACGCTGTCGCCGCGGTGTGCTGCGCTTGCTGGGCTCGCGGGCTGAGGTCCTCGCGGCGCAACTGCTGCGCCGGCGGGTCGGGTAGTGCCTGCGTTCGACGGATTTCCAGCGCGGCGTCGACGTGGAGCAGTTCCCCCGGCTCGAGCAGGCGCCAGCGGTGCTCGTCATCCATGCGTTCGGTGGCGAACACCACGCACGGCGCCGTGTCCAGATGCGCTGACTGCGCACGAATTCGCTTGGTGCGCAGATGAAATCCGCGATCGGTGACATTGCGGTGGTCCAACACATAGAGCTCGTGGGTCTGTGGGTAACGCAGTGCCCACATATCGGTTGCCGTGGCGAGCAGCACGTTGACCGCATAGATCGGCACGTTCGCCGCCAGCCAGCGCATGGCCTCGACCAGGCCGGCCGTAATGTCGCCGCCGTTAGCCCGGATCGAGCCGGTGATCAACGCGAACACGCGCTCGGAATCCGTCTGGCCCAACACCAGATCGTCGGCGCCGACCTCGCGAAGCCTTTCATCGAGCGCATCCAGTCCCTCGACCACACCGTTGTGCGCAAAGATCCGTCCGTCCTGGAGAAACGGGTGGGTGTTGCGCACGTCTAACGATCCGGTCGTGGCATAGCGAACATGGGCGATGAAGGTGGTGCCGGTCAACTGGTGGGCCTCGGTGGCGAATTCGCAGTCCTGCCAGGCCGCCACCGGCTCCTTGTGCAGCTGCGGCCGGCCCTGCGCGTCGAAGACGCCCAGGCCGGTGCCGTCCGGGTTTCGCCTGCTTTGCTCGGCCAGGCTGTCCGGGGCGTCGAGCAACCAGAACGTCGCGGTGACAACGTCGGTCCCGGCATGCAGACCAAAGAGTCGACACATGCCGTCGACGGTAGCGGTTCGGTCCTTCAGCACGTTGGCCAGCCTGCGAACTTTGTATCAGGCTTGTTACCAGTCGATCGAATCGGAAAGTTCGCGTCTTTTTCTCTCACCCTGACTTTTATCTCCGCGCGTGCTGGCAACAGGCCGAGCATCATGGCGTCGACCCCCACCGGCACTAAAACAGGTTGTTGTGGCACGCTTTGAGCTCGCGGTGCCGTGGCCGTCCGTTGATTGCTGACACGCCGATCAGCGGTGCGAACTTGCTGGAGATGACACCGCCGCGGTTTTTGTTAATGTTCGCGCCATGCAGGAAGCAGCCATCGCTTTGCCGCGCCGCGGCGTCGCGCGCAGTAGCGGCGGTGGCATGGCCGAAAAGCACCCCAGGGCAAACCTGCACTGTTGTTGCTGATTCCGATTCGTGGCACGGTCTGCCGCGAACTTCGAGAATGCTCAACGGTATTCGCGACCGCCTATCCGTAACGACGACCCAACTAACTCCCGCACTGGAAGGGCGCCGATGTTCAAGCACCGCATGAGGACTTTGCGCTGGCGACGCCTGTCTTCCTCAGGTTTCGGGCTCGCATTGGTTGTCGGTGTTGCTGCGTGTCAAGGCGGTGGGGGTAGTGACGTCGTTGGCGGCGGAGGGCTGACCAACGCGGGCACGATCATCACGCTGGTCGCGTATTCAGTACCAGAACCGGGTTGGAGCAAGGTGATTCCTGCGTTCAACGCCTCCGAGGAGGGCAAGCGCATCCAGGTGGTTACCTCCTATGCAGCCTCTGCCGACCAATCACGCGGCGTCGTCGAGGGAAAACCTGCGGACGTGGTGAACTTCTCCGTCGGGCCCGACATCACCCGGTTGGTCAAGGCCGGAAAGGTTTCCGGGGACTGGGACACCGACGGCACCAACGGGATTCCGTTCGGCTCGGTGGTGACGCTGGTGGTGCGCAAAGGCAATCCGAAGAACATCAGGGATTGGGACGATCTATTGCGTCCCGGCGTCGAGGTCATCACACCCAGCCCGCTCAGTTCGGGTTCGGCCAAGTGGAATCTGCTGGCCCCCTACGCCGTCAAGAGCGGCGGTGGCCGGGATAGTCAAGCGGGTGTGGATTTCATCGCGAACCTGGTGCGTGAACACGTGAAACTGCGCCCCGGATCGGGGCGGCTAGCCACCGATGTCTTTGTTGAAGGCAGCGGGGATGTGTTGATCAGCTACGAGAATGAAGCGATTGCCGCTGAGCGGCAAGGCAAACCGGTTGAGCACGTCAACCCCACGCAGACGTTCAAGATCGAGAATCCGGTGGCGGTGGTCAGTACCAGCCCGCACCTAGACGCGGCGATCACGTTCAAGAACTTTCAGTACACCGCGGTAGCGCAACGGCTTTGGGCACAGGCGGGTTTCCGGCCCGTCGACCCGGCCGTTGCCAGCGACTTCCGGGATCAGTTTCCGGTGCCGGTGAAGCTATGGACCATCGCAGATCTCGGCGGCTGGCCGACGGTGGATTCGAGCCTGTTCGACAAGAACACCGGCAGCATCACCAAGATCTACCTGCAGGCCACCGGATGACGACCGCAATATCGTCTGATCCGCGCGAGCTCGTCACGCCGCCGGCGCCGGCGACTGTCCGCGTACCGGATCGGCAGGCTACCGCCTCACTCCAGATCGGGGTGGTGACGCTGTGGCTTTCGGTGATCGTATTGTTGCCACTGGCCGCTATCGCCTGGCAAGCGATCGGCGGTGGCTGGCAAGCCTTCTGGCTGGCCGTCACCTCACACGCCGCCCTGGAGTCGTTCCGCGTGACGTTGATCATTTCCGTTGTGGTCACGGTGCTCAATGTTGTGTTCGGTTTGCTGACCGCCTGGGTGCTGGTGCGTGATGACTTCGTCGGAAAGGGATTGCTGGACGCGGTGATCGACCTCCCGTTCGCGCTCCCGACGATCGTCACCAGCCTCGTCATGCTGGCTCTGTACGGCAAGAACAGCCCGGTTGGCCTGCACCTGCAGCACACGCCGCCAGGGGTGACGATGGCGCTGGCTTTCGTCACGTTGCCGTACGTGGTGCGGGCCGTGCAGCCGGTTCTACTGGCGCTCGATCGGGAAGTCGAGGAGGCGGCGGCAGCCTTGGGGGCCAGTAGCTTCAAGGTCTTCACCTCGATCGTGCTGCCGGCGTTGTTGCCAGCGTTGTTATCAGGCGCGGGCATGTCGTTTTCGCGCGCGATCGGCGAGTTCGGTTCCGTAGTGACGATCGGCGGCGCAGTGCCGGGCAGGACCGAAGTCTCCTCGCAGTGGATTCGCTCGTTGATCGAAAACGACGACCGCACGGGGGCCGCTGCGATATCGATTGTGCTGCTGTCGATCTCGTTCGTGGTGTTGTTCATATTGCGGATCGTCGGTGGGCGTACAGCCAAGCGGGAGGAGGCCGCCCGATGACGTCGACGACAGTGGTTCGCTATCTGGCCCGACATGTCGCAGTGGCCTACATCGGGGTAATGATCATCGTTCCGGCGACGCTGATCCTGTGGCGGACGTTCAAACCCGGCTTCGGCCAGTTCTACGACTGGGTCAGCACCCCGGCGGCGAGATCGGCGCTGAACCTCTCACTACTCATCTTGGTCATCGTGGTGCCGCTCAACGTGGTTTTCGGCGTTGTCACCTCGCTGCTCCTGGCGCGCAGGCGATTTCGCGGAAAAGCTGTGCTACAGGCGATCCTGGATCTGCCGTTCTCGGTCTCGCCCATCATCGTGGGCGTTGCGCTGATCGTGCTGTGGGGATCGGCCGGCGCGCTGGGCTTCGTCGAAAACGATTGGGGTGTCAGGATCATCTTCGGGCTGCCCGGCATGGTGCTGGCCAGCATTTTCGTCACCCTGCCATTCGTGGTCCGTGAGGTTACGCCCGTCCTCAATGAGGTGGGAACTGAGCAGGAAGAAGCCGCGGCAACCCTGGGGTCCAACTGGTGGCAAACGTTCTGGCGAATCACGCTGCCGTCTATCCGGTGGGGCCTGACCTACGGCGTCGTCCTGACCACGGCACGCACGCTCGGCGAATTCGGCGGAGTGATCATGGTGTCGTCCAACCTCGCTGGGAAGTCGCAGACGTTGACGCTGCTGGTAAACGACCGGTACCAGCGCGGAGCGCAGTACGGCGCCTACGCGTTGTCGACGCTTCTGATGAGTGTTGCGGTCACGTTCTTGATCGTCAAGGCGATTCTGCTGGTTCGCCGGGCAAGAGCGAATAAGCAAGCCTGACAAGGACCGCTTGCGGCTCAGCCCACCAGTTCGGCGGCCAGCTTCGCCAGCACCCCGCGCGCGTAGCCCTGCCACATGCGGGCGAATGCCGGCAGCAGCGGTGCGGCCGCACCCGACTTCGCGTGGATGATCCACTGCCAGGTCACCTTGGTTGCGGTGCCCGCGGGGTCAAAACTCCACTTGCCCTCGACCAGGCGCACCAGCAGTGCCAGCGGGCCCTGGACGCCGGACAGCGTGTAGGCGAACGACCGCGGCGGGTCGACATTGGTCAGCTCCTCGAAAACGCTTCCGCCGCCGACCATTCGGACGACGCGGGTCTGGCCCGCGGCATCCCAGGCACCCGTCTGCTCGGCAACCTGCTTGACCGGCGGCATCACCCCGTACCACCGCGAACAGATCACTGGCAGCGGTATCGGAAGGGTGCGGGCGAACGCATCCTCCACCGCGACGGGTATGACTCGGGACTGCTCGGCGACGACGGACCTGGCCATCAGATGCACTCTAGCGCGCGAGTCTCTGGCGCGAGCAGACGCAAAGGCACCTATTTCGGCGCCGAAATGGTGCCTTTAGCGTCTGCTCGCGCCAGCTGCCAGCCGGGGGGCGGCCCGTCCGGTGATCAGCGGCAGGTCGAAGAAGCTCTGGATGCCCGCCGGGGCGGCGCAGGTAGCCGGGACCGCGTTGACGCAGTGCGCCGCCGTCGCGACGATTCCGGGATGGCTCTGCAGTCCCGCCGCCACGCTCTCCGGCTGCCAGCCCTTGACCGTCACAAAGGTGTCCGGGTTGCCGCGCACTTCGATCTCGTAACGCTCGCCAGCAGGCTCGAAAGACCAAGGCGGATGCAGGTTTTCGGACCCCATCAGCCAGTTCACGGTGATCTGGACGACGGCCGTGTCACCGACCAGTGCCTCCCACGTGAAGCGGCGTCCGGCGACCTGGCCGGGTTCGATGACGCCGATCGGCGAGTCGATCGGCGCGGTCGCCACGGCCACCTCCTGCGAGGTCCGGACCTTCGGATCCGCGGCGAAGCCCAGGCGGTCGACACACAATCGAACCGACTGGATGAAGCCGCCGTCGAGCAGCTTTTGCATCGGTCCGGTCAGTGCGCTGTCCGGCGTTCCCCCAAAGCCCATCACATAGCGCAGCACGTCGGGCGCACCGTACGTGCGCAGATCCGAAAACTCCTCGGCGCGAACGAAAGTCACACCGGTGGACATCACCGACAGCAGCAACGGAAACAGCTCGGTGGCCGCGCCCGGCCCGATGCCGGCCCCGTGCAGCGTCGCATTGCCCGCCTGGGCGGCGACTTCCAGCGGGGCGCCCTCTTTCTCGCTCGGGTAGAACCAGCCGAGGGGAGTCACGACGTTCTTGCCGGAGCGCAGCAGCGCGGCGACTTCGTCGACGTTGGGCATCAACGGGGCGTAGATCACAGCGTCGGCGTCCAGTGCGAGTATGTCGTCGACGCTATTGGTCGCCGTCACCCCCAACGGTGGCGTGCCGACAATGTCGCCAACGTCCTTGCCGCTCTTGGCTTCCGAATGCACCCAGCAGCCGACAAGTTCCAGCTCGGGATGTTCCAGCACGCCTCTGATCGCCGCCACGCCAACCCCACCCGTTGCCCATTGCACAACCCGCAGGCTCATGAACACGTTCTACTCCTCGATCGGTGCCGATGACCCGTCGGGTTGCGCGGAGCTAAGCACGGTCGAAGTTGTCCAGGTGAACCCGGGGCAGACCCCGCGGATCCCGACCGGGCGGCCGTACGATGCACTCGTCATGATCGCGTCCATCGGCTCGTGAAGAGGGCCCGAGTACCGCCGCCTGCGACCACCATCGGGGGCCGCGTTGGAGCAGGGCTCTATGTCCCGGTGCCATCCCTAGCGTTCGGCCGCGCGGCGGTTGCCGGCACGGCTGCCATGACTTAGCGGGAGGTGCGAGATGCATGCCGGCCGCGGCCAGCGGTCACCTCGGGCGGCAGGATGGAAACCGGATACGAGCCGTTCGCGCAGGAACCGGTGTACATCGATTACAGCCCCAGCGGTGTCGGGACGACAACCTTTGGCACTTGACGTAACGGCTTGCGCTGCAAAGCTTTACAGAACTTACCGAAGTCGTGATTGCTTCAGTTGTGAACCTCGCTGACCTGGTATGCACCCTCCGCGTACCGCGACCGGATGGTCTTCTTGTCGTACTTGCCCACGCTGGTGCGCGGAACTTCGTCCGCAAACGCCCAACGTTCGGGCAACCACCACCGAGCGACCTTGTCCGCGAGGAACTTTCGCAGAGCGGCAGCTTCGACGCTGGCTCCTTGCCGCACCACGACGACGGCCAGTGGACGTTCCTGCCAGCGCTCGTCAGGAACCCCGACGACCGCCGCCTCGACGACGTCGGGATGGCCGATCAGGCAGTTCTCCAACTCGACCGAAGAGATCCATTCCCCGCCGGATTTGATGACGTCCTTGGCGCGGTCGGTCAGGGTGATGAAACCGTGCTCGTCGATGCGGCCGACGTCGCCGGTGCGCAACCAGCCCGAGTCGAACTTCGAACTGTCGTGCCCCAGGTAGTAGGAACCGGTGATCCAGGGCCCGCGAACCTCCACCTCACCCACGGCTTTGCCGTCGTTGGGCAGCACCTGGCCGTGGTCATTGACAATGCGCGCCTCGACGCCACACACCGGTTGGCCCTGGGTCACCCGGAACGCCCAATGCTGGTCTTCCGGGGTCCCTGGCGGCGGCCACGCCATGCTGGCCAGGGGTGACGTCTCCGTCATCCCCCACAATTGCCGGATCTCGACGTTGTGCTTGTCCTCGAAGGTTCGCATCAGTGACTCGGGCACGGCCGACCCGCCGCACGCGACCCTGCGCAACGACGACATGTCATGGCCGGGATCCTCGTCCAGGCGATGCATGACGTCGTTCCAGATGGTCGGAACGGCGCCGGCCACCGTGGGCCGCTGCGTCTCGACCAGGTGGATCAGCGACTGCGCATCCAGGTGACAATCGGGCAGCACCAGGTCGGCACCGGCCATCAGCGCCGCGTAGGGCAGGCCCCACGCATTGGCGTGAAACATCGGCACGATCGGCAGCACCCGATCGCTGGACCCGACGTCGAGCCCGTTGGCCGTACACGCCGCCATGGTATGCAGATAGCTCGAACGGTGGCTGTAGACAACGCCTTTGGGGTTGCCGGTGGTGCCGCTGGTGTAACACATTGCGGCGGCTGAGTTTTCGTCGATGTTCGGCCAGTCGAATTCTGTCGACTCGCCGTCGAGCACGTCGGCGAAGCGCAGCACGGTCTTCCCGGATTCTTCCAGTTGCGCGGTGTCACCCTGCCCGACCGCGATCACGGTGTGCACAGTGCCGAGATTGGCTAATACCGGCGCCAGCAGTTTGGCCAATGACAGGTCGACCAGGACAATCCGGTCTTCGGCCTCGTTAGCGACATGGGTGATCTGCTCGGGGAAGAGCCGGATGTTCAGGGTGTGCAGCACCGCTCCCATCGACGGGACCGCGAGGTAGGTCACCAGGTGTTCGGTGTTGTTCCACATGAACGTGGCGACCCGCTCGTCGCCGGTCACGCCGAGGCGCCGCAGGGCGTGCGCCAGCTGCGCGGCCTGCCGACCGACGTCGCGGTAATTGGTGTGCCGATAGCCACCGTCACCCGTCGCGGTGGTGACCGTTCGTCGCCCGTGGACACCACAGCCGTGCCGCATGATCGCGGCAATCGTGAGCGAGAAGTCCTGCATCGTCCCGTACATCGATGTACCGCCTTTGGGGTCGCGCGCGTGATGTCCAGTGGGCGAATGCTATCGCCGTGCGGACAGTGCGAAACGGGTTCCCCCGGGTAGCGGGCGTAACCGCAGGCCGTCAGGCGAGTGCGGGCTCGTACTGCAGCAGCTCGGGCATGGTCCACTCGGCCGGATCGTCGAGCTCCGACTGCCCGGCCGAGATGACAGGTGTCAGCGTGATCGAGCCGGCGTAGTCGGCGATGTATAGGTGAGCACCGTCGGGGCTTTCGACCACGCACGACGGCTGCGTGGCCCGCATGATGCCGACGACATCCTGGGTCAGCGTGCACAACGCCGTGACGCGGTCCTCGCTAACCAAGTAGGCACGGTCGCCGTCGCCGCTGAGGGCCAACTGCGTGACCAGGCCGCCGATCTCGGCGATCTTGCGCGTGCCGGTGATCTTGGTCGTGCGGGTGTCGACGAAGTCGACCACCGCACCGAAGTCGGGGCCGCAACTCGCGACATAGGCCATGACGCCGTCGTGGCTGATCGCGACGTCGCGGATCGCGGAACCGATGTCGACGGTTCCGAGGATGCGGCGCGCACCGGAGCGGGTGGAGCTCTTCTTCCGGCGCCAACTCGAACGTCCGTCATCGGCCTGGGCACCGGTTGCGATGACGAGCAGCCGACCGCCGGCCGGCCCGTTGGTGCCGACATACAACCGCCCCCCGTCGGGGCTGAGGCGCACACACTCGATGGTGGTGCCCGCCGTTTCCGCCACGTCGATCACGTCGATCCGGTTCGTCGTCGTGTCCAGGACGGCGATGTCAGCGCGCCAGACGCCATTTTGGCCGGCGTAGACGTACTTGCCGTCCGAACTCACGGTCAGGTCGCTGACACTGAGCGCCAGCGGATGGGTAGCGACGACCGTGTTGGTCGCGGCGTCGATGACCTCGATGGAGTCGTATGCGTTCGAAACGGTGCTGACGTACGCGCGGTCGGGGCCCATTGCTATCGCGAACGGCTCGGTGACTTGGGCGACGACCTCGAGGACTCGGCAGGTCTCGGTGTCGATGACCGCCACGCTGTCGTCGCCGTAATTGGTCACTAACAGTCGGCTGCCATCGGCGCTGACGACGATGCCGCTAATCGGACCCCTATGCACCGGAATCTCGACGAGGGCATCTGGGACATCTGTCTCGAGGCTCATGCTGGTCACTGCCTTTGCTGTGTTCGTCGGCGCGGGCGGCGAGCGACACGACAACCGCGCGCCAGACTCGCTGCCCCGGATCAATCCGCAATTAAGCACCGGATTCAGGTGCCGTTATGACGGCTTAGAAACGCTTTTGCAAAGGATTCTAGCGGCCCGAATTCTGGCCAAAAATAATTTAATTAGAGCCGTGTTACCCATGTCACGTTATAAAAGGATGCTGCGCAAAGTCCGCGAATATCACGTGGGCGGACACGCGCTCACCGGCAAACCAGGGCGTCGCACTTGACGTGCTAATAAATCCATGCTGGCTAAGCCACGGCTCCAACGCTCAGCGGACGCTCATATAAGAATGTTCTTAGACTCGCCGAACGAAAGAGTGAAATATCACACTCCGGCAGTGCGGCCTCGGCGAGGCATATCGAGCGGCACAAAGGAATCGCAACACTTAGCTGGTTTGTGTTGTTTTCGTCCCATCGGATGACTCAGCTGAACTTGGTGCGCGGCCGGTCCAGTCGCGTGCTGTCGATGATGATGTCGACCTTCTCGTTGTAGAACGCGATCAGGTTGGCGATCGCCGCGACGGCGGGTAGCGGATAGTGATACGTCCACGCCAGGTCTTGATGCACCGTGTCGCCCACCCGCACCGACCAGTAATCCGACGTCACGCCCTTGTACGGGCACAGCGACTGCGTGGGGCTGGGTTCCAGGTGCTCGAACGCGATATCGGTCGGGTCGATGTAATACCTCGTCGGCAAACCGGTTTCAAACAACAGGACCGCGGACCGGGCGTCGGCCAGTGGCAGGCCGTCAAGCTCCACCCGAACGTGGCGGTGCGAACGCAACGCGTCCACCCGCGTATACGGGTTGCGTGGGTGCCCGTAGATCGGCTCGTCTTCCTCGAACCAGCGCAGCGAATCCCAGTCGAATCGCACGGTGCCCGCGACGGGGCCGTCACCGTCGGCGTCGAATACCCGCGCGGCCGACGGGTGAGTCTGGCCACCGCCAACCAGGGAGTGCAGCCGCGACGGGCCCAACTGCACTTTCTGTGGATGGTCCTCGTCGCGCAGGAACTCCGCGCGAACGTCGGTCAGCGGAATGTAGTACTGCGGGTAGTACGGGAACTCCCACACGTAGCGCGCGGCGGTGGTGTCGAAAACCAGCTCGGGTCCGAGATAGCCACGGACCCGACGCGGTGCGGGCTCGATTCGCCCACGCGCGGCGGCCAGCTGCGGGTACTCCTGCTCGGCACTCATGCTCGGCCTCGCCTACTGACCCCGATAGGCGGCCAGGGGTGCGCTGACCCGGGCCGCCCAGATATCCCTACAACCAGCTCGGCGAGGGCACACCACCCGATGTGCCCGCCTCTGCGCGACAACTTCATTCGCGGCACGGCTGATCGCGTTCACCCTGTCAGCTTGCCACCCGCGAGTACCGTCTGCGGCGTCGCGCTGGTGCCCGCCGGGGGCTAGTGCTTCTTGTCGCGCACCTTGTAGGTCGAGGGCCACGACTTGCGCGACTCGTCGCCGGTCAGCGGGGTTCCCATCCCGCCGACCTTGACGTTATAAGCCTCCTTACCGGGCCCGACCTCGCGATTGGCGTGTTCCTGGGCAAGGTAATACAGCTCGTCGATGGTGGCCTCGTCGTAGGCGACGAACGAGGTTTCCCGCGCGACGTCCTCGATGCCGGCGAGCATCCGGTCCGACAGGTACCGCGAGGCGAGCGCCGCCGCACCCAGCAACGCAAATGGGATGACCCAGTAGCAGACGAACGACAGCGGGGTCTTGGTGTCCAGAAGCGTCGCGTTGCGCTGCACAACGGGCGGAATGGCCGACGACACCGCCATGCCTGCGAACGCGGCGATCCAGACCCAGGTCAGCACCACCGTCATCCGGCCGAACAGCTCGGTCTTGACCACATCGGGCGGCTGCTCCGCGGCGGCGAATTCACGCACGAACGGCTTACCGGTCAGCGCGCCGACAAGCGCCACAACAAAGATGCCGGCCGCGCCCAGTGGCTGTATCCACCGCTCCAAGAACGAATCACCGAGCGTAAATGCCAGCACCGCCAGCACTAAAAGTATTGCAACAGAACCGGTTTCAAGCGTATGGCCGGGCTTGCCGAGGGCACGACCGATCGCCAGCGCCGCCACGGCGATGGCCAACGCGACCAACACGGCAGTGACGAACGGGACGTTGCCGACGAGTACCCAGTAAACGATCCACGGTGCGAAACCAAACAGCATGCCCACGGTGGGTCAGTGTAGGGCCGACGGACTTGAAACAGATTTTAGGTCCACATTTCCCCGGCTGTCCTTCCGAAATATGCTGCACGACGGAAGGATTCTGCAGTGTGGGACACCGAGAGGATGGATCATGGGCGCGACAGAGAATCGGGCACTGCACACACGCTGGCAAGAGGACGAAAACCGCCAGGACCTGTCCCATCACGAGGATTACCTGCGCGCCGACATCGAGGTGGTCCAACCCCGGCGCGCAACCCGTGGTCGATATCGAGGCCTACCGGGCCATGATGCAGACCGCGTACCACGCGATGCCCGACTTTGTGGTCGAGGTTGACGACCAGTTCGCTACGGACGACCGCGTGGTATGCCGCTGGCGCATCCGCGGCACGCACAGCGCGGACTCGTTCGGGTTTGCAGCGACGGGCAAGCGCATCGAGTACGCGGGCTGAGCCTGTGGGAATTCGAGGACGGCAAGGCGCGACGTGGTTGGATCTACGCTGACCTGCCGGCGCTGATGGCGCAACTCGTTGCGCCAGCCGATCCCTAGCAAAACCCGTCGCCACGAAGCGACAGTGCGCACCCCTTACGGGGAGCCCCCCGGCGGCGCCGCACCAGCCGCGCCAGCCGCGTCCTGCAGTACCTGCCGCAACTTATCGAGTGGATCGCCAGCGGTCGGGTCCAGCCGGCGCTCCGGGATCTCCTGGCCATCGGGCGTGACGGCGGCGGACGGCGGCGGCGGGGGCGGCGCCGCCGGTGGCGGTGGCGGCGGTGGTGGCGGTGGCACCTCGGGCGGCGGGGTGTTCAACGCAATTCTCTTGGCTGCCAACCGGTTCGCGGCGTCGTGGCGAAGGGCCCGCCGCTGCGCGTCCGGATCGCTGTTGCCCAAGAAACAGGCCGGCGGCGCGTCGTCAACGACGGACAGCGCGCTCGCGTAACGCTCAAGCGCGCGTGCCTTGTCGCCTGCCGCCGCGGCCCGGTCGCCCTGAGTTTCGCGCACGAATTCCAGGTTGACCCGCACCGGGCAGGAGTGCGAAGCATCGGTGTGGGCAAGCGCGGCGGTGAAGCGACTATCGGCATCCTCGAGCCGGCCCTCGAGCACGGCGGCGGCACCCGCGGCGAACAGTGCCTTCGCCGGTTCCACCACGTTGGCCACGCCGAGGACCGCCGCATCGACCCGCACCGCGTTCGCGTCACCACCTGCGAAGTCGGAGACCGCGGAATTCCCCGCCAGTACAACCGAAATCAGTTTGAAGGCGACCAGCAGCGCGGCGACGGTCAGGGGCGCCGAGTAGATCAGCAGCCGTCGTCGGAGCCGCAGCCGTGCCGGCCTGAGCGTCACGTCAAGTCCCGCCGGGCGATGCGGCCGCGCCGGAACTCGCGGACCGAAAGGTAGATCTCGGTGAGCAGCAGCCCCGCCGCGAGCAGCGCGGGCAGCCAGTACAACTCGGTCCGTTCGACGGCCTCCGCCCCGACGCCCGTGCGGTTCGGCGCGTCCGGCAGGGCCGGGTGGAACGGCTGACCGGGATCCCGGTGTAGGTATGGCACGCCGAGCTGTCCTGCGACTCTTCGTAATGTTGCTTCGTCGATCACGTCGGCGGGGCCGTAGCCCAGCACGGCTCCCCCGTCCACCGAGGCCTGCGTGAGGTCGAAGTCGCGCCTCGGCGCTCGCGACCCGAGCGCACCAGAACCGAAGTACAGCACAATGTTCCGCGAACCCGGATATTGTTGCGCCGCCTGGATCAGCTGGTATCGCAACACGTTTCCCGCCGCGCCGGCGTCGACGTCGAATGCGGCGTCGGCACCCGGCTGGTAGGAGTTGAGAGCCGCGATGGTGGGGCGCAGACTCCAAACGTCCTCGGACAGCGGCCAGTCCAGCGAGGCCTGCGAGGCGAAGGCGACGAGCGCGTACCGTGCCGCGGGGTACTGGTTGATCAAGGCTGAGATGTCGTCGCGGATCCCCGCGATCCGTGGTTCACCGGCGGCGGGGGTACCAGGGTTGCCAGCGTTCCCGGAGATGCCGTAGTCCTCGAGACCCGAGTCGACCGACCGATCGACGATGAGGAACACGTTGAGATTTTTGCCCGCTACGCTCTGCCGCGACGATATTGTCCCCCAACGATTGTCATCGTTGCGGATTCCCGGACGGGTTGTCGCAGCGATGAGCAGTAGCACCGCGAGTGTCACGCCGCTCCATCGCAGCACCGCGCGGCCGCGGCGGCGCCCCGCCGACAAGAACACCTGGCGCAGCGCCTCCAGACGCGCCACGCTCAGCGCGGCGGCAACGACGGCGAGAATCGCCCAGGGCAGCACAGGCTGGAACGTCATCGGCGTAACACCATCAGGGCCACACACAGCACCGTCGCCGACACCAACGCGATCGCCAGCGGTACCACCGGCGCATCCCCTGAGTCCGCTGTCACGACGGTGCCGTCGGCCAGCCGCGCCGGTGGGCTGTGCGCCCGTATCTCGTTGAGTCCCGGGGCCAATGATCCCGGACCCGGTGCTAGGTACCGCCCGCCGGTCTGCCCGGCAAGCGCGATCAGCGACCCGCTCGCGGGTGACGGGGCCGTGTCGACCACATTGAGTTGGGCCCCAGCGCGTTCGGCTAAGTCCCGCACACCACCGTCGGTGAACAGTGCGTCACGACAGTCACCGCCAGCACGAAGATCTGACGGACCGAGGTAGATCACCGAGCGCCGGTGCGTGCTGCGTTCACCGAAGGCGGGAAACCCCGAGATGCACAGTGCCAAAACGTCATCCACGCTGGCGGCGTAGTCACTGTAAGGCACCGGTGGCGCGAAAGACGCAGACCGCGGCACCTGTGCGTGGGCGTACTCACCGAATAGCGCTGCGGCGTACTGCAGGTCGCGCGTCAGCGGTACCACCCGCCGGTTGACCGACGTCAGGCCGATGCGTTGGCTTGTGTAGGACGTGCTGGCCTGCCGCGCGAAGAAGTCGAGCAGTTCCGCTGTCGCGGTATCGGTCACCGGCTGCCCGACACACAGCATGATGTCTTCGGGGTGGGCGGCGTCGAAACCCTGGTCGGCCCCGGTCGGGCGGGCCGCCGCCCAAGTGGCGGCGGCGAACATGACCGTCAGAACCACCAGTGTCACGGCCATCGAGAGTGAACGCAGTCGGGCCGCTTTTGCGTACTCGGGCAACCGGGTCAACCGTGCGACGTTCGCCAGCGGGCGCAGCCGCCGGCGGGCGGCGGTCATGGGAAGCAACGCCGCCAGCGCAACGGTGGCGACGAAGCAGGCTGATCCGACGGCCGCTACCGACCACCACTTCAGGTCCACGAGCGGATCAACTCCTGCGCTTCGATATTCACGTCGGCGACGTCGGCCCGCGCCTCGGCGTTGAACTGCGCGTCGCCGAGCCGGGTTAGCAGCGATGCGGCCGCGGCCAGGTGGTTGCCGGCCAAGTCGTCGACGTGCAGGTACTGGGCCGGCGCGCCGGTCGCCTGATGCAGAAAGCTCCGTAGGGTCCGGCTGATCGCCGCACACGCCTGCGGAGCCGACATCCGCCCGGCGCGGTACTGGTCAGCAATGTGCTGCACGCGGCGGGCGAAGCGGTTGCGGATGAGTTGGGCGTGCAGCCGCCGCACGAGCGGCAATCGCCGCAGCCGGTGTGCAGGCAGTGTCCACACGAAAACGCTTGCATGCCAAACGGTTAGGGCGACCAACAACAGCACGGCCCACACCAGCCACCAGGATGAGTACGACTGCGGACCGAACAGATGGGGCAGCAGTTCATCCGGCACGGGCGGCCACCTCCGTCAGGCCGACGAGCTCACGCCGGATGTGATCGCTGCCCGCGATGGTCGCGTGCGGTATCGAGTGACCGGTCAGGAACGTAGCAAGGCGAGCGCGGCGGGCCTGCTCGGCTCGGCGGTAGGCGGCGACCACCCGCGGGCCGAGGTCGGCTCCGTTCAGGACGAAACGACCGGTGGCGACGTCGTACCCGTCGGTGTTGTCGGGACCCACCGCGGGCATGTCCGACACCATCGCCCACATGATGTCGTGGCGCCCCCTCAGTCTGGTGAGCACTGCGCTGAGTCGCTCGTCCCCGCGCTGACCCAGGTCGGGTTCGTCGGATACCACGATGATCAGCATGGTGTGTCGGTAATGCGTTGCGACGTAATCGAGTTGGGTGGTGACGTCGCTGGCGCCGGCGTCGGTCATGGTGTGCTGGTACCAGCGGTGCAGTAGTCCCTCGATGTGCGTCTCGCCCCGACGCTGGGGGACGTTCACCGAGCCGCGGCGGTCGCCGTAGACCATGCCGATCTGATCGGAGCGTCGTAGGCCGATCAACCCGACGGCGCCCATGACGTGCGCCGCGACGTCGCGCTTGCATTCCCCGCTCGGGGCGAGCGCCGACATGTTGCGACCGGCGTCGGCGACGAGCAGGATTTTGTGGTGCTTCTCGGAGACGAACCGCTTGATCAGTACGCTGCCCGAGCGCGCAGAGGCCTTCCAGTCGATGTCCCGCACGTCGTCGCCGGGAACGTACGGACGTAGGTCGTCGAATTCCATGCTGCGCGTATGCAAAAGCGCGTAGCGACCGCCCTCGAGCAGGCCGCGAGTGTCGGTGCCGAAGTGCGCCTTTGCCCGGTTGAGGTGTTTGCCCAAGATGACCTCAGGGCACGCGAACGGCCCGCAGCGCGGCGTCGACCACGACCTCGGGAGTGATATCGGCGCTGGCCGCTTCGAACCCGAGGATGAGCCGGTGCCGCAACACCCGGTGCGCGAGCTTCGCAATGTCTTCGGGCAGCACGTGTGCACGCCCAGAGAGCACCGCCTGCGCCCGTGCCGCCTTGCAAAACGCAATCGTCGCGCGTGGGCTGGCACCGTATTCGACCAGACGCGCGATCTGCTTGGGGAACGCCTGCGCGGGGCGGCGGGTCGCGTCGACCAGTTGGCTGGCGTAGAGCATCAGCGCGCGATCCATGTGGACGTGGCGCACGAGGTCCTGCAGGCGCAGCACGTCGTCGACGCTGACGACCGGCGGGGTGGGTCGCCCCTTGTCATAGACGCCTGCGTCGATGCGCGACATCACTTCCACCTCCTCCTCCGGGTTGGGGTAGCGCACGATCTCTTTGAGCATGAAGCGATCGGTCTGCGCCTCGGACAGCGGATAGGTGCCTTCCTGGTCGATAGGGTTCTGCGTGGCGATGACCAGAAACGGATCCGGGATGGGGTGCTCTCGCCCGGCTATCGTGGTCTGCCGCTCCTCCATCGCCTCGAGCATCGCGCTCTGGGTCTTCGCACTTGACCGGTTGATCTCGTCGAGCAACAGGATGTTGGCGTGCACCGGACCCAACTGGGTGACGAACGAGTTGGTCGCCGAGTCGTAGATCTGCGTGCCGATGATGTCGCTGGGCAGCAGGTCGGGCGTGCACTGGATGCGGTGGAAGCGGCCGTGAATCGACTCGGCGAGCACCTTGGCGGCGGTGGTCTTAGCCAGCCCGGGCACGCTTTCGAGCAGGATGTGGCCGCCCGCGAGCAGACCTATCAGGAGCGACTCCCTCAGGTTGCGCTGCCCGACGATCTTGGCTGCGAACGCCTCAGCGATAGCGTCGACGATGCGCCGGGCGCCATCCAGTTCGCGCTGATCCGGTTGTGTTCGTGCAGTAGTCATACGGCCGTTGGCATACCCGGGCGCCGATTTTTCACACGCCGGCCGTGCCCGTGTTCAGCGCCATCGCCAGAACGTCAAGGCGCCACAGCGATCGGAACATGTTGAGCCCGAAGTCCTGCAGGTCCGCTTTGTCTGTCTGGGTGACCTCGCGGCGTTGTGCCACCGACTCGACGATCTCTCGAATGGTGCGAGCGCCATCGACGTGCCGGACAAAGGGCAGTTGCTCGCAGTTGAGCCGCAATTTTCCACCCGGTTTGAGAATCTCGTCGCCGGACAGCAGGCACGCCGTACGCGACAGCGGAACATAGTCGAGAGCTTCAACCGTCGAGAAGTCGATCGTGTAATGCACTTTCGGACGTTCGGGCCGGCAGGCGATGAAGAAGTGGGTGGCGTTTCCCGGTTGCAGGCGTTCCATCACGGACCAGAGTTTGACCTCAGGTAGTCGGTTCAGGAGCAAGGTAAATCCGCTTTCCCGCGTCAGCAGGTCGTGCGGATAGTACGGCGTCTTATGAAACCATCCTTGAAATGTCAGTCCGGCCGCGCTGACCAGGTCAAGACTCTCCTCGACGGTGTAGCTGCGCTGACGACTGTGCAAGAACGTATCGACCAGGGCGCCGTCGGTCAGCAGGTCGCTCGCCCGCTTGAAGTAGCTCCGGACCGGGTGGTCCTCCGGCAGCAACTCGATCGCCTCTTTAACCAGTTGAACGGAGGGCTCGTCCTGCCCCAGGCCCAACTCGCGAAAGACTGATTCGAGTGCCTCGACTCCGAATCGGCCATATTTCGCGTAGAGCATGACGCCGAGCGCTCCGTCGGTGCGCAGGCACTCACCGAGCGCTTTCAGTCCTTCCGCGGGATCGGCCATATGGTGCAATACGCCGCTAGAGACGATGAGATCGAAGTCGCTTCCGAGCGCTGACGTCTCTTCGATCGGAAGCAGTCGCAGTTCCAAGTTCTGCAACCCGTGCTTGTCTTTCAGATACCGCTCGTGCTCAAGTGCAGACCGGCTGACATCGATCCCTACTACCTTTGCGGCAGGGTTCATGAACGCAAAGACTGCCGCCTGATACGTGCCGCAACCCGCGATCAGAATGTCGAGGTCCGGTCTGTACTCCAGGTTTGGCCAGAAGACCCGATGCGCCCAGTACGGGTCGAACCAATCCCAGTGGTTTTTGGTCCACGCTTCAAGGTCGGTGACCGGAGGTGGATATTCCCATCGATCGTATTGGCGGGAGACGGAGTCAACACGCGGATCCTCAACCACGTCGGCGTTGCCTCCCTCCGCACGGCGTACGGACAACGATCGCGACCAACTTACTGCGCCTGAAGGTTCTCCACGGGGTTAGATGATCAAGCCGTTCGAGCGGCCGAAGCTCTACGTGACCGCTTTTCTCGGACAGCCGCGCCCCCGTGCCCCCAGTCGGACTCGAACCGACACTGGGCGGATTTTAAGTTGGACGCCGGAGTCCCGTTTGGGTTAGCTGTAATGCGCTCCGAGGCCGAGCAATTGTCAAGAACTGTGGATCGAGGTCGTTGAGCGGCTCGTCGATGGGGCATGTTTCGTCGGTTGCCTATGTCTGACGTGAGGACGCAGGTCGGTGTCGCCGCGCTGCGAGCCAGCGGGTGGCGAACCAGCAGAACAGTGTGAAGGCGATACTGGAATAGATCAGGTTGATGACCACGCCCGCTGTTGGATCGAACCCGAGTCGGTGCAACTGGCTGGCTTTGCGGGCATCGATACCGTGGCTGAGCTCCCATGTAGTTCCCGCGATCGCGCCGACCTGCCCGGCGAGCACGACGATGATGACCCGGATCACCCAACGCGTGCCGCGCAGCACCATCACCGCGACGCCGGTCAAGCCGACCGCGACCGAGATATAGGCCAGTGCTTGACCTGTCTCGCGGTGCGCGGCGGCGAGGACCAACGCGGTGACGGCCAGCCCGACGCCGGCAAGCATGAGCCCGGCCACGCTGATCGCCAGCGGCCGATGGAACGCACGCCCGTCAGTTCCGAACATCGTCTTCGGCGGTTAGCTGCGCATGAACCGAACAGCGGTATTACGCACGGCGATACCGGCCCGTGTGCGGGGTACCAGCAGCAACACCGAGGCCGTGAATACTCCGCGCTGTCGCCGTCTTGTCATCAGCCGATGCCGCCGCTCGTAGCGGCACAGTGCGGCCGCTGGATCGCCGGGTGTACGAGCAAGTTCCTCGGCCAATGTGTATGCACCAGCCACAGCGAGTGTGGAGCCGTCGCCGAACAGCGATAGGCACGATGCTGCATCACCGACCAAGGTGACCCGGCCGGTCGACCAGTGTGGCAACCGAACTCGGCTCACCGAATCGAAGTACAGATCGTCGGCAGTGTGTAATCGGTCGAGGAATCCAGCGAAACCGCCCAGCCGGCCGGCGTACGCCTCGGTGACGAGCCGCTTGTGACTGTCGAGATCGCGTTGGTCGAAACCGGGCACGCCTCGGTGGCGGAAGATGAACGCCGCCCCGGGTTTTCCTGACCCTGGACGCACCGCGAACACACGGCCGGGAGTGTTGAACACGATCTGTTCGTCGCCGATCGTCCGGTCGACGGGCAAGGTGGCCGCGTTCTCCCCGCTCCAGCGCGCCACTGCTACGTACATGCCCATGTGCCGGACGAATCCCGCCTCTGGGCCGAAAGTCAGGCGACGAACCGTCGAATGCAGTCCGTCGGCCCCCACCACCAGATCGAAGTGTTCGGGCTCGGCCCGGTCGAACGTGACATCCACTCCGCCCCTGTCCTGCGCCAGCCCGGTGATCGAATCACCCCAGCGCATCTCCGCGGACCCGTGGGCGGCCGACAGCAGGATGGCTGCGAGGTCGGCGCGCGCGATCTCCACCTCTCGGTCACCGGCGGAACCCTGGAATGCCTTCATGCTCACACTGGCTCGCTCGTGTCCGTCGGCGTCGACGAATACGAGCCGGTTCACCCGAGTTGCCACAGCTCGCAACTGCGGCATGATCCCCATCTGTTCGACGACGGCAACCGCGGACCCTTTGATGTCCACCGGGTTCCCGCTGGATCGCTGCCCGCTCGCCCATTCCACGACCGTGACCCGAAATCCGTGCCGCGTGAGCCAGTACGCCAAGGTCGATCCGGCGACCCCGGCGCCGGAGATCAGCACACTCATGCTCATGGCGCCTCCCTCAGATGAAGTGGACGAATGTCGTCCGCTTGCATCCACGGTAGGCTAACCGGAAGAGATTCGTCCACATGTCCGAGGTGAGCAGGTGCGATCCGATGCGCGGAGCAACCGTGATCAGATCCTGGCGGCCGCGAAAATCGTCTTTCGCGAGCAGGGCGTCGACGCACCGATGAAGGAGATCGCCGACCGTGCCGGTGTCGGTGTGGGCACCCTGTACCGTCGGTTTCCCGATCGCACGACATTGATCACCGCGACGGGGCATGCGTATCTGTCGGATCTGGCCGAGATGGCCGAGATGGCTCGCCGGGAGGAAACCCGAGCCTGGTCCACGCTGTGCCGTTTGCTGGGTGAATGCGCCGAATTGCGGTTGGGCGCATTAGCTTCCGCCCTCGAGCCCACCCTGCTCTACGACGAACTCCACCGCGATCCGCAACTCACCGCGATCCGAGGCCGCGTCGCCGAGCAGGTTATAGCGATTACCACACAAGCGCAGGCCGATGGAGATCTACGCGTCGACGTCGATCCGCGCGACATCGCCCACCTGATGACCCTGCAGATCTACGCGCGCCCCGACGAGTCCTACCCCGACGCCGTCCGGCGAACGATGAAGATCGTGGTTGACGGTCTGCGTGCCAGCCAGACAGACTGACCCATCATGACGGCGACGTCACTTTCCACCGATACGAACAGCTCTCGGCCCCGCCAACCGACATCACAGTCCACCACTGACCTAAGTCGGAATTCACCGGCGTAGCCAAACGCGCTGGGGTACAACGCTTCGATCGATCAAACGATCGTGGCTGGACTAATCGGGGTGGGCACGTCCATGCCTTTCCTCTTACTGTCACATCGTGTGCGGCCCCTTCCTGTGGGCAGCCTTACACGATCGCAACAACGGTCCGACAAACTCACCACTGTTTTCGCGACGACACGCACCGGCCACTAGAGCCGCGTCGATCTAGCCTGGACGAGTGAGCAAGCGATACTCATACCCTGAGCTGGCTGGGGCTGATGCCAAGGCGGCAGTCCTGCTGATGTTCAACCACCTCGAGGGTTTGCTCAAGCGGTCATTCGCGCGCACCTACCCGGATGAGCCGTTACCAGATTCCGTCGCCGCGCTCACCAAGAATCTGACCGCGAAGGGTGTCATCACGATAGGGCTGTGCGAACGCTTAGATGACTTGCGGAACCAACGCAACCACATCGTTCACAGTGATCCGCAGGTGACCGATGAGGAAGCGGCGGATTACTACGACTCCCTGGGCGCCGCCCTGCTCGAACTGACCAACACTTCTCTCTTCCGGTGACGGCCTGCCGGGTTCAAGTCAACTGCTTGCTGACGCGGCGCTGACGCAGACCCCCCGACGCAAGCTGACCGCTCATGCGTTCGAGACGAGAACCGCCTCTACCTGAGAGAACTCCCGTGCCCCCAGTCGGACTCGAACCGACACTGGGCGGATTTTAAGTCCGTTTAACTGACGGTTTGGCAGCGTTGGTATGCATTGGCTCGATTGCAGAAACACCCTCTGGCCTGGTGTTTCGACCGCTTTTTCGTTTGTGCCGTTGTGGGCGTTTCGGGGACATGTGCATACAGAATGTTTACAACTCAGCTAATGAGGCGTCTTGGCGGGCATGGCACAACTGGCACACCTGGCACAACGCCGATTTGGGAAGCCCTTGGGTGTTTGGGACACGTAGCACTCCTCTGGGCCGTTGCAGTCAGGTCGCTCTATTTCGGCAAACTCTCATCAATTCGTGTACCAAGTCGTCGAAGTCCCGAAGACGCTTCTGCCTCATCAAGCGGTTGAACGTTTGGCCCGGAGACCAGCTAGCCGGGTTCCTCCTCCGCTCCGCTACGGCGGCGATGGAGGCAGCGAGAGCAGACAGGTCGAGGTGATACACGAAGTCAACAGCGCCCGAACCATCGGCCAGAATGCGCAACATAGCGGGCCGAGGCTCAATAGTGATCACGCCAAAGTGGGGCATCCGACCACGTCGCTGTGCGACCAGCTTGTTTCCCTGGGAAACGCAGTCCTGTGCGCGATCAGTCCTGAGCGACCATTTGGACGAAAGCCCCATTCGCGATACGGACCAGCGGCTCAACGAAGCTGGCTGGGTCAGCCTCCGGATCTGGGAACACGAAGACCCCTACGAGGCAGCACTGCGCGTCCGCGAGCTCGTGACATGTCGCCTCCGAGATCGCTAGGCGTCGATGTCACGTCTTACGCGTACCTTCGAGATGGAGTCCGATTCGGAAGGAGGGAAGAGAGATGGCGACAAGCAAGAAGGACGCGAGTCTCGCCGCCAAGCAGCTAAGGAACAAGTCCGCGACAAAGGCGCAAAAGAGCGTTGCGGCAAGCGACTTGGCACAGCGCAAATCCACGGGTAAACGCCAAGGCAAGAAGTAGGACGGATGCACGCCACCGCTTCACGCACATCGGGCGGCCCGCCTACGCCGATGCTCTCGCGCCGGAGCTGGAAACGCGGGGTCTCTCCGTGCAGGCCAGGGGATTACCGCAGGTCTATACAGCTAGCTGCTTAGATAGATCCATTCGATGAGCTACGCGGCCGGTTTGGGATGTTAGGGGTTTCGGGTGACAGACACTTCTCTCGAATGCACCGTTGAGGGAGTCGACGCCGCGACCGCCGATGAGCTGATCAGCGACTTGCAGGAGTTCGTTGCTGATAAGTTGGCGGGTGCGACCTTTGAGCGGGTCAGGGACTCGGCGACCCAGGATTTGGGGCTGACTCTGCTGATTGTCTTAGGCCCCTCGGGCATCGCCGCCGTGGCCAAGGTTCTCTCGGATTGGTTGCAATCACGAGCGGAGGCGCGGCTGAAGCTGAGCCGCAAAGACAGCAAGGGTCGCGCGCGTGAAGTTGAGGTTCACGGTCAAGTCAGTAAGGACCAGCGGGGGATAATCGAAGACTTCTTGAAAGACGATTAGTCCGTAGCGAACAGAACGCGCAATGCCGACAACCACTCCTCCGCTCGACCCTCAACGCACCCTCGCCGTGGTGTGTGGCGCGAGCGAGTGGCCGCGGCTTGGGGAGCAGTTCGCTTCGAGCACAGCTTTCGCCGCCACGGCGGGGCGGTTATGTAGCTATCTTGTCAGCGATACAGGGCTGAGCCTTGCTGACGATCGCCTTCTCAACCTGTTCGATGACGAGCGGCCGCCAGCGGACCAGTTAGAGCTAATTGGTGGGTTTCTGAGAGACCAGTTCACTCGGATGGGCGCTGTAGATGGGGCGAACGCCGCGGTGCTGTTCACCTACATCGGGCACGGAGTATTCGCCCTGCCCCCGCACCGCGAGTATTGCCTACTGATACGCGACACCCGCCCGAACCTGCTCGAAGTCACGAGCCTTCGCGTCAGAGACCTTCAGCGCACGTTAAGAGACGCCGCCGGAAGCAGTGCGCGCCTGTTCGTGCTTGATTCGTGCTTCGCCGCCGCTGCATTGGAAGCCTTTCAAGGCGGTGATGTGGAGCAAGCCGAATCGGCAAAGATTGATCAGCTGCTCGACGAAGAGCCCAGCACAGGTGTGGCAATGCTGTGCGCTGCAAGCAAACGTAATCCTGCCCGAATCGGAAGCGAGTACACGGTATTTGGCTCGGCTTTGCTTGACACCCTTGAGAACGGTGACCCCGGCTTGTCGGGACCCATGAGTTTGGCGCGCGTGTGCGAACTTGCTCGCCTGCGTGTGAAGAGGGTCGAGAACGCGCCATTGCCCGAGACTCACGACCCTGACCAGTCGGGTGTAAAGGTCTCCGCCCGACCGTTCTTCCCCAACCGTGCATCGTCCGACGACCCTGAAGTCATCGCGACGGTCGAGCCACAAACTCACCAAGACCTGACGGCCGCGGCCGTCGCCAGCCGGATCAAGCGCGAGCTGACCCAAAAGGACACCATCATTTCGGCTCACGACCTGATTACAGGGGAGTTCTCTCGCCTGCATCAGCAGCCCGAGTTGAACCTTGCCGACTACAACAACCGCGATCCAGCCCATTTC
>NZ_JAFBAR010000095.1 GCF_019247635.1 Mycobacterium sp.
AGCCCGGCGTATATCGATTCCGGGACCAGTACGGCCGGGTGATCTACGTCGGCAAGGCCAAAAGCCTGCGCAGCCGGCTGACCTCCTATTTCGCCGACGTCGCGAGCCTGCACCCGCGGACTCGGCAGATGGTGACCACCGCCGCCAAGGTGGAGTGGACGGTGGTCAAAACCGAGGTCGAGGCGCTGCAGCTGGAATACAACTGGATCAAGGAGTTCGATCCGCGATTCAACGTCCGTTACCGCGACGACAAGTCGTATCCGGTGCTGGCCGTCACCCTCAACGAGGAGTATCCCCGGCTCATGGTCTACCGGGGGCCGCGTCGCAAAGGCGTGCGGTATTTCGGGCCGTACTCGCACGCGTGGGCCATCCGTGAAACGCTCGACCTGCTGACGAGGGTGTTTCCGGCGAGGACCTGTTCGGCCGGAGTGTTCAAGCGGCACAGTCAAATTGACCGCCCCTGCCTGCTCGGCTACATCGACAAATGCTCGGCGCCGTGTGTCGGCCGGGTCAGCGCCGAGCAGCATCGCCGGATCGTAGAAGACTTCTGCGACTTCCTGTCGGGCAAGACGGACCGGTTCGCCAAAGAGCTGGAACACAAGATGCACGCGGCATCCGACCAACTCGACTTCGAGCGCGCGGCACGCCTCCGTGACGACCTCGGCGCGCTGAAGCGCGCCATGGAAAAGCAGGCGGTGGTGCTCGGCGACGGCACCGACGCCGACGTGGTGGCCTTCGCCGACGACGAACTGCAGGCGGCGGTGCAGGTGTTCCACGTCCGCGGCGGGCGTGTTCGCGGCCAGCGCGGCTGGATCGTCGAAAAGCCCGGGGGCCCGGGCGAATCCGGCGAGGAACAGCTGGTCGAGCAATTCCTCACCCAGTTCTATGGCGACCAGGTGGAACTGGACGGCGCCGCCGACGGGGCCGCCAACCCGGTTCCGCGCGAGGTGCTGGTGCCGTGCCTGCCGTCCAACACCGAGGAGTTGGCAACCTGGCTGTCGAGTCTGCGCGGATCCCGGGTCGCCATCAGGGTGCCGCGCCGTGGCGACAAGCGGGCGCTGGCCGACACCGTGCACCGCAACGCGAAAGATGCCCTGCAGCAACACAAGCTGAAGCGGGCGGGCGACTTCACCGCCAGATCAGCGGCGCTGCAGAACATTCAGGAAGCGCTGGGTCTGGCCGAGGCCCCGCTGAGGATCGAGTGCGTCGACGTCAGCCACGTGCAGGGCACCGACGTGGTGGGCTCCCTGGTGGTGTTCGAGGATGGACTGCCCCGCAAATCGGACTACCGGCACTTCGGCATCCGGGAAGCAGCGGGCCGAGGCCGCTCCGACGACGTCGCCTCCATCGCAGAGGTGACCCGCCGCCGGTTCCTACGCCACCTGCAAGACCAGAATGATCCGAATCTCCTTTCCCCAGAAGGCAAATCGCGCAGGTTCGCCTACCCGCCCAATCTGTACGTGGTGGATGGCGGTGCGGCACAGGTCAATGCGGCCAGCGCGGTGCTCGACGACCTCGGCATCACCGACGTCGCGGTGATCGGTCTGGCCAAACGGCTGGAAGAGGTGTGGGTGCCCTCGGAGCCGGACCCGATCATCATGCCGCGCAACAGCGAGGGGCTCTACCTGTTGCAGCGGGTGCGTGACGAGGCGCACCGGTTTGCCATCACCTACCATCGCAGCAAGCGATCCAAGCGGATGACGGCATCGGCGCTGGACGCGGTGCCCGGATTGGGAGAGCATCGTCGGAAGGCTTTGGTGACCCACTTCGGATCGATAGCCCGCCTCAAGGAGGCCACCGTCGACCAGATCACTGCCGTTCCAGGGATCGGGGTGGCCACGGCCACCGCGGTCCTCGAGGCGCTGCGACCCGAACCCCGGGAGGCCAACGGCTCCGGCGGAGCTCAACAATGACCGTCGAGGAAACACCGGCCGACATCGACGTCGTGCTGGTGACCGGCCTGTCGGGAGCCGGGCGCGGCACCGCGGCCAAAGTGCTCGAGGACCTGGGCTGGTATGTGGCCGACAATTTGCCACCCCAGTTGATCACCCGGATGGTCGATTTCGGGTTGGCGGCCGGGTCCCGCATCACCCAACTGGCCGTGGTGATGGACGTGCGGTCCCGCGGATTTACCGGCGACCTGGACGAGGTGCGCAATGAACTGGCCACCCGCAACATCACCCCCCGGGTGGTGTTCATGGAGGCGTCCGACGACATGCTGGTCCGCCGCTACGAACAGAATCGACGCAGCCATCCGCTACAGGGCGAGCAGACCCTGGCCGAAGGCATCGCCGCGGAGCGACGGATGCTGGCCCCGGTTCGGGCCACCGCCGACCTGATCATCGACACGTCGACGCTGTCGGTTCGGGGCTTGCGGGAAAGCATCGAGCGGGCCTTCGCCGGCGGCGGCGCGGCGACCACCAGCGTCACGGTCGAATCGTTCGGTTTCAAGTACGGCCTGCCGATGGACGCCGACATGGTCATGGACGTCCGGTTCCTGCCCAATCCGCACTGGGTCGACGAGTTGCGCCCCCTCACCGGCCAACACCCGGAGGTTCGCGACTACGTGCTCGGCCAACCCGGAGCGGCCGAGTTCCTCGAGACTTACCATCGATTGCTATCCCTGGTTGTCGACGGCTATCGCCGGGAAGGGAAGCGCTACATGACGATCGCGGTTGGCTGCACCGGCGGCAAGCACCGCAGTGTGGCGATCGCGGAAGCGTTGATGGGATTACTGCAGTCCGATCTGCAACTGTCGGTGCGGGTGTTGCACCGGGACCTGGGTCGCGAATGACGGACTGCATAGTGGCGCTGGGCGGCGGACACGGCCTGCACGCGACGCTGTCCGCGGCGCGCCGCCTGACGCCCCATGTCACAGCGATAGTGACGGTCGCCGATGACGGGGGCTCCTCGGGCCGGCTGCGCAGCGAACTGGAGGTGATACCGCCGGGTGATCTGCGAATGGCGTTGGCGGCCTTGGCATCCGACAGCCCATATGGGCGCCTGTGGGCCACCATCCTGCAGCACCGATTCGGGGGCAGCGGCGCCCTGGCCGGACATCCGATCGGCAACCTGATGCTGGCCGGCCTCAGCGAAGTCCTGGGCGACCCGGTCGCCGCGCTCGACGAACTCGGGCGGATCCTCGGCGTCAAGGGTCGGGTGTTGCCGATGTGCCCGATCGCCCTGCAGATCGAGGCCGACGTGTCGGGCCTGGAGGCCGACCCGCGGATCTTCCGGTTGATCCGCGGGCAGGTCGCCATCGCGACCACGCCGGGCAAGGTGCGGCGGGTCCGATTGCTTCCGGCCGATCCGCCGGCCACCCGGCAGGCCGTCGACGCGATCATGGCCGCCGATCTGGTGGTGCTGGGGCCCGGGTCGTGGTTCACCAGCGTGCTTCCGCATGTGTTGGTGCCGGGACTGGCCGCGGCCCTGCGAGCCACCACGGCCCGACGGGCGCTGGTGCTGAACTTGGTGGCCGAGCCGGGGGAGACGGCCGGTTTCTCGGTGGAGCGGCACCTGCATGTGCTGGCCCAGCACGCGCCGGGATTCACCGTCCACGACATCGTGATCGACGCCGAACGTGTGCCCAGCGATCGGGAACGGGAACAACTGCGCCGCACCGCGACACTGCTGCAGGCCGAGGTCCACTTCGTCGATGTGGCCAGACCTGGTACACCTTTACATGACCCAGGCAAGTTGGCGGCAGCCCTGGATGGGGTGCGGGTGCGCGACAAGCGTCCGGCAGGGCCAACAACGGCGGCCACCGAGGAGTTGCGGATTGGCGGCGAGCGTCAGCAGACCGGTGTGCCTGGACCGGGGAGCGATGGACCGAGGGGTGACGACGCGTGGCGATGACGACCGAAGTCAAGGACGAGCTGAGCCGTCTACTGGTGAAATCGGTCAGCGCCCGGCGCGCGGAAGTGACGTCCCTGCTGCGGTTCGCTGGTGGGCTGCACATCGTGGCCGGCCGGGTGGTGGTCGAGGCCGAGGTGGACTTGGGCAGCATCGCGCGGCGGTTGCGCAAGGACATCTATGACCTCTACGGCTACAACGCGGTTGTGCATGTGTTGTCGGCCAGCGGGATTCGCAAGAGCACTCGCTATGTGCTGCGGGTTGCCAGCGATGGTGAGGCGCTGGCACGTCAGACCGGGCTGCTCGACATGCGCGGGCGGCCGGTGCGCGGGCTGCCGGCCCAAGTCGTGGGAGGCAGTGTCGCCGACGCCGAAGCCGCGTGGCGAGGGGCATTCTTGGCACATGGTTCGTTGACCGAGCCGGGACGGTCTTCGGCGCTGGAGGTCAGTTGCCCAGGGCCGGAGGCTGCGCTTGCGTTGGTGGGCGCGGCGCGCCGGCTGGGCGTCAGCGCCAAGGCCCGCGAGGTACGCGGCGCGGATCGCGTGGTGGTGCGCGACGGCGAGGCGATCGGCGCGTTGTTGACCCGGATGGGTGCCCAGGACACCCGCCTGGTCTGGGAGGAACGCCGGATGCGGCGCGAGGTGCGCGCGACGGCCAACCGGTTGGCCAACTTCGACGACGCCAACCTGCGCCGCTCGGCACGGGCCGCGGTGGCGGCGGCGGCCCGGGTGGAGCGGGCGCTGGACATACTCGGCGACGGCGTGCCGGATCATCTGGCCTCGGCCGGCAAGCTGCGCGTCGAGCACCGGCAGGCGTCCCTGGAGGAATTGGGCCGGCTCGCTGACCCGCCGATGACGAAAGACGCTGTGGCGGGCCGTATTCGGCGGTTGCTGTCGATGGCCGATCGCAAGGCGAAGGTGGAAGGCATTCCCGATACCGAATCCGCGGTGACGCCGGACCTGCTGGAGGATGCCTGACGTGCGGGCTACGGTCATGGCATGAAGCGGCTTTCGAGTGTTGACGCAGCGTTCTGGTCTGCCGAAACGGCGGGCTGGCATATGCACGTCGGTGCATTGGCGATCTGCGATCTCACCGATGCTCCCGACTACAGCTTCCAGCGACTGCGCGAAATGCTGATCGAGCGGTTGCCGGAGTTGCCGCAGCTCCGCTGGCGCGTTACCGGCGCCCCGCTCGGGCTGGATCGGCCCTGGTTCGTCGAGGACGAGGACCTCGATATCGACTTCCACCTTCGCCGCATCGGCGTCCCTGCCCCGGGTGGCCGGCGTGAGGTCGACGAGTTGGTGGGCCGGTTGATGTCCTACAAACTGGACCGCTCCCGACCGCTGTGGGAGCTGTGGGTCATCGAGGGCGTCAAGGGCAACCGGATCGCGACGCTGACCAAGATGCACCACGCCATCGTCGACGGGGTTTCGGGAGCGGGCCTGGGCGAAATCCTGTTGGACGTCACCCCCGAACCCCGACCGGCCAACAAGGAGACGGTGGGTTCGCTGGTGGGATTCCAGTTGCCCGGCCTGGAGCGGCGCGCGCTGGGTGCGCTGTACAACGTGGCGGTCAAGACGCCGTTTCGGATCACCAGACTGCTAGAGCAGACGGTTCGGCAGCAGATCGCCGCGCTGGGCGTGAGCCAGAAACCGCCGGGCTACTTCGAGGCGCCCAAGACCCGATTCAACGCGACGGTGTCACCGCACCGGCGGATCACCGGGTGCCGCGTCGAGCTGGAGCGCGCCAAGGTTGTCAAGGACGCCTATGGCGTCAAACTCAACGACGTCGTGCTTGCGCTCGTAGCCGGCGCCGCCCGCGAGTACCTGCTGAAACACGATGAGCTGCCGGACAAACCGCTGATCGCCCAGATCCCGGTATCGACGCGCACCAGCGAAAGCAAGGACGAAGTCGGCAACAAGATCAGCTCGATGACCGCGTCGTTGGCCACCGACATCGAAGACCCCGCCAAACGAATCAAGGCCATCCACGAAAGCACGCAGAGTGCAAAGGGAATGGCCAAGGCGCTCTCGGCGCATCAGATCATGGGCCTCACCGAGACCACGCCGCCCGGGCTGCTGCAGCTGGCGGCGCGTGCGTATACGGCGTCGGGGTTATCGCACAACCTGGCCCCACTGAACCTGGTCGTGTCCAACGTTCCCGGGCCGCAGATGCCGTTGTACATGGCCGGCGCCAAGCTGGAGTCGCTGGTGCCACTCGGGCCGCCGGTGATGGACATCGCCCTGAACATCACCTGCTTCTCCTACGAGAAGTACCTGGATTTCGGCTTCGTCACCACACCCGAAGTCGCCAATGACATCGACGAGATGGCGCGTGCCGTGGAACCGGCGCTGACCGAACTCGAGAAAGCGGCGGGACTCAGGTAGCCGCGGGCGGGTTGGTCGCGTACACCCAGGACAAAAACCGGGCGACGGCCTCGGCGGACTTATGCGCTCGTGGTGAGCCGAAGATGTCGAAAGCGTGTTGGGCGTAGGGCAATTCGGCGTAGGCGACCGGGGCCTTGGAGACTTGCCGCAGTTCGTCGACGAACTCGCGCGCCTCTTCCACCGGGATCAGCGAGTCGTTGCTGCCGTGCAGCACGAAAAACGGTGGCGCGTCGGCTTTTACGTGCTGGATCGGGGACGCGTCCAGATAGATATCCCGGTGGGTGGCGAGTTTCTGCTTGACTACCATCCTTTCCAGGATTTCGACGAAGTCGGCGCGGCCCTTTGCCTCGGTGGAAAACCAGTCGTAGCGCCCGTAGAACGGGACGGCCGCGACCACCGAGGTGTCGGCCTCTTCGAAGTCGGGCTGAAATGCGGGATCGTTCTGCGTCAGGGCCGCCAACGCGCAAAGATGGCCGCCGGCCGAACCACCGCTGATCGCAACGAAATTCGGGTCGCCACCGTAGGCCGCGATGTTCTCCTTGACCCAGCTCAGCGCGCGCTTGACATCGACGATGTGGTCGGGCCAGGTGTGCACGGGAGCGACTCGGTAGCTGATCGACACGCACACCCAACCGCGGGCAACCAGGTGGCTCATCAGGGGATACGCCTGGGGCCGACGCCACCCGATCATCCACGCGCCGCCGGGCACCTGTAGCAACACCGGCGCCTTGCCGTCGCGCGGCAGGTCGCGGTTCCGCCAGATATCAGCCAGGTTGGCCCGCCCGTGCGGTCCGTAGGACACGATGTTGGTCTTCTCCACGTAGCGCCTGCGTGCCACCGCTGTTCGCAGCGGGAGGTTGCGTCGGCCACTCTTGGTCGGCTGGGTGGGGAGCTTGCTCAGTTCCTCGGCGTACTCCGGGCCCAGCTGTTCGGTCAGCCCCGACTCCAGCACCGGGCCGGGGGTGGTGGTACCGCGGTAGCGGATCACGCCCAGGATCGCCCAGGACGCGGCCGTCAGGGCCAGCGCCGCTTTGCCTTTCGGCCCGGCGAAGTCGCCGCGGCGACCGCGGCGCACGACGTCCAGCGCGGACGCGGTGGCATACAGGCCCGGCACCTCCGAGGTCGGCCACCCGAACCAGAACACCGGCACCGCGGCGTAAGCGTTGCGGGTCAGCGGGCGTAATCCGTTGGCGGCGTTGAGGAATTCCACCAGCCCGCGGGTCAGCGGCCGCCGCGTTAGCCGAAATTTCATGAGTCCCCCACCCGTGCCTTGAGTTCGTTGCGCAGGATCTTGCCGGTGTTACCGCGGGGCAGCTCGTCGAGGATCGAGAGTTCCCGAGGCACCTTGTAATTGGCCAGGTTTTCCCGGACGTGCTGCTTGAGGGCCTCGACGTCGGCCGACGCGCCGGGCTCGAGCACCACGAACGCCGCCAGTCGCTGGCCGTATTGCTCGTCGTCCACACCGATCACCGCGGCCTCCGCGACGTCGGGATGTGCCGTCAGCGTCTTCTCCACCTCGATCGGGTAGACGTTCTCGCCCCCGGAGACGATCATCTCGTCGTCCCGCCCAACGACGAAGAGCCGACCGGCCTCGTCGAGGTAGCCGACGTCACCGGAGGACATGAAGTCGGCGTGGAAATGCTTGGTCTTGCCGGATGTGTAGCCGTCGAACTGGGTGTCGTTGCGGACGTAGATCGTGCCGACTTCGCCGGTGGGCATTTCGTTGAAATCTGAGTCCAGGATGCGGATTTCGGTTCCGCCAGCCGGCCTGCCCGCGGTGTCGGGGGCGGCCCGCAGGTCGGCCGGCGTTGCGGTGGCGATCATGCCGGCTTCGGTGGCGTTGTAGTTGTTATAGATCACGTCCCCGAACTGATCCATGAACGCGATGACGACGTCGGGTCGCATCCGGGAACCGGATGCGGCGGCAAAGCGCAACGATCGTCCGCTGTAGCGGCCGCGGACTTCGGCGGGCAACTCCATGATGCGGTCGAACATCACCGGCACCACCGCCAGACCTGTTGCCTGGTAGCGATCGATCAGGTCCAGCGTGGCCTCCGGGTCGAATTTGCGGCGGGTGACCACCGTGCAGGCCATCGACGCGGCGAAGATCAACTGCGAAAAGCCCCACGCGTGAAACATCGGCGCCACGATCACGATGGGTTCCTCGGCCCGCCAGGGTGTGCGGTCCAGGATCGCCTTGAGTGTTCCAACTCCAGCTCCGCCGCCAGATTGCTTGGCGCCCTTGGGCGCTCCGGTGGTGCCCGAGGTCAGCAGGATCACCTTGCCTTTGCGGCCGGTGCGCTCGGGCTGCTGGCCGATGTGCTCGGCGATGAGCTTCTCGACCGTGCGGTCGTGCTCGCCGTCGGTCCATGCCACGATGCGCGTCGCGTTCGGCTTGTCGGCCAGCGCGCGGTCCACCGTTGCGGTGAATTCCTCGTCGTAAATGACAGCGTCGACATCCTCGCGGTTGACCACGTCGGCCAGCGCCGGTCCGGCGAACGATGTGTTCAGCAAGAGGATGTCGGAGCCGATGCGGTTGGCGCCCACCAACGCCTCGACGAAACCGCGGTGATTGCGGCACATGATGCCGACAACCTGTGGCTGGCCGGAGGGAAGGTCCTGCAGCGCGGCGCCCAGCGCGTTGATCCGCTCGTCGAGCTGGCGCCAGGTCAGCGTGCCCAGCTCGTCGATCAAGCCGGGCCGGTCCGGGCAGCGTTGCGCCGCGGTGGCGAAGCCCACCGTCATCCCCAGGCCTTCGCGGCGCATGGCCGCGGCCATCTTCAGGTAGCGGTCCGGCCGCAGCGGCGCGATCATCCGAGCGCGCGCCAGGGTGCTGATCAATCCGACGGTGTCATTGATACGAGATGCCATGGCTCAGCCCAGAATCGGGAAACGTCGGTGGGCGGCGAGATCGTTGAGGGCGTCCTGCATCACCGACCGCACGTGCTCGTCGACCTCGGCGACATCGGGATCCTCGCCGAACTCCCTGGCTATGTCGATCGGCTCGAGCACCTGGGTGACGATCTTGGCGGGCAGCGGCAGGTTGGGCGGGATCGCGGCGCTGAACCCGAACGGAAAGCCGAACGACAGCGGCAGGATATCTACGCGCATCAGGCGTTTCAGCTGTAGTGTCCGGGCCAGCCACCTGCCGCGGGAAAGGTAAAGCTGGGTCTCCTGCCCGCCGATGGACACCGCGGGCACGATCGGCACGCCCGCTTCGATAGCCGTGCGGACGTATCCCGTGCGACCGTTGAAGTCAATGACGTTTTCCGACACCGTCGGCCGGTACACGTCGTAGTCGCCGCCGGGAAAGACCACCACGACGCCGCCGGACCGCAGCGCCGCGGCCGCGTTCTCACGGTTGGCCCGGATGTAGCCGACCCGCCGGAAGAAGTCGGCCGTCGGACCCATGAAGATGAAGTCGTGGCTCAGCGTGTAGACCGGCCGGTCGTAGCCGAACTTGTCGTAGAAGGCGACGCTAAAGATCGGAACGTCCATCGGGAACTGGCCGCCCGAGTGGTTGGCGACCACCAGCGCGCCCCCCGGCGGAAAGGACTCCAGCCCGTGCACCTCGGACCGGAAATACGTCTTGAGGGCCCTGCGCATCAAGCCCGTCAGGCGCTTGGTCAGCCCGGGATCGAATTTGCCGATGTCACCGCTATCAGTCACCTTGCTCCTTGAGGCCGCTGGAAGACCGCTTGAGGCCCGCTGCGCGCGAGCCCCTCGATCGTAGCGACCGAAAATCCCACGTCCTCGCCCGCGGGCGGGAGAGTGATTTTCGTGACCGTCCGCTTCGTCGCTCGTCCATGGCGCCGTCCGAGGCGGTACGTTATCGTCCACTCAACATCAGACGCCGAGCTCGGGGAGACACATGGACGCGGCCACGCCTGGCGTTCGCGCCAACCGCCACCGCAGCGGCAGCAACCGGACGCCGCACTTCACTCATGGGAAACCCCTGCCGCCGCTGGCCAGGGACCTTTCCGCGGTGTCTACTCCGACGGCCGACCACCGTCAGGCCGCGTACTTTGTCCAGCTCCTCACCCAGCACCTTGAGCATGTCGAGCGCCGAATCGACAAGTCCCGCAAGGCAGTCACCGACAGTGGGGCCGGTGACGAGATCGACCACGTCCGCGGCTGTCTGACGCTCGTCGAAGAACAGGAGCGGCAAGCACTCGTGACCCTGATCGCGAAGCTGCAGCGGCGGTTCGTCGTGCCACGTGGGGGCGGGGGCTGCTAAGCCGAACCGCGATTTCGCGATGCGGGATGGATTAATATTCGCCCGCATGGGGTTCATGGCACCCGATCTTCCCGACGTCGACCCCGACATCTGGCCGACCCTGCCGCGGGCGACGCGGTTGCAAGTCGTGACCCGGCACTGGGCCGAACACGGCTTCGGTACACCCTATGCGGTGTACCTGCTGTACCTCTTCAAGATCGGTCTATACATCGCCGCGCCCGTTGCGATCATCTCGCTGACCCCGGGCCTGGGCGGGCTGGGGCACATCGCCGACTGGTGGATCCAACCGATCGTGTACCAGAAGGTCGTCATCTTCACGCTGCTGTTCGAAGTCCTGGGGCTTGGCTGTGGGTCAGGTCCGCTGACCGGGCGCTTTATGCCGCCGATCGGTGGGATCCTTTATTGGTTGCGCCCCAACACAATTCGCCTTCCCGCGTGGCCGGGCAAGGTTCCATTCACCCGCGGTGATACTCGCACGGTTGTCGATGTCGCCCTTTATGCCGTCGTCCTGACCGGTGCCGTGTGGGCGCTGTTGTCACCAGGGCGTGGCGGGCCGGTCACCGCCGCCGGTGATGTCGGTCTGATCAATCCGGTGCTGGTGTTACCGACCATCGTCGCCCTCGCTGTGCTGGGCCTGCGCGACAAAACCATCTTCCTGGCCGCCCGCGGCGAGCACTACTGGCTGAAACTGATCGTGTTCTTCTTCCCGTTCACGGATCAGATCGCGGCTTTCAAGATCATCATGCTCGGCTTGTGGTGGGGCGCAGCGACTTCCAAGCTCAACCACCACTTCCCTTATGTCGTAGCCGTGATGACAAGCAATAACGCGCTGCTGCGAGGCAGGCTGTTCATGCCGCTGAAACACCTGCTCTACCGCGACCATGTCAACGACCTGCGGCCGTCCCTGTTGCCCAAGCTGATGGCCCACGTTGGGGGCACCACCGCGGAATTCCTGGTGCCGACCGTCCTGGTCCTCGTCGCCGGCGATCAACCGTGGCGGTGGTTCCTCATCGGGTTCATGGTGATCTTCCACCTCAACATCCTGTCCAACCTCCCGATGGGAGTTCCGTTGGAGTGGAACGTATTTTTCATCTTCTCGCTGTTCTACCTGTTCGGCCACTATGCCGCGATCCGTGCCGTCGATTTGCGGTCGCCGCTGCTGCTGGCCATCCTGGTCGCCGCGCTCGCGATGGTCCCGATCGGAAACCTTTTCCCGGAGAAGATTTCCTTCCTGCCCGCGATGCGCTACTACGCGGGCAACTGGGCCACCAGCCTGTGGTGTTTCCGGGCGGGCGCCGAGGACAAGATCGAGGCCGACGTCGTGAAAAGCTCTGCGCTCGTTGTCAATCAGCTGGCCAAGCTCTACGATCCGGCGACCGCCGAAGTGATGTCCGACAAAGTCGCGGCGTTCCGGGCGATGCACACCCATGGCAGGGCGCTCAACGGCCTGCTGCCCCGTGCGGTCCCCGACGAAGCCGACTACAGGGTGCGCGAGGGTGAGGTCGTAGCCGGGCCGCTCGTCGGGTGGAACTTTGGTGAAGGCCACCTACACAACGAGCAACTCCTGGAAGCGGTGCAGCGACGCTGCAACTTCGCGGAAGGCGACGTCCGCGTGATCATTCTGGAAGGCCAGCCGATCCACATCCAGAAGCAGCGGTATCGGATCGTCGACGCCAAGACCGGTTTGATCGAGGCGGGCTACGTCGACGTCGCGGACATGCTGACCCGTCAGCCGTGGCCTGAACCTGGCGACGAGTTCCCGGTGCATGTGACCACGGGTGACTAAGGCGTTCGGTAGACGCCGAATGTCGGTAGTTACAGCGTCTGCCCTAACGCGCACCTGACGGGCCGGGCGGCAGTGGCTGACCGGGCACAGGCCCGGTAGTTGGCGCCGGACCAGTCGGCGCACCCTTACCGGTCCCGGACATGTCAACCACTGGACCGCCCGCCGGCAGCGGCGCACCGGCCGGCAGCGGCGCACCCGCCGGCCCGAGCGCAATCAGCGGAGTACCGACGGGCACCACCGGCGCCGGAACGCCTGCTGCCACCGGCGCACCCACTGGCACGGGAGCACCTACCGGCACCGCACCTGCCGGTATCGGGGCGCCGACGGGTACGGGGGCGCCTACGGGTACTGGAGCGCCAACGGGTACTGGCGCACCTGCGGGAACCGCACCCGCCGGCACCGGAGCAGCCGCCGGCACCGGAGCACCCGCCGGTCCAAGCTCGATCAGCGGAGCACCCACCGGTATGGGTGCTCCCGCCGGAGCCGCCACCGGTCCTGGCACGACCAGCGGAGCACCAGCCATATCAGTGAGTTGAGCGCCCGTCGTGCACGCTTGCGTGGCCGGCGCCCCGCCGGCGGCCGGCAGCGGTCCGCCGGCGCCTGGCAGTGGTCCGCCCGCGGCTGGCAGTGGTCCGCCCGCGGCTGGCACTGGCCCGCCAGGGGCCGGCAGTGGACCGCCGGCGGATGTCAGCGCTCCACCGGGGCCTCCCGCGGGTCCAGCTTCGCTCGCTGTGCACGTGTGGCAGCCGCCGGTGGCCGGCACTGGTCCGCTGTTGGCCGGCGCTGGGCCGCCGGTGGCCGGCGCTGGTCCGCTGTTGGCCGGCGCTGGGCCGCCGGTCGCGGGCAGGGGCCCGCCAGCGGCGGGCGCTGGCCCGCCGGCTGCTGGCAGTGGCGCGCCAGCGGCTGGAGCTGGTCCGCCGGCGGCGGTCAACGTTCCACCTGCGGCTGCCGCGGGTCCAGCTTCACCTGTCGTGCACGCGTGGCCGCCCGTCATCAGTGGGGTGGCTGCCGCGTTGGGGCTGAACGCTAGTGCGGCTCCGCACAACCCAGCGCTGGCAACTACTTTGATGTTGAACCAATCAAGGATCGCCATCAACGTTCAACTCCTCATATTCGCGCCCAGATATTCGCAATCAAGTGGTGCAGCAGAACCACAGCCGTACCGAAGTCGTCGTCTCGACGACCGACTAAATTGTGCAGAGGCCAGGTGGCACCCGACGCGCGCCGCACCGCGCCGTTTTCAAATGGTTACGTTCGGCCGACGCCGTCTCCCAACAGTGGCGTTGACCCTTTGAGCAGGAGCGTGTCCCGCAACCCAGCCGAGGGTCGGGCCAGTGCTGCGGAACTTGTGATATGTGCAACGTGCCTATCTCGACCCGCGGGGCTGCCGATCATTGAATACGGTTCGGTCACGGCGGTCATCGGCGACTTAAACGCCCACTACGACCGCCAATGGCGAAATTCCGGTCAAACCACGTCCGCCGCGGGCGCCATCCGCCGACGCCTGCCCTCGCAGGGCAAACGGAGCAAAGGCACGGGACTGTTACCGACGCCGCGACCGTTGCTGATCACTGATCTAGGCTGAGAGCGGTTCATCAGCGGAACGTTCAAGCAAAGACAGGGAGAGACACGTGACGGTCCGAGTAGGCATTAACGGCTTCGGTCGAATCGGACGCAATTTCTACCGGGCCCTCCTGGCGCAGCAGGAAGAGGGCATTGCGGATATCGAGGTGATCGCCGTCAACGACATCACCGACAACAACACCCTGGCGCACCTGCTGAAATTCGACTCCATCCTGGGCCGGCTGCCCCACGACGTGAGCCTGGAAGGCGAGGACACCATCGTGGTGGGCCCGGCGAAGATCAAGGCGCTCGAGGTGCGCGAGGGTCCGGCGGCGCTGCCCTGGGGCGACCTGGGTGTCGATGTCGTCGTCGAATCCACCGGGCTGTTCACCAACGCGGCCAAGGCCAAGGGCCACCTGGACGCCGGCGCCAAAAAGGTGATCATCTCCGCTCCGGCCACCGGCGAAGACATCACCATCGTGCTGGGCGTCAACGACGATAAGTACGACGGCAGCCAGAACATCATCTCCAACGCCTCGTGCACCACGAATTGCCTCGGGCCGCTGGCCAAGGTCCTCAACGACGAGTTCGGCATCGTCAAGGGCCTGATGACCACCATCCACGCCTACACCCAGGACCAGAACCTGCAGGACGGCCCGCACAAGGACCTGCGCCGTGCGCGCGCCGCCGGGCTCAACATCGTGCCGACCTCCACCGGGGCGGCCAAGGCCATCGGCCTGGTGCTCCCGGAGCTCAAGGGCAAGCTCGACGGGTACGCGCTGCGCGTACCCATCCCCACCGGTTCGGTCACCGATCTGACCGCCGAGCTCTCCAAGGCCGCCGCGGCCGACGAGATCAACGCCGCGTTCAAGGCCGCCGCCGAGGGCAAGCTCAAGGGCATCCTCAAGTACTACGACGCCCCGATCGTCTCCAGTGACATCGTCACCGACCCGCACAGCTCGATCTTTGACTCCGGCCTGACCAAGGTGATCGACAACCAAGCCAAAGTGGTGTCCTGGTACGACAACGAATGGGGCTACTCCAACCGCCTCGTCGACCTGGTGGCGCTCGTGGGCAAGTCGCTCTAACCGTGGCGGTACCGACTCTTAAAGACCTTCTGGCCGAAGGTGTTTGCGGCCGCGGCGTTCTGGTGCGCTCCGATCTGAACGTCCCGCTCGACGAGGACGGCGCGATCACCGATTCCGGCCGCATTACGGCGTCGGTGCCAACGCTGAAAGCGCTGCTCGAGGCCGGGGCAAGGGTGGTGGTCGCCGCCCACCTGGGGCGGCCCAAGGACGGTCCCGACCCGAAACTGTCGTTGGCGCCGGTGGCCGCCGCGCTCGGCGAGCAACTGGGTCAGCATGTGCAGTTGGCCGGCGATGTGGTCGGCACCGACGCGCTGGCGCGAGCCGAGGGTCTGACCGACGGCGACATCCTGCTGCTGGAGAACATCCGCTTCGATGCGCGCGAGACCAGCAAGGTCGACGGGGAAAGACTGGCGTTGGCGCAGCAGCTAGCCGAATTGGTCTCGCCGGGAGGCGCTTTCGTCTCCGATGGCTTCGGGGTGGTGCACCGAAAGCAGGCTTCGGTCTACGACGTCGCCACCCTGCTCCCGCATTACGCCGGAACTCTGGTCGACGACGAGATCAAGGTGCTAGAGCAGCTGACCAGTTCGACGAAACGCCCCTATGCGGTGGTGCTGGGCGGGTCCAAGGTGTCCGACAAACTCGGTGTCATCGAGTCGCTGGCAACCAAGGCCGACAGCATTGTAATCGGCGGCGGTATGTGCTTTACCTTCCTTGCCGCGCAAGGCTTTTCGGTCGGTAAGTCACTGCTGGAAGAGCACATGATCGACACCTGCCGCCGGCTGCTGGACACCTACGTCGACGTGCTGCGCCTGCCGATGGACATCGTGGTGACCGAAAAGTTCGCCGCCGACTCACCGCCGCAAACCGTTGCGGCCGACGCGATCCCGAGCGAACTGCTGGGTTTGGACATCGGTCCGGGATCGGTCAAACGGTTCACCACGCTGCTGTCCAACGCGGAAACCGTCTTCTGGAATGGGCCCATGGGGGTGTTCGAGTTCCCGGCCTACGCCGCGGGTACCCGGGGCGTGGCCGAAGCGATCGTCGCCGCCACCCGCAAGGGCGCGTTCAGCGTGGTCGGTGGCGGCGACTCCGCAGCCGCGGTGCGGGCACTCGACATCGGCGAAGACGCATTCTCGCACATCTCCACCGGCGGCGGCGCATCGCTGGAATACCTTGAGGGCAAGACGCTTCCGGGCATCGAGGTGCTTGGTGAGCCCCAACCCGGTCAAAACAAGGCCGAAGGAGATTCGTGAGTCGCAAGCCACTGATAGCCGGCAACTGGAAGATGAACCTCAACCACTTCGAGGCGATCGCGCTGGTGCAAAAGATCGCATTCTCGTTGCCGGACAAGTACTACGACAAGGTCGACGTCACGGTCCTCCCGCCGTTCACCAACCTCCGCAGCGTGCAGACCCTGGTCGACGGCGACAAACTGCGACTGACCTATGGGGCTCAGGACCTTTCGCAACACGAGTCCGGCGCCTACACCGGTGACATCAGCGGAGCTTTCCTGGCCAAGCTGGGCTGCAGCTTTGTCGTCGTCGGGCACTCCGAGCGGCGCACCTATCACGACGAGGACGACGCAGTGGTAGCCGAAAAGGCCGCGGCGGCACTGAAAAACGAGTTGACCCCGATCGTCTGCATCGGCGAGCACCTCGAGGTCCGCGAGGCGGGCAACCACGTCAGCCACTGCGAAAACCAGCTGCGCGGTTCGCTGGCCGGGTTGTCGGACAAGCAGATCGCCAACGTCGTCATCGCCTATGAGCCGGTCTGGGCGATCGGCACGGGTCGGGTGGCCAGCGCTGCCGACGCGCAGGAGGTGTGTGCGGCGATCCGCAACGAGCTGGGCACGCTGGCCACAGCGGAGATCGCCGATACCGTGCGGGTGCTCTACGGCGGGTCGGTGAACGCTAAGAACGTGGGCGACATCGTTGCTCAGGCCGATGTGGACGGCGGCTTAGTCGGTGGCGCCTCGTTGGACGGAGAGCAGTTCGCGACGCTGGCCGCCATCGCCGCCGGCGGCCCGCTGCCGTGAGCCACGGAGGTCAGTCGGTCAGCAGCGGGAGCAGCACCGCCTTTGTAGCGTTGCGGCGGGTTATTTGTACTTGATCAGCAGTCCCATGCCGATGATGGAGACCAGCCAGATCCCGGTGATGAACAGCGTCAACCAGTCCAGGTTCTTCTCCACGACGGTCGAGCCGGACAGGCTTGACTGCACACCACCGCCGAACAGCGTCGACAGGCCGCCGCCCTTGGCGCGGTGCAGTAGCACCAACAGCACGACCAGCACGCTGGTGACCACCAGGGTGATCTTCAGGGCCAATTCCATGCGAGCAGCCTACCCAATGCCTCGGAGTGGGCAGATCGAGCCTGCGGCTAGCGCGTGAAAGATCGCGAAAACTCGCTCTGGGCGCAGGCTCGCCGCCATGGACGCAGACTCGAGGCCGCCCGGCTACGAGAGGCGGTCCGGACGCTTCGCACCGATACTGGGAAACATGGTTGAGGTCTCCGACACCACGCTGGAACCGATTGGTGCTGTCCAGCGGACCCGGGTGGGCCGCGAGGCTACCGAGCCGATGCGGGCCGACATCCGCATGCTGGGGGCGATCCTCGGCGACACCGTGCGCGAGCAGAACGGTGCAGAGGTGTTCGACCTCGTCGAGCGGGCTCGGGTGGAAGCCTTCCGGGTGCGTCGCTCCGAGATCGACCGGGCCGATATGGCCCGCATGTTCGACGGCATCGACATCCACGAAGCCATCCCGGTAATTCGGGCGTTCAGCCATTTCGCGCTGTTGGCCAACGTCGCCGAAGACATCCACCGCGAACGCCGCCGAGCCGTCCACGTCGACGCCGGCGAGCCACCGCAGGACAGCAGCCTGGCCGCAACCTACGCGAAACTCGATCAGGCAGAACTGGATTCGGATACCGTGGCCGACGCCCTGCGCGGCGCGCTGGTGTCCCCGGTGATCACCGCCCATCCCACCGAGACCCGTCGGCGCACGGTTTTTGTCACGCAGCGCCGCATCACCGAGCTGATGCGGCTGCACGCCGAGGGGCACACCGAGACCGACGACGGCCGCAACATCGAGCTGGAATTGCGGCGCCAGGTGCTGACGCTGTGGCAGACCGCGCTGATCCGGTTGTCCCGGTTGCAGATCACCGACGAGATCGACGTGGGGCTGCGGTATTATCCGGCGGCGTTTTTCGAGGTGATCCCCCAGGTCAACGCCGAGGTTCGGGACGCGCTGCGGGCCCGCTGGCCCGGCGCTGACCTACTGCCCGGGGCCATGTTGCAACCCGGCTCCTGGATCGGCGGCGACCGCGACGGAAACCCCAATGTGACCGCCGACGTGGTCCGGCGCGCCAGCGGTAGCGCCGCATACACCGCGCTGGCGCATTATCTGGCCGAACTGGAGGCCCTCGAACAGGAGCTGTCGATGTCGGCCCGGCTGATCGCGGTCACGCCCCGGGTCACCGGGCTTGCCGACGCCTGCCAGGAGAAGGCCCGCGCCGACGAGCCCTACCGGCGTGCCCTGCGGGTGATCCGCAGCCGGCTCACCGCGACCGCGGCAAACATCCTGGACCGCCAACCGCAGCACGAGCTGGACCTGGGTTTGGAACCTTATGCCTCGCCGGCCGAAATGCGCGCCGATCTGGACGCGATCGACGACTCGCTGCGCACCCACGGCTGCGCGCTGCTGGCCGACGACCGGCTGGCACTGCTACGGGAAGGCGTGCACGCCTTCGGGTTTCACCTGTCCGGGCTGGACATGCGGCAGAACTCCGACGTCCACGAGGAGGTGATCGGCGAGCTACTGGCCTGGGCCGGCGTGCACCAGGACTATGGCACGTTGTCCGAAGACGAGCGCGTCGAGCTGCTGGCGGGTGAACTCGGCACCCGACGGCCGCTGATCGGCGACCACGCGCAACTGAGCGAGCTGGCGCGCAGCGAGCTCGACGTGGTTGCGGCCGCCGCCCACGCCGTACAGATCTACGGTCCCGCCGCGGTGCCCAATTACGTCATCTCCATGTGCCGGTCGGTGTCGGACGTGCTGGAGGCCGCGATCCTGCTGAAGGAGGTCGGGCTGCTGGACGCCTCCGGCCCGGAACCCTATTGCCCGGTGGGTATTTCGCCGCTGTTCGAGACGATCGACGATCTGCATAACGGAGCGACGATCCTGCAGGCCATGCTGGACCTGCCGCTCTACCGGGCGATGGTGGCCGCGCGCGGCGAGGGGCAGGAGGTGATGCTCGGCTACTCCGACTCGAACAAGGACGGGGGTTATCTGGCGGCCAACTGGGCGGTCTATCGTGCCGAACTGGCCCTGGTGGACGTGGCCCGTAAGAACGGAATTCGGTTGCGGTTCTTTCACGGTCGGGGCGGCACCGTCGGGCGCGGCGGCGGCCCCAGCTATCAGGCCATCCTCGCGCAGCCGCCGGGGGCGGTAAACGGCTCACTGCGTCTCACCGAACAGGGTGAGGTGATCGCGGCCAAGTACGCCGAGCCGCAGATGGCGCGACGCAATTTGGAGAGTTTGGTCGCGGCCACCCTGGAGTCGACATTGCTGGACGTCGAGGGCCTCGGTGACGCCGCGGAACCGGCCTACGCGGTGCTCGAGGAGATCGCCGCCCTAGCGCAGCGCGCCTACGCCGAGTTAGTCCATGAGACACCGGGTTTCGTCGAGTACTTCAAGGCGTCCACGCCGGTCAGTGAGATCGGCTCGCTCAACATCGGCAGCCGACCGACCTCGCGCAAGCCCACCGAGTCGATCGCCGATCTACGGGCCATCCCGTGGGTGCTGGCGTGGAGCCAATCGCGGGTCATGCTGCCCGGCTGGTACGGTACCGGGTCGGCCTTCGAGCAGTGGATCGCCGCGGGCGACGAAGACGAGCGTGTCGAGGTGCTGCACGACCTGTACGAGCGATGGCCGTTCTTTCGCAGCGTGTTGTCCAACTTGGCGCAGGTGCTGGCCAAAAGCGACCTGGGTCTGGCCGCCCGCTATGCCGAGTTGGTGCCCGATGAATCCTTGCGGCACAGGGTGTTTGACAAGATCGCCCAAGAGCACCAGCGGACCATCGCCATGCACAAACTCATCACCGGCCATGACAATCTGCTGGCCGACAACCCCGCGCTGGCGCGTTCGGTCTTCAACCGATTCCCTTATCTGGAACCGCTGAATCACCTTCAGGTGGAGTTGCTGCGACGCTACCGCTCCGGCGACGACGACGAACTGGTGCAGCGCGGGATCCTGCTGACCATGAACGGGTTGTCCAGTGCGCTAAGAAATTCCGGGTAATGGCGCGCCGCGAACGTGATGCCATAGTCACACGCGACGTAGTCAGGCGTATTCGACGACGCACGGTGCGTCGGCGCGTGCCACGCCGCCGATCTGGGCCGCAACGGGTCGGGGGTGCGACGTCCAACCGGGCGTCAGCCGGTACTCGCGCACCAGATGGGTGCTGGCGGCCGTCATGGCCGCCAGCGAAAAGGGTTGGGCCGGACAGGAATGCCGCCCGTGTCCGAAGGCCGTCACCAGCGCGGGCGACGGGAGACCGTCGTGGTCTTTCAGACGGTGACGGCTCCACCGATCCGGATCCCACCGCTCCAGGCCCGGCGCCGCCGAGGTGTTGAGCAGCGGCAGCAGGGTCGCGATGATCCAGCCCGGCGGAACCTCGTAGGTAACGTCGCCAGTGTCCAGGCGAAGCGGGGACAGCACCGCTCGGGTCATGATCGAGCGTTGCGCCAGACGCGTCGATTCCAGCGCACAGCGCTGGGCGAAGTCGTTGTCGCCGTCGCGAATTCGGGCCTGACTTTCCGGATGCTCCAGCAGGTCGACCAGCGCCCAGCCGAGTGCGGCGGCCAGATTTGACATGGCTGCGATGTGGATCAGGGCGACGTCGAGCGCGACCCCGCGCAGCCGAACACCTTCCGGCTCCCGCGACCACGCCGCGACGATCCTGCCGAACAGGTTTTGGTCGTCGGCCTCGCTTGCGTCGAATCGACGTACCGCGTCGGCGACAACATCGGCGACCTCGTCCAGCGCGGCCCGCTCGGCACGCTTGTCCGTCGCCGCCACCGCGGCCATCCGGTCCGGATGCACGAAAGCCTCCGAGCCATCAAGTATGTCGTGAGATCGCACCAGTCGTTCGAACGCGTCACCATCCGCCGACCCCGGCCCCGCCCACGATGCGAGCCCCATGCGATGGGCAAGCCGGCGTGTCAGGTCGAAGACGTCGAGCGAACCGGCCGCGCCCAGTTCGGCGCTGGTCTGTGCCAGCGCGCGGTCCAGGTTGGCCAGGTAGAACGCGACATCGTCGCGACGAAACAGGGTGCTCGGTAGGATGCGCCGGCCGGCGAAGATCTCGTCGGGAAGTTTGCGCCGCAACATCAGGTAATCGGCGACCGCTTTGCTGGCCGTTTCCTCGGGCAGTGCGTAGAAGGATTCGACACCTTTGCAGGAGAACGTGAACAGGTAGTGGTCGCCGCCACTTTGCAAGGCGAACGTGTCGCCATGCCGGGCGCGGGCCGCGGCAATGGCGGCGACGGCGTCATCAACCGACACGTCCCACGGCAGACCGGCGCCCCGCGCGTGCGGCGGCGGCGGGACCGGGGAGCTAATCCGCCGTCCGGTTCCGCAGCCGGCCCATGACGCCGCGCACGGCGTGCTCGGTCACCGACAGCGGGGACATCATCGTCTCACCCAGGCCCACGATGTAGTCGATCCGCTCGACGATGGCCTCCACCGGCTCGAGCAGCACGATGAGGCGCTTGGCAAGATCGTCCAGACTCTCCAGCGTGCCGTCCAGGTGATCCAGGCCGCCTTCCATGCGCTCAACGGTGCCGTTGAGTGCCTTCAGCGACTTGTTCAGCTCTACGAGGGAACTGCCCAGCCCGTCGAGGACGTCTTCGACCTGCTCAACCGTCTTGTCAGCGTTGAGCGCGGCCTGGGTCAGGGTCTTGATCCGGCTACGCTCGGGTCCGTTGCGCACGGTTCTGTCTGCCATGACGGCCATTATGACGTTGCTGGCGAGCGGGGGGTACCCCCTGCTGCCGAGCGGCGAGCCGGCGTGGTTCGCGACGCCGAGTGCCGCGCCAGCATGACGCTCAGTCCGGAAGCTTGGACGCGGCCTCCTGGTCGAGCAGCCAGAGCGTCTTCTCCCGCCCGATGGCGCCGGCCGCCGGTATGGACACCGGGTCGGCGCCGCCGATCGCGGCGGCCACCGCGTCGGCCTTCGCCGCACCCGAGACCAGCAGCCATACCTCCCTGGAACGCTGAATAGCGGGCAGTGTCAAAGTGATTCGCTGTGGCGGGGGTTTGGGCGAGTCGTCCACGGCAACCACCAGCCGGGTGGTCTCGCGCACCGCCGGAGTGCCCGGGAACAACGAGTTGATGTGGCCCTCGGGCCCCGCTCCGAGCAGGTGGACGTCAAAATCCGGTGCCGGCGCCCCAGGTTCGGCGTTGGCGGCCAACACCTGTTCGTAGGCCAGCGCCGCGGCGTCCAGATCGGAACCGAATTCACCGTCACTGGCGGCCATGGGATGCACCTGGCTCGACGGAATGTCGACGTGATCGAGCAACGCCTCGCGCGCCTGCTTCTCGTTGCGTTCGTCGTCGTCCTCGGGCACATAGCGGTCATCACCCCAGAACAGATGCACCTGCGACCAGTCGATCTGGGCTTTCCGGTCGGCGAGGTACCGCAGCAAGGCGATGCCGTTGCCGCCACCGGTGAGCACGATCAGCGCCTTGCCTCTGTCCGCCACCGCGGCCTGAATCGTGTCGACCAACCGCTTGCCCGCGGCCTCGACCAAGATGTCGCTGTCCGCGAAAATATCGATGTTTCTGGTCATAGGTACTGCACTTTCTTGATGCCCTCCAGCGCCGCCAGGTAGATCCCGTCGGAGTCGAGCCGACGCAGGTCCTCTGCCAAGCACTCACCGGTTACCCTGCGCGCCAACGGAACAAGGGCGTCGGGCTTGGCGGTCCGACTCAGGGTGGCCGTTACCCCTTCCTGGGGTCGGCTGAGTCCGATGGTCTCGCTCTTGCGCACCAATTCGACTTTGAGATCGCCGACCGCGCGGCGCACCGGCCCGTCGATGCGGCTGGCCAGCCAGCCCGCCAAGATGTCGAGCGCCGGCTCGGTCTTCAACCCGGAGACCAGTGCCGAGTCGATCGGCTCGTGCGGCGGCAGGTCCACCGCGGATGTCAACAGCGCCCGCCAGTAGGTGATCCGGGCCCAGGCCAGGTCCGTATCGCCGGCGGTGTACCCCGGCAGCCGGCTGGTGATCGCGGCCAACGGGTCGACGGCATTGGTGGCGTCGGTGATGCGCCGAATTGCCAACTTGCCCAACGGATCCTGGGCCGGTACCGCCGGAGCGATGTCGGGCCACCATGCCACCACCGGGATGTCGGGAAGCAGGAAGGGGACGACGACACTATCCGCGTGCTTGGACAGCGGCCCGGACAGCCGCAGCACCACAACCTCGCCCGCACCGGCGTCGCCGCCGACGCGGATCTGCGCGTCCAGGCGCGGATCGTCGGCGTACGGATCGCCGCGCGTGGTGACGATGATGCGGCTGGGATGCTCGTGGCTGGCGTCATTGGCGGCTTCGATGGATTCTTCGAGCACGGCATCGCTGTCCGGGGCGATGATCAGCGTCAAGACCCGGCCCATCGTAACGATGCCGGCTTTTTCGCGCATTTCGTCGAGTTTCTTGTTGACCGCCGTGGTGGCGGTGTCAGGCAGTTCGACGATCACCTGCGCGGTTCCTCCTCACTTGCGCGGATCACCTGCGCCGCCCCTCGCCACTGGCGCGGATCACGGCCGGCGCCATTCGCGGCCGGTGCGGCGCAACATCTCGAAGGCCGAATCCGGACCCCACGTGCCCGCTCCGTAGGGATCCGGCTTGCCGTGTGAAGCCCAGTATTCGAGTGCGGGATCCAATATCTCCCAAGCCAATTCGACCTCCTCGTTGACCGGAAACAGGGAGGGCTCGCCGAGCAGTACGTCGAGGATCAGCCGCTCGTAGGCCTCGGGCGATTCCTCGGCGAAGGCCGAGCCGTAGGAGAAGTCCATGTTGACGTCGCGCACCTCCATCGCGGTGCCCGGCACCTTGGACCCGAAGCGCAACGTGATTCCCTCATCCGGCTGCACCCGGATGACCATCGCGTTGGTGCCCAGCTCGTCGGTCATGGTGGCGTCGAAGGGCAGATGCGGTGCGCGTTTGAAAACCAGAGCGATTTCGGTCACCCTGCGGCCCAAGCGTTTTCCGGTCCGCAGGTAGAACGGCACCCCGGCCCAGCGTCGCGTGTCGACCTCGAGCGTGATGGCGGCGAAAGTTTCGGTGGTGGAGTCCTTGGAGAATCCCTCCTCGTCGAGCAGCCCGACCACTTTCTCGCCGCCCTGCCACCCGCCGGTGTACTGGCCTCGGCTGGTGGTTTCATCCAGCGGCTCCGCGAGTCGCGTCGCCGAGAGCACTTTGATCTTCTCGGCCTGCAGCGAGGACGGCTTGAAGCTGACGGGCTCTTCCATCGCGGTCAGCGCCAGCAGTTGCATGAGGTGGTTCTGGATGACGTCGCGGGCCGCACCGATGCCGTCGTAATAGCCGGCCCGTCCGCCCAGCCCGATGTCTTCGGCCATGGTGATCTGCACGTGGTCGACGTAGTGTGCGTTCCAGATCGGGTCGAACAGCTGGTTGGCGAACCGCAACGCCAAGACGTTCTGCACGGTCTCTTTGCCCAGATAGTGGTCGATGCGGAACACTGCCTCTTCGGGGAAGACGGCGTTGACGGTCTTGTTCAGCTCCTGCGCGCTGGTCAGGTCGTGCCCGAATGGCTTCTCGATGACCACCCGGCTCCACCGCTCGCCCTGCGGCCGGGCCAGTCCGGACTTGTGCAACTTCTCGCACACCAAGGGAAACGACTTCGGCGGGATCGCCAGATAGAAGACGTGGTTGCCGCCGGTGCCGCGCTCGGCGTCCAGCTTGTCCAGCGTCTCGGCGAGCCCGCCGAACGCCTCGTCGTCATCGAAAGAGCCTGGAACGAAACGGAATCCCTCAGCCAGCCGGTCCCAGTTGGCCTGCCGAAACGGGGTCCGGCAGTGCTCCTTGACGGCTTTGTAGACCACGTCGCCGAAATCCTGGGTGGTCCAGTCCCGACGGGCGAATCCCACCAGAGAGAACGACGGGGGCAGCAGCCCGCGGTTGGCCAGGTCGTAGACGGCCGGCATCACCTTTTTGCGGGCCAGATCGCCCGTGACACCGAAGATCACCATGCCGCACGGGCCCGCGATCCGCGGAAGCCGCTTGTCCTGTTTGTCTCGTAATGGGTTGTGCCACTGGGCGGCCTGGGCCGCGGCGCGGGCTGGGCTCATTTGGTGGCTTTGTCCAGCTGCGCCTGAGTGGCCTCGAGAAGCTCCTTCCAGGATGCTTCGAACTTCTCCACACCTTCGTTTTCCAGCACGAGGAAGACGTCGGTCAGGTCGATCCCGACCGCGTCCAGTTTGTCGAACACCGCCTGGGCGTCCGCGGCGGTGCCGCTCACGGTGTCACCGGTGACCTCGCCGTGATCGGCGACGGCGTCAATTGTCTTCTCCGGCATGGTGTTCACCGTGTTCGGGGCGACCAATTCGGTGACGTAGAGGGTGTCGGAGTAGTCAGGGTTCTTGACGCCGGTGGACGCCCACAGCGGCCGCTGCACCCGGGCGCCGTCGGCCTTGAGCGCCTGGTAGCGATCGCCGCCCTCGAACACCTCTTGGTAGGCCGCGTAGGCGAGCCGGGCGTTGGCCACCCCGGCCTGACCGCGCAGCGCGAGCGCCTCCTCGGAGTCGATCTTCTCCAGCCGCTTGTCGACTTCGGTGTCCACGCGGGATACGAAAAACGATGCTACAGAATGGATTTTGGACAGGTCGTGGCCGGCCTCCCGCGCCTTTTCCAACCCGGCCAGATACGCATCCATCACCGCGCGGTGCCGCTCGACCGAGAAGATCAGCGTGACGTTGACCGAAATCCCTTCGGCCAGCACGGCGGTGATCGCCGGCAGGCCGTCCTCGGTCGCCGGGATCTTAATGAACAGGTTCGGCCGGTCGACGATCTTCCACAGCTCGACGGCCTGGGCGATGGTTTTGTCGGCATCGTGCGCCATCCTGGGGTCGACCTCGATCGACACCCGCCCGTCCACTCCGTCCGACGCCTCCCACTGCGGGGCCAGCACGTCGCACGCGCTGCGCACGTCGTCGGTCGTGACCGTCCGGATGGTGGCCTCGACGTCGGCGCCGCGCTCGGCCAGCTCGGCGAGCTGCGCGTTGTAGGCGTCACCTTCCGAGAGCGCGGCCTGAAAGATCGACGGGTTGGTAGTCACGCCGACGACGCTCTTGGTGTCGATCAGCTCCTGTAAATTACCTGATTTCAACCGATCCCGGGACAGGTCGTCCAGCCACACCGATACTCCCGCGGCGCTGAGTGCGGCGAGGTTAGGATTCTGAGTCATCTGAATCTTCCTTTCTCAGTTATCCAGAGCTCGTTCCGCGGCGTCTGCCACGGCTTCTGCGGTGAAGCCGAATTCACGGAACAAAGTTTTGGCGTCCGCCGATTCCCCGTAATGTTCGAGGGACACGATCTCCCCGGTGTCGCCGACCAGCTTGTGCCAGGACTGCGCGACGCCGGCCTCGACAGCGACCCGCGCGGACACCGACGGGGGCAGCACGCTGTCGCGGTAGTCATCGGGTTGGGACTCGAACCACTCCACACACGGCATTGACACCACCCGCGCGACGATGTCCTTGTCCGCCAACAACTTCTGTGCCTCGACGGCAAGCTGGACCTCGGAGCCGGTGGCGATCAGGACGACGTCGGGTTCGTCCCCGCCGTCATCGCCCAAGATGTAGCCGCCCCGGGTGACGCCCTCCATGTCGGTGCCCTCCAGCACCGGCACATTCTGCCGGGTCAGGATCAAGCCAACCGGACCGCTGCCGTTGCCGCGGGCCAGCACCGTCCGCCACGCGTAGGCGGTCTCGTTAGGGTCGGCCGGGCGCACCACCGACAGGTTGGGGATCGCGCGCAGCGCCGACAGGTGCTCGATCGGCTGGTGGGTGGGGCCGTCCTCGCCCAGGCCGATCGAGTCGTGCGTCCATACGTAGATCGTGTCGATGTCCATCAATGACGCCAACCGCACCGCCGGACGCATGTAGTCGGAGAACTGCAGGAACGTGCCACCGTAGGCCCGGGTGGGCCCGTGCAGCACGATGCCGGACAGGATGGCACCCATCGCGTGCTCGCGAACACCGAAATGCAGCGTGCGTCCGTACCAGTGCGCGGTGTAGTCCTTAGTCGAAATCGACGGCGGCCCAAAGGAATCCGCGCCCTTGATGGTGGTGTTGTTGCTGCCGGCGAGGTCGGCCGAACCGCCCCACAGCTCCGGAAGCTTCGGTCCCAGCGCGTTGAGGACCTCGTTGGACGCCTTTCGGGTCGCCATGGCGTCGGATCCGGGCTCCCAGTGCGGCAGGTCGGCATCCCACCCGTCGGGCAATTCCTCTGCCGTCAACCGATCCAGCAGCGCCTTGCGTTCCGGCTCACGCTGCGCCCACGCCTCGAACTCCGGCTGCCACTTCTCGTGCGCTTCCCGGCCCCGGTCCACCAGCTTGCGGGTGTGCGCGAGGACGTCGTCGCGGACCTCGAAGCTCTTGTCGGGGTCGAATCCCAGGATCTTCTTGACCGCCGCGACCTCCTCGTCGCCGAGGGCCGCCCCGTGCGCCTTGCCGGTGTTCATCAGGTTGGGCGCCGGGTAGCCGATGATGGTGCGCAGCGAGACGAACGACGGGCGGTCGGTCTCGGCTTTGGCGTTGGCGATCGCCTCCTCGATCGCGACCACGTTCTCGCCGCCCTCCACCTCCTGCACGTGCCAGCCATAGGCGCGGTAGCGGGCCGCGGTGTCCTCGCACAGCGCGATGTTGGTGTCGTCCTCGATCGAGATCTGGTTGTGGTCGTAGAACACGATGAGGTTGCCCAGCTGCTGCACGGCCGCCAGCGACGACGCCTCCGAGGTCACCCCTTCTTCGATGTCTCCGTCGGAGGCGATCACGTAGATGTGGTGGTCGAAGGGGCTTTCGCCGGGAGCGGCGTCCGGGTCGAATAGGCCGCGCTCGTACCGCGCCGCCATCGCCATGCCGACCGCGGAGGCCAGACCCTGGCCCAACGGTCCGGTGGTGATCTCAACTCCCTTGGTGTGCCTGAACTCTGGGTGCCCCGGCGTCTTGGAGCCCCAGGTACGCAGCGACTCGATGTCGGATAGTTCCAGACCGAAGCCGCCGAGGTAGAGCTGCAAATACAGGGTGAGGCTGCTGTGGCCGGCTGACAGCACGAACCGGTCGCGGCCCAGCCAGTGGCTGTCGCTGGGGTCGTGGCGCATTGCGCGCTGGAACAGCGTGTAGGCCAGGGGGGCGAGACTCATCGCCGTTCCGGGGTGCCCGTTGCCGACGTTTTGCACGGCGTCTGCGGCGAGCACCCGGACGGTGTCAACAGCAACCGAATCGATCTCGGTCCAGTCGTCAGGATGACGGGGTTGGGTGAGGGTGGAGATCTCTTCGAGTGTGGTCACAGGCTTCAGTCCTTGGGCGGCCGATGGTCGTAGCGCTGATCAATCTCACCCTAGTGCGCGGGCGCGGGCTCGTGCAGAGCAGGACTTTGGGTTACCCGTCAAGAGCCGCCGTAAAAACAATGGGAGTTGGTCGCCTAAGCTTGGCAACCGCACATGTCGTCAGTGCTGTCGTCTTGGAAAATCGCTGTGAATAGACCCTATGGGCTGGCCACTGCGGGTCCGCGGTCTACCATCGGCTGTAGTAGATGCTGCGCGGCTGCGACCTCGAGGAGTTATTGCGTGAGCGTTCGCGGGCGCGTCGCGCCAAATCGGGCAATCCGCACCGTTCTGGCGTACCTGGCGCTGACGAAGCCGCGGGTCATCGAGCTGCTGCTGGTCACCGCCATTCCCGCGATGCTGCTCGCTGACCGCGGCGCCGTGCATCCGCTGCTGATCCTCAACACGCTGATCGGCGGCATGATGGCCGCGGGGGGCGCCAACACGCTCAACTGTGTGGCCGACGCCGATATCGACAAGGTGATGAAGCGGACCGCACGACGGCCGCTGGCACGCGAAGCGGTGCCCACGCGCAACGCCCTGGTCTTCGGCCTGGTCCTGAGCGTCGGCTCGGTCTTCTGGCTGTGGTGGACGACCAACTTGCTGTCGGGCCTGCTGGCGCTGGTCACCATCGCGTTCTATGTGTTCGTCTACACGTTGCTGCTCAAGCGTCGGACGTCGCAAAACGTGGTGTGGGGCGGCGCGGCGGGCTGCATGCCGGTGATGATCGGCTGGTCGGCGATCACCGGAACCATCGGCTGGCCGGCGTTGGCCATGTTCGCGATCATCTTCTTCTGGACGCCGCCGCACACCTGGGCGCTGGCGATGCGGTACAAGGACGACTACAAGGAGGCCGGCGTCCCGATGTTGCCGGCCGTGGCGACGGAGCGTGTGGTCACCAAGCAGATCCTGATCTACACCTGGCTGACGGTGTCGGCGACGCTCGTGCTGGCGCTGGCGACGGGATGGCTCTACGCGGCGGTCGCGTTGGTGGCCGGGATGTGGTTCCTGGCGATGGCCCACCAGCTCTACGCGGGGGTGCGTGCCGGCGAGGCGGTCAAGCCGCTGCGGTTGTTCCTGCAATCGAACAACTACCTGGCGCTGGTGTTCTGCGCCCTGGCGGTCGACTCGGCGATGGCGCTACCGAGATTGTTTTAGCGCGGCCCGGGGTCGCCGTTAGTGCCACCGCGACGGGAGCTGACGCGTGCTGGCGTTCGAAGTGCCAACGGCGCCAACGATTTCGAGCGGAACCACGCTTGAACGCAGGGCCCGATGTTGTCCCGGCACGTGACACCAGGGCGTCAGCCGTGCCCCTCGGGCAGCAGCACGATGGAGCCGGACGTTTTGCGGCCGTGCAGGTCCGCGTGGGCGCGGGCGGCGTCGGCCAGCGGATACCGGCCGCCGACCTCGATGCTCACGGCCCCGCTGCCGATCACCTCGAATAATTCGCTTGCCCGCCAGGTGAACTCCTCGCCGGTGCGGATGAAGTGCGCCAGCGACGGCCGGGTGAGATACACCGACCCGGCGTGGTTGAGCCGCTGCGGGTCGACGGGCGGGACGGGTCCGCTGGACGCCCCGAACAGCGCCAGCGTGCCGCGCACGGCCAGGCTGGCCAGGCTGGCGTCGAAGGTGGTGGCACCCACGCCGTCGTATACCGCGGCAACGCCGGCGCCGTCGGTCAGGGCGCGAATCTTGCCGCCGAACTCGGCGGCGTCCTCGGGGTAGGGGAGCACCTCGGCGGCGCCGGCGCGCCGGGACAGCCGCTCCTTGTCCGGCGTCGACACGGTGGTGATCACCCGCACGCCCAGGTGCGTGGCCCACTGCGTCAGGATCAACCCGACGCCCCCGGCCCCGGCGTGGAACAGCACGGCGTCGCCGCTTTGCACGGGATACACCGACTTGAGCAGGTAGTGCGTGGTCAGCCCCTTCAGCAGCACCGACGCCGCCACGTCGGACGCCACGCCGTCGGGTACCTTGGCGGTCAAAAACGCTGGGGCGGTGCAGAATTCGGCGTAACCTCCGTTGGCCGAGGCGCTGACCACCCGGTCGCCGACGGCGAAGCCGCGGGTGCCCTCGCCCGCGTCGACAACCGTGCCGCAGGCTTCGGAGCCCAGGACGAACGGCAACTCGCGCGGGTACTGCCCCGACCGGAAGTAGGTGTCGATGAAGTTCACGCCGATGGCCTCGGTCTTGATCAGCAGCTCGCCGTGAGCGGGTTCGGGTTGCGGGGTCTCGGCATAGCGTAGGACTTCCGGGCCGCCGGTTTGGCTGACTTCGATCGCGTGCATGTGGCTATCATGCCGGGACATGAAGCTTGCCCGCCCGGATGTCTTCCATCCGCGGATTGTGTTGGCGGGTTGCCCAAACCAGGTGACCGGCGACGGTGACGACGCGGGGCTGGTGGCCGCGTTGCGCGGGCGCGGCCTGCACGCGCATTGGTTGTCGTGGGACGCCCCGGAAGTCAGCCGCGCCGATCTGGTGATACTTCGCGCCACCCGGGATTACGCCGGGCGGCTCGACGAGTTTTTGTCCTGGACTAGCGGTGTGCGAAACCTGCTGAACCCGCCCGCCGTCGTCGCCTGGAACGTCCACCGGCGCTACCTGGAAGACCTGGCGGATCGCGGGGTGCCGACGGTGGCGGGTGAGGTGTGCGCGCCCGGCGAGCGCGTCGAGTTGCCGGGCACGGGCCGGGTCTTCGTCAGCCCGACGGTCGGCACCGGGACGCGGTGTTTCAGCAGCAGGTCCGCAGCCGCCGCGTATATCTCGGAAGCGGGCCGCAGCGTGTGGGTCCAGGCCGGTGGTTCGGAACCACAAACCGTGTTGGTGTTCCTGGGCGGTGAACCGTCGCATGCCTTCACCGCGCAGGGCGACGACGCGCTGCGGCAGGGCGAGCCCGACTTCGAGATCTGGGATGTGGGCGCCGCCGCGCTGGCGGCCGCGGGCGACCCGGCCGAGTTGCTCTATGCGCGGGTCCATCTGCTCGGTAGCCGGGTATTGGAACTGCAATTGGTGGACCCGTCGCTGGATTGGGGGCGGCTGGACGTCGACACCCGCGACTTGGCCCAGCGCCGGTTCGCGCTCTGCGTGGAGTCAGCTTTGGAGCGGTTCGGGCTCGGCCCGTTCTCGCATCGACGCCCATAGGGCCGCGGTGGCGGCCGTGCAGGCCGCGGCGCCGGCCACGTGGAGGGCGACCATCCCCGCGGGTACGCCGGTGAAGTATTGCGTGGTGCCCACGGCCGCCTGGGCGCAGACCAGGGCGAACAGCACGGTGAGCCGGGCGATTATCGCCCGGGTGGCCCGCACAGCCGCCAGCCCACACCCCAACCCGACCAGCAGCGCCAGGTAGGCGACCAGCAGCGACGAATGCAGATGCACCAGCGTGGTGATCTCGACTTTCAGGCGTGGCACGGTTCGGCTCGGGCTCCGGTCGCCGGCGTGCGGACCGGCCGCGGTCACCAGGGTGCCCGTCACCAATACTGCGGCGAGGTTGACGGCGCTCAGCGCCGTCAGCGCGCGCAACGGCCTGGCCACCCGCGCCTCCAGGACACCCTCGTCAGGTTCGCCGACCTTGACGTAGAGCAACACCGAAAGCCAGACCATCGCCATCGAGGTCAACAGGTGGACGGCCACGGTCCACCACAACAGCCCGGTGCGGACGGTGATGCCGCCGATGACCGCCTGCACCAGCGTCGAAAGCGGCATCAGCCACGCGTAGACCAGCACCTCGACGCGTCGCCGCGCACGGGTGACGGCCAGCACCGCCAGCGCCGCGGTGATCACCACCGCGACGCTGATCATCCGGTTGCCGAACTCGACCGCCTGGTGGATCCGCGGCACCTCGGCGACCGCCACCGGAGTGAAGCTGCCCGGAAAGCATTGCGGCCACGTCGGGCAACCCAGGCCCGAGGCGGTGACGCGGACGATCGCGCCGGTGACGGCGATACCGCCCTGACTCAGGATGACGGTTGCGGCGATGATCCGCTGGACACGCAGGCTGGGGTTGGGAAGCAGGTCCAGGACGCGTCCGAAGGGCACGGCCCGATCGTATCGACGACTACGTTTCGTAGTAGAGCGGCCCTGCTGCGCCGAGATTGCCGTGAGGGCTGTGATCGCGGCCGGATCGCGACCATGGCGGCAATCTCGGCGAGGCGGCGACCGTCAGGTGAAGCGGAACCAGCGCAACGCGGCCAGCGCCGCAAACGCGCCCCACGCGGCCAGGACAACGATCCCGAACCAGTCCACCGACAAGGCCATCGCCCGCGACAGGGCTTCGGTCAACGCGCCGGATGGGGTGAGCCGGGCCGCCCACTTGACGCCGGTCGGGATCATGTCGGTTTCCAGTGTCAGCGCCCCGAAGCCCGCGAACACGAACCACATCAGGTTGGCGACGGCGAGCACGATCTCGGCGCGCAGCGTGCCGCCAAGCAGCAGGCCCAGCGCCGCGAAACCAGCGGTGCCCAGCGCGATGACCACGGCGCCCAATGCCAGCGCGGCAGGCGCCGGTCGCCAGCCGAGCACAAAACCGATGGCGCCCAGGATGATTGACTGCAAGAACACCGTAAACACCACCGCCAGGGATTTGCCCGCGATGATTCCCCAGACCGGCAGCGGGGTCGCCCCCAGCCGTTTCAAAGCTCCGTACCGGCGGTCGAACGCGACCGCGATCGCCTGCCCGGTGAACGCGGTCGAGATCACCGCCAGCGCCATGATGGCCGGGACGAACGTCGCGGCGCGGTTGTGACCAAATGAGCCAAGCGGCAGCAGTGTGAGCCCAACTAGCAGCGTGATCGGGATGAACATTGTCAGCAACAGCTGCTCCCCGTTGCGCAGCAGCAGTTTGAGCTCGAGCGAGAACTGCGCGGCAAGCATGCGCGGCACGGCGTTGGGCCGCGGGTCGGGGGTAAAGGTGCCCGCCGGGAATACGTCACTCATTGCCGCAACTTCCTGCCGGTCAGGTCCAGAAACACGTCCTCGAGGCTGCGCTGCTCGACCCGCATATCGTTGGCCAGCACGTCGATCCGCGCACACCAGGCGGTCACCGTCGCCAGCACCTGGGGGTCGACCGGGCCTTCGACCAAGTACTCGCCCGGGCTCACTTCGGTCACCTTGTAGTCCTCGGGCAGCGCCGAGGCCAACAACGACAGGTCAAGGCGCGGCGGGGCGGTGAACCGCAACTGGTCCTTGGCGCCGCGACGCATCAGCTCGGCCGGGGTGCCCGCCGCCACGGTCACGCCGTGGTCGATGATGACCAGCCGGTCGGCCAGCTCCTCGGCCTCCTTGAGCTGATGGGTGGTCAGCACCACGGCCACGCCGTCACGCCGCAGCGCATCGATCAATTCCCACACCAGCAGCCGGGCGTGTGCGTCCATGCCGGCGGTGGGTTCGTCGAGAAAGACCAGCTCGGGCCGGCCGACCAGCGCGCAGGCCAGCGCAAGACGCTGCTGCTGTCCACCCGAAAGCCGTCGATAGGTGGTGCGGGCAGCTTCCGTTAACCCCAAAGTTTCCAGTAGCCATTGCGGGTCCAGCGGCTTGGCCGCGTAGGCGGCCACCAGGTTGAGCATCTCCCCGGCGCGCGCGGCCGGATATCCGCCGCCGCCCTGCAACATCACCCCGATGCGCGCCCGCAGCCGCGCGTTGTCGGCGATCGGGTCCAGCCCGAGCACCCGGATCGTGCCGGCGTCCGGTCGCACGAAGCCCTCGCACATCTCGACCGTCGTCGTCTTCCCGGCGCCGTTGGGGCCCAGCAGCGCCAGCACCTCCGCGGCGTGCACGTCTAAATCCAGCTCGGAAACGGCGGTGATGGACCCGTACTGCTTGGATACGCCGCGCAGCGCGACGACCAGGTCGCGGGACTGAGGGGTCGAGATCACGTGTAATCAGCGTAGGCGGAGGACGTCGTTGTCGCCTGAGGGGCCTGCGAAGAAGGCTCCTGAGCCGCCGGAACCTCTTGAGCCGCGGGCGGTTGCGCCGTTCGCTGTTCAGGTTCGGATGGCAGGCCCCGCCACGGCAAGTGGGTGTACGTCAACCCGATGAGCACCAGCACGATGATCGCGCTGGCCAGCGTGGCGTCCACGATCTGGAACAGCGCGAACCGGTCGCCGTTGGCGGTTGGGCCGAAGATGCCGATGATGAGGGTGAGGATGATCGCCGTCTCGCGGAAGCCGGTACGGGTCGCCCAGGCGGCCAGCGGAATGATGGCCCACAGCAGATACCACGGCTGCACAACCGGAAACAGCAGCACGGTGATGCCCAGCGCGACGCCGAGCCCCCCGATCGGGTGCAGCCGGCCGCGGAAGACGGCCAGCAACAGCCAGCAGACCATCACCATGATGATCAGCACGCCGATCGCACGCGTCAGCGACAGCACCGCGGTGGTGTGATCACCCAGGCCCAGCAGAATCCCCACCTGTCCGGTGCCCAGCGCGAGCAGGGTCGGCGGCGACATCCAACTGCGCACCACGTTCGCGGTGCCCAGCGTGTAGATCCAGCCGAACCCCAACCCGCTGGCCGAGCCGACCAGCGCCATGACCGCCAGTGTCAGCCCCACCATTGCGCCGCCGACGCCCAGCAGCGCTTTCAGGGTGCCACCGCATCGGTAGGCCAGCGCCATCGTGACGAATCCCAGTGCCAGCAGTGAGGGCAGCTTCACCTGCGACGACAGCACGATCAGGATCGAACCCACGAGCAGCATTGCCAGCGGCTCCCAGTCCGGACCGAAGCGCCAGGACGCGGGCATCAAAGGGTGGGGCGAGTCGATGCCGCGCAGCGCGAACTCGGCCCCGGCCAGCATGAGGCCGAGCATCAACGCCTCGTTGTGGATGCCGGCGACCAGATGCATGATCAGCAGCGGATTGGCCGCACCCAGCCACAGGGCGCTGACCTCCGCGACACCGCAACGGCGGGCCAGCCGCGGCGTGGCCCACACGATCAGCGCTACCCCGGCCAACACCACGACTCGGTGGCACAGCACGGCGGCGACGATATTTTCCCCGGTCATGGCCGAGATTCCGCGCCCAATCCACAGGAAGAGGGGGCCGTAGGGTGCGGGCGTCTCCCGCCACAGGCTGGGCACGGAAAGCGTGAACACGTGCCCCAGCCCCAGGCCGGACGCCGGTCCCACCTGATAGGGGTCGAGGCCCTCCAGCGAGATCTGACTCTGGGCCAGGTAGGAGTACACGTCCTTGCTGTACATCGGCGGCGCGATCAGTAGCGGCAGCATCCACAGCAGCAGGGTGCGGTCGAGTTCACCGCGCGACATCCGCCGCTTGCCCAGGGCGAATCGACCCAGCATCAACCAGGCCAGCGCCATCATGACCGCGCCGGTGGTGGTCATGGTCAGCGATACGGTCTGGATCCGCGAAGGCAGGTTGAGCAGCCGGACCCCGAACGTCGGGTCCTGGACGACGGGCCTGGCGCCTGCGCCGAGGGCGCCGATCGCCATCAGGACGGTGCCGGTAGCGCCGAATAGCCGGGTGCGCCGCAGTGCGCCGATCTCGGCGGCGTTCAGCGGCGAGCCCACCGTCTGTTCGTCGCCGTGCAGACTGGCGATCGTCGAGCTCAGGGTGTGCTCGCGGGCAGCCATCAAAGCAGCCTAACGGCCTAGGATTTGTCGCTGTTGGGCTCATCACGTGAGGGCACCCTTGGTGGACCGATCTCCGGAATTGCGTCACACTGGTGTTGTGAAAATCCCCGCGGCACCCGTCGCTGTCTCCGACGGCCACACTCGTCGTGCCGTCGTACGGCTGCTGCTGGAAACGGGGTCGATAACCGCCGGTGAGATCGGTGACCGGTTGGGGCTGTCGGCCGCGGGTGTGCGGCGCCACCTCGATGCGTTGATCGAGGCGGGTGACGCGGAGTCCACGGCCGCTGCGGCATGGCAGACGGTCGGACGGGGTCGGCCCGCCAAGCGCTTCCGGCTTACTGCCGCCGGCCGGGCCAAGCTTGACCACTCATACGACGACCTGGCCGCGGCGGCCATCCGCCAGTTGCGGGAAATCGGCGGTGAGGACGCGGTCCGGACGTTCGCCCGGCGGCGCATCGACAAGATCCTGGCCGATGTCGCGGCCGCCGACGGCCCCGAGGACGTCGCCGTCGAGGCGGCCGCCGACCGGATCGCCGGCGCGCTGTCGAAGGCCGGCTACGTCGCCACCACGACCCGAGTGGGCGGGCAGATTCACGGTGTGCAAATCTGCCAGCATCACTGCCCGGTGTCGCACGTAGCCGAGGAATTTCCCGAATTGTGTGAAGCCGAGCAGCAGGCCATGGCCGAGGTCCTCGGCACTCACGTGCAGTTGTTGGCGACGATCGTCAACGGAGACTGCGCGTGCACCACCCACGTACCGCTTACTCCCAAGCCAAGCAAACCGGCGCCCAGCCCGCGCCGAGACACCACGATCCTCAAAGGAGCGTCCCAATGACACTCACGCCCGAGAAGTCAGGCGAGCCGCTGACCCAGCAGCAGGCGATCGATTCGCTGGGACGGTACGGCTACGGCTGGGCGGACTCCGACGTCGCGGGCGCAAGCGCCCAGCGCGGGCTGTCCGAGGCCGTCGTCCGCGACATCTCGGCGAAGAAGAACGAACCCGAGTGGATGCTGAACACCCGGCTCAAGGCGCTGCGCATCTTCGACCGCAAGCCGATGCCGAACTGGGGCTCCAACCTGGAGGGCATCGACTTCGACAACATCAAGTACTTCGTGCGGTCCACGGAAAAGCAGGCGGCCAGTTGGGATGATTTGCCGGAAGATATTCGGAATACCTATGACCGCCTGGGCATTCCGGAAGCGGAAAAGCAGCGTTTAGTTGCCGGTGTCGCCGCGCAATACGAATGTCTCGCCAGTGACACCCTGGTGTGGACTGCCAATCGCGGGCAAGTGCCGATCAAAGAGATCGAGTTCGGCGATCGGGTATTCGCCTATGACGAGAACACCGAGCGCTTCGTCGTCGCCCCGGTCAAGGGGGCTGCGCAGACGGATACCCGGCAGACGTATGCGGTCAAGACGACGCACCGCAGCATTCGGGCCACCGACAACCATCCGATGCTCGTCCTGCGGGATGAGCGCGAAGAAGGACGTCAACGCGCTCGGTATGCCAGACGCTGGGTCACAGTTGGTGAAATCAAAGTGGGCGACTCTATTGCCGTGCCACGACACATCCCCGAGTTCGGTGCGGTCAAGGATCTCCCAACTATCCCCGGCTTTGCATCGCCGTCGACGAGTTCCGTCGACCTGATGTGGCTGCTGGGCTTGTACGTCGGCAACGGCAATCTGGGCCTGTCGACCGACATTGAGTTGCGGGCCGAGGTGAGTCGCGTCGTCAACGAGCTGTTCGGGCTTCGGTGCATCGAGGCCGACGAGGACCGCGTGGTGGTGAACTCCACAGCGCTGACCCAATGGATCGACGCGTTGGGCTTCGGCGGATTGTCACTGACTAAGCGGGTACCGGACTGGGTCTACGGTTTGCCGGTCGAACAGCGGCTGGCGTTTCTCGGCGGATGGGTTGACGCCGACGGATATGTAGGCCCGGCGAGCAGCGGTTCGGTGCTGCTGACTTGCGCCACCGAACCCATGTTGCGGCAGGCCCGTGAACTCGTTGAACTGTCCGGCCTGCGCGCGGGAGGGCCGTGGACGTTCACCCAGCCCTGTCGGCATGCGCCCGAGCGCATGCAAACCGCTTGGCGGCTCGGCATTTCCGGCGACTTCGAGCGGCTTGGTTGCCGCAATCCGCAACGGACGGACCGTTTTGGCCGTCGGCCTCTCATGCGTTCGTCGAACAGCTCGCACGAGACGACAATCCGAGCGCAGGGTAACGAGTGGCTCGGCTTTGAGCGGGTGCAGGAGATCGAGCCGTACGCGGTCGAGCCGGTGTACGACATCGAGGTCGACGGGCCGCACAACTTCGTCGCCGAAGGCCTGGTTGTGCACAACTCCGAGGTGGTCTATCACCAGATCCGGGAAGACCTTGAGCAGCAAGGAGTTATCTTCCTGGACACGGACACGGGTCTGCGCGAACACCCCGACATCTTCAAGCAGTACTTCGGCACGGTGATCCCGGCCGGGGACAACAAATTCTCCGCGTTGAACACCGCCGTCTGGTCGGGGGGAAGCTTCATATACGTCCCGCCGGGCGTCCACGTCGACATCCCGTTGCAGGCCTACTTCCGGATCAACGCCGAGAACATGGGCCAGTTCGAGCGAACGCTGATCATAGTCGGAGAGGACGCTTACGTCCACTATGTGGAAGGCTGCACTGCTCCCGTTTACAAGTCCGATTCACTGCATTCGGCGGTGGTGGAAATCATCGTAAAGCCCGGTGGCCGTTGCCGTTACACGACAATTCAGAACTGGTCGAACAACGTCTACAACCTGGTGACCAAGCGCGCCCGTGCCGAGGCCGGCGCCACCATGGAGTGGGTCGACGGCAACATCGGGTCCAAGGTGACCATGAAGTATCCGGCGGTCTGGATGACCGGCGAGCACGCCAAGGGCGAGGTGCTTTCGGTCGCGTTCGCCGGTGCGGACCAGCACCAGGACACCGGCGCCAAGATGCTGCACCTGGCGCCCAACACGTCCAGCAACATTGTGTCCAAGTCGGTGGCGCGTGGCGGTGGTCGCACCTCGTACCGGGGCCTGGTGCAAGTCAACAAGGGCGCGCACGGTTCCCGGTCGAGCGTGAAATGCGATGCGCTGCTTGTCGATACGGTAAGCCGCAGCGACACCTACCCCTACGTCGACATCCGCGAGGACGACGTGACGATGGGCCACGAGGCCACCGTGTCCAAGGTGAGCGAGAACCAGTTGTTCTACCTGATGAGCCGCGGCCTGACCGAGGACGAGGCCATGGCGATGGTGGTGCGCGGGTTCGTCGAGCCGATCGCCAAGGAACTGCCGATGGAGTACGCGCTGGAACTCAACCGGCTGATCGAGTTGCAGATGGAGGGTGCGGTCGGATGACCCTGGCCCCCTCCACTGCCGCTGTCAACAAGGGCGAGCTTTTCGCGTCCTTCGACGTCGAGGCCTTCGAGGTTCCGCACGGCCGCGACGAGATCTGGCGGTTCACCCCGCTGAAGCGACTGCGCGGCCTGCACGACGGTTCGGCGCACGCCACCGGCGGTTCAAACATCAGCGTCAGCGATCAGCCCGGCGTGCACGTCGAAACGGTGCGGCGCGGGGACGAGCGGCTCGGGGAGGGTGGTGTCCCCGCCGACCGCGTTGCGGCCCAGGCGTTTTCGTCGTTCAACTCGGCGACGCTGGTCACCGTCGGCCAGACCAGCGACCCGGTGCACATCGAGATCGCCGGGCCCGGTCCGGGCGCGGTGGCGTACGGGCACTTGCAGATCCGGGTTGACGAGCTTGGCGAGGCCGTCGTCGTCATCGACAACCGGGGCAGTGGAACCTACGCGGACAACGTCGAATTCGTCGTTGGCGACGCCGCCCGACTCACCGTCGTCTGGATCGCGGACTGGGCCGACGACGCGGTTCACCTCAGCGCCCATCACGCCCGCCTCGGCAAGGACGCGGTGCTGCGGCATGTCGCAGTCGCGCTGGGCGGCGAGGTGCTGAGGCTGTCGGCCAACGTGCGTTACTCCGGCCCCGGAGGAGACGCCGAATTGCTGGGTCTGTACTTCGCCGACGACGGCCAGCACCTGGAATCCCGGCTATTGGTCGACCACTCACAGCCCGACTGCAGGTCGAATGTGCTGTACAAGGGTGCGCTGCAAGGGGATCCATCCTCCGACCTGCCCGACGCGCACACCGTCTGGATTGGTGACGTGCTGATCCGCGCCGAGGCCACCGGCACCGACACCTTCGAGGTGAACCGCAACCTGGTGCTTACCGACGGCGCGCGCGCCGACTCGGTGCCCAACCTGGAGATCGAGACCGGCGAGATCATCGGTGCCGGACACGCCAGTGCCACAGGACGATTCGACGACGATCAACTGTTCTACCTGAGGTCCCGCGGCATCCCGGAGGAACAGGCCCGCCGACTGGTGGTGCGCGGCTTCTTCGGCGAGATCATCTCCAAGATCGCTGTGCCCGAACTGCGGGACCGCCTCACCGAGGCCATCGAACACGAACTCGAAATCACGGAGAAGACAAGCGCCTCATGACCGCATTGGAAATCAAAGACCTGCACGTTAGCGTCGACACCCCCAACGCCGCCGACGGAGAGCGGGAAATCCCGATCCTCAAGGGCGTCGATCTGACCGTGAAATCCGGTGAGACGCATGCGTTGATGGGACCCAACGGCTCCGGCAAGTCCACGCTGTCCTACGCTGTCGCCGGCCATCCCAAGTACCGGGTGACCTCGGGATCCATCACGTTGGACGGCGCGGACGTGCTGACGATGAGCGTCGACGAGCGCGCACGGGCCGGACTGTTTCTGGCCATGCAGTATCCCGTCGAGGTGCCCGGGGTTTCGGTGTCGAACTTTCTGCGGTCGGCGGCCACGGCGATCCGGGGCGAGGCGCCCAAGCTGCGCCTGTGGGTCAAAGAGGTCAAGGCCGCTATGGCCGCCCTGGAAATCGACCCGACATTCGCCGAACGCAACGTCAACGAGGGTTTCTCCGGCGGTGAGAAGAAACGCCACGAGATCCTGCAGCTGGAGCTCCTCAAGCCCAAGATCGCGATCCTGGACGAGACCGACTCCGGTTTGGATGTCGACGCGCTGCGCGTGGTCAGCGAGGGTGTCAACCGCTACGCCGAGGTCGAGCACGGCGGCATCCTGTTGATCACCCACTACACCCGCATCCTGCGCTACATCCATCCGGAGTACGTGCACGTGTTCGTCGGCGGTCGTATCGCCGAGTCCGGTGGTTCCGAGCTGGCCGACGAACTCGAGCAGAACGGGTACGTGCGCTTTTCCCAAGCGGCAACGACCGGGGCCTAACGTGACCACCTCCACCTCGCTCGATCTCGCGGCGATCCGTGCTGATTTCCCCATCCTGAAGCGCACGATGCGCGGTGGGAATCAGTTGGCGTACTTGGATTCCGGCGCCACGTCGCAGCGCCCACTGCAGGTGCTGGATGCCGAGCGCGAGTTCCTGGTCACCTCCAACGGCGGGGTACACCGCGGCGCGCACCAGCTGATGGAAGAGGCCACCGACGCCTACGAGCAGGGCCGTGCCGACCTCGCGGCATTCGTGGGTGCCGACCCCGACGAGCTGGTCTTCACCAAGAACGCCACCGAGTCGCTGAACCTGGTGTCATATGTGCTGGGGGACAAACGGTTCGACCAAGCGGTGGGCGAAGGCGACGTCATCGTCACCACCGAACTGGAACACCACGCCAACCTGGTGCCGTGGCAGGAGCTGGCCCGCCGCACGGGGGCAACCGTGAGGTGGTACGGCGTCACCGACGGGGACAACGAGGCAGGTCGCATCGACCTGGACTCGCTGCAACTCGATGAGCGTGTCAAACTCGTTGCGTTCAGCCATCATTCCAACGTTACGGGCGCGCTGGCGCCGGTGGCCGAGCTGGTCTCGCGCGCCAAGGCGGTGGGCGCGCTGACGGTCCTGGACGCCTGCCAGTCGGTGCCGCATCAGCCGGTTGACCTGCACGCGCTGGACGTCGACTTTGCTGCTTTTTCTGGACATAAGATGCTGGGCCCCAACGGAATAGGCGTGCTGTACGGTCGGCGCGAGCTGTTGGCCGCCATGCCTCCTTTTCTCACCGGCGGCTCGATGATCGAGACGGTCACCATGGAGATCACCACCTACGCGCCACCGCCGCAGCGCTTCGAGGCCGGCACCCCGATGACGTCCCAGGTGGTCGGGCTGGCCGCCGCGGCCCGCTATCTGAAAGCCATCGGGATGGATGCCGTCGAGGCCCACGAACGTGAGCTGGTCGCCGCGGCCATCGATGGCCTGTCCGGCATCGACGGCGTGCGCATCATCGGGCCGACGTCGATGCGGGACCGTGGCTCACCGGTGTCGTTCATCGTGGACGGGGTCCATGCGCACGATGTCGGTCAGGTGCTCGACGACGAGGGCGTAGCAGTGCGCGTCGGGCATCATTGCGCTTTGCCCCTGCACCGCAGGTTCGGGCTGGCGGCCACGGCACGGGCGTCGTTCGCGGTCTACAACACCCACGACGAGGTCGACCGCCTGGTGGCCGGCGTCAAAAGGGCGTTGGATTTCTTTGGGAGAGAATGACATTGCGCCTTGAGCAGATGTATCAGGACGTGATCCTCGATCACTACAAACACCCGCAGCACCGCGGACTGCGGGAGCCGTTCGGCTCGCAGGTATTTCACGTCAACCCGGTCTGTGGCGACGAGGTGACGCTGCGCGTCGCGCTGACCGAGGACGGCGAAAGTGTCGCGGACATCTCCTATGACGGCCAAGGGTGTTCGATCAGCCAGGCGGCGACATCGGTGCTGACCCAGCAGGTGATCGGGCAAAGTGTTACCGAGGCGCTGAAGACCGTAGCTGCGTTCACCGAAATGGTGTCCTCGCGGGGGACAGTGCAGGGTGATGAGGATGTCCTGGGCGACGGAGTAGCGTTCGCGGGAGTGGCCAAATACCCGGCGCGGGTGAAGTGCGCGTTGCTCGGATGGATGGCGTTCAAAGATGCGCTGGCCCAGGCCAGCAATGGTCTCGAGGAGGCGAGCGATGAGCGAAACCAGCGCACCGGATGACGAGCTGCTGTTCGATATCGAGGAGGCGATGCGTGACGTCGTCGACCCGGAACTGGGCATCAACGTCGTCGACCTGGGACTGGTCTACGGGTTGAACCTGGAACAGGGCGACGAAGGCAAGGTCGCGCTGATCGATATGACGCTGACGTCGGCGGCCTGTCCGCTGACCGATGTCATCGAGGACCAGTCCCGCTCGGCGTTGGTCGGCAGCGGTCTGGTCAACGACATCCGGATCAACTGGGTCTGGAACCCGCCATGGGGCCCGGACAAGATCACCGAGGACGGGCGCGAGCAACTCCGCGCCCTCGGCTTCACCGTCTGAATCAGCGCCGCCTCGGCGCGTGGCTCATCCGCCGTGTCCGTGCGGTGGGCCGCCGCCCGGACACTTCCCGTTGGTGGTGGCCGGCCGCAGGTTGATCTCGGTCGCTTGCAATGCCCCGCCGTTGCCCTGAGTTCCTTCGGCGGTAATGCATTTGCCGGCGGCGATGGCCTGCGAGTTGGTCACGCCTTCCTTGCTGTAGCGGGTCTTGTCGGTGACGGTCACGGTCGTCGAAGTGCCGTCGGTGGCGTTGACCGTGATGGTGTTACCGGCGACGGACGCTACCGTGCCCTGCACCGGCGGACCCGGTGGCGGTCCGCCCCCCGGCCCGCCGGGGGGACTGTCGGGAGGGGTCTCGCCCGCCGGCGGTTGCTTGGGTCCCGCGCATTTGCCGTCGACGGCTGGGGTAATGCGCACCCCTTCTGCGGTCACCGTTCCGCCGCTCTGCGGGCTGTCCTTGGTGGGCTTGATCCCGACGCAGCTGCCGACGGTGACGTCTTGCAGGCCGGCCGAAGTGAGTTCGTTGACCTTAGTCGACGTGGTGAAGTTGACCGTGCCGGTCCCGCTCTGCTCGGTGACCTGGATGCTGTCGCCGGCCACCGAGGCAATCAACCCCGTGACGCGATCCGTGCCGCCCGGACCGGTCGTCTCTGACGGCGACGATGACGGCGGCTGCGCCTGCGCCGAGGTAGAACTCGTCGGCGAGGCAGGCTGACTGGGCGTAGCGGTGTTGGAATTGCCGCAGGCCGCGACGGACAGCGCGGTGGCCCCGGCAATCGCGACGAGCGCTAGTCGAGTAGCTTTCAACGTTCTCCCCGTTCGTTGGTGGTTCCCGACGATCGGGTTTACCCCCTGGAGCTGTGCGGATTCTGTGTATATCAGAACGCGGCTTCGGAAACACGCATGATCTCGTCGTCGAGGGACTCGATGACCGCGCGTGTTCCGGTGAGTCTCGGCAGCATGTTTTTGGCAAAGAACCCCGCGACCGCGATCTTGCCCCGGTAAAACGCCTCGTCACTCTTCGAAGGCCCGTGGGCCAGGGCGCTGCGAGCCACTCCGGCGTGCACCAGCAGCAGCCAGCCGATCAGCAGGTCGCCGACGGCGAGCAGGTACCGCACCGATCCCAGCCCGACCTTGTAGATGTCGGTGGGATGCTGCGCGGCCGACATCAGGTAGCCCGTCAGAGCGGCAGTCATCGCGGTGACGTCGTCGAGGGCCGTTTGCAACAGCTCGGCTTGCGGTCTGAATGACTCATCGATGTTGTCGACGGTGTTCTTGACCTGGGCCGTCACGTGCTGCAAAGCCTGACCGTGGTCGCGCACGATTTTGCGGAAGAAAAAGTCCAGGGCCTGGATGGCGGTGGTGCCCTCGTACAGCGAATCGATTTTGGCGTCGCGGATGTACTGCTCTAGGGGATAGTCCATCAGGAATCCCGAACCACCCAGCGTCTGCAGCGATTCGGTGAGGACCTCGTAGGCGCGCTCAGAGCCCACGCCTTTGACGATGGGCAGCAGCAGATCGTCGACGCGATGGGCCATGCTGGGATCTGCGCCCGAAATCCGTTGCGCGACATCGTCGTCCTGATGCGCGGCGGCATACATGTAGAGCGCCCGCAAGCCCTCGGCATACGCTTTCTGGGTCATCAGGCTCCGCCGCACGTCTGGGTGGTGGATGATCGTGACCCGCGGCGCGGTCTTGTCGGTCATCTGCGTCAGGTCTGCGCCCTGGACGCGTTCCTTCGCGAATGCCAGTGCGTTCAGATAGCCCGTGGACAGGGTGCCGGCGGATTTGACCCCGATGGTCATGCGCGCGTGCTCGATCACGGTGAACATCTGCGCGATCCCGTTATGCACGCCGCCCACCAGGTAGCCCACGGCCGGCACATCGGTTGCGCCGAAGGTCAATTCGCAGGTGGGGGAGGACTTGATGCCCATCTTGTGCTCCAAACCGGTCACGAAAACCCCATTGCGCGAACCGAGTTCGAAGGTGTCGGGGTCGAACAGGTAGTTCGGGACGTAGAACAGGCTCAACCCTTTGGTGCCCGGCCCGGCCCCTTCCGGACGGGCCAGCACCAGATGGAAGATGTTCTCGGTGGTGTCGCCGACGTCTGCGCCGGAGATGAACCGCTTGACGCCCTCGATGTGCCATGTGCCATCGGGTTGTTCGACGGCTTTGGCGCGCCCCGCTCCGACATCGGAGCCCGCGTCGGGCTCGGTCAGCACCATGGTGCCCTGCCAGCCGCGCTCCACGCCTTCGGCCGCCCAACGCTTCTGCTCGTCGTTGCCCTCCACGTACAGCGATTGGGCCATCACCGGCCCCAGGTTGAAGAAGCACGCCGACGAATTGGCACAGATGATCAGTTCGTTGACCGCCCAGGTGAGTACCCTCGGCGCTGGCATGCCGCCGATGTCCTCCGCCAGACCCAGCCGCCACCACTCGGCGTCCTTGATCGCCTGCACGGTCTTGGCCAACTCGTCGGGCACGGTGATACTGTGCGTCGCCGGATCGAAGACCGGCGGGTTGCGGTCCGCGAATGCGAAGGACTCGGCCACCGGGCCCTCCGCCAACCGCGCGGCTTCGGACAGGATGGTGCGGAGGGTGTCGACGTCGAGATCGCCGTAGCTTCCGCTGCCCAGGAGGGCGCCGAGGTCGAGGACCTCAAGGATGTTGAACTCGAGATCGCGGACATTGGCGATGTAGTGGCCCACGGCGGTTCCCTCCACTCAGGCTCATCGAAGCTAAGTGTGTCGGAGTGGGAAAAACGTACGCAACCGTAACCAGTGGCTACGCACAAGGCCTACAACGCGGGCTGAAACCACCGCCGCGAGCAGGTTGCGCCGCGGATCGCGCGGGATCCGGAGGATTTCGATCGACGTTGATGCTCACGGCTGCGGGGAAAGCGGCGCCCGGAGACAGTTCCTTGGTCACGGCGAGCAGACGCAAACGCACCCGTTTCGCCCCGAAATCGGGTGCTTTTGCGTCTGCTCGGCCGGGCAGCTGCTGCGACGTGCGAGCCGGGAACAAGGGCGCAGGTCGGGACGTTGGGGCAAGCGTGACTACCCGAGACCTCACTGCTGAGCAGTTCAACGAAACCATCGAGGGCAACGACATCGTGCTCGTCGACTTCTGGGCGTCCTGGTGTGGGCCGTGTCGCGCATTCGCGCCGACGTTCGCGGCCTCATCCGACAAGCACCCCGACGTCGTATACGCCAAGGTCGACACCGAAGCCGAGCAACAGCTGGCCGCGGCCGCCCAGATCCGGTCCATTCCCACGCTGATGGCCTTTAAGAAGGGCAAGCTGCTGTTCAACCAGGCCGGCGCGCTGCCGCCGGCCGCCCTGGAGGACCTGGTGCAGCAAATCAAGGCCTTTGATGCCGAGGCGGCAGAGCCCAAAGAGGTCTAACCCGGGGGGCCCGCGCTACCTTTCTTGGGTGAGTTTGGTCCTCGTAGAACACCCGCGCCCCGGTGTCGCGCTGATAACCCTCAACCGGCCCGAGCGAATGAACTCCATGGCGTTCGACGTCATGGTGCCGTTCAAGGAGGCCCTGGAGAAGATCACCTACGACAATTCCGTGCGCGTGGTCGTGCTGACCGGCGCGGGCAGGGGCTTTTCGTCGGGCGCCGACCACAAGTCCGCCGGCGCCGTGCCCAACGTCGAGGGGTTGACCCGCCCGACCTACGCGCTGCGTTCCATGGAGGTGCTCGACGACGTCATCCTCGCGCTGCGACGGCTGCACCAACCGGTGATCGCCGCCGTCAACGGGGCGGCCATCGGCGGCGGGCTGTGCCTGGCGCTCGCCGCGGACATCCGGGTCGCCTCGACCAGCGCGTACTTTCGCGCCGCGGGCATCAACAACGGGCTGACCGCCAGCGAACTGGGGCTGAGCTACCTGTTACCCCGGGCCATCGGTTCGTCGCGCGCGTTCGAGATCATGCTGACGGGCCGCGACGTCAGTGCCGAGGAAGCCGAGCGGATCGGGCTGGTCTCCCGTCAGGTGCCCGACGAACAGCTGCTGGACACCTGCTACGCGATCGCCGCGCGCATCGCCGCGTTCTCGCGGCCGGGAACCGAGTTGACCAAACGCACACTGTGGAGTGGGCTGGACGCCGGTAGCCTGGAAGCGCATATGCAGGCCGAAGGCTTGGGACAGCTTTTCATCCGTCTGCTCACCGCCAACTTCGAAGAAGCGGTTGCCGCGCGTGTGGAGAAACGCCCGCCGGTGTTTACCGACGACAAGTAACAGGGAGCGATTGTGATCACGGCCACGGACCTGGAGGTCCGCGCTGGCGCGCGCATCCTGCTCTCACCCGAGGGGCCGGACCTGCGGGTGCAGCCCGGCGACCGCATCGGGCTGGTCGGACGCAACGGCGCGGGCAAGACCACGACGCTGCGCATCCTGGCGGGCGAAACGGGTCCCTACGCCGGGTCCGTCACACGCAAAGGCGAAATCGGTTACCTGCCACAGGATCCCAAAGAAGGTGATCTCGACGTGCTGGCCCGCGACCGGGTGCTGTCCGCGCGCGGATTGGACTTACTGCTCACCGATCTGGAAAAGCAACAGGCCCTGATGGCCGAGGTCGCCGACGACGACGCGCGTGACCGCGCCATCCGGCGCTACGGCCAGCTCGAGGAGCGATTCGTGGCGTTGGGTGGTTATGGCGCCGAAAGTGAGGCGGGCCGCATCTGCGCGAGTCTTGGCCTGCCCGAACGGGTCCTGACCCAGCAACTGCGCACCCTGTCCGGGGGTCAACGCCGCCGGGTGGAGCTGGCGCGCATTCTGTTCGCCGCATCCGACACCGGCGCGGGCTCGTCGACCACGCTGCTCCTCGACGAGCCCACCAACCACCTGGACGCGGATTCGGTTGGCTGGCTTCGGGATTTCCTCCGGGCGCACACCGGCGGGCTGGTGATCATCAGCCACAACGTGGAGCTGTTGGGCGATGTCGTCAACCGGGTGTGGTTCTTGGACGCCGTGCGCGGCGAGGTCGACGTGTACAACATGGGCTGGCAGAAGTACCTCGACGCACGCGCCACCGACGAGCAGCGTCGCCGCCGGGAACGTGTCAACGCCGAACGCAAGGCGGCCGCGCTGCGCACGCAGGCCGCAAAGCTGGGCGCCAAGGCCACCAAAGCCGTTGCGGCGCAGAACATGTTGCGCCGGGCGGACCGGATGATGGCCGCCCTTGACGAGGAACGGGTCGCCGACAAGGTGGCTCGGATCAAATTTCCCACCCCGTCCGCATGCGGGCGTACCCCGCTGGTGGCCAACGGCTTGACCAAGACCTACGGTTCGCTGGAGGTGTTCAGCGGCGTCGACCTAGCCATCGACCGGGGCTCACGCGTGGTGGTGCTCGGGCTCAACGGCGCTGGCAAGACCACCTTGCTCAGGCTGCTGGCCGGTGTGGAAGAGCCCGATGCCGGCGCGCTGGAACCCGGGCACGGGCTGCGGATCGGCTACTTCGCCCAGGAGCACGACACCCTCGACAACGATGCGACGGTCTGGCAGAACATCCGGCACGCCGCGCCGGAATCCGGCGAGCAGGATCTGCGCGGCCTGCTGGGTGCGTTCATGTTCAGCGGTGCACAACTAGACCAGGCCGCCGGCACGCTCTCCGGCGGGGAGAAGACGCGGCTGGCGCTCGCCGGTCTGGTGGCGTCCACGGCCAACGTGTTGCTGCTTGACGAACCGACCAACAACCTCGATCCCGCGTCGCGTGAACAGGTGCTCGACGCGCTGCGCAGCTATCAGGGCGCGGTGGTTCTGGTGACGCACGACCCCGGGGCGGCGGAGGCGCTTGACCCCCAACGCGTCGTGCTGCTGCCCGACGGCACCGAGGATTATTGGTCCGACGAGTATCGCGATCTCATCGAGTTGGCCTGACCGATCGACTTACGCTATGGGCCATGCGGAAGTCGAAGAAGACACGCGAGCAGTTACTGCACGAGCTGCGCCACGCATATGAAGGCGGGGCCAGCATCCGCAACCTGGCGGCCACCACGGGCAGATCGTACGGCTCCATTCACAGCATGCTGCGCGAGTCGGGAACCACGATGCGCAGCCGCGGCGGACCCAACCACCGCTCTCGGCCCCGCTGAGCCTCGCCGCCCAGCGGGCGGCCCCCCGGCTATGCGCGAGCGTAACGCCACGGCGGAATTTCGAGCTGAATCTCGCAGTGGGGCTACGCTCGCCGATGCCCAAATCAGTTGCGGCGCACCGACTGTTCCACCAGGTCCAGCACGGCGGCCAGCCGCCCCGGGTCTTCCCCGGAAGCCAGCCGGGCCACCAGTCCGTCCAGAACCAGGTCCAGGTAGCAGCGCAAAACCTCACCGGGGACGTCGTCACGCACCCGGTTGGCCTCCTTTTGCCGGCGCAAGCGATCCGTCGTCGCCGCCGCCAGCTCCGCGGAACGCTCCGCCCACCCGCGGCTGAATTCGGGGTCGTTGCGCAGCTTTCGGGCGATCTCCAACCTGGTGGCCAGCCAGTCGAACTGGTCGGGCGCGGCGAGCATGTCGCGCATCACCTGGATCAGGCCCTCGCGCGAGGCGACGTCGGCCATCCGTTCGGCATCCTCGTGCGCGAGCGCGAAAAACAACGTGTCCTTGTCGCGGAAGTGGTGAAAGATTGCGCCGCGGGACATTCCGACCGCCTTTTCGAGTCGGCGCACCGTGGCTTTGTCGTAGCCGTATTCGGCAAAGCAACGACGAGCGCCGTCGAGGATCTGGCGGCGGCGGGCCGCCAGATGGTCCTCGCTGACTTTCGGCACGGGCGGGCTTGGGCTATCGAAGCGCTAGTCCGACTTCAGCATGTTCCGCAGCACGTACTGCAGGATGCCGCCGTTGCGGTAGTAGTCGGCTTCGCCCGGCGTGTCGATGCGCACGTCGGCGTCGAACTCGATCGGTTCGGAGCCTTCCTTGGTTGCCTTCACGCGCACGGTCTTGGGCGTCTTGCCGTTGTTGAGTTCTTCGATACCGGTGATGTCGAACACCTCGGTGCCGTCTAACCCGTGATCTTTGGCCGACTTGCCGTCGGGGAACTGCAGCGGGATCACGCCCATGCCGATCAGGTTGGAGCGGTGGATGCGCTCGAAGGACTCGGCGATCACGGCGCCGACGCCGAGCAATTTCGTGCCCTTCGCCGCCCAGTCGCGGGAGGAGCCGGAGCCGTACTCCTTGCCCGCCAGGATGACCAGCGGGATGCCGTCGGCGGCGTAGTCCATGGCGGCGTCGTAGATCGTGGTCTCGGCGCCGTCGGGGAACTGCAGCGGGATCACGCCCATGCCGATCAGGTTGGAGCGGTGGATGCGCTCGAAGG
>NZ_JAFBAR010000007.1 GCF_019247635.1 Mycobacterium sp.
ATGGTCAGCAAGTTCGGTCCAGACGTGCTGGCGCACACGTCATAACCGCCAAGAAACTGGTTTTCGACGCCAGCGGGTTGCTGGGTTCGCACGTCAGCCGCCAACTCGTGGCCGATGACGAAGACGGTCGAACGTCGTCGGCAGCTGGTGGGTGAACGACTCATCGCCGGCGGAGCAGCCCATCGGTGATGTCTCGGTGTTCTCCGGTCAGCGCGTAGCAGTCATCGTAACGCGTTTGGCCACAAAGCAATTCGTGCTATGCCGGACAGAACGCATCCCGTAACATCGTCGGCATGGAACCGAGCCGGCGGTGGGGTGACGACCGTGCGATCCTCGATGACGAAGAGGCCCGCAGACTGCTCCTGGACGCGGCGGGACGCTGCCTCGTGCGTCGGGGTAACTCGCAGATCCGGATGGCCGAGGTCGCCGACGAAGCCGGCGTTTCCCGCTCCACCCTCTACCGCTACTTCCCCGGCCGGGACGAGGTCCTGCTGGGTCTGATGCTGATGCGGGTCGACGCCGCCCTAGCCGCGCTGGTGCGCGCGCTGCGCCACCCCGACGACCCTGTCCGGTCGCTGCCCGAGATGATCCTGACTCCCGTGCTGTCAGTGGAGGGCGATCCGCTGAACGAAGCGCTGTTTGCGGCCGAAAGCACCGCCGTGGCCGCGGCCCTCGAGATGGGTTCGCAACCAATCGTGGAACTGCTGTTGCGGCACTACGAGCCGCTGCTGCGGCGGTGGACGGGCGCGGGTCGCCTGCACGACGATCTTGATCCCCGCTCGACGGTGCAGTGGCTGCACACCACGACGCTGTTCTTGCTGGCACCGTCCTGGCGGAACCGGTCCGTGGCCGACAAACGCCTATTCGTCGAGCAGTTCGTGGTGCGGGCCCTGGTGCCACAGATCAGACAATAACCCACTATTGTCTGATGTCCAGCCGTCGGGATATTTTGCCTGAGACGGCACCGTCCTCGGCCCGCGGTCGACGGCGGCACGCCGGGCTGTCGGACTACTGAAGGACCGCTATGAAAAACCCTGTGGGACAAGCTTGCTCTGTCATTGGACTGGCCGCGCATCTGGGCTGCGGTGTCGGTCGGGTGTCCATCGACGCCGTGCTGGGCGGCTGGGCGGGGTTGCCGCGCACGGTCGACCAACTCGATCCCGGCGTCCTCTCCAAGGTCATGGGCACCACCGTCAACTCGGTCAGAGTCCTCAGTAGCGACGCCGGAACGTCGTCGCGGGCACGGCTGGTGCTGACCGGAAGGAATGTGCCCGAGTCGGTGTTCGTCAAGCTCACGGCCAGAACCACCGCCACGCGTTTGATGGCCGAACTCGGGCGGCTTGGACATACCGAAGTCCGCTTCTACAGACAACTCGCCCCGGTACTCACCGGCCTGCCGGAGGCATACGGCGCCGCGTTCGACACCTGGACGGGCCGCTACTTGCTGGTCCTGGAGGACCTTCCGGCCGCGTCCACCGAATTTCCCGACACCCTGCACCCGCTTTCCATCGACCAAGCCGGCCTCGTGGTCGAATTACTCGCCAATCTGCACGCCACCTTCTGGGGACGACTGCGCGCCGACGGGCGCGGCCCGCTGGGATGGCTGTGCACGCCGTCGGCGGACGACACCTCCCTGCTGACCGGCTCCCTGATGAAGGCCGCGATAAAGCGACTCACCGAGCGCACCACCAACCCGGTGGACTTTGCGGTCGACACCGGTCGCTTCATCGCCGACAACTACCGGGCCGTCGCCGCGGTGATCGACGCTCCCCCACACACCGTCATGCATGGCGACGCGCATCCGGGAAATGTGTACTTCCGCGACCGCCAGGCGGGGCTTCTTGACTGGCAGGCGGTGCGGCGCGGACACCCGTCCCGTGAATTGGCCTACACCTTGATCACCGGTCTGACGCCGGAGGACCGTCGCGCCGCGCAGCGCGACCTGCTTGACGTCTACCGAAGCGCGTTGACGGCGGCCGGCGGGCCCGACCTGGACCCCGACGAGCTCTGGTTGCGCTACCGGCAGGCGGCGCAATACGCCTACGTCGCCACGCTGATCACGTCGGGCATGGGCGGAATGCAGGTCGACGACATCGCCACGGAGGGCCTGCGGCGGGGTGTCGCCGCACTCGATGACCTGGAAACCGTTGCCGCACTAAAGCTCCGACTGTGAACCACACGACGTGACACGCCGAGAACACGTCGCCCACTTCACACTCGGCGACGCGGCGAGGCGTTCGACGGCGAGCCATCGTTGACCCGGCAGTCAGACGGAGAATGCTATTATCCGGTTTGAAGAACTAGACTTGCAGAGATGGCTACAATAGTGGCTCTACCAGTGTAGATGAGTAACCGAAAGGCTTACCGGAAATCCATTGATGGCGATCCGCGAAGAATGTTAGATTATCTATCATATGGCCCTGCCGGGCTGAGGCTGGCTACCGGAGCCGAAGGACGGCTTTCGTGATCGAACACGCTGACGGGACACGCACACCGCTGATCGACGCGAGCGTGCACATTTTCTTCCCGTCGAACAAGGACCTACGCTCGTTTCTGCGTGAGCCGTTCAAGAGCCGCGGCTTCCCCGACTACGAGATGGACTGGTACGGAGCGCCCGGTGGCGAATACGCGCCGAACACCGAAGGGCCCGATCGGCAATATCCGGGATCCGATCCGGAATTCGTTGCCCACGAACTATTTTCGAAGCGCGGCGTCGATGTGGCGATCCTGCACCCTATGGGCCGCGGCATCATGCCCGACCGGCATCTTGGCAGCGCGCTGCACGCCGCCCACAACGAGATGATGGTGTCGCGCTGGCTGGAGTCCGCGGAGTTCGGTGAGCGGTTCCGTGGCACCATCCGGGTCAACCCAGACGACATCGCCGGCGCCGTCCGCGAGATCGAACGCTGGCGGGAGCACCCGCGGGTGGTGCAGATCGGGGTGCCGCTGCAGTCCCGCGAGCTGTATGGCAAACCGCAGTTCTGGCCGCTCTGGGAAGCCGCGGTGGACGCCGGCCTTCCAGTTGCCGCCCATATCGAGGTCGGCTCGGGCATCGCGTTTCCGCCGACACCGTCGGGGAACACGCGAACCTACGAGCAGTACGTCAGCTTCATGGCGCTGAACTACCTGTACCACCTGATGAACATGATCGCCGAGGGAGTGTTCGAGCGCTTCGCCGACCTGAAGTTCGTCTGGGGCGATGGTGCGGCGGATTTCGTGACGCCGTTCATCTGGCGAATGGACACGTTTGGGCGGCCCCATCTGGAGCAGACGCCCTGGGCGCCGCGGATTCCCAGCGACTACCTGCCCGGTCACGTGTACTTCATTCAGGGCAGCCTCGACGGTCCTGGTGATGTCGAGTTCGCCGGGGAATGGTTCGCTTTCACGGGCAAGGACGACATGGTGATGTTCGGGTCGAGCTACCCCCATTGGCAATGCGGCGATGTCAAGAAGCTGCCCCGTGCGCTCTCCGCCGACCAGCGCGAGCGACTGTGCTGGCGAAACGCGGCACAGCTGTACCGCATAGACATCCCCGCCGGCGTGGGCGCACAGTAGAAGCGGACCGCGAAGACCAAGAAGGACGAGGAGATCGAGATGACCTTGACACATTCGCAGGAGCGGGTTCCCGCTGCCGAGCGCATAGCCGTCCGGTGCGTCGACTCCGATGTCCACCCGGCGCCCAAGCGCGGTGAGCTACTCCCCTACATCCCTGAGCCCTGGCGCAGCAAGTACTTCCTCACTCGCGCCGTGGGCGAGCAGATCTACTATGACGCCCCGGATTACGCGCACTCCTACGCGATGCGGGTGGACACATTCCCGCCCAACGGCGAATTCCCCTGCAGCGACCCGGACTTAGCCTTCCGACAGCTGATCATGGAAGCGGGCTCCGACATCGCGATCCTGGAACCCGCCGCCTACCCGGCTCGCCTGACCGAAGCGCAGCACGCGATGTCGTCCGCGTTGAACGACTGGCAGGCCAATCACTGGCTGGACAGTCACAACAACTGGCATGAGCGGTGGCGCGGTTCGATCTGCATAGCCATCGAAGAGCCGGAAGAATCCGTGCGCGAAATCGAGCGCTGGGCCGGACACCCTTACATGGCGCAGATTCTGATCAAAGCCGAGCCGCGACCGTCCTGGGGTCACCCGAAATACGACCCGATCTGGGCGGCAGCCACCAAGCACGACATCACCGTCAGCTGTCACTTGTCGCGCAGCCATTTCGACGAGCTGCCGATCCCGCCGGTCGGGCTCCCCAGCTACAACCACGACTTCATGGTCACCTACTCGCTGCTGGCCGCGAACCAGGTGATGAGCCTGGTCTTCGATGGCGTCTTCGACCGATTCCCGACACTGCGGATCGTGTTCGTCGAGCACGCGTTCTCCTGGATTCTGCCCCTGATGTGGCTTATGGACGCGATCTACGAAGCGCGCAAGTCGTGGGTCGAGATCAAACGCAAGCCGTCCGATTACGTCAAAGATCACATCAAGTTCACCACCCAGCCCCTGGACTACCCCGAGGACAAGACCGAGCTGACCCGTGCCCTGGAGTGGATGGAGTGCGACAAGATCCTGTTGTACTCCTCGGACTACCCGCACTGGACCTTCGATGATCCGCGCTGGCTGGTCAAGCACCTGCCCAAGGCGGCCCGCGATGCGGTGATGTACAAGAACGGCATTGCGACCTATCACCTGCCGGAGACCGTTCCGGTCCTAGAGGGTCAAGTCCGGGTGCTCTGAATTGGCTCTTGAAGAAAAGGGGGCAGCCAAACGCCCCGGGCCCCGTCTCGCCCAGGGCCGCGAGCACATTGTCGCCACCGTTGACGAAATCCCGCCCGGCACACACAAACTGGTGCCGATCGGGCGGCACGGCGTGGGCGTCTACAACGTCAAGGGCAGCTTCTACGCCATCGCGAACTATTGCCCACACCAGGGCGGTCCGCTGTGCTCTGGGCGTCCCAGGGGACGCACGATCGTCGACGAGACCGCCGCGGGTGATGCGGTGATGGTGCGGGATCTGGAGTTCATCTTCTGCCCCTGGCACCAGTGGGGTTTCGAGTTGGCGACGGGCACGACCGCGGTCAAGCCGGAGTGGAGTATCCGCACCTATCCCGTCCGTGTCGTCGGCAACGACGTTCTGGTGATGGCGTGACACAACAGGAGAATTTTGTGTCTTCTATCGAAGTGAACGGCGGCAATGTAGTCTACGAAATCCTAGGCGGCGCAGGCGATCTCATTGCCCTGACGCCGGGCGGCAGGTTCAGCAAAGAAATAGAGGGTTTGCGCCCGCTGGCCGAGGCGTTAGCCGCGGGGGGCTACCGGGTGTTGCTGTGGGACCGACCCAACTGCGGGGCATCCGATGTGCAGTTCTACGGGCAGAGCGAGTCACACATGCGCGCCGAGACCCTGCACAAGGTGGTGACGGGCCTCGGCTTCGAGCGCTGCATCCTCGCCGGGGGATCCGGTGGGGCAAGGGATTCCATGCTGACGACGATGCTCTATCCCGAGATGGTCACCAAACTCGTGGTCTGGAATATCGTCGGCGGCATCTACGGAACGTTCGTGCTGGGCTCCTTTTACATCGTTCCCAGCATTCTCGCGGTGCGAGGCACCGGGATGGACGGCGTGGTCAAGGTACAGGAATGGCGCGAGCGCATCGAGGAGAACCCGGCCAACAGCCAACGCTTCCTCGACTTCGACAAGGACGACTTTCTCAAGGTGATGATGCGTTGGCTCAATGCCTTTGTGTCCAAGCCGGGACAGACCATCCCCGGCGTGGAGGACGAAATGTTCGACCGCATCAAGGTTCCCACGCTGATCATCCGTGGCGGCGAGAACGACCTGGATCACCCCAAGCGGACGTCCCTTGAGGTGAGCTGCCTGATCAAAGGATCCAAGCTGATCGACCCGCCCTGGCCGGAGGACGCGTGGGAGCGCGCGTCCGAAGAGCGAGCGGCGGGAAAGGTCCAGCGCTTCAACATGTTCGACACCTGGGTGCAAGCGGCACCGGCGATCCTCGAATTTTTGGGCACATGATGTTTGATCGTGCGCTAACTCGTGCGGATGTGAACCTCACAGTTCAGCGACGCCTCCAACGCCGTATGGATCCGGCTTTCCGGGATGCGCTCGAGGTCGGCTTCGCGCAGCGTCACGTAGACCCTGTCGAAGCCGTCGTCGCCGGGCACCCGGGCGATCTCACCCGTAAGCCCGAAGGCGGACAACACGCCGCGGGCATCGTCGTCGGTTCCCCTGCTGACAAACGTCACCACGCCGGGTCTCGGTTGTGTACCGAAGGACTTGGCGCACAGGTCAATTGCGATGTTCTTGGTTACGTCAACGTCGTCGCCGGTGATCAGCAGCTCCACCTCGCGCCGGCTCGTCGACGTGGCAGCGAGGTTGTTTTCCACCACGTCGGCGCCCGCTTCACCGACCAGCCGGAGGAGGGTTGCCATGCCCTCGACTAGCCGCGCCGGCGCGAGCACACCGTCAGGGTCGACATTGACCCGCACAACCGCGGTCCGCATGCGCGCAAGCCTAACTAGGACGACGGCGGGTTAGCGATGGCTACCGCCGACTCTGCGATCATCACCACAGTCACCGCGCCCGGGTGCCCGGCCAGGCTGCTCGGCGAGCGGCCCGGCCTGGGGCGAGAGGACCTGACCGCCTATCGGGGTCTCGGCGGTTACCGTTTGCTCGCCGGTACCGATGAACTGTTGGCTGAAGTCGAAGCCAGCGGACTGCTCGGCCGGGGCGGTGCGGCCTTTCCGCTCGCCGTCAAGCTGCGCACCGTGCGCGACAACGGACGCGGCGCGCCGGGCGGCGCCCGGGGAACCGTCGTCATCGCGAATGGCGAAGAGGGCGAACCGGCTTCGATCAAAGACCGCTGGCTGCTGCGCAACCGGCCACACCTGGTTCTCGACGGCCTGCGACTGGCCGCGGCGGTGGTGGCCGCCGACCGCGCCTACGTCTACGTGTCCGAACCGGAATCGGCACGCAGCATCGAAGCCGCACTGGCTGAGCTCGGCCCCGAGATCCTGGGCGGTCTCACGATCGGTGTCTGGATCGTGGCGCCCGGATACGTGGCCGGCGAGGAGACCGCCGCGGTCCGGTCGATCAACGGCGGCCCTACCAAGCCGACGGACAAGCCACCGCGCCCGTTCGAAGCCGGTGTCGGCGGGCTGCCCACGCTGGTGAGCAACGTCGAGACGCTGGCCAATCTGGCTTACCTGCACCGTCACGGTGCCGAAGAATTCCGTTCGCAGGGCACATCCCAGTCGCCGGGCACGTTCCTCGCGACGATCACCGGCGCGAGCCGGCCGCCAGTTCTCTACGAGCTGCCGCATGGTCTGCCGTTCACCGAATTGCTTGCCCTGCATGGGATTTCGCCGGACCAGGTGCGAGGCGCGCTGATGGGCGGATATTTCGCCGGCTTCCTCAATCGCCGCGTGCTGGAGACCAGCCTGGATCACGAGACGATGCGGAGCCTCGGCAGCGGGCTGGGCGCCGGCGCGGTCACCGTGATCACCGACGACTGCCTCGTGGCGCTGGCGGCGGCGGTGCTGGCCTACTTCGACCGGGAGAACGCCGGGCAGTGCGGGTCATGTTTCAACGGAACCGCGGCAATGGCCGCCGTCGCCGGTGCATTGCGGGACGGCACCGCGACGGTCGAGGATCTCGATCGGTTGCGCCGCTGGTCGGTGGTGCTGCGAGGACGGGGCGCTTGCGCAACGCTGGACGCGGCCACCTACGTGGCCGCCACCCTGCTCGATCAGTTCCCCGACGACGTGGCCCACCATCTGGACAGCACCTGCCCGGGGTGCCGTGACGGCGCATTCCGCGCCGACCGTCCCTACGAGGTTTTGGCGGTGATCCCGGCGTGACCGAACACCGGAGAATCCGCCTCGACCGCACCCTGTGTGACGGGTTCGGGATCTGCGCCAAGCACGCGCCGGGTTACTTCTCGCTCGACGACTGGGGGTACGCGTCTCTGATCGGCGACGGCATCGTTGCTGAGCGCGACCACGATGCGGTGCTGCGCGCGCTACTGGACTGCCCGGTGCACGCCATCATGGAGATACACGAACGCCGGCGCGACGGCCCGCCACCGCACCCCGACACGGATGAGAATCCCGCCGAAAACCTGAAAACCGAAGCGAACGAAGCCGAGTGGGGGTTCACGCGTTAGCCCTCGGCACCCCAGCTCGAAGGTGATAACGTAATTCTCCGATTCGCATAATGGGCCTACCAGACCGTTCCAGGCTTTAGAGTTACGGCCGCCGCACCACCGGAGGTGACGTGTCAGCAGCACCGGGACGCCCGCTGCCCCTGATCACCGACGAAAACGAGTTCTTCTGGACGTCGGGGGCCGACGGCACGCTGCGCCTGCAGGAATGCGGCAGCTGCCACGCGCTGATTCACCCGCCCGCGCCGGTGTGCCGCTACTGCCGCTCCCGCGACATCGGTGTGCGTGCCGTCTCCGGCCGGGCCACGCTGGCCGGGTTCACCGTGAACCAGCGGTTCAGCCTGCCGGGCCTGCCGGCGCCGTACGTTGTCGCCCAGGTGGCGATCGCGGAGGATCCGCGCGTCCGGTTGACCACCAACATCGTGGAGTGCGATTTCGAGCGGCTCGAACTCGGTCAACAGGTTGAGGTCGTCTTCGAGCAGGTCGAGGACGTGTGGTTACCACTGTTCCGCCCCATCGCCGATGCCCCCAACGCTGTCCAGCCCGCCGACGAGATCGCCCCGGAGCGCTTCGGCGAGCACGTCCGCCCCATGCTGACCGCGGAAAAATTCGAGGACAAGGTAGCCCTCACCGGGATCGGAATGTCGGCGATCGGCCGCCGGTTGATGAAGCCGCCACTGTCGCTCACGGTGGACGCCTGCGAGGCGGCGATCACCGACGCCGGGCTGACGTTCGCCGACATCGACGGATTGTCCAGCTACCCTGGCGCGGGAATGGTCGGCGGGTTCGGCGAGGGCGGGGTCACCGCGCTGGAAGCGGCGCTGGGCATCCGGCCGACATGGCACAACGGCGGCATCGAAACATTCGGCCCGGGCGGTTCGGTGATCGCGGCGATGCTCGCCGTCGCCGGCGGCCTGGCCCGTCACGTGCTGTGTTTCCGGACGCTGTGGGAAGCCACCTTCAACGAGCTGATGAAGCAGGGCAAGATCGCCCCGTCCATGGGCCGCACCGCCAGCTGGCAGTTCCCGTTCGGCGCCACGTCCGCAGCACACACTCTGGCGCTCAACGCACAGCGGCACTTCCATCGTTACGGCACAACCAGAGAGACGCTCGGCTGGATCGCGCTCAACCAGCGGGCCAACGCCGAACTCAACCCGACCGCGGTCTACCGATCACCGATGACCATGGATGACTACTTGAACGCGCGGCCCATCACCACGCCGTTCGGTCTGTACGACTGCGACGTGCCGTGCGACGGCGCGATCGCGGTCGTCGTCTCGGCGGTCGACGCGGCACGCGACCTGGCCAAGCCACCCGTCCTGGTCGAGGCGGTCGGAACGCAGATCATCGAGCGGATCGACTGGGACCAAAGCACATTGACCCATGAACCGCAGGTGCTGGGTCAAGCGGCGCACATGTGGACGCGCACATCCTTGCGTCCCGACGACGTCGACGTGGCCGAGCTCTACGACGGGTTCACCATGAACTGCCTGTCCTGGATCGAGGCGCTGGGATTCTGCGGGATCGGCGAGGCCAAGGAATTCTTGGATGGTGGCAAGAACATCGCCCGGGACGGCCTGCTGCCGCTCAACACCCACGGGGGTCAGCTCTCGCACGGCCGCACCCACGGCATGGGCCTGGTGCATGAGGCCGTCGCCCAGCTGCGTGGCGAGGCCGGCGACCGGCAGGTCGCCGGCGCGCGCGTCGGTGTGGTCAGCAGCGGCGGGTTGACGCCCAGCGGCGTGCTCCTGCTGCGGGCCGGCGCATGAATCCCCGCGTGCACCCGCGGGTGGTGATCGTCGACGGGGTACCGATGTCGGCGCTGTTCGCCGAAGCCCAACAGTCCGGAGAACCCAAGGCCGTCATCGTGGCCATCCACGGCGGCGGCACCACCGCGGTTTACTTCGACTGTCCTGGCCACCCATCGCTTTCGTTGCTACGAGCCGGCGCGGCCGCCGAATTCACCGTCGTCGCCCTCGACCGGCCCGGTTACGGCACTTCCGCACCCTATCCGGACGCGATGGTCCGCCCCGAACAACGGATCGAACTCGCCTACCGGGCGGTGGACCGCATCCTCGGAGAGCGACCACGCGGCGTGGGGTTTTTCCTGATGAGCCATTCGGGCGGATGCGAACTGGCGCTGCGGATGGCCACCGACGAGCGGGCCGCCGATCTGGTTGGCCTCGAACTGGCGGGCACCGGGAGGCATTACCACCCCGCGGCCCGGGACATGTTGAAGACGGCCACCCGGGAACGCCGCCCCTCGGGCCTGCGCGAGCTGCTGTGGCACCCCGAAAGGCTATATCCCGCAGAGGTGCTCGCCGGGATCACGGTTTCCCCGACGGCTCCGGCCTACGAAGATCAGATGGTGTCGGACTGGGCGCGGCAAACCTTCCCGTCGCTCGCACCGGCCGTCCGCGTCCCGGTGCAATTCAGCATCGCCGAGTACGAAAAGGTTTGGCAGACCGATACTTCCGCACTGACGGAGATCGCCGCGCTGTTTTCCGGCGCGCCGCGATTCGCCGTCAACAGACAACCCGAGGCCGGGCACAACATCAGCCTGGGCCACACCGCTCCCGCATATCACGCGAACGTCCTCGCGTTCGCAGACCAGTGCGTGGCCGCCGCGGCCTCCTCGAGCGTTACACCCCAGTCACTTTCGGGTCCGAGCGAGACTGTGACGTCACCCTCGGCAACGGATGAAGAGGCCAGCTGATGCGCGTCGGATTCATCGGTTTGGGCGACCAGGGCGGCCCAATGGCGCACCGCATCATCCAGGCCGGTTACCCGACGACGTTGTGGGCGCGCCGGCCCGCGGCGCTCGAGCCGTTCGCCGGCACGACGGCGACAATCGCCGACTAACCGGGTGAACTTGCTGCGGGCAGCGATCTGGTCTGCCTGTGTGTCCTCGGCGACGCCGACATCGACGAACTCGCCGGCGGCGAGTGCGGACTGCTGGCTGGACTGCGGCCCGGCAGCGTGATCGCCGTGCACAGCACCGTGCACCCCGACACCTGCCGAAAGCTCGCCGAGCGTGCTGGTGCGCAAGGTGTTTCGGTTGTCGACGCGCCGGTCAGCGGTGGCGGCGAGGCGGCAGCCCAGGGTCGTCTGCTGGTGATGGTCGGGGGGGACGCCGCCGTCGTCGAGCGCTGCCGGCCGGTGTTCGACACCTACGCCGATGCGGTCATCCATTTAGGCGATTTAGGCGCGGGGCAAACCACCAAGCTCCTGAACAACCTGTTGTTCACTGCCCACCTCGGAACAGCGGCCACCGCCCTTTCGCTATGCAACTCCCTGGGCGTCTCCCCGGAGCGACTCACCGAGGTCGTTTCCCGCAGCAGCGGGAACAGCTTCGCGCTCAACGCCATTGGTCGGGTCGGCGGCCTGGGCCAGCTGCCCGAACATGTCGGGACGCTGCTGCAGAAGGACGCGCGGCTGGTGGTCGACCTCGCCGGCCAAGCCGCCGCCCGCGCGGGCGCCGTGCTCGATGCGGCCGACGCCGCACTATCCCTGCTGGGGCACCCGCGATGAGGGTGACGACATGGCCCTTTTCGGTTCCGGCCGAATCCGCTACCGTTAGCGTTACAGTCAGGCATTCCGGTGTAACTATTTCAGCCCGCAGTTTGTTATCGAGGAGTCGTCCATGACCAAAGCGAAGGTCGTCTTCGATCCGTTCTCCGAGGAGTTCTTCAACGGCGCCTGGGATACCTACCGGCGGATGCAGGAGGAGGCGCCGGTCTACTACAACGAGGAGTACGACTTCTACGCGTTGACCCGGCACGCGGACGTGGCGGCGGGCCTGAAGAATTTCGAACAGTATTCGTCGGCCTACGGTATCGACCTGGCAATGGTGCGCCGCGGAGAGCCACCCCCGCAGAAGTCGATCATCTTCATGGACCCCCCCGACCATCGCCACATGCGCAGCCTGCTCAACAAGGTCTTCACGCCGCGGGCCATCCAGTCGCAGCGGCAGATGGTCATCGAGAAGGTCGACAAGTACCTCAGCGCAGTCGATCCCGATCGATTCGACGTGGTGCAGGATTTCTCCGGACCGTTCCCCGTCGAGGTGATCACGACGATGCTGGGGGTGCCGGAGGAGGACGCGCAAAAGATTCGTCACTTGATCGACGAGTCCCTCACCCGGGAACCCGGCCAGGTCGAGATCGGCGAACAGGGCATGCAAGCCAACATCGAGACGGCGATGCTGTATTACGACCTGGTGACACAACGTCGCGCCGAGCGGCGTGACGACCTGTTCAGCAAGCTGATAGACGCTGAGATCGAACGGGACGACGGGCAGTACACGAAGCTGGATGATCTCGAAATCGCCGGTTTTGCAACGTTATTGGGCGGTGCCGGCGCCGAAACTGTGACCAAGCTGGTCGGAAACATGCCGGTGGTCTTCGGGCGCAATCCCGAACAGTGGCAAAAGTTGCTCGACGACCGCAGCAAGATCCCCGCGGCCGTCGAAGAGCTGCTGCGCTACGAGGCACCCTCCCAGTATCAGGTGCGTCGCTCGATGAAAGACGTGGAGCTGCACGGGGTTACGATCCCGGCCGGAAAACCGATGTTTCTCATCAACGGCGCGGCCAACCGCGACCCCGAGGTGTGGACCGATCCGGACAAGTTCGACGTCGACCGCGACCGATCCGAAGCGCAGAACCTGGGCTTCGGCTACGGGATCCACAGCTGCCTCGGCGCGGCGCTGGCCCGCATGGAGAGCGCGATCGCCCTGGAAAAGCTGCTGGATTTCATGCCCCGCTTCGAGGTGGATTGGGACGGCTGCGAGCGGGTGCACATGCAGAACGTCGCCGGGTGGAAAAACGTGCCGGTCAAGGTAATTCGCTGATGAGGATCGAAGTCGATTGGGGTCTCTGCGAAAGCAACGGTGTCTGTATGGGCATCATCCCGGAGGTCTTCCACCTCGGGGACGACGACATGCTCACCGTGTTGCAGCCAGAGGTCACGCCGGAGAACGAGTCTCAAGTGCGTGATGCCGTGCGCCAGTGCCCGCGACAGGCGATCTCCATCCAGGAGTAGCGCCGCGCGTCAGAAACCGGCGAGGATGACCGCGTTGCAGTCGGCCGCCGCTTGGCGCAGTTTGGCCGCCGTTTGATAGGCCTCGGACTCGTACCAGGCGCGGGCCGCATCGACCGATTCGAATTCCAGCACCACCGTCTGGTCGCCATGCCAGGAGCCTTCGACGACCTTTGGTGCGGTATCCACCGCGAGAATGTTGACTCCACCCATCGCGGCGCCCGCGGCCCGCCCGTAGGCCTTCATGCCCTCTGGGTCCTTGATGGCCTCGGTCAGGATCACATATCCCTTCTTGACCCCTTCACTCACCTGAACTCTCCTTACGATTCTTTGATGGCTTGCTCCGGACAGCATTCGATGGCTTCCCGGGCGGCGGACTCCAATTCCGTCGGGACATCCCCTTCTATAGCCAGGGCATAGCCGTCGTCGGTCAGGCTGAACACGTCCGGACACAGAGTCAGACACATGCCGTGCCCGCGACAGCTTCCGTCGTCGACCCATACCCTCATGCCGGCGTGAACTCCAGGTGCAGCTCGGTCAGACCCCGCAGGATGTAGGTCGGAACGTATTGATAGCGACGGTCATTCGCCGAACCATGCTTGCGCTCGTTGATCCTGATATCGGACGTCCGGTCCAGAAAACGCTCGATCGCCACCCGCGTCTCGGCGCGTGCCAGCGGCGCTCCGGGGCAGCTGTGGATCCCGCGCCCGAACGAGATGTGCTGGCGGGCGTTCTTGCGGGCCGGATCGAAGGTGGTGGGATCGTCGAACCGGCGCGGATCACGGTTGGCGGCCGCCTGCACCACCATCACGGTGGTGCCGGCGGGCAGGTCGACGCCGCCGACATTGACGGGCACCCGGTTCAACCGGAAGTCGCCCTTGACCGGGCTCTCGATGCGCAGCGCCTCTTCGATGAAGTTGGGGATCAGGCTGCGGTCCTTGCGCAATTGCGCCTGTAGATCGGGGCGCTCGCCGATGGTCTGCAACGCGGCGCCGAGCAGCCGCACGGTGGTTTCCTGGCCGGCCGAGAATACGTTGGAGGCGACCCGCGCCACATCCTCGACGTCGGGCACCGAGCCGTCGGGGAAGGTGGCCGTGGCCAGGCCGGTCAGCACGTCATCACGGGGTTCGCGGCGGCGGTCCCGCACGTAGTCGGAGAACAGCCCGTAGAGAAATTCCAGCGGACTGTGCGCCAGGGATTCCTTGCCGGTGCCCCCGACGCCGCCGCCGGAGTGCACGCGGATGTTGTTGACGAAGGCTTCCCGGTCTTCCTCGGGAACGCCCAGCAGATCGGCGATGACCAACAGCGTGAAGGGTCCGGCGAAGCCCTTGATGAATTCGCCTTCCCCGGGCGCCAGGAACGCATCCAGCGCCTGGTCGGCCAGCAGCCACATGGCGTCCTCGTTCTCCTTGAGACGCTTGGGGGTGATCAGCCGCATCAGCAGGGCACGGTGATTGGTGTGGGTCGGGGGGTCAAGCGTCGGCAGCTGGTCGCTGAACGGCAGCTCGTCGCGGTGCTGCTCGATCAGATCGGTGATGTCGCTGTTCCCCAAGCCCTCAAGGGATACCGGAAAACCGGGGAATGGCCCGGTCACCGAGATGCACGACGACCACGTTTCGGCGTCGTTCAACACCCCGACCGCCTCGTCCCAGCCGGTGACCATTGTGACCCCGTGGTGGTCTTCCCGCGCGACCGGGCATCGCTGCCGGAGAGCCTCGTAATAGGGGTACGGGTTCTCGACCAGCCGCCGGTCGCGGAAGAAGTCCAGCTCGCTGAAGTCGGTCATGAGAACCATCCTCTCAAAGATGAGTATGAGATTTCCACAAGCGCGTACGCGTCGTCAACGACAGCTTCGCGCCGAGACCGCCTCGCGCGTCGGGATGCGCCGGGTGAATCAGGCGGGGACCAGATCCGCCGCGACCGACGGGCACGCGCTCAGCCCACTGCGAAAGATTTCGGTGCGTTCGATCGAACTCGCTGGCGACGCGGCCGCCGCCAGGGCCTGGGCCTTGAAGATCTGGGCGGCCATGCTCAGCCGGTGTTGCACCAGGCCCACGCTGTGAGCAAGCTCGTCGGGCCAGGTCTGCCCCCAAAGCGTGACTTCGGTGACGCCATGGTCGAGGGCCTGCACGATGCCCTGGCGCACCCGCGGATCGCAGCCGAGCAGGTCCGCCGCCGCGGCCAGGGCCTGCGGACGGGGACGAGTCTCAATCGATGCCAGCGCGCATTCGAGGTCAAGCGTCTGGGCTCCGAGGATATGCAGCGGTCGGTCGTCGGGGTGGTCGGCGAGATCCGCCAGGAGCACGGTGACATCCCATCCCGCCATCGACCGGTCGAAGATCCACCCACCGGCGAACCGCACCACGTCGACGACGCTGGAGGCGACGATGTCGAGCCGGTACCTCATGCCGTGCTCGGCGGCGTGAAGTCCCGCGCCAGCATCTCGGCGTACTCCTTGAACACCTCGGTCAGGGGTATCGACGGATCGAGCAACCATGTCATTTCCATTCCGTGGGTGAAGGCGAGAATTTCCACTGCCTTGACGACGGGGTCGATGTCGGCGCGATAGCGGCCGGCGGCCTGACCGCGCCGGATCGCCCCGGCGACGATTTCCGTCGCGTCACGCTGCCGGCCCACCAGGCGGTCGTGCAGCGGAGCGTCGGCGGCGATGTTCTCCACCAGCAGCACGGTGAACGTGCCCACCAGTTCGGGCGCGCGGTTAAAGCGGTCGGCGACCTGGGCGATTTCGCCGATCAGATCGCCCCCGCGGTCGGAGTGCGTGTCGTCGTCGAGGTCACGCGCGTCCAGCACAGCGTGCAGTAGCTGTTCCTTGGATTCGAAATGATGCAGCAGGCCCGCGGAGGTAACCCCGGCTTCGCCAGCGATCTGCGCGAGCGTCGTGTTGCGCCAGCCGTTGCGCGACAGCAGCCGCTGCGCCACCGCAAGGATCCGTTGTTTGCGGTCCTCGCCCTTGGCGAGCAGCGTGTCGTATCGACGTGCGTCGGGCACTGGGCCCCCTCGAACCGATCGGCAAACCAACCTAGTGAACATAAAGTAGGTTAGTTTAGCTGCTGACGGCAAGACCCTGAACGGTATTTTTTTCCGACGGCGGGCGCGCTACCCGACGAGTTCCACCAAGGTGGCGTTGGCCGTGCCGCCGCCTTCGCACATGGTCTGCAAGCCGTAACGAATCCCGTTGCAGCGCATGTGGTGCACCATGCGCGTCATCAGGACCGCACCGGAGGCGCCCAGCGGGTGGCCCAACGCGATGGCGCCCCCCAACGGATTGAGGCGGTCGGCGTCGGCCCCGGTCTCCGCCAGCCACGCCAGCGGAACGGGCGCGAAGGCTTCGTTCACTTCGAACACGCCGACATCCGCGACCGCCACACCGGCCTTGGCCAACACCTTCTCGGTCGCCGGAATCGGGCCGGTGAGCATGAGGACCGGGTCGGCCCCGGTGACCGCGCCCGCGCGGTAGCGCACGAGAGGCGTCAGCCCCAGCTCGACCGCAAGGTCCGAGGTCATCACCAGCAGCGCGGCCGCGCCGTCGGAGATCTGCGACGAGTTGCCCGCATGGATGACGCCGTCGTCGACGAAGGCCGGCTTCAAAGCGGACAGCTTCTCGACTGTGGTGCCGCGCCGCACACCCTCGTCGGCCGCCACGATCGATCCGTCTCCGACGAACACCGGGACGATCTGCTCGACGAAGGCGCCGCTGTCCTGGGCCGCGGCGGCCAGCTCGTGGGACCTGGCGGCATACTCGTCGAGCTGCCCGCGCGAGAGGCCCCACTTCTTGGCGATCAATTCCGCCGAGATGCCCTGGTTGAACGAGAAATCTTCATATCGGGCAAGGACTTTGGGGCCGTAGGGCATTCCGGTCGCCCTGGCCGCGCCGAGCGGAACACGGCTCATCACCTCGACGCCGCCGGCCACGACGACGTCCTGCTGGCCCGACATGACCGCGTGCACGGCGAAGTCGAGGGCCTGCTGGCTGGAACCGCACGCCCGGTTGACCGTGGTCCCGGGGATGTTCTCCGGCCAGCCGGCCGCGAGCACCGCGTAGCGACCGATATTGCTGGACTGGTCGCCCACCTGGGACACACATCCCCAGATCACGTCGTCGATGATCTCGGGGCCGATGCCGGCGCGTTCCAACAGTTCGTTGAGAACGATCCCAGACAGGTCGGCAGCGTGCATGCCCGACAATCCGCCGTTGCGCTTGCCGACCGCGGTTCGCACCGCCTCCACGATCACCGTTTCGCGCATGGTCTGCTCCGATCTCCGTGCGGCCGCCGAGCGTGTCATGAGGGCGAGAAAATCTCGAAAAACTCGCCGCCAGTTCACGTTCGACGACTAACAAACTACAGTCAGTAGCTCCTCGGCAATTTCAGCACATGCGAACCCAGGAAGTTCAGGATCATCTCCTGGCTGATCGGTGCGATCTTCATCAGGCGCGCCTCGCGGAAGTAGCGCGCGACGTGGTATTCCTCCGCGTAGCCCATGCCGCCGTGGGTTTGCAGCGCCCGGTCCGCGGCGGTA
>NZ_JAFBAR010000064.1 GCF_019247635.1 Mycobacterium sp.
TGGTGCCCCCGCCGCCGTGGCCGTCTCCGATTCAATGCCCGCGTTGCACGTTTTACCGCTGACCGGCGTGCTCGGTGTGCTGCCGGTGTTGGCCACCGATGTGCTGCGCGGTTTGCGAATGGCCAAGGAGGCTGCCGAGGTCGATGCTTTGCGTAAGGCGGGTGCGGCGATTGACCGGGTGCACGCCCGGGTGCCGGAGTTCCTGGTCCCGGGTCGGACGGAGGCCGACGTCGCCGCTGATATCGCGAAAGCGATTGTCGCCGAAGGGCATTCGTCGGTCGCGTTTGTCATAGTGGGATCCGGCCCGCACGGTGCCGACCCGCACCACGGGTATTCGGATCGCGAGCTGGAGGCGGGCGACATCGTCGTCGTCGACATCGGTGGCAGCTACGAGCCGGGATATCACTCCGACTCTACCCGCACCTATAGCATCGGTGAGCCCAACGCCGATGTGGCGCAGCACTATTCGATCCTGCAACGCGCCCAGCGGGCGGCGTTTGAGGCGGTTCGTCCCGGCGTGACCGCGCAGGAGGTCGACGCCGCGGCCCGCGACGTGCTGGCCGCCGCCGGGCTCGCCGAGTATTTCGTGCACCGCACCGGACACGGCATCGGATTGTCTGTGCACGAGGAGCCCTACATCGTTGCCGGCAATGATCTGCCGTTGGCCGCGGGCATGGCGTTTTCCATCGAGCCCGGCATCTACTTCCCGGGCCGGTGGGGCGCCCGAATCGAGGACATCGTGATCGTGACCGACGACGGCGCTGTTTCGGTCAACAACCGGCCGCACGAATTGATAGTCGTACCACTGCCTTAAGCCGCGTGTCAGGCACACCGCGTAAGTTGGCGGCGTGACAATCCTGGACCTGGCCCTGCTTCCGATCCGCATTGCGCGCCGCATCACCGACGCGGTGGTGCATCCCGTGAAACCGTCGCCGACCCCACCGGCCGAACTCGTTGTGGTCGACGGCATGCCCGAGGGCGTGCCGTCGGCGGCGCGGCGCGCCGAACCGCGGCTCCCCGTACCGGCGGGTTGGCCATTCGGCGAGGAGTTTCCCCGCACCTGCGGTACCAGCCGGGTGGCCGGTGGTGCCTTGTTCTGGACCGACTTCCTGTACGACGACCACGGCGCCACCGGCCTGCCGGTCGGCGACCTGAAGATCCAGGCCCCGCCGCGTGGCACCTACGTCTATCCCGACGGGCCCGCGTCGGGCAACGGCGCCGACATCTTCCGCGTCGCCGTCGGGCTCACCGAGACCCACACCTGGTGGCGGATCGACTGGAACACGCTGGTGGAGGCTTCCGTGCCGGTCGCGCTGTTCACCTTCGATATCGAGCGCAAGGCCGCGGGGTCCTCGGAGTGGCCGTGCGGGGCCGGGGTGCGTTCGGCAGGTATCGACATGGCGCTGTTGATCTCGGGCAGTGGTGCTGCACTGATCGACCTGACCACCCAGGTCACCACGCCGGTCCAGCACAGTGTCGACCTTCAATCGCGCTCGTTTGTGGCGCAGGTGTCCCGATCGCTGCTGGAACCTGCTGGCGAGTGGACGGTCCGGCTGGTCGGGGGATTGGCCAACGCAGCGGGAGACGGCTTCGCCGACGTCCCCGGCGAGCGCGGCGCGCTGCCCGGCCAGCCCAACGTCTACAACGTCGCGTTCCGCACCAGCGAGCAGGAACAGCCGCACCTGAACTTCTGGTCCGACGCCGCCCAGGCTGCGGCATTGAGCAGCGGTGACGTGTCAGAGTTCGCGGTGACGGTCGACTGGGCGGAACTGGCGGCCGGCGGGGACAGCGGCGAACCGCTGATCACCGGCCCGTCGACGCGCTGGTACGTCTCCTCGGTCGAATTGGGGCAAGGCGTCGCCGGCGGCAGTGTCCTGAGCACCAAGCAGCAGTTCCTCGGGCGAGTGCAGCCCTACTCGGTGTGCCTGCCCTCGTCGTACGCGCCCGGTCAACAGCTGCCGTTGACGCTGTTGCTGCATTCACTTGCGCTGGGACAGACGCAGTTCGCCGCGATCGACCCGAACCTGTTGCACCAGGTGTGCGAGACCCGTGACTCGGTGGTTGTCACGCCGCTGGCCCGGGGCCCGTCCACCTGGTACTTCGATACCGGCGAGCTCGACGTATGGGAGGTGTGGGCGCGGGTGGCCGAACAGCTCGGCACCGACCCCAACCGCACGGTGGTTTCGGGCTACTCGATGGGCGGCTACGCGGCCTACAAGTTCGGGCTGACCTATCCGCAGGTGTTCGCGCAGGCCGTCGTGTTGGCGGGGCCGCCGGCGTGCGGGGTGCGGCTGCTGCCCGACGTCGACATTCCGGCCAATCTCGACCTGGATTCGGCGTGTGCCCGCGAGGGCGACTCGTGGAAGCTGCTGGTGAATGCTCGCTGGCTGCCGTACGTCATCGCCCACGGGTTGGTCGACGAGTTGGTGCCCTTCGCCGGGGCCGCCGAGCAGGTGCTCGAGCTGGACCGGTTGGGTTACCGCCACCGATTCACGGTGTATCCGCTCGAGGATCACATCGTCTGGATCTTCCAGGACAAGTTCGAGGATCCGATCGAGCACATGGGAACTGGCCTGCGCCAAGCCGATCCGGGGCATATCACGTTCGCGTGGTATCCACAGTTGGTGCGGGCCGATCTGGGAATCGGGCCACATCAGGTGTGGTGGTTATCGGAGCTGACGGCCGATCCTGCGGTGGTCGAGCGCCGCGGGGCGACCGCGGAAGTCGACGTGTGTTCGTATGCGCGGCCTGACCCGGCGCACAGTCTTCGTCGGCATCGTGGCTTCGTCCTGGGCTTTGACCCAAGCCCGGGGTTGTATTCGGAGCTGGACTGGCGGGTGGGTCTGCCGGTCGCCCCGATGCCGTACCTGACGCTGCGGTTGACCGGGGTCGCCAGCTTGACGGTCGACCTCAAGCGCGCGGGTCTGGCGTCGCTGCCGTCGTCGACGATCACGGTGACCAGCGATACCGCAGCGGCCATCAGGCTGGCCGCGCTGCCGGAGGGTGTGACAGTGTCGGTCGACGGTCAGCCTGTGGGTGCGACGGTGGCCGTGTCGGCAGGCCGGCACCGAATCACGCTGACGCAGGCCCGGCAGGCCTGAAATCCCTTCGCTCTCATGGCTGCGCGTTGAAGTGCGGTTCGACAGATTCGTCTCCGATTGGCTTGTGCCACCACAGTCCCGCCATGGGACCAAGCTCGTCGTCAACGTAAGTTGGCCACGAGTGCACCAATGTCGTCGGCGCGCCGGACCGGTCGTTGTAGATTTCGATTGCGGGAAAATCCGTGACGGTTCCGCCTACTCGAGGCCCTGTTGCCGTCGGTTCAATGACAATGGTGCCGTTCACATCTAGTGACGTCGCTTTGGCGAGGTCTTCGCCACCTGGTGAGAACGGGTCGGCGCCGCTGTACGTGATCGAAATTGCGCCGTTCTTTTGTTGCACAGCTGAGACGGCTGGTGTGCCTGCCCGGATTTGACCCGCCTTCGGATCGATTGACGGGTTCTGCCGGGCCACGATGATGCCGTTTTCGTAGTCGACGAATACCGATATCCTCGATGCCTCGGGGTCGGCCGTGGGCGAAAAGCCGCGGTTGTCGCCGAGGTTCTCGTGGTATGGCGGCCAGTCGAGTTCCGGATTCCAGACCGTGCGACTTGGGATGAACAGGTTTGTCCGCACGACGCCCTGACCGGGTACCGGCGTGATTCGACTGACGATGATATTCGGGGGCACACCGCCGTTCTTTGGGTTGTAGCTGTGCGGATCGAGAGCTTCCGCGGTATCCCAGTCCGCTGCGGAACTCGGTGGTCTACCGAAAACCTTTGTGAAGGCCTCGATCTCGTTCTGCCGCCGGTTGGATTCGGGTTCGGCCCTCGATGGGGTTCCTGAGGCGTCGACGGCTTGGAGCACTCCGGGTTCGTAGCCGTCGGTGCGCAGGGCGGCAAGCGAGGTCTGCAAAGTATCGGAGTAAGCGGTGCGTATTGAATTCACTTGGTGCAGGGTGGTTGCCGTGCAGTCGATAGCGTCTTGGTCCTCAATGTGGATGAGCGCATCCAGTGCGGGTTGGTCCTCCTCGGTGAGAAGTCCGCGTGCCTCAAGTTGAAATGCCTGTCCCAGTTGATCGTCGATCTGCTGCAACCGACTTTCGAGTTGGGCGATCTGATCACTCGCGGCTCGTTGCGCCTCGGCCAGGACGGCGGCGATCGTCTCCAAATCCGTTGCGACCTTCTGTATCTGCGCCGATGTAGAGCCGAGTTCCTGAACGGTACGCTGCACTTCGGCGGCGTCGTTGATGGGATGTTCGCCGTTTTCCCGATTCCAGGCCGCCTCAAAGCGGAGCCGTGCTTCGTTGAAGTGTGCGCTGGCCTCGCTCGAGCATCTGCCCGCCGCATAGAATGCTTCAGCTAGATCGGATATGTTTGCTGGAGAGCCACTTTGGAGACTCCGATTGATCGCCCAGGGGTCGCCGCCGGCTGCGCTGATCAACTGCGGAATATCTAGGTGGCAAAGCCGCATCACACCATCCGTAGTTGGGTCGAGTTGCTCTCATCCATGTCTGTGAATTCTCGGGCCGCGCGATATGCCTTGTCGCCCAAGGCGATCAGCGAATTTTGATGATCCTGTAGGACCTTCACGTGTCGCGCACGTGACGAGTTGATAGCTTCGTGGAACACATCGGCCGCGCCGAAATCACCGAACATCCCCGGCGGCAGCGGTCCTTGCGATAGGCGCGCGGCTCCGGCGTGTGCGTGGGCACCCGCCTGGTAGGACTGGTCAGACCCCGAGTGCA
>NZ_JAFBAR010000068.1 GCF_019247635.1 Mycobacterium sp.
GGCTGACGACGACGTCGGCTCCGATTCCGGCTAGGGTAGCGAGCCGGTGGGGGTCGCGGCCGGCACCGATAACCTGGCTAGCACCAAGGTGTTTGGCGACTTGCACAGCCGTACGCCCCGCGCCCCCGGTGGCCCCGAGAACCAGCACCGTCTGGCCCGCCTCTAAGTTGATACGCCGCCGTAGCGCAACCCAGGACGACATCACCGGGTTCATCGCCGCGGCCACCAGAACGGCGTCGGTATCGCCAGGCAGTACGACACTGCGCCGCAGATCGATGACGGTCTGCTCAGCCATTGTGCCCACCGCGTTGTCGGATAGGACGAAGTAGCGCAGCGCGCCATCGGGGGTCCGTCCCACTCCGTCGACGCCCGGAACCAGCGGTAGCTCACCCGAACTGGTGTAGTGCGATCCATCCGCCTGGGACCGCACCCGTCGATGCAGGCCCGCGGCGACCACGTCGACCAGAACCTCGTCGGGCGTCTGTGGGGTGGGGGTCGCAAACTCGCGGTAGCACGGTGGTTTATCGAACGCCGTGACGACCGCTGCGCGCATCGAGACCTCCGCGGAATTAGATCGTGATACGAACTAGAATAGATGGCATTACGAACTATTGCAAGGTATGGTCGGGCCATGGGCGCAGTCGATGACCTCAGGGACGGTCTGGTGCAGGTTTCGTTCGCGGTCACCGCCGTGCTGAGCCGGGTCGCCGCCGACCATGACCTGTCGCTTACCCAGCTGCGGATGCTGGGCATACTGCGTGACCGGGAACCGGCGATGGCCGAACTGGCAACGTATCTCGGCCTCGAGCGATCGACCGTCAGCGGCCTCATCGATCGCGCCGCCGAACGTGGCCTGGTGACAAAAAAGGCCGACCGCGCCGACGGCCGGTCGGTGCGGGTCAGCCTTACGGCTCAGGCAAGGCGCCTGGCGCCCGTGATCGTCGCCGAGATCGGCGAGCTCATGGCGCCATTGACCGGTCGGCTCAACGCCGTTGAGCAGAGACGGCTTATCGAACTGCTGGCCAAGACCCTCGACTGACTTGATCTGACTTGATCAGGTCGTCGCCGGAACGCCCCCCAGGTCGTCCTTGATCGCCGCAATCGCGTCAACGGGGGTGAGGTTTTGGCCTTGACTGTTCTGCCCGAGTTGTGGCCAGCCGGCGCCGTCGGGACCGCGCAGCTGATCCCAGATGTCGCGGACCTTACTCAACAGTTCGGCTTGCTCGTCGTCGGTGAGCGCCATCAACCAACCTCCATTCGTCGTGATGCCGCACGCGGCGGCGAACTCTTGCGGTGTCAGCCCGTCGGCGGAGTTCATGTCGCAATTGCCAAACGGCGGGCACCCCTGCGGCAGATTTGGGCTGTAACCCGAGCCGTCGGTGTACTGGTGTGCGACCTGGCCGGGCAGGTTCGGATCGGAGCCGTAACCCGCCGCGATAACCCGTAGGCCGTCCGGGCGCGTCGGCCACATATTCGAGAAGTCATAGGCGTTGGCATAACCGATGATTCGCGCGGGAGAGCCGGCGTAGTCGGCCAGATTCCAGTACAGCGAGTTGATCCAGCTCGAGCCGTCACCGGGCGGATTGCCCCCGGATTCGACGTCGAGCATCAGGGCCACCCGCGGATCCAGGCCACCCGCGGCATCGATCATCGATCGCACGGTATCGGCGGTGGCCGACCAATCCGGTCGCACATAGGTGTAGACGATGCCGAACGTCAACTGCCCGCCATCCAATGCGTCGAGCATCCACCCGTAGTTGGCCGCAAAGTTGTGATCCTCATACGTGCCATCGCAAGCGCGAACTGAAAGCACCTGGTATGGATACGAGTTATCCACGGGCACTTGATATTCAGAGATATCAGCAAACAAAGTGTCGGTCACGGCACCGCAATCCCCCTTACCGCAATGCTTTCGCCCATGCTACAGACGCGCCGCGTATATGGTCGTTGGCATGGCCGACCGACCCGCCCGTGTCGGGGACGTGCATCGGATTGCCGCCTCGATGCCGCACGTCACGCGCCTGGAAGGACCGAAAGGCAACTCCATCTATCAAGTCGGTGGCAAGTCGTTCGTGTTCTTCCGCACGCCTCAGCCTGATGCGGTGGATCCGGCCACCGGTGAGCGCTATGCCGACGTGATCATGCTCTGGGTGGAGTCGGAGAGCGACAAGCTGGCGCTGACCCAAGATCCTGCGTCGCCGTTCTTCACCACCGACCATTTCGACGGGCACCCGTCAGTCTTGGTGCGGGCCAGTCGGTTGCCGCAAATTACCACGACGGAATTAACCGAGCTGATTCAAGACGCGTGGCTATCCCGCGCGTCGAACAGGCGGGCCACCGCCTGGCTCGGACAACAAAAGTAGTGCGACCACCGGCACCGTTAAACGATGCGTGAAGTCTGCGCGCAGATGTTTAGACACGGGTCTAACGGGTATCGCTAGCGTCACGAGATTCTTCTCGCTCACAACGGAGGTCACGATGCGTGGTCGCGGGATTGTCGGCGCGATTGTGGTGGTGTGGCTGATAATCGGAGTGTTCGCCGCGTACCAGCGGCACTACTTCGAGAGTGGGCCAACGAACTGCGGTTCTGCGGCTTCGATTGCAACGACGGTGATTGCAGGGCCGTTGAATTACAAGATCAACCCGGCCGTCAATTGCACTACGCCGAATGTGCCGCAGCCTAAGCAGTAACTCCTGTCCCTCGAAATAAGGAAGTTGTCATGATTGTCGTTGGTGTTGTCCTCCTGATCCTCGGCTTTGTGTTCGGTATCCATTTGTTGTGGGTTCTCGGCATCATTTTGACCGTGGTCGGCGCGGTGATGTGGGCCATGGGGTCCATGGGTCGCCCGGTTGCCGGCAGGCGGTACTGGTACTAGACGCAAGCCACACTGACAGGTCGCGTGACTGCCCAGCGGTCACGCGACTTTTCACAGACCACACATAGGGTTGCCATAGCATTGGCCCAGGCGGGCGCGGATACTGGAAACCGTGACAAACGCCCGTACTTCAGTTGAGCGGGTCGTCATGTGCCGCGCGGACGGCAACCCGATCACCGTGCTGGTCGTCGACGACGAAGCCGTTCTTGCCGAAATGGTGTCAATGGCCTTGCGATACGAGGGCTGGAATATCGCCACCGCGAGCGACGGATCGTCGGCAATCGCCGCAGCGCGCGCACAACGGCCCGATGTCGTCGTCCTCGATGTAATGCTCCCCGATATGAGTGGCCTCGACGTGCTGCACAAACTGCGCGAAGAGAACCCGCAGCTGCCGGTGCTGCTGCTAACGGCGAAGGATGCGGTGGAAGACCGCATCGCCGGGTTGACCGCGGGTGGCGACGACTATGTGACCAAACCGTTCAGCATCGAGGAAGTAGTGCTGCGGTTGCGAGCGCTGTTGCGGCGCACGGGCGTTACGACGGTGGATAGCGGCGCGCAGCTAATCGTCGGAGACCTGGTGCTGGATGAGGATAGTCACGAGGTGACCCGGGCCGGCGAACCGATCTCGTTGACTTCCACCGAATTTGAACTGCTGCGGTTCATGATGCGCAATTCGAAGCGGGTGTTGAGCAAGGCGCAGATCCTGGACCGGGTATGGAGCTACGACTTCGGCGGCAGGTCCAACATCGTCGAGCTCTACATCTCGTACCTGCGCAAGAAGATCGACAACGGTCGCGAGCCCATGATCCACACGCTGCGCGGCGCAGGTTATGTCCTCAAGCCGGCCCATTAGCGGATCGCGGGTTTGGTCGCTTCGGCTACGGCTGTTGGTCGGGCAAGTCATCGTGCTTGCCGTGGTGTGCATCGGAATCACCGCGGTCACCGAACTGGCGCTGCGCCACCATTTGGTGGCTCAACTTGACAGTCAGCTCGGCGGGACCTCGTACCGCTCGGCGCTGATGTACTCCGATCAGCCGCGTCGGCACCAGCACTACCCCAGGCCAGGCCCGGGTCCGGGTTTTCTCGATGCCCCGGGTCAGCCCGCAGGCATGCTCGCCGCGGTGGTGAGCAACGGCAAGACCGGCGACGCCGGCTACCTGACCAGCAGCGGCACCCGGGACTCGTTGACGGATGCGGCCAAGGCTCAGTTGGCAGGCATCGCCGGCAGTCGAAAACCGTTGACCGTGAACCTCGATGGCCTCGGCCGATACCGCGTGGTCGCCGCGTCGAGCCGCAATGGCGACGACGTCATCGTCACCGGCCTGTCGATGTCCAACATCGACGCGACGATGATGCGGATGCTGATCATCTTCGCGATCGTCACCGTGATCGCGCTGGTCGCCGCTACCACCGCCGGCATCATCATCATCCGGCGGGCGCTGGCGCCGCTGCGCCGGGTTGCCCAGACCGCCACCGAAGTCGTCGATCTGCCCTTGGACCGCGGCGAGGTGGAACTGCCGGTGCGGGTGCCCGAACCCGACGCCAACCCTTACACCGAGGTGGGGCAGCTTGGTTCGGCGCTGAACCGGATGCTCGACCACATCGCGGCGGCATTGGCGACGCGGCAGGCCAGCGAGACCCGGGTGCGCCAGTTCGTTGCCGATGCCAGTCACGAACTACGGACGCCACTGGCGGCCATCCGTGGCTATACCGAGCTGGCGCAGCGCATGGGTGACGACCGTGAAGCGGTGACGCACGCGATGAGCCGGGTGGCGTCGGAGACCGCGCGGATAACCCGACTGGTCGAGGACCTGCTGCTGCTGGCCCGGCTTGACTCCGGCCGTCCGTTGGAACGCGAACCCGTCGACCTGTCGCGGCTGGCCGTGGACGCGGTCAGTGACGCCCATGTCGCCGGGCCCGATCACCAGTGGGAGCTCGATCTGCCCGAAGAACCGGTCGTCGTGGTCGGCGACGCGGCACGGCTGCACCAGGTGCTCACCAACCTGCTGGCCAACGCACGCGTCCACACCGGCGCTGGCACCGTGGTGACGACGCGCCTGGCCACCGAGCCGCCGCACACCTTGCTGCAGGTGATCGACGACGGGCCGGGAATCCCGTCCGCGCTTCAGTCGGAGGTGTTCGAGCGGTTCGCCCGCGGTGACACGTCACGCTCCCGCAAAGGCGGCAGCACCGGGCTGGGTTTGGCGATCGTCTCCGCGGTCGTCAAGGCGCACAACGGGACAATCACCGTGGACAGCGCACCCGGCCACACCGAGTTCAGCGTGCGGCTGCCGAGCAATGGCTGGCAACCGACCCCACCTGCCCCTTAGGGGCAGGTCACGTCGATTTCGAAGGGCTTCTTCACGGGCTGCGTCGGATTGGCCATGTCAACGCCGGTGGCGTGCCCGGTGATCTTGTAGCTGCTGCCGGTCTTGGTCGCCGAAGCGTCGCCGCCGGCACCCGCCGCGTAGGCCAGCGTCACACCATTGACGTTGCCCAGGCCAACGGATTTCACGTCGGGCGGATTGCCGTCGGAAAGGACCGCGTCGATACCGCTGCCTGACCCACCGATGGCGATGTTGATGTTGCCGCCGGCGTTGGTGCATACGACCGAGCCGGCGTTGACGTTCTGGTCCTTGCCGTCGATGGTGACCTTCGTACCGCCGCCTCCGCCCGTGGCCGCCGACGTGGCGCCGGCCGAAGTGCCGCCATTGCCCGTACTCGTCTTATTGCTCGAACAGCCGGAAAGGCCCACGGCCAATACCGCCGCGCCAGCCACCGCGACCGTCAGTCCACGCTTCACCAGTACTCCTTTGCCCGAAATTCCCGGCCCTCGGCGTTGAGGACCGCTTCGGCAGTATGCGGGTTAACTGGACTCGCGGTCTAGGGCGTGCGAAAAAGTTTTTCCCGCATTGGTTAACTCGATGCCAACCAACTGGATCTGTCGGGGCAGTCGCGGTAATGGCAAGGTATTGCTGGTGGACCACAAGCCCCCCAGCGCAATCATCGAGTCGGCTCACAGCGAACACACTCTGCCATTGCACGACACGACGGATTTCGCCGATGCCGACCGCGGATTCATTGCTGCGCTGTCCCCATGCGTGATCAAGGCGGCCGACGGGCGCGTCGTATGGGACAACGACGTGTATGCGTTTCTAGACGGTCCCGCGCCGACATCGGTGCATCCCAGTCTGTGGCGCCAATCGACGTTGAATGCAAAGCAAGGTCTTTACGAAGTGGTGCCGGGCATCTATCAAGTTCGCGGCTTCGACATCTCCAACATCAGTTTCGTCGAAGGCGACACCGGGATAATCGTCATCGATCCGTTGGTGTCCACCGAGGTCGCGGCGGCGGCGCTGGATCTGTATCGGGCTCACCGCGGTGGCGATCGTCCCGTCGTCGCGGTGATCTACACCCACAGCCATGTCGACCATTTTGGCGGCGTGCTGGGTGTCACTTCACAGCGGGACGTCGACACCGGCAAGGTGGCGGTGCTGGCACCGGAAGGGTTCACTGAGCATGCCGTGCAGGAGAACGTCTACGCCGGTCCGGCCATGACGCGCCGCGCGACATACATGTATGGCAGCCTGTTGGCCCGCGGACCGCAGGAGCAAGTGGGTTGCGGGCTCGGACAGACGCCGTCGACGGGCGAGGTGGCTGTCATCGTCCCGACCGTCGACATCCAGACAACCGGCGAGACGCACACCATCGACGGGGTGGAGATCGAGTTTCAGATGGCGCCGGGCACCGAGGCGCCGGCCGAAATGCATTTCTACTTCCCACGATTCCGCGCGCTGTGCATGGCCGAGAACGCCACGCACAACCTGCACAATCTGCTCACCCTGCGCGGAGCGCTGGTACGTGACCCGCACGCATGGGCGGGTTATCTGACCGAGGCCATCGATACCTTCTCCGACCGCACCGACGTGGTGTTCGCATCCCATCACTGGCCCACGTGGGGCAGGGAGAGCATCGTCAACTTTCTCTCGCTGCAGCGGGATCTGTATGCCTATCTGCACGACCAGACGTTACGGTTGCTCAACCAGGGCTACACCGGCGTGGAAATCGCCGAAATGTTCCAGATGCCACCGGCTTTGGAACAGGTCTGGCACACACGCGGGTACTACGGATCGGTCAGCCACAACGTGAAGGCGGTCTACCAGCGCTACATGGGCTGGTTCGACGGCAACCCCGGCCGGCTGTGGCCTCATCCCCCTGAGGCGCTGGCCCCGCGCTACGTCGACGCCATGGGCGGCATGGAGCGCGTCGTCGAACTTGCCAAGGTAGCGTTTGATTCCGGCGACTTCCGTTGGGCCGCTACTCTTTTAGACCACGCGATCTTCACCGACAGCAACCACGCAATGGCCCGTGAGCTATACGCCGATACGCTCGAGCAGTTGGGCTACGGCGCCGAGAACGCGGCCTGGCGCAACTTCTTCATGTCCGGTGCTGCCGAACTGCGCGACGGCAACTTCGGCACCGCGGGACAAATCGCCTCGCCGACGTTGCTCAGCCAACTGACGCCCGAGCAGATCTTCGACAGCCTCGCGATCCGGGTAAACGGCCCGCGCAGCTGGGACTTCGAGTTGAGTTTGGATCTCACGTTTTCCGACTCGTCGACGAATTACCGGCTGACACTACGCAACGGCGTGCTCGTTTATCGCAAGGTGGCCCCCGACCCGGCGTCGGCAACCGTTACGGTCAAGCTGGCCGGCAAGCTTCGATTGCTGGCCGCGGCCTTTGGCGACTTCAGCTCGCCGGGCCTGGAGATGTCCGGTGATGACACAGCATTGCAGACGCTGCTGAGTGTGCTTGACGAACCGGACCCGGGCTTCAACATCGTGACGCCTTAGCGGCACGTCTCGTTCGTCGGTCGGATTGATCCCTGGGCAAGGGGGACACGGTTTTGCCCGGCTTGTAGCGACAATCCGTGCTGACTCAGTCCCCGCTCGGCGCGCCGAGCCGACCTCGACCGAGTTTGTCGCTGCAAGCCGGGCAAAGAGTGCCTCACCACCCCGGCCGGGTGCGGTTTTGGCGGCTGTGCCTTGAGCGCCGCCGAGCCACGCTCACCCCGTCTCGATGACGACCTTGCCCAGCACCTTGCGTTCGGCCACATAGCGCAGTGCCGCAGGCGCGTCGGCCAACGGGAAACGCGCTCCGATGTGCGGCCGCACCTCGCCCGAGGCGAACATCTGCGTCAGTTCCTCGATGTCGCGGGCGCATTCGTCGGGGTGGTCGCCCATGAAGGTGCGGATCTCCATGCCGCGGATGGTGATTCCCTTGAGCAGGACGAGATTGAGCGGAATGGCCGGGATCGCGCCGGCCGCGTAGCCCAGGGTGACGAACGTGCCGCCGCGGGCAAGGCCGCGCAGCGCGGGTTCCGAATACGCTCCACCGACGGGGTCCACCACTACGCGCGCGCTGTCGCCGGTCAGCTCGCGGATGCGGGATTTCAGATCCTCCCGCTCGTAGTCGACGGTGGCCTCCGCGCCGCGCCGTCGGCACAGCTCGAGCTTCTCCGCGCTGGACGCCGCGGCCAGCACCCGGGCCTTCATTGCCACCGCGAGATCCACGGCGGCCAGTCCCACACCGCCCGCGGCGCCCAGCACTACCACCCAATCACCTGCCGCCACTTGAGCGGTCGACCGCAGCGCGTGGTAGGCGGTGCGGTAGGTGACGCCGAATGCCGCGGCCGCGGCGAAGTCGACGTCATCGGGCACCACAGCGGCGCTGGCCGCGTCCAGCAGGGCCTGCTCGGCGAACGCACCGACCGCCGAGGCACCGTAAACCCGCTGGCCCGGGCGTAACGAAACGCCGTCGCCGACGGCGATCACCTCGCCGGCGAGTTCGCTGCCCGGGGTGAACGGCGGTGGAATCCGGATCTGGTACTTGCCGGCGACGAACAAGAAGTCGGGGAAGTTCACCGCCGCGGCGTGCACTCGCACCAGCAACTGGTTCGGGCCCGGGACGGGGTCGGGCACGTCGGTGAGAACCAGGTCTTCCGGCGGACCGAAGGCGCGACAGACGACCGCCCGCATCACTCCACCCCCAGCCCGCGCAGGCAGAACCGCACCAGATGCTCGATGTCGGCTGGAACCGGGCGGTCTGCCGAACCCACATACCGCTGCATGGTTGCTGCCGTGCAACTGAATACAGCTTCCACATCGCGGTCGACGTCGTTGCTGCCGAGCGCGGCGATCGGCTGGGTCAGCAAATCGCGCATCGGCCACATCAGCTCCTGATCGGCGGCACGCCAATAGGTTCCGGCGGACATCTGCCCGGCCGCTGCCCGGCTCATGTTGATCAGGTGCGGGTCGGCGACCTGCACCAGGGTGCCCTCGATCCAGCGCGCCACTTTGTCCCGGGGTCGGGATTCCTTGGCCATCTGGTGCTGGAGGTAGGACACGACGATGGCCACCCCCCGTTCCATGACGGCCAGGATGAGGTCGTCCTTGCCGGCGAAATAGCGATAGAAGGCCTTGTTCGAAGAACCGGCCTCGGCCACGATGTCGCTGACCCGGGGCGGTTCGGGGGCAACGCGTTGCATCACCCGCACGGCGGCGTCCAGGATGCGTTCAACTTCCTCGGTGTACCCGCGGTGACGGTCATCGAGCGCCCGCTCGACCGCCGCGGCAACCCTGTTACTCACGGCGTAAGGGCCGAAACGGGATCGAGAAGATCGCTGTACTTGGCTACGGCTGCCTCGCGTCGGATGCTCCGCAATTCGCTGGGCCATTCCGGATCTTCGGCTTGGTAGCCCTTGAGCAACAGCTTGGCCAGATTGACTTTGTGCGCCTCGGTGGGCCCGTCGGCGAGACCGAGCGCCACGCCGCCCAGCAACACGTTGACCAATGGCAACTGATCGGTGGTTCCCAGCGCTCCGTGCACCTGGATCGCGCGCAGCCCAATCGATTTCAGCACCTGAGACGCCAGGATCTTGCACGCGCCGATCTCGGCGCGCGCCGCGTGCTCGCCCGCGGTATCGATCAGCCACGCAGCATGCAGCACCGCCAGTCGGAACGGCATCAGCTCGGTGTAGGAGTCGGCAATGAACTGCTGCACCAGCTGCTTGTCGGCGAGCGAACTGCCCTGTGTGAAACGGCTTTTCGCTCGTCTGCCCATCATCTCGACGGCACGCTGTGCCATCCCTATCGACCGCATCGCATGATGCAGCCGACCACCTGCCAGCCGCGCCTGCAGGATCAGGAAGCCCTGGCCGGGTTCACCGAGCAGTGCGTCGGAGGGCACCCGCACATCCTGGTAACGCACCAGGGAATGCCCTGGCTCGTTGCGGGATGTGCCGACCAGATGGAAGTCCGCCTCGATGGTCAGGCCCGCGGTGCCGGCCGGAATTAGGAACGTCGAGGCGCCACGGTGCACCGCTACGTCGGGGTCGGTGATCGCCACCACGATGAAAAACGAGGCGACGGATGCGTTGGAGGAAAAGAACTTTCGTCCGGTGATCACCCAGTCGTCCCCGTCCCGTACGGCGCGGGTGGTGAACACGCGTGGGTCGGCGCCACCCTGGGGCTCCGTCATCGAGAAGCAGGAGAAGATCTCCCCGGACAGCAGCCCGTCCAGGTAGCGGTCCTTCTGGTCCTGGGTGCCGAACCGCGCGATGATCTCCGCGTTGCCGGTGTCGGGCGCCTGGGTTCCGAATACGATGGGTGCCCAGGGGCTTCGGCCCAGAATCTCGTTGATCAGCGTCAGCTTTACCGCACCGAAGCCCTGTCCGCCGAGATCGGGGCCCAAATGTGGTGCCCACAGGCCGTTTTCGCGAACCTGCTGCTTGAGCGGGTCGACTATCCTGCGACGCTCGTCGTTCAGCGGCAGAAACTCACAACCGGGAAAGAGCACTTCCAGCGGCTCGACCTCCGCGCGCACAAAGTCGCGGATCCAGTCGAGCTTCTTCTCGAACTCCGGCTCGGTGGAAAAGTCCCAAGGCATCAACTACTCCTGACTCGCTAGGGAATGCCGCCGTCGGCCCGCAGGATCGAACCGGTGGTGAAACTGGATGCGGCTGACGCTAAAAATAGTGCGGCGCCGACGATTTCGGGCGGATTGCCGGGGCGCTGTAACGACAGGTGGCCAAACATGTTGCCCTTGGCCTCATCGAGATTCCACGCCTTGCTGACGTCGGTCAGAAACGGCCCGGCCATCAGCGTGTTGACCCGAACGGTGGGGCCGAAGGCGCGCGCCAAGCCCTCGGTCATCGCGTTGAGTCCGGCCTTGGCCGCGGCGTAGGGAATGATGCCCCCGTCGGGACGCAGCGATCCGGTGGAGCTCACGTTGATGATCGACCCGCCGCCGGCAGTCACCATTCGTTCGCCCACCAACGCCGATAACCGGAACGGGCCCTTGAGGTTCAGGTTCAGTACCGCGTCGAATAGCTTCTCGGTGACGTCGCTGAGTTTGTCGTAGAGCGGTGACATGCCGGCATTGTTGATCAAGGTGTCGACCTTGCCGAACCGGTCGTAGGTGGCGTCGACCAACCCGTCGAGCTGGTCCCAGCGACCCACGTGAACTTGGTATGGCATTGCGGCGCGGCCGGTTTCAGCCTCGATCTCCTTGGCGGTAGCCACGCAACTGTCCATATTGCGGCTGGCGATCACCACGTCGGCGCCGCACCGCGCTGCGGCGAACCCCATCTCGCGGCCCAAGCCGCGGCTGCCACCGGTGATCAGCATTACCCGGTCGGTGAGGTCGAACAGCCGGTCCGCGTAACCCACCTCAGCCGGTCTTTTCTGGTAGGGACCGGGCCAGCTCGGCAGCCGTGGCAATCAGCTGCGGGATCATCGCCCCGAACACATCCCTGATCTTTGGATCGATTCCGCTATCTTGGGCCCCGAGCCGCATCCCCGTTGCGTAGGTTTTCTCCAGCACGATGCCGAGTTTCCAGTTGGCCAACACCAGGTAGTAGTCGATGTTCTCGGTGGACAGGCCGCTGACGTTCTCGTAGTGCTCGAGCACCTCGCTGCGCTTCGGCATGCCGCGCATGTCCAGGTAGAACCCGTCGGATCGCGGCTCCTCACCGTCATAGCCCAGCAGCGACCACGCCAGATCCAGCAACGGATCTCCCACCGTGGTCATTTCCCAGTCCAGGATCGCGGCGAGTCGAGCAGGTGCCCCGTGCGCGAACATCACGTTGGCGAACTGATAGTCCCCGTGCATAATGCCCGGCTTGTAGTGCGCGGGCCGATTGCGGCGCAGCCAGTCGGCGGCCTCGTCCAAACCGGGGAGTTCACGGACCTTGTAGGCGTGCAGAAAATTCAGCCAGCGGTCGACCTGACGCTCGTGGAAACCATCCGGCCGGCCGAAACCCTCCAGGCCCCGGGCCCGCCAGTCCACCCGGCCCAGCTTGGCGGCGCCGTCGACGAGCTGGAACGCCAACCCCCGCCGCGCTTTTATGTCGGTGTCGAACGGCGGCTGCCATCCGCCATCCATCGGGCTCCACCCGTCGATCTCGTCCATCACGTAGAACGGCATGCCCAGCACGCTGCCGGTCTCGTCGGCCGCGATCAACTCCGCGTGCGGCACGTCGGTTCCCGACAGGGCCCTGACCAGGCTGATCTCACGGAGCAGCCCATCGATCCGGGCTGCGTCCGCGCGCGCCGCCGGCATCCGGAGCACCATGCGCTGACCGCCCCGGCTGATCACGTACAGGGTGTTCTGCGAGCCGCCCTTCAGCTGTTGGAGCTCGGGTTCCTCGCCCTGCCCGGGGGCGTCGTGGGTGTCGAGCCACCGGCCTAGTACAGCAGCATCCATCTCCGAACACTCCAATCTCTGAATGGAGAATAGCATTCTCTCGCGGCTTGGGCAGAGTGCTCGGCGCGGCATGCCAGGCTTGGCCCATGCAACTGCTTCTCGTCCGGCATGCGTTGCCGCTACGCAGTGAACCCGGTGAGGGCTCCGACCCGGACCTCTCGGACACCGGATTGGCGCAGGTTGCGCGGCTGCCCGAGGCGCTTGCCAGGTTTCCGATCGTCCGGGTGGTGAGCAGCCCGCAACGGCGTGCCGTCCAGACCGCCGAGCCGATGGCCGCCGCGCGTGGGCTGGCGGTCGAGATCGACGACCGATTCGCCGAGTACGACCGCGACCTTCCGATGTACATCCCGATCGAGCAGATCCGCCAGGAGAACCCGCAGGAATGGGAACGCTTGGCTCAGGGGCATCTGCCCAGTGCGGTCGACGAGGAAGCTTTCCGGGCGAGGGTCCGCGAGGCGGTCGACGACGTCGTCGCCACCGCGGGACCCGACGACACCGTCGCCGCGTTCAGCCACGGCGGCGTGATCAACGTCGTGCTGCACGAGGTGCTGGGCACGGCCCGGCTGTTGTCGTTCCCTGTCGACTACGCATCGGTGACCAGCCTGCGGTTCTCCCGGGCCGGCCAGGCAACGGTGGCCACGGTCAACAACACCGAACATGTGTGGGACTTGCTGCCACGAAACCAGGAGCCGAGGGACCGAACACCGAGGTGGTAAACAAGTCAGGTGACTTCGGCTGACCAACTCGAGGGGCTCGACCTGGCCGGGCTGGACCGCTATCTGCGTTCGCTGGGCATCGGGCGGGACGGTGAGTTGCGGGCGGACTTCATCTCCGGTGGCCGCTCCAATCTGACTTTCCGGGTGTACGACGACGCGACGAGTTGGCTGGTACGCCGTCCGCCGCTGCACGGGTTGACGCCGTCGGCGCACGACATGGCCCGCGAGTACAAGGTGGTCGCCGCGCTGCAGGACACCCCGGTGCCGGTGGCCCGCACGATCGCCCTGTGTGAAGACGACTCGGTGCTGGGCGCGCCATTCCAGATCGTCGAATTCGTTGCCGGACAGGTGGTACGGCGGCGGGGTCAGCTGGAAGCGTTCAACCACACCGTCATTGACCGTTGCGTTGACTCGTTGATTCGGGTGCTGGTGGACCTGCACAGCGTCGAACCGAACGCCGTGGGGCTAAGCGATTTCGGGAAGCCGACGGGCTATTTGGAACGGCAGGTGCGCCGTTGGGGTTCACAATGGGAGCTGGTGCGGCTGTCCGACGACTACCGCGACGCCGACGTCGCCCGACTGCATTCCGGTCTGCAGCAATCGATTCCGCAACAGAGCCGGGCCTCGATCGTGCACGGTGATTACCGGATCGACAACACCATTTTGGACGCCGACGACCCGACCAAGGTCCGCGCCGTCGTGGACTGGGAACTGTCCACGCTGGGCGACCCGCTCAGCGACGCCGCCCTGATGTGCGTGTACCGCGACCCCGCGCTGGACCTGGTCGTCAATGCGCAGGCCGCTTGGACGTCGCCCCTGTTGCCGACGGCCGACGAACTGGCGGATCGCTACTCGCTGGTCTCCGGGCTGCCGTTGGGGCACTGGGAGTTCTATATGGCGCTGGCCTACTTCAAGCTCGCCATCATCGCCGCCGGCATCGACTTCCGCAGGCGCATGGCCGAGCAGGCGCGCGGAAAGGACCACGCCGATTTGGCCCCCGAAGTCGTGGCCCCGCTGATCGCCCGCGGTCTGGCCCAACTAGCGAGACCCGCTTAGCGAAGCTGACTAGCGGACAGTGGCGGCCGCATGCATCTTCTTGGCCGCGTGACGCAGCTGAAGTATGCGCGCGGTGCCGACCGCGACCGTAATCAGTCCGCCGACGACGGCGGCCAACAGAATGGCCACACCCAGAGGCAGGCTCCAGTGCCAGCCCAAGAACTGGAACGGCGTTGACGCCGTGTTTTGGGCGATGAATATCAGCAAGAGGATCAGGATGAGGAAACCCGCGATCAGCGACGTCCACAGGGCACCGGCGCGGGTCAATTTTGCCGACGGATCTCTGAGTGGCACGCCTGCGCGGGGCGACGGTACTGGGTCGGGCTGACCGGGTGAGGCAGAGGGAATGCTGCTCATATAGTCATCTTTGTCCCATCCCGGGGAGATTGAAACCAACGGACCTAGAAAAACCGTCGATACGACCTTGTGCGGGCGCGGCGTCTCGATCTTTTCAAGATACTGTCGGCTGCATGAGGATGCCGCGGCGTGTGCGTAGCGCGGCGCTGTGGCTGACAACGCTATGCCTCATCGCGGGGTGCGGCGGCTCCGGCCCGCTCGGAACGTCCGCCGGCAACGCGAAGTCCATCACGGTCGGGTCCAGCGACTTCCCGGAATCCCAGATTGTCGCCGAAATCTACGCACAGGCGTTGCAGGCCAACGGATTCGCGATCGGGCGTCGACTGGGAATCGGCAGCCGCGAAACATACATCCCGGCGCTGAAAGACCATTCGATCGACCTGGTCCCGGAATACATCGGGAACTTGCTGCACTACTTCGCGCCGAACTCCACAGTGACTCTGCGTGATGCAGTCGAATCGGAGCTCCGCCAGCGGCTCCCCAAAGACCTGGCGATCCTGGCGCCCGCTCCGGCGTCCGACACCGACACGGTTACAGTCACCGGCGCCACTGCCGCGTCGTGGAACCTGAAGACGATCGCTGATTTGGCTGCGCATTCGGCGGACGTGCGGTTCGGGGCCGATTCGGCGTTTCAAACCCGTCCGGAGGGACCGCCTGGGCTCAAGCAGACCTACGGGCTGGACATCCGTGCGGGCAATTTCATCCCCATCGAGGATGGCGGCGGCGCGGTGACCGTGCGCGCCCTCCTCGAGGGAATGGTGAACGCCGCTGACATATTCAGCACGTCACCGGCTATCCCACAAAATCACCTAGTGGTCCTTGAGGACCCCGAGCATAATTTCTTGGCGGGCAACATTGTGCCGCTGGTGAATTCGCGCATCAAGTCGGATCGCCTCGAAGGCGTACTGGATGCGGTGTCGGCGAAGCTCACCTCACCCGGCGTGGCCGCGCTCAACGCCGCCGTGGCCGGCAATTCCGGTATCGATCCCGACCAGGCAGCACGAAACTGGTTGCGGGACAATGGCTTCGATCAGCCCATCAAGCAATGATCAGATTCGACAACGTCAGCAAGGTTTTCCGCGGCCGTACCCCGGCCGTGGATCGACTGAGCCTGGAAGTCCCCGACGGGAAGTTGACCATCTTCGTGGGTTCCTCCGGCAGCGGTAAGACCACGGCGCTGCGGATGATCAACCGCATGATCGAGCCCACCAGCGGCATCATCACCGTGAATGGATCCAACGTGGCAGACGTCGATCCGGTCAAGCTGCGTCTGGGGATCGGCTACGTCATCCAGAACGCGGGATTGATGCCCCATCAACGGGTGATCGACAACGTCGCGACGGTGCCGGTGCTCAAAGGCCAGTCACGGCGCGCGGCACGCAAGACCGGCTACGAGTTGCTTGAACGCGTCGGCCTGGACCCCAAGTTGGCCACCCGCTACCCCGCGCAGCTTTCCGGCGGCGAACAACAGCGCGTCGGCGTGGCGCGAGCCCTTGCCGCAGATCCCCCGATCTTGTTGATGGACGAGCCATTCTCGGCTGTCGACCCTGTCGTCCGTCATGAGCTACAGAACGAAATACTGCGTCTGCAAAGCGAATTGCACAAAACTATCGTGTTCGTCACGCACGACATCGACGAGGCGCTCAAACTCGCCGACAAGGTTGCCGTGTTCGGGCGCGGCGGTGTGCTCCAGCAGTACGACGAACCCGCCCGGCTACTGTCGCGGCCGGCCAACGACTTCGTAGCCAGGTTCATCGGGCTCGGCCGCGGCTATCGCTGGTTGCAGCTGATCGACGCGTCCGGGTTACCACTGCACGAGATCGATCGGATCTCGGCGAGCAGCCTGTCCGCGGCGGCCGGCACAGCGGGCACCGAAGGCTGGACGTTGGTGGTCAGCGAGGACGACGTCCCGCTGGGCTGGATCGACGCCGAGGGCCTCCACCGCCATCGCGGCGGCGCGTCCCTGTCCGACTGCGTTAGCGCGGTCGGTTCGCAACTTGGACCGGGCGGCAATCTCAGCCATGCGCTCGACGCCGCGTTGTCGTCGCCGTCGTCGGTTGGTGTTGCCGTCGACGTCGACGGCAAAGTCATCGGCGGGGTGCTGGCCGACGATGTGCTCGCGGCTGTGGAAGCGCGGGGGCACCGATGATCCTGCACTACCTGTTCAAACACCTCGACGACGCCTGGTCGCTGACGGTGGTGCATTTGCGGCTGTCGCTGGTGCCGGTGTTGCTGGGTCTGCTGATCGCGGTGCCGCTGGGCGTGCTGGTACGGCGGGCGCCGACGGCTCGACGCGTGGCGACCACGGTGGCGAACATCGTGTTCACCATCCCGTCGCTGGCGTTGTTCGTGGTCTTGCCGACGATCATCGGAACCCGGGTCCTCGACGAGGCAAACGTCATCGTGGCGCTGACGGCCTACACGGCGGCGCTGTTGCTACGGGCGGTCCTCGAGGCGCTCGACGCGGTACCGGCGAAAGTGCGCGACGCCGCCACCGCCGTCGGCTACCCGACGATCAAACGGATAGTCAAAGTCGAACTGCCGCTGTCCATTCCGGTAATGGTCGCCGGGTTGCGGGTGGTAGTGGTGACCAATATCGCGATGGTCTCGGTGGGTTCGGTCATCGGCATCGGTGGGCTGGGCACCTGGTTCATCACGGGCTACGAGACGGACAAGAGCGGTCAGATAGTCGCCGGCATCATCGTGCTGTTCGTGCTTGCGATCGTCATCGACGTGCTGATCGTGCTCACCGGACGGCTCGTCACACCCTGGGAACGCGCGGCGCACAGCACCCGGCGCAGGCGGTCGGCGTTGTCCGCGATCGCGGGCGGTGCGCGATGAGCTTCGTCGGGCACGCGCTGTCCTACCTCTTGACCGCCGACAACTGGCGCGGTCCCGTGGGGCTGACGACTCGCATACTCGAGCACCTGGAGTACACCGGATTGGCCGTGGCGGCCTCGGCAGTTATTGCTATCCCGGCCGGACTGATTATCGGGCATACCGGCCGCGGCAAGCTGCTGGTAGTGGGCGCGGTCAACGGCTTGCGCGCGCTGCCGACCCTGGGGGTGCTGTTACTAGGGGTGCTGCTCTTTGGTCTGGGCTGGGGCCCGCCGCTGGTCGCCCTGGTGTTGCTGGGCATTCCATCAATGCTGGCGGGCACATATGCGGGGATTGCCAATATCGACCGAACGATAATCGACGCGGCCCGTGCGATGGGGATGCGCGAATCCCAGATCGTCCTGCGCGTCGAGGTGCCCAACGCGATGCCGCTGATTCTCGGCGGCCTGCAAAGCGCGACGCTTCAGGTGGTCGCCACCGCGACTGTGGCCGCCTACGCCAGCCTCGGCGGGTTGGGCCGTTATCTCATCGACGGGATCCAGCAGCGGGAATTCCACCTCGCGTTGGTCGGGGCGCTGTTGGTAGCCGCACTGGCGTTGATCCTCGACGGGCTGCTGGAGCTCGCGGTGTGGTTATCGGCGCCGGGGACCGGACGCCTGCGTCGGCTGGTCAGTCGGCGAAGTCACACCCTCGCACTTCCCGCCAAAGCTGCCAGCGCTTAACAACACGCTCTACGGTAGACGAGTGAACGCAGTCCCCTCTGATCCGACTCCGCGTGTGTGGCCGGCGATGCTGACCTGGCGCGCGCAGGATGTCTCCCGCATGGAATCCGTACGAATTCAGTTGTCCGGCAAGCGAATCAGGGCAAACGGCCGCATCGTTGCGGCAGCCACCGCGACCAACCCGGCGTTCGGCGCCTACTACGAGCTGCAGACCGACGAATCCGGTGCCACCAAGCGGTTCGGGCTGACCGTCACCCTGGCCGAGCGGGAACGGCAACTCGCCATTTCCCGCGACGAAGAGAACATGTGGTTGGTCACCGATCACCAGGGCGAGAGACGCGCCGGGTACAACGGCGCCTTGGACGTCGACGTCGTGTTCAGCCCGTTCTTCAACGCCCTGCCGATCCGGCGACTCGGCCTACACGGGCGGGCCGAATCGGCAGTGCTGCCGATGGTCTACGTCAACGTGCCGCAGATGACCGTCACCGCGGCCACGGTCAACTACAGCAGCCAGGGTCGCCTCGACGGGATCAAACTGCGCTCGCCCGTCGCCGATACAACGGTCACCGTCGATGCCGACGGTTTCATCGTGGACTACCCCGGACTGGCAGAGCGGATCTGATCACTCCGCCGGCGCGGCCGGCGGCGGCGAGTTCCTCGCGCCAGTTCTCCGCCCCGATGGCGACCGTGACGATCTCCGAACGCGGGAAGCTGTCGTAGCGCGTGCGCGCGGCATGGCCGGATTCGACGAGGTCGCCCACCGAGTCGTGGTGTACCAGCGCGTCGCGGGCCCGGCTGAGTAGGTCGATGATTCGGCCGGTGGCCGGCGCCAGCTGGTCGCTATTGGCCTCACACATCGCCCGGACCAGATCGGGGGCTGTGGCCGCGACGCGCGTGCCGTCCCGAAAAGATCCCGCGGCCAGCGCGAACGCCAGCGGGACCTCCGCGGCGGTGATGGCAAGCGCCTCGGCGAGCAGGTGCGGCAGATGCGAGATGGCCGCCGCGGCGGCGTCATGTTCGTCGGATTTGGCCGGCACCACCACGGCCCCGCAGTCCAACACCAGCGCCATGACCGTCGACCACACCGCCGGGTCCACGTGGTCGTCGACGCTGACCACCCACGGGGATCCGACGAACAACCCGGCGTGGCCGGCCGCCCAGCCCGAGAACGCGGTGCCCGTCATCGGGTGCCCGCCGACGAAGCGTGCCAGCAGGCCCGCCGCGCCGACCGCGTCGTGCACGGCGCTCTTGACGCTGGTGACATCGGTCAGCGCGCAGTTGGGTGCCAACTCGCGGATATGACCGAGCATGCTCGGCAACGCCGGCATCGGCACCGCCAGCACAATCAACGCGTCGCTGTCGGTGGCCCTGATCAACGTGTCGGTGAGATCGGTGGTGGCGTCGAAGCCGTCGGACACCGCGCCCTGGGCGCCCTCCACCGATCTGTTGTAGCCGAACACCTCCCGGCCCACCGCCGCGGCGGCCCGCATGATCGAACCCCCCATCAGACCCAGTCCGAGGACGCACACCGGTGTTTTGGAAGGGGCACGAGCAATAGGTCTGGCCACGATCCAAGGTTGGCACATTTGGGGACCGATGGGGCCCCGGCTTGTGCCAGCTCGTCTGGTCACGGACCTGGTCAGCGACTAGCGTAGGCGCCCATGGGAGCACAACGGGCTGCAGCAACAGGCCCGTCAGCGGACATGCCAGACGGCTTCGGTGTCGCAGTGGTACGCGAGGAGGGCCAGTGGCGCTGTTCTGCGCTGGGGCGCAAGTCGCTGACGAGCCTGACGGCGGCCGAGACGGAACTGCGCGAACTGCGCAGCGCAGGCGCCGTCTTCGGGCTACTCGACGTCGACGACGAATTCTTCGTGATCGTGCGTCCGGCGCCGTCGGGAACTCGGCTGCTGCTGTCGGACGCCACCGCCGCACTGGACTACGACATCGCCGCCGAGGTGCTCGACAACCTGGACGCCGACATCGATCCGGAGGACCTCGAGGAGGCCGAACCGTTCGAGGAGGGTGACCTCGGGTTGCTGTCCGACATCGGGTTGTCCGAAGCGGTGCTGGGGGTCATTCTCGATGAGACCGATCTGTATGCCGACGAGCAACTGGGCCGCATCGCGCGCGAGATGGGCTTCGCCGAGCAGCTGTCGGCGGTGATCGACGGCCTCGGTCGGTGATCGCAAGCGCGGCGGAGCCGGGCGCGGCGGGTCGCCGCTGCCGTCACTCTCTCTCGTGAGCACTGACGAGGACCTGATTCGCGCCGCGTTGGCGGTCGCCGCGACGGCGGGCCCACGCGATGTGCCCATCGGTGCGGTGGTGGTCGGCGCTGACGGCACCGAACTCGCCCGCGCGGTCAACGCCCGCGAGGCACTCGGTGATCCCACCGCGCATGCCGAGGTGCTGGCCCTGCGGGAGGCGGCCGCCCTGCTCGGTGACGGGTGGCGGCTGGAGGGGACCACGCTGGCGGTCACCGTCGAACCGTGCACGATGTGCGCCGGTGCCCTGGTCCTGGCCCGCGTCGAGCGGCTGGTGTTCGGCGCCTGGGAACCCAAGACGGGAGCGGTCGGATCGCTGTGGGACGTGGTACGCGATCGCCGGCTCAATCATCGTCCCGATGTGCGCGGGGGTGTCCTGGCCCGAGAGTGCGCCGCGCCGCTGGAGGCTTTCTTTACTCGCCAGCGATTGGGGTGAGCGGCCTCCGGTTGGGTAAGCTGCTCGGCGGTGGCGTGTCCGAGCGGCCTAAGGAGCACGCCTCGAAAGCGTGTGACGGCTAACACCGTCCGAGGGTTCAAATCCCTCCGCCACCGCCAATGTTTCGGCCACCGCACACCTCCGCCACCGCCAAAGCTGCGGTGCGATTACTCACTTGGTTCGGGTTGACGATTACTTAACAGCGGCGCCCAATCCTGCCCGGCGTACGGTTCGTGCCGGAATATTTCGAGGTAAGTGGACGGCAGGGCAGCGACCACCTCGCGGCATTGGCACACCTCATCTTCACCGACGACGGTCGCGTATCCCGGTGCCGCACGATTCTGCGCCCCCGGGAGCTCCAGGTCGCACGGGCGAATGACGCCGACGAAGCCCAAGATGGCGGCCGCGGTCTGCGGATCGTTCAGATCCTGTGGTGTGTGCAGCGTCATGCAACGGGTGTGCATGTCGAAGCGCCGCAAGTACTTCATGGCCCGGTTCTCGATCTTGATCCACTGGATGAGGTAACGCTGGAACAGGGTGAGTTCTGCGAGGGCGAAGTGGCTGAAGATCGGCTCCAGTTCTGTGAGTGCCCAGCGCCGGTATCGTCGGCCGTCACTGCCGCGGTAGTAGCGATACCGGTAGCGCACCGGATATTTGCGGCGCTTGACCATCCAACATTCGCGGTTGGATTCGCTGAGCGCGACTTCTAGGGGATTGCGGATCAGGTGAAAGACCTTGGTGTGGGGAAAGAACTCTGGGGCAAGGTTCCAGTACGACTTGAGGAAGGCATGGCTGGTCTCGACGTAGGTGGAAGTGCCATACGCGGCAATCGTCTGGCGCTTCCTGTGCAGCAAGGTCCGCACCGCGTCGAGATCTCCAGTGGCGTTGTGATAAATCGGCACCCCAAACATCGATGGGTTTCGCAGATTGAGATCGTTGGGTTCGTGCACGACGGTGCAATCCGACGCATTGCGCTTGAGCAATTCACTCAACGACCTGGTCCCCGACCGTGCACTGGTCAAGGCGAATACGGTTTGGACGCTCATGACGCGCAACGACCCGTGCGGGGGCTAGTAACCATGCTCATCATTTCCGGTGAAGGCGGCAACTGACGACTGGCCGGTGCGGCGATGCTCGACGATCATCTCCTGGGCGCCCCCGATGTCCGCGACCTAAGTCGTCGCGGGCGCGAAGTCGACAAGGTGCCTGACGCAGCATCCCAGGCCTGGCGTCGTGGCCGCCGACTGGCCGGGCCTAGCTTAAATCACAATAGCTGAAAACGTTGACAGCGCCTCCGGTCTGGTATGTCGAGCAATCTGCGTGGTCTGTCGCAAATATGTTGGCTAGCAAAACTTTAGGACCACGCTGATTCACGGTCACCTCACGGCGCGGCCCTGTGTGGGGCTGGGGTGTTCGGCTGAGATGCGGCGAAACGTGAAGAGCCGGTGAGCAAACCACCTGTACAGCACGGTCACCACGATTACGACGAGCTGGGAGAGCAGCACCGGCCAGCCGAAGACCTCTACCAGCAGCGGCAAGACGACGAAATTGAAAGCCAGCACAGAGAGGTTGACCAACTCGAAACGAGCCAGATCACGCAGCAGGTGACCCTTTACCCGGAAGACGAACATTCGGTTCAGGCCAAACGCCACCAGCATGGCTATGACGTGTGTGCAGGCCAACACGCCCAGGTAGCCGATCGCATCTCGCATTAGCCACAGCAGCAGGGCGAACAAGCCCATGCCGATCGCCGTGTTGACAGCGCCGATAACAAGGAAGGCGACTCGCTGGTCTCGAATCATCCTTAGCAGCGGACCGGGAACAACTCGAGGTTCCGCGGTCATGCCTGTAATCGTAGGTCGGGGCCGGGCAGCTAAGTCTGACCCGGCCCGCTGACCAGACCGCGAATAGTTTGCACTTCGCTGTCCCGGAAGGGCCGCCCGTCGGGTTGCAGCAGGTCGCTGAACCATACTTTCGGCGCCGCTGTGTACGGGTGATCCCAGGAATCCCAGGGCAGGTAGGTCTGCGTCTTGCCGGCGACCAAACCCCAGTTAAGGGCACCTACGTTGTGCCGCTTGGCAATTGGCAGGATCCCTTCGACAGTGCTGTTCTGAGGGCGGGCCAGGTACTCCGTGCACAGGATCGGCCGTCCCAGCGGGGCGAGCTCATTGATCCGGCCCTCGAACTCGGCGGGTGCGGCATAGCTGTGAAAGCTGATCACATCGGCGTTGTCGAGCTGAATGCCGCTGATCGCGCTGCGGCGCCCCGGATCTCCCCAGTTGCCCTGCCAGACGCCACTCGTCAACGGCTGAGCGGGATCGACCGAGCGTGCCCACTGGAACACCTGGGGCAGTAGCTCTGCTACACGGTCCTGCTTGTCCTTGCGCTCCACCTGGCGATACACCTTGGCGGGATTGTCGGGTTCGTTCCACAGGTCCCAACCCAGGACGCGATCGTCGGTGCGGAATTGGCTCAATACCGCCGTCACGTAACCCTGCAGCACGGGGCGGTAGCGGGGGTCGTCGATGTGCTCGGCGCCCGGGCTCTGCACCCAGCCGGAGTTGTGCACCCCCGGTCTTGGCGCGCGCTGACGGCCGGCCCTGGGGAACGGATCCCAGCAGGAGTCGAACAAGACAAAGAGCGGCTTGATGTTGTGCCGCGCCGCGATGCCGACGAACTGTGCGAGGCGACTCTGGAAGCCCTGGCGGTCCTGGGCCCAGAGCTGATCGTGCAGGAAGACCCGCACGGCGTTGAACCCGACGGACCGCGCCGCGCCCAGCTCGGCGTCGATGCGCCGCGCGTCGTAGGTGCCCGCCTGGAACATTTCGAGCTGATTGACGGCGGTCGAGGTGATGTAGTTTCCGCCGACGAGCCACCCCTGCGCTTGGTACCAGCGGTTCGCCCGGTCAGCCGGCCACCGGGCCGCGTCGGCGGAGGCGCGGGTCGCGCGGGCCAGTCCCGTGCCCGCCGCGAGCAGCAGCGGTAGCTTGAGGGCCGTTCGACGGTGCACGCAGTGACGATAGATTTGTTGGGCGGCTCGCCCGGTTCCGCAATCACGCGGGGTGGGGAATTGTTATCCCCTTGTCATCGCGCAGTATTCAGCGCCGGGTGGCAGGGTGGGCGTACGAGGTGACCTGCATGTTGGGCAGCGGCTGAAAGCCCCCCCGCTACCACTGCTGTGGCTGTGGCTGTGGCTGCGCCTGTGGTTGCTGCGGCGTACCGCCGTATCCGAGTTGGGAGGCCGTGTAGCGCGCCGCGTCGGTGACCGGCACGGCCTGCACCGCGGTGCCGTAGGCGCAGATCTCCGTCCATACGTCGCCGATCTCGGTGGTGTCGAAACGCATTGCGACGATGGCATTGCCGCCTCGGTTGCGGGCTTCGTTGAGCAGCCGCGACATTGCCTCGTTGCGGCTGTCGGCCAGGTTTTTGGTCATGCCCTGCAGCTCGCCGCCGAACATCGACTTGAATCCAGCACCGAACTGGGAGAAAGCATTTCGCGATCGCACCGTGAGCCCGAAGACTTCTCCGCACACGCGTTGGATCTCCCAGCCTGGAATGTCATTGGTAGTAACGACGAGCACCGGACAACCTTTCTGCCGAAGGTGAAAAGGGCGGATTCCCGCTGTAGGGTACCGCCCGGCCAGGGCACGCCGGCAGCACAAACTCGGTGTGGTCAATCGCGTCTCTCGCTGGCTCGCGGCAACGGAAGCGCTGCGGTCCATCGGCCGAGGATGTGAGGCACGTCCGGATGGAGGAGGTGGTTTCACGGCGGCTAGCGTCTATGTCGTGCTTGACAACGGCGTGTCGAGGAGGCGGTCGCATGGGTTCCGCTGGCCCTGACGTCGGCGACATCGATTTCGACGATCTGACCGCGCCCAAATTGACCGATGTCCAGCGTCAGGTCCTGGAATTCACCGAAGCAAGATACGTCGAGTTCGACATCGACCGGCTGCTCGCCGAAGCCACCGAGCAGGCAGGCTTGGGTGGCGCAGCCGACCTGGACGACGCCGACGGTTTTAGCGACCGCCTGGCCGCGCACGTGGGTGCCATCGAAGCCGACAAGGGCCTGACCCAGTTGACCCGGGGAACCTTGCGGCAACGGGTGGTGCGCCTGCTGCGCAATCGACTGTCGTTGGCCGACCTTGTCACGCACTATCCCGAGATCGAGTCGATACCCATCGAGAAGCCCTTCATCGTCGTCGGGATGCCGCGATCGGGCACCACGCATTTGGTGAATCTCATCGCCGCCGATCCGCGACGCCGTGCGCTGCCGTACTGGGAGAGCCAGGATCCGATCCCGGCGCGCGGCCAGGGTCCCGACGTCGCCGGCGTGGATCCCCGCTACGCCCGGACCAAGGCGGAGCATGAGGCGCTGATGGCGAGCGCCCCCGTGGTGGCCGCGATGCACGACCGGTTTCCCGAGGCGATCGAGGAGGAGGTCGAACTTCTCGATCTGGACCTGGCCGGCTATGTGCTCGAATGGCATGCGCGCGTGCCGGATTGGCGTGACTACTACCTGAGCCTGAACCAGGATCGGCATTACGCATACCTGAAAAAAGTGTTGCAGGCGTTGACCTTTCTGCGCGGCCCGCGAACCTGGGTGCTCAAGAGCCCGCAACACTGCGAGCAGCTCGGCCCGCTGATGGCGACCTTCCCCGACGCGACGGTAGCCTTCACCCATCGCGATCCCGTCGCGGTGGTGCAGTCGGCGATCACGATGATGGCCTACTCTGACCGACTGCGCCGCACCAGCATCGAGCCCGACTGGCTGCTCGATTACTGGAGCGATCGCGTGCACCGACTGCTGAGCGCGTGCGTGCGTGACCGCGAGCTGGTGCCGGCCGAGCGCAGCATCGATATCAGTTTCCACCACCTCAACGGCAACGAAATACCGCTGCTGGAGGAGCTTTACCGGCGTGCTGACGTCGAGTTGACACCGAAGGTGCGCGGCCGGTTCCAGCGATACCTGGACGGCAACCCGCGCGGCAAGCATGGTCGCATCCGGTACGACCTGGAACGGCACTTCGGCATCTCGGGCGACGACCTCCGTGCGCGCTTCGGCTTCTACTTCGACAGGTTCGACGTCCGCCCCGAATGAAGGAGTCAGCACCGATGCAGTTCGAGCCGGTGTATCGCAGCCGTCCAGGCGCAGACGCGCTGCAGCCCGCCACCGCCTACAAGGCCGAGCAGATAGCGGCGGGGCTGTGGTGCTCGCCGGGTCTGTCCAACGCCTACCTGCTCACCACAACCGAGGGCCGGGTGATCGTCAACACCGGCATGGGTTTCGAGGGCCCGGTGCACCGCGCCAACTTCGACGCCGTCGATTCCTCGCCGGTGCGCTACATCATCTTCACGCAAGGACATGTCGATCATGTCGGCGGTCTGGACAGCGTGCGCGATCCAGATACATTGGTTGTCGCGCAGGCGAACTGGACCGCTTGGCGGGACGACAACGAACGCCTCATCCCGTATCGTGCCAGCCGCAGCGCCTTCGCGTTCAAAGACAAGCTGGCCGACGGCATCCGGGCCATCCAACGGCGGCTCGGCACCACGCGGCTAGCCGGCCAAAGCACTCCAACGGTCGATCTGGACTTCGAGGACACGCTCACCCTGGAGGTCGGCGGCCGACGACTGGAGCTGATCTCGGTGCCGGGCGGCGAGACGACTGACTCGCTGGTGCTTTGGTTGCCCGATGAACGAATCTGCCTGTGTGGAAATACCTTTGGTCCGATATTCGGCCACATCCCGAACCTCGTCACCATGCGGGGCGACCGCTACCGGGATGCCCTGACGGCCATCGCGTCGGTCGAGCGGGTGCGTGCGCTGGAGCCCGAACTCCTGGTTACGGGTCATTTCGAGCCGATCGCGGGGGCCGAACGCATCGACGCCGAGCTGACCCGCCTGCGCAACGCGATCGCGCACATCCACGACCAAACCGTCACCGGGATGAACGCCGGCAAGGACGTCCGGACCCTGATGCGCGAGATCACCTTGCCCGTGGAATACGAAGTGGGCCAAGGCTACGGGAAGGTGGCCTGGGACGTGCGGGCCATCTGGGAGAACTACTCGGGCTGGTTCCATCACCGCTCGACCACCGAGCTGTATCCGGTCGGTTTCGACGCCGTCGCCGCCGACGTCGTCGAACTGGCTGGCGCCGACGCGCTGGTGGACCGGGCGCGGACCTACCTCGACGACGGCCGCGCGCTACATGCCATCCACCTCGCCGAGCTCGTCCCCGACGACCATCCCGGCGCACGTGACGTTTTACGCGAGGCCCATCAGCAGCTCCTCGCGGGCAGCACCAACTTCTGGGAAACCGCTTGGCTGCGAAGCTATTTAGAGAAAAGCAGATAGCGAGGAACTATGACGCTACGGCCCGAAGACCTCTACCACGTCGGCATCGTGGTGCCCGACCTCGATGCCGCAAAGGCCCGCCTCACCGCGCTGGCCGGCTACCGGTGGATCAAACCGCTCAGCTACGCGCTGCCGTTCCGCACCGCGGCCTGGACGCGCGAACTCACCTCGACGATCGTCTACTCGGTTCAGAGCCCACACATCGAACTAGTCCAGGAGGTTCCGGGAACTCCGTGGACGGCCGCGCCCGGCAACGCGGTCCATCACGTGGGCTACTTCACCGACAACCTCGCCGACTCCGCGAAAGAGTTAGAGAGCAACGGCTTTACGTTCGAAATGACGGCTGCCGTGGCTGAAACGGCTGATTCTGGGCTAGCGCTGTTCGCGTACTACGTCGACGCGTTCGGCACCCGCATCGAGATCGTCGATCGCGCGCTGTTTCCAGACTTTGCGGCGTTCGTCCAGTCGATGGCCGACGAGGCTTGACATGTTGTTGACGGTGCTGCGCTTCAACTTTGCCTCCCCGCAAGGACAACCACGCGCCCAGAGCGAGTTGATCCGTGCCGCACTCGAACTCGCGCACTGGGGAGAGTCCCGGGGCATCACCTCGATCAGCGTCGACGAGCACCACGTGACCGGGCATGGATGGAGCTGCAACCCGATCATGGCCGCGTCGATGTTCTTGGCCGGCACGTCGAAGTTGATCGCGAGCGTGGACTGTGCGCTCGGCCCGCTGTGGAATCCAGTCCGCCTCGCCGAAGACATCGCGCTGGTTGACAACATGAGTCGCGGGCGGTTGCACACCACCGTCGGGCTGGGCTATCGCACAGTCGAATACGACTCGCTCGGAGTCGATTTCAGCCAGCGCGGCAAGTTGATGGACGGCCTGCTCGAGCGAATGCTCTCCGTCTGGGCGGGCACCGGACCGGACGCGGGAGTCTGTACCGGGGCGTGGAGCCGGCCGCATCCGCCGTTGTATGTCGGCGGCAGTGCGCGGGCCACGGCCCGGCGGGCGGCTCGTTTCGGGCTGCCGCTCAGCCTGGCCGACCACCTGCCCGACATCGCCGCCTACTATCGCGAATTGTGTGCCGCCGCGGGCATCACGCCGTTCGTGCTGATGCCCGGGGAAACCAATCGGGGAATGATCTACCTGCACGAGGATCCGGACCGGGCGTGGGCAGAGCTCGGCGAGCACATCCTTTGGGAAGCGGTCACATACGGCGGCTGGTCAAGCGACGAGCGCTCGCTCATGCACCTACCCGGGGTGCAGACCATGGAACAGGTCAAAGCTTCGGGGCGGTACCGGTTTTTGACCCCCGACCAGCTCATCGCCGAAGTCCGCCACGCCGACAACTACGGGCCGATCGTGCTGCATCCGTTGGTCGGTGGCATGCCCGTCGACGAAGCCTGGAAGTCGGTCCAGCTCCTCACCGACACCGTTCTGCCCGCGCTGATCTGACCGCGCACGCCATCAGATGCCCAGTGACGGCGGCTCCCAGCTATTGACCAGCAGCGGCAGGGAGATCAGGTCCCCGCCCGCGGACACCTCGATCGTCCAGCGGCCGTCAACGGGCAGCACAGTTTCGATAGGAAAGAATGCGAATCCCGGGAACTCGCCGAGCGAGGCACCGGGCACCTCGAATTGGTTGAGTATCGCCGCCGCCTCAGTCGTCGGCGGTCTGAGGTCTACCGTGACCCGCCGGTCGGAGTCTTCCGCGTCTGCCGCTGTGAGCACGACGAGCACAAACCGGGCAAACCGTTCAGGCCCCACCGTAAATTTGGAAAGTACGCCACCCTGCACGTTGAGTTTGTTGTCCACCGTCGCCGCCGCTTCGGCCAGGAAGGCTCCGCTAAGTATCACGCCGACGAACCTATCGTGCCGTGGCCGCTGGCGCGATCAAAACGGACCGAAGCTTGACGGCTCGATTCACCGCGTTTGTATAACCTCCTTAGAACCTGAGCCAGATCAGCGTGATACTAGGGACGTGTCCGACCGCAACGTACTTGGTGACCCACTGGAACCGTGCTCCGGTGACCCTGTCACTGGCTTCTATCGCGACGGTTGTTGCTCGACGGGCCCCGAGGATGCCGGCAGGCACACCATCTGCGCCGTCGTGACCGCCGAGTTTCTCGAGCATCAACGCTCAATCGGTAACGACCTGCTGACGCCGGTGCCCGAATATCGCTTTCCCGGCCTGCTGCCGGGTGACCGCTGGTGCGTCACCGCGCTGAACTGGCTCCGGGCTCACGAGGACGGCTTTGCCGCCCCGGTGGTGTTGGCCTCCACCCACCAGCGCACCCTCGAGGTGGTGCCGCTCGAGGTGCTCGAGGAGCACGCGGTCGACGTACCCGACGACATCGCCAACCTTTGAGGGCCCGCCGCGCCGAGTGCACCGGCGCGCGGCCAGGACTCTAACGCCGCTGTTCCAGCCAGTCGGCCAGCGAGCGGCCCGCGTCCAGCACGTGTCGCTCGGCGATCGCGCGGGCGCGCTCGGTGTCCTTGTCCCCGAGCGCGTCAAGCAACTGCTGGTGCTCGTCGAGCGAATGCTTCTCGTGGTCGGGGAATAGCGTGAGGAAATTGCTCGGCACGACGCGGGCCGCCTGCCTGATCTGATTCAAAAGTCGTGGCGAATGCGCTGCGCGGTGGATGTTTTGGTGGAAATGCCAATTGGCCTCGCCGATGCTGCCCTCGCCGGACCGCGCCGCCACGTCGGCCGCGAGGTCGCGCAACATGTCCAGTTCTTGGGACTCGACGCGCTCGGCCGCCCAGGCCGCCGCCTGTCCCGTGAGCACACCCAGAATGGTGAAGCTGTCCAGGACGTCGGCGGGGCTGATGCCGATAACGGTGATGCCGCTGCGTGGGGCGACCTGGACCAAGCCTTCGAAGGACAGCTCCAGCAGCGCCTCGCGCACGGGCGTCCGGCTGGTGGCGAACTCCGCCGTGATGGCGTCGAGGTCCACGCGTGATCCCGCGGGCAGGGCGCCGGTGAGGATACGGTCCCGCAGTTCGCGGGCGGCGCGCTCCCGAACCGTGCCGGAAATGTCGATCGCGGGCATGCAGGGATCCTATCAAACGACACATCTAGCGTTTGATATCTGAAATATCAGATGTTAGATTCGGAAATATGCGTAGCGAAAAGATGGCGTTGGTGGCGTTCATGCAGGCAGGAAGCACCTCGGTGTACGCGGGGTCGTGGCGGCATCCCGCGACCGAACATCGCTACCTCGATGCCTCCTATTACGCGAAGATCGGGCGCCAGCTGGAAGAAGGGTGCTTCGACCTGATGTTCTTCGACGACCGCTTGGCCATGCCGGGGGTGTACGGCGGTTCGGTGGCCGAGGCGGTGTACCACGGCGCGCGCCCGGTCAAGCTCGACCTCGGCATCGTGCTGGGGGTGCTTGCGCAGGCGACGTCGCGGATCGGCCTCGGGGCGACCTACTCGACCACCTATTACCCGCCGTTCCATGTGGCCCGCACCTTCGCCACCCTGGACCATCTGTCCGGCGGCCGGGCTGCCTGGAACGTGGTGACCTCGGTCAACGACAGCGAGGCCCAGAACTTCGGGGTGGACGCCCATCTGGCCCACGACGAACGCTACGACCGTGCCGACGAATTCATGGATGTGGTGACCGGACTGTGGGACACCTGGGAGGACGACGCGATACTGCACGACAGGGCGTCCGGCCACTACGCCCACCCCGCCAAGGTGCACGAGCTCGGGCACGTCGGCCGATACTTCTCGGCGCGCGGACCGTTGACCGTGCCGCGTACCCCACAGGGCCGGCCAGTGGTCATCCAAGCCGGATCGTCGGGCCGTGGCCGTGAATTCGCTTCGCGCTGGGCGGAATTGATCTTTACCGGCGACCCCGGCGTCGAAGTCGCGCGCAGCCACTACGCGGACCAGAAGGCGCGCATTGCCGACGCCGGGCGTGATCCCGCATCGGTGCGGATCTGCCCGATGGCCTACGCTGTCGTCGGCGAATCCGAGGCCCACGCCAAGGATCGCGAAGCTTTGTTCCTCAACGATCTGGTCGACCCCATGGCATCGCTCACACTCCTGTCCGAGTTGATGAATTACGACTTCGCCCAACATGATCTCGACGACCCGGTCACCGACGAACTCATCGCGGGGGTCTCCGGCATCAGGGGACTGGTGCAGAACCTGCGCACGCACATTTCTGTTGGGGGCGGGGGCAGGCCGGTGACCGTGCGCGACCTGGCCGGTCACCGCGCCACCCTACTGCAGGGGCCGCGTTTCGTCGGCACCGGCGAGCAGGTCGCCGATCAGATGGCAGACTGGTTCCAAAGCGGGGCGTGCGACGGATTCGTGCTGGCCGCAACGCATCTGCCGGGTGCGTTTGAAGATGTCGTGCGCATGGTGGTGCCAGTACTGCAACGTCGTGGGCTGTTCCGGACCGAGTACGAGTCGTCGACGCTGCGGGGACACCTTGGTCTGCAACGACCTTCGAATGCCCGGGTGCATGTCAATGCTTGATGGCGTGCGGGTGCTCGACCTCGCCACGCTGGCGGCCGCTCCGCTGGTCGCGACGTACCTCGGGGAGTTCGGCGCCGACGTCATCAAGGTCGAGGAGCCGCGTCATGGCGACCCGATCCGTGGGTGGGGCAACCAGCGCGACGGCATCGGCCTGATGTGGAAGTCGATCTCGCGCAACAAACGGTCCATCACGCTCGACCTGCGCTGCGCCGAAGGGCAGGACCTGGTGCGCCGGCTGGTCGAGCACGCCGACGTCGCCATCTTCAACACCCGTCCGCAGACACTGCGCAAATGGGGGCTGGATTACCAGAGCCTGCGTGTGGTGAACGACCGGATCGTGATGCTGCACATCACCGGCTACGGCTTGACGGGTCCGAAGAGCGAGCGGCCCGGCTTCGGCACGCTCGGGGAGGCGATGAGCGGTTTCGCACACATCACCGGGCAGGCCGGCGGACCGCCCACGCTGCCGCCGTTCATGCTGGCTGACGGCGTGGCATCGTTGAACGCCGCCTACGCGGTGCTGATGGCGCTGTACCACCGCGACGTGCACGGTGCGCCGGGCCAGCTGATCGACGTCAACCTGATCGACCCGCTGGCCCGGTTGCTGGAGCAGACGCTGTTGGGCTATGACCAGCTGGGGCTGGTGCCCGAGCGGGCCGGCAACCGGTGGGACATCTCCGCGCCACGGAACACCTATCGTACCGCCGACGGCCGGTGGCTGGCCATGTCCGGCAGCTCACCGGCGTTGGCGCTCAGAGTGTTTCGAGCGATCGGCCGGCACGACCTTCTGCAAGACGCCGACTTCTCGGATCCGCAACGCCGGCTGGCCAGGGCCGTGGAAGTCGACACCGTGGTAGCGGATTGGGTTGCGGCCAAGACGCTTTCGGAAGCTATGGAGGTCTTCGACGCGCACGACGTCGCGGCGGCTCCGGTTTACGACATCACCGACCTGGTGGGCGACGAGCAGCTCGCGCATCGTGGGGTGTTCGTATCTGTGCAGGATCAACAGCTCGGGCCGATGACGGTCCAGGCGCCGGTTCCGCGGTTCTCGTCGGTGTCCGGGACCGTCGGCCACCTGGGTCCAGAGCTTGGCCAACACAATGCCGAGGTCTACGGCGAGTTGCTCGGCCTGGCCCGAGCTGACATTGACGACCTGCGCGCCCGTGGCGTGTTGTGAGAGAAGGAGATTCATGAGCCAGCTGCTCCGCCGCTCGGAGCTCGCGGTGCCCGCGAGCAACGACAACATGTTCGAGAAGGGTGTCACCTGCGGGGCGGACCTGGTCTTCCTCGACCTCGAAGACGCGGTGCCGCCGGCGTTCAAAGAGGAATCGCGCGCCAAGGCGATCACCGCCCTCAACGACATCGACTGGGGACGGACCGTACGCGCCATCCGGATCAACGGCCTGGACACCCGGTGGTGCCACGACGACGTCATCGACGTGGTGAGCAAGGCCGGCGCGAACCTCGACACGATCATCATCCCGAAGGCTCGCCGGGCCCGCGACGTCTGGTGGGTGGACGTTCTCCTCACGCAGCTGGAGGCGAAACTGGGCTTGCGCAAACAGATTCGGCTCGAAGTGCTCATCGAAGAGGTCGAGGGCCTGGCCAACGCCGAGGAGATCGCGGCAGCCAGCGCCCGGCTGGACGCACTGATCTTCGGCGTGGGCGACTTCTCACTGTCCCAGGGCGCCCGGGTGGACACCAACTTCGTCCCGCTCGGCGAATATCCCGGAGAATTCTGGAATTACGCCCGCAACAAGGTGATCGTGGCGGCGCGCATCTCCGGCATCGACGCGATCGACGCGCCCTATCCCGACTACCGGGACCTCGCCGGCTATCAGCGCGACGCGCGACGGGCGTCGTTGCTGGGCTACACCGGGAAATGGGCGATTCATCCCGACCAGGTGCCGGTCGCCAACGAGGTGTACGCACCAACGGCCGACGAGATCGCCCGCGCGGAGGCTAATCTCGCCGCCTACCGCGAAGCCGAGACCAAGGGCCGCGGCGCCGTCGGGGTGAACGGGGTTCTCGTCGACGCCGCGCACGTGAAGCAAGCCGAGCAGGTGTTGGCGCGCGCGGCGTTGATCAACGGCAGCCGCGTTGACTCCGCGTCCAGGGTGAAGAAGTTCGAGTAAGGTGCGCCGTCACCGCAGAGTCGACGGCTTCAGCTGACGCTGTGGTGGGCCGACGTACTCGCTCAGCGGGCGGATCAACGCGTTGGACGCGGTCTGCTCCATGATGTGAGCCGTCCACCCGGTGATGCGGCTCATCACGAAAATTGGTGTGAAGCAGCCGATGTCGAAGCCCATCAAGTGATAGGCCGGCCCGGTTGGAAAATCCAGGTTCGGCTTGATGCCGTTGGCGTCGGCCATGCCCCGCTCCAGGACCTCGTAGATGTCGAGCCACTTCTGGCCGTCGCGGGCCGCGGCGACGCGCTCCAGGGCCTTCTTCATGGTCGGCACGCGCGAGTCCCCGTTCTTGTACACGCGGTGCCCGAAGCCCATTATCTTGTCCTTGCGATCCAGCTTGCCCTGCAACCACTCTGACGCCTTGGCGGCCGTGCCGATCTCGATCATGTCGTGCATCACGGCTTCGTTGGCACCGCCGTGCAGTGGGCCTTTGAGCGCGCCGATGGCTGCCGTCACCGCGCTGTAGATGTCGGATTGAGTGGACGTGACTACCCGGGCGGCAAAGGTGGAGGCGTTGAAGCTGTGTTCGGCGTAGAGGATCATCGACTGCTCGAAGGCGTCGACGACGACCTGCTCGGGCACGTCACCGAAGCACATGTGCAGGAAATTCTGTGCATAGCTCATGTGGCTGTGTGGGGCGATGGGCGCCAAGCCGCTCCGGCGCCGCATGTCGGCGGCAACAACAGTGGGCAGCATCGCGTACATGCGCAGTGACTTGGCGTAATTGGCGCTCTCGGCGGGGTCTTCCGAGTCGGGGTCTTCGGCACCCAGGTAGCTGATCAAGGTGCGCACCACGTCCATCGGGTGGCACGTGTCGGGCAGTTTCTGCAGGAGCGACAGCGTGGACCGGTTCAGTCGGCGCGCGGCGCGTTCCCGCTGAGTGAACAGCGCCAGCTGTTGGTCGTTGGGCAGCTCGCCGTGCCAGAGCAGGTAGGCCACCTGCTCAAAGCTGCAGTGCGCCGCCAGATCCTGTACCGCGTATCCCCGGTAGGTCAGCGAGTTGGTCTCCGGGACCACCTTCGAGATCGAGGTAGTGTCCACGACGACACCCGCCAGTCCCTTGTAGATGCGGGGCTTGTCTTCGATGGCGCTCATGGCGCGACTCCTTCAAGAGCGAAGTTGTAGATATCGGAATCGAATTCGGTGTATTCGGCGTAGTGCAGCAACCCGTAAAGCCGGCTGCGGTGCTGCATCCGATCTAGAAGATCGGATTGCGTTCCGGTGTCGGCGATTTCGCGAAGGCCGACCTCGACGGCATACATGGCCAGCCGCAGCGTGGTCACCGGGTAGATCACCACGTTGTAACCGATGTCGGACAGCTGCTTGGCGGTCAGCAACTGCGACTTGCCGAACTCGGTCATGTTGGCCAGCAACGGCGTATCCACCGCGGCCCGGAACTGCTCGAATTCGCGGGGCGTGTGCAGTGCTTCGGTGAAGATCAGGTCGGCGCCG
>NZ_JAFBAR010000093.1 GCF_019247635.1 Mycobacterium sp.
ACTGGGCACCCATGCCCGGCCATTGCGAGCCCTGCCCGGGAAACACCAACGCGGTCTTGCCCACCGGGTGGGTGCGCCCCACCGCGACACCAGCACCCGGCGCACCGTCGGCCAACCCCGCTAGCCCGGCCATTAACTCGCCCCGGGAGGCGCCCACCACGACCGCCCGATGCTCGAACAGCGCCCGCGTGCTGACCAGCGACCAGCCCACGTCGGCGACGGCAAGCTCTGAGCGTTCACCTACCCACGCGAGCAACCGACCCGCCTGATTCGCCAGCGCCTGCGCCGAACGCGCGGACAGCACCCACGGAGCAATGCCGGTAAACGGTTCAGCCACCACCACTTCCGTCGGGGGGGCCTGTTCCACGATCACGTGCGCGTTGGTACCGCTGATGCCGAACGACGACACTCCAGCCCGCCGGGGCCGACCTTGTACCCGCCACGCGCGAGACTCGGTCAACAACGACACCTCGCCCGCCGACCAATCCACATGGGGCGTAGGCACATCCACGTGCAACGTCTTGGGCATTACAGCGTGCCGCAGTGCCTGCACCACCTTGATGACGCCGGCTACGCCGGCCGCCGCGGACGTATGCCCCATGTTGGACTTGATCGAACCCAACCACAGGGGCCGGTTGCGGTCCTGTCCATAGGTCGCCAGGATGGCCTGTGCCTCAATGGGATCGCCGAGCGTGGTCCCCGTGCCGTGGCCCTCCACCATGTCCACGTCGGCCGGACCGAGCCGGGCGCTGGCCAACGCGGCCCGGATCACCCGCTGTTGTGCCGGCCCGTTCGGCGTCGCCAACCCATTGGAGGCGCCGTCCTGGTTGACCGCGGAGCCACGCACCACCGCCCACACCGGGTGTCCCAGCCGCCGTGCATCTGCCAACCGCTCCACCACGAGCGCGCCCGCACCCTCGGAGAACCCGGTGCCGTCCGCCGCGCCGGCGTAGGCCTTGCATCGCCCGTCGGCCGACAACGCGCGCTGGCGGCTGAATTCGATGAACATCGCCGGCGTCGCCATCACCGTCACACCCCCGACGAGCGCCAAATCGCATTCCCCCGAACGCAACGACTGCACCGCCAGGTGCAGCGCTACCAAAGACGACGAACACGCCGTATCGACCGACACCGCGGGGCCTTCCAGACCCAATACGTACGCCACCCGACCCGACGCCACACTCAGCGTCGAACCGCGCAGGCCGTAGCGCTCGAGGTCCCCCGGCACCCGACCCTGACCCCCGTAGGAACCGTGGAAAACTCCCGCGAACACACCCGTTGCCGAACCCTTTAACCGCAGCGGGTCAATCCCCGTGCGCTCCAATGCTTCCCAAGTGGTCTCCAGCAAAAGCCGCTGCTGTGGATCCATCGCCAGCACCTCGCTGGGCGCGATCCCGAAGAACTCGGCATCGAAATCGGCGACGGCTGCCAGGAATCCGCCCCGCCGCGCATACGACTTGCCCGTCGCGTCCGGATCAGAATCAAACAAATCCGCCAGATCCCAGTCGCGATCCGCGGGAAATTCCGAAACCACGTCGCGGCCCTGAACCACCATGTCCCACAAGTCGTCCGGCGACTCGATCCCGCCCGGATAGCGGCAAGCCATCCCCACGATCGCTACCGGGGACGCCGGCTCCATGGCCAGGGCGAGATACTCGCGGTTCTCGCGCTTCAATCGCGCGTTGTCCTTGAGCGACGTGCGCAGTGCCTTGACTAGATCGTCTTGGGAGCTGCTCATAGGGCCCGCTCCCGGAAACCCGCCGAACGTAACGCCGCCGCGAGATTTCGGCGGCTGGAAGGTCGCAGTGGCGTTAGTCTCGCGCCGAGAGGCGTGCCGACATGCATTCAGTGCCAGCGCAGCAGGACGAGTTCGGAACAGAATCCGGGACCCATGGCGATCATCAGCCCGGGACTCCCGCTGGGCGGAGGTTTGGCCAGGGTGTCACGCAGGACGTGCAGGACGGACGCCGACGACAGGTTGCCGATCTCGCCCAGCGATCGCCACGTCAGCTCCACGGCCTCCGGCGGCAGGTCCAGGCTCGTGGTGATCGCGTCGATGATCTTGGGGCCACCGGGATGGGTTACCCAGGCGCCGACGTCAGTGGTGGTCAGATCGTGCGCGGCGAGAAACGCCGTGACGTCGTCGCCCAGATACCGCTCCACCACCTCGGCCAATTCCCGCGACAACACCAGCTCGAACCCGGCGGGGCCGACGTCGTAGCCCATGGTGCGCAGCGAGTTGGGGTAGAGGTGGCTGCGCGAGTCGAGAATGTCGGGTCCGGCGGCGTCGATCCGCTCGGCGCGGCGCTCGCCGACGGCCACCACCGCGGCCGCACCGTCAGCAAACAGCGCGCTGCCCACCAAACCCGCCAGGGACGGCTTGTAGCCGGGGTAGGTGAGCGAACACAGCTCGACGGAGATCAACGCCGCCACGGCGTCGGGAGCACCGCGCAGGTAGTCGTGGAGGCGAGCCACGCCGGCCGCCCCGGCCACACAGCCCAGGCCGAACAGCGGAACTCGGCGCACGTCGGGCCGCAACCCCAGCCGCCCGGCGATGCGGGCGTCCAGCGTCGGCACCGCGAGGCCGGTTACCGTCGTCGTGAAGACCACGTCGATGTCCGAGGCCTGTAGACCAGCCTCGTCGAGCGCTCCCTCAAGCGCCTGACACCCCAGGTCAACCGCGTTTTCGATAAAGATCCAGTTCGCCTCGCCGAAGTCGGTCAGCATCGGATAGCGCTCCAGCGGCAGGACCAGATGGCGGCTGTGCACCTTCGCGCTGGCGTGCAACTGACGAACGATGTCTTCGAAGCCCTCGAACTCGGGGATGTTGACGAACGTTTCGGTGAGTTCGTGCTGGGAATAGCGATGCGGCGGCAACGCACCGAACACTCCTGCGATGACGCTCACTGCACCCACCCCTTTGACACGGGCATCTACGCCGGCAGGTTCAACCGGAACACTCGATGGGTGAAATTTTAGTCCGCTCGGGAAAGACCGGCAAAGGAATCGGAGCGGGCGCTCAGCCCAGCAGGCGCTGCCGCACCCGATCGGCGCCCGTCAGGACGGCGTTCAATTGCTCGCCGACCTGACTGGGCGCGGTGCCCCCCCGCGCGTCGCGCGAGGACACCGAACCCTCGATCGTCAGCACGTCGCGAACCTGCGGGGTCAACTTGGGACTGATGGCGGCCAGTTCGTCGTCGGTCAGGTCCTGCAAGCCGACGCCGCGGCTCTCGGCGGCGCGCACCGCCGCGCCGGCGGCCTCGTGTGCCGACCTGAACGAAACACCTGAGCGCACAAGCCATTCAGCGAGATCGGTGGCCAGCGTGTAGCCGGCCGGTGCCAGGGCGGCCATGCGTTCGACGTGAAACGTCAGGCTGCCCACCAGACCCGCCATCGCCGGCAGCAGCAGCTCCAGCTGGGCTACCGAGTCGAACACCGGCTCCTTGTCCTCCTGCAAGTCACGGTTGTAGGCCAGCGGCTGGGCTTTCAGCGTCGCCAGCAGCCCGGCCAGGTTGCCGATCAGCCGACCCGACTTTCCGCGTGCCAACTCGGCGATGTCCGGATTCTTCTTCTGCGGCATGATCGAGCTGCCCGTCGACCAGGAGTCGTGCAAACTGACGTACCCGAATTCGGTCGAGCTCCAGATGATGATGTCCTCGGCGAGTCGGGACAGGTCCACGGCGATCATGGCGAACACGAACGCCGCCTCGGCAGCGAAGTCACGGGCGGCGGTCGCGTCCACGGAGTTGTCCGCCGCAGCCGCAAAGCCCAAGTCCGCGGCGATCGCTTCGGGGTCCAGGCCCAGCGACGAACCGGCCAGCGCACCCGAGCCATACGGAGACACTGCCGCGCGTTTGTCGAAGTCGACGAGGCGGTCCACGTCGCGCAGCAGCGGGTGGGCGTGCGCGAGCAGATGGTGTGCCAACAGGATCGGCTGGGCGGACTGCAGGTGGGTCTTGCCGGGCATGATGGCCGACGGATGCGCAGCGGCCTGGGCGGCCAGCGCGGCGACGACATCCAGCGCGCCCTGCGCGACGCGGCGCACCGCGTCGCGCAGCCACATCCGGAAGAGGGTCGCGATCTGGTCGTTGCGCGACCGTCCGGCCCGCAGCCGCCCGCCGAGGTCGGGTCCGACCCGGTCGATCAGGCCACGTTCCAGGGCGGCGTGTACGTCCTCGTCGGTGACCAGCGGGCCGAAGCTGCCATCGGCAACGTCTTCGGCGAGGCTGTCCAGCCCAGCCAGCAGGTCGTCGCGCTGCTCCTCGGTGAGCAGCCCGGCCCGAAAGAGCACGACGGTGTGCGCCCGCGACGCGGTGATGTCGTAGGGGGCCAGCACCCAGTCGAAATGGGTGGATTTGCTCAGCGCGGCCAGCGCGTCGGACGGGCCGTCCGCGAACCTCCCGCCCCACAGCGACCCTTGATTGGTGCTCACGTGGCCCTCACCTGTCCGCGACTGTGAACCTGGCGACGCTGTGGCGGCGTGTCGCGTCGCCTAATTCACACTCGTGCCGGTGGAGGGTCACCGCAAATCCCGGCGAGCGGCGAGCTTGGACGACAACCCGTGCACATACACGAACCCCTTCGACGCGGACTGGTCGAAGGAGTCGCCCTCGTCGTAGGTGGCCAGGTTGAAGTCATACAGAGATTCCGCGCTGCGACGGCCGTTCACCGCGATGTGACCGCCGTGCAGAACCATTCGGACCTCACCCGACACGTGGTCCTGGGTCTTGGCGACGAAGCTCTCCAAGGCGATCTTCAACGGCGAGTACCACAGCCCGTCATAGACCAGCTCGGCCCAGCGCTGGTCGGTCTGCCGCTTGAACCGGCCCAACTCACGCTCCAACGTGACGTGCTCGAGCTCGGTGTGCGCGGTGATGAGCACCATCGCCCCGGGCGCCTCATAGATCTCGCGGCTCTTGATCCCCACCAGCCGGTCCTCGACGACATCCAACCGCCCGACCCCCTGAGCCCCGGCGCGGCGGTTGAGTTCCTCGATGGCCTGCAGCATCGACACCGGCCGACCGTCGATCGACACCGGCACGCCTTGTTCGAATCCGACGATGACCTCGTCGGGGGTGCTCCAATTGAGAGTCGGATCTTCGGTGTAGTCGTAGATATCCTTGGTGGGCGCGTTCCAGAGGTGTTCCAGGAAGCCAGTTTCCACCGCACGGCCCCATACGTTCTGATCGATCGAGAACGGTGAGCGCTTGGTGACGTTGATCGGGATGGCGTTCTCTTCGGCGAACGCGATCGCCTTTTCCCGCGTCCACGCGTAGTCGCGCACCGGAGCCAGTACCTCCAAATCCGGTGCGAGCGAGGCGAATCCAACTTCGAACCGGACCTGGTCGTTGCCCTTGCCGGTGCAGCCGTGCGCGACGATGCCGCCGCCATGCTCACGCGCGGCTGCCACCAGGTGCTTGACGATCAGCGGCCGGCTGATGGCCGAGACCAACGGGTAGCGGTCCATGTACAGCGCGTTGTTCAGGACGGTGGGCAGGCAGTAGCCCTCGGCGAACTCGTCGCGCGCATCGACGACGACCGCCTCGACGGCGCCGCAGTCCAGCGCGCGCTGGCGCACGACCTCCATGTCCTCGCCGCCCTGGCCAAGGTCAATCGCCACCGCCACGACCTCGCGACCGGTCTCCTTGCCTATCCAGCTGATGGCCACCGAGGTGTCCAGGCCGCCGGAATACGCCAGGATGACGCGCTCTGACATGAGCCAATCTCCTTTATCTGAGACTTTCGAATTCCGATGCCAGCTCGACGCCGGTCATCGGCTCCCGGGCAGCCACAAACACGGTGTCGTCGCCGGCGATGGTGCCGACCACGAACGGTAGCGCTGCGCGATCGATCGCGCTGGCCAGATAGTGAGCCCCGCCGGGCGGCGTGCGCAGCACAGCGAGGTTCGCGCTCGCATCACAGGACACCAGCAGGTCCCCCAGCAGCCGAGACAGCCGCGAGGTACCGCCGGACACCCCGCGTACCGGGCTGCCGTCCTCGGGGACGACGTAGACGCCGACGCCGCCGTCGGCCCCGCGCAGCTTTACCGCGCCGAGCTCCTCCAGATCCCGCGACAGCGTGGCCTGGGTGACCTCGATACCCTCGTTGGCCAGCAGCGCGGCCAGCTCGGTTTGGCTGCGCACCTCCGCCGACGACAGGATCGCGACGATGCGGGCCTGCCGACCGACGCGGGTTGTCTCGGCTGCGGTCCGTGAACCTCCGCTGGTCATCGGGGTTGCTCCAGCAGCCACGCCAGCAGCGCCTTCTGCGCATGCAGCCGGTTCTCCGCCTCGTCCCACACCACGCTGGCCGGTCCGTCCATCACCTGATCGGTGATCTCGTCACCACGATGAGCTGGAAGACAGTGCAGCACAATGGCTTCCGCGTCCGCCAGGGCTACCAGTCGTGCGTTGACTTGGAACGGCCAGAATGGCCCTACGCGGTCCAGCCCATCGTTCTCCTGGCCCATTGATGTCCAGGTGTCGGTCACCAGCACGTCGGCTCCGGTGGCGGCGGCGTCGGGGTCGGCGGTGATGGTCACCGAGGCGCCGGTCTTCTGGGCGCGCCGCTCGGCCGCGGCGATCACGGCCGGGTCAGGCGTAAATCCGGTGGGGGCCGCAACGGTGACGTGTATCCCGGCGGTGGCTCCCCCGAGCATCAGCGAGTGGGCCATGTTGTTGGCGCCATCTCCGAAGTAGGTCAGCCGCAAGCCTTTCAGCGACCCCTTGCATTCGGCAACGGTCTGCAGATCGGCCAGCACCTGGCAGGGGTGGAACTCGTCGGACAGGGCGTTGATCACCGGCACCGTGGCCGTGGCGGCCATGGCGGTCAGCCGGTCCTGCCCGAACGTCCGCCAGACGATGGCATCGACATAGCGGGACAGCACCTTTGCCGTATCCTGCAGGGTCTCTTCGCGACCCAGCTGGGTGTTGCGTCCGTCGACGACGACGGCGTGCCCGCCGAGCTGTGCGATGCCCACCTCGAAGGAAAACCGCGTGCGGGTGGAGTTTTTGTCGAAGATGACCGCCACCCCGCGGGGCCCATCGAGGGGACGACGGCTGAACGGATCCTTCTTCAGTTCGGCTGCGAGCTCGAGGATGTCGGCCTGCTCGGTCGGCGACAGGTCGTCGTCGCGCAGGAAATGCCGGGTCATATCGAGGGCCCGGCGAGAATGCCCGGCAGGGCGGCGACGAAAGCGTCGAGCTGGGGTTCGGTGATGATCAGCGGCGGCGCCAGCCGGATAACGTTGGGCGCAACCGCGTTGACCAGGTAGCCCGCGTCGCGAGCAGCCGTCTCAGCGTCCTTTGCGTGCGCGCCGGAAAGCACGATCCCCCACAACAATCCGCGGCCGCGCACCTGCTCGATCAGCGGATGACCCAGTGATTCGATGCCGTGTCGCAGCGATTTGCCCAGCACGTCGGCTCGGCGGACCAGATCGTCGGCCGCCAGCACCCGCAGCACCGCCAGCGCCGCCGCGGTGCAGATCGGGTTGCCGCCAAAGGTGCTGCCGTGCAGGCCGGGGGTGAGTAACTCCGCGGCGGGGCCCACAGCCAGCACCGCCCCGATCGGCAACCCGCCGCCGAGTCCCTTGGCCAGGGTCACCACGTCAGGGGTTATGCCGTCATGCTGATGAGCGAAAAATGCTCCGGTGCGGCCGATTCCGGTCTGTACCTCGTCCAGCACGAGCAATGCACCGTGGCGCATCGTGATCTCCCGGGCGGCCACCAGATAACCCTCGGGCGGGACGACGACTCCGCACTCCCCCATGATCGGCTCGAGAAACACCGCTGCCGTGTCGTCGTCGACGGCGGCTTGCAACGCATCAACATCGCCATAGGGCACGTGTGTGACGTCGCCGGGCAACGGTGCGAACGGGGCCTGCTTGGTCGGTTGTCCCGTCAACGCCAGCGAGCCCATCGTCCGGCCATGGAATGCTTCCTGCGCGGCTACAAGTTTGGTGCGCCCGGTGAGCCGGGAAAGCTTGAAAGCCAGTTCGTTGGCCTCGGTACCAGAGTTGCAGAAAAACACTCGCGTCTGCGATTCGGCGCCCAGCAACCCCACCAGTTCCTCGGCCAGCGCCAGGCCGGGCTCAGTGGCATACAGGTTAGACGTATGGCCCAGCGTCGACATCTGTTGCGTGACAGCCTCGATGACAGCGGGGTGGCGATGGCCCAGCACATTGACTGCGATGCCGCCGAGCAGGTCGACGTAGGTCTTACCGTCGACGTCGGTGACCACAGCGCCATCACCACTGGCCAGCGCGACCGGCGGGGTGCCGTAGTTATTCATCATCACGGCTTGCCATCTGGCGCGCATGCTGTCGGTGCCCGTCATGCGCTCACCACCTTGGTGCCGGTGCCCGCGTCGGTGAACAGCTCCACCAGCACGCAGTGTTGGACCCGCCCGTCGATGACGTGCGCGCTGGGTACACCACCGGCGACGGCCCGCAGGCACGCCTCGATCTTGGGGATCATCCCCGCCTCTAGCGTCGGCAGCAGTTGTGCCAGTGTGGCCGTATCGATTTCGCTGACCAACGAATCCCGATCCGGCCAACCGGTGTACAGGCCTTCGACATCGGTGAGCATCAACAATTTTTCGGCCCCCAGCGCCTCGGCCAGTGCCGCCGCGGCGGTGTCGGCGTTGATGTTGTGCACCACACCGTCATAATCCGGCGCCAAAGTCGAAACGACGGGAATCCGGTGCGCCGCAATGAGGTCCAGCACCGCCGCCGTATTGACGTGTGCCACATCCCCGACCAGGCCGATATCGGTGACCACGCCGTCGACGGTGACGCTGCGTCGCACGGCGGTAAACAGCTGCGCATCCTCTCCGGTGATGCCGACAGCGTAGGGTCCATGCGCGTTGATCAGGTTGACCAGTTCGCGCCCCACCTGACCGAACAACACCATCCGGGCGACGTCGAGGACTTCCGGTGTGGTGACCCGGAAGCCGCCCTTGAAGTCACCCTCGAGGCCGAGTCTCCGCAGCATCGCGGTGATCTGCGGCCCCCCGCCGTGCACGACGACGGGATGGATCCCGCAGTTGCGCAGAAACGCCATGTCGGCGGCAAAGGCCTGTCGTAGCGTGGCGTCGGTCATGGCGTTGCCGCCATATTTGACAACCACGATCCTGCCGTGCAGCTGCTTGAGCCAGGGCAGCGCTTCAGCCAGCACCTGCGCCTTGGCCTGAGTGGGCAACGTGGCGGTCATGAGCTGTAAGCCGAGTTCTCTTCGACGTAGGCGTACGAGAGGTCGGTGGTGCGGATTGCGGCGCAACCTGTTCCGACGGCGAGGTCGACGGTGATGTCGATGTCCGGCGCCGACAGGTCAACCTGGCGTGCACCCGCAGCGCCGACGCCATCGGCGTAGACAGCAGAGCCGTTGAACGACACGGTGATTCGATCGGGATCGAGTGCCACAGGCGCCATCCCGACCGCAGCCAGCACCCGTCCCCAGTTGGGGTCGGAGCCAAATACCGCGGTCTTGACCAGACTGTCGCGGGCAATCACCCGGGCGGCGACCAGGGCGTCATCCTCGGTGGCCGCGCCGGTAACCGTCACGGTGACGCGCTTGGTGACGCCTTCGGCGTCGGCTTGGAGCTGAGCGCATAGGTCGTCGCAGACTTGCCACACCGCCGCATCGAGATCGGCTTGGGGCGGGCTGATTTCGCTGGCGCCCGACGCCAGCAGCAGCACGGTGTCGTTGGTGGAGCAGCTACCGTCGATGTCGAGTCGGTCGAACGTGCGGGCGCTGGCACGGCGCAGCGCCTGCTCGAGCGCCTCAGGCTCGACGACGGCATCGGTGGTCAGTACGCAGAGCATCGTGGCCAATGAGGGCGCCAGCATGCCCGCACCCTTGGCCATTCCACCGACGGTCCAGTTGTTCTGATGATGCAGCGCAACTTGTTTGGGCCTGGTGTCGGTCGTCATGATGGCATGGGCGGCGTCGTCCCCCCCACTGAGTCCGCCCGCCATCTCGTGCACGATCTCGCGAACTCCCGTGAGCACCTTGTCCATTGGCAGACGGTCGCCGATCAGCCCCGTGGAGCAGACGGCGACCTCGATGGCCCCCGTCTCCGTCCCCCAGTCCGACAATGCGGCGGCCACGGCCTCCGCGGTGGCATGGGTGTCCTGAAAGCCGGCCGGCCCGGTACACGCGTTCGCACCGCCGGAGTTGAGGATTACCGCGCGCAGTCGCCGCGTGGTGAGCACCTGCTGGGTCCACAACACCGGCGCGGCTTTGACCTTGTTGCGGGTGAACACTCCTGCCGCCGCGTAGTCGGGGCCCTCGTTGAAGACCAGCGCCAGGTCGCGGGCCCCCGACACCTTGATCCCCGCCGCGATGCCGGCGGCCCGGAAGCCCGCCGCCGCGGTGACGCCCTGAGCGCGCACCACCCTTGTGGGACTCGCGGTTTCGGTCACGGTGCCACCCCCACGACCGAAAGGCCTTCCGTCTCCGGCCAACCCAACGCCAGGTTCATCGACTGCACGGCGGCGCCCGCCGTGCCCTTGACGAGGTTGTCGATCGCGGCGATCGCTACGAACGTCTCGGCGGCCTCGTCCACGGCGATGGCGATGTGTGCCGCGTTGCTGCCGATGACAGCACCCGTGCGAGGCAGCTGGCCCTCCGGCATCAGATAGACGAAAGGGTCAGCGTGGTAAGCCTTCTCGTAGGCTGCCCGCAGCTGTGACAACGGCGAGCGGGTACGCGCCGTGCAGGTGGCCAGAATCCCGCGGGACATGGGGACCAGCACGGGGGTGAACGAGACTGTGACGTCGTGGTCGGTCACGGCCCGGAGCCCCTGGGCGATCTCGGGTGTGTGCCGATGGGCGCCACCGATGTTGTAGGCCCGTGCCGACCCGATGACCTCCGAGCCGAGTAGGTCAGTCTTGGCGGCGCGACCGGCGCCGGAGGTACCGCTGACCGTGACGACGGTGACCGCCGGGTCAATGAGGTCTTCGGCCACCGCAGGCAACAGCGCAAGCAGTGCTGCGGTTGGATAGCAGCCGGGCACCGCGATGCGACGGGCACCTGTGAGCCGGTCCCGCGCGCCGGGCAGCTCGGGCAGTCCGTAGGGCCAGCTTCCCGCGTGGGTGGACCCGTAGTACCGCTCCCAAGCGGCGGCGTCGGTAAGCCGAAAATCGGCGCCGCAGTCGATGATCAGGGTCCGAGGACCCAATTGTTCGGCCAGCGCCGCCGAGTGTCCGTGCGGCAGAGCCAAAAAGACAACATCATGGCCCGTGAGCGTGGCGGTGTCGGTCGGTTCGACAATGCGCTGGGCCAGTGGCGTGAGGTGCGGATGCTGCTCGCCGAGGGTGCTGCCCACGCTGGTTGCGGCAGTCAGCGCGCCGATAGTAAGCCGCCCGTCGCCGTATGCCGGATGCCCAAGCAATAGCCGGAGAATCTCGCCCCCTGCATAGCCGCTGGCACCGGCGATCGCCACCCGAATCTCATCGGCCATTTGCCGATTCTGCATGGTTATGCAGCGATTTGCAAATCCATTCTCAGGTGAACGGAAGGGTGGACCGAGTTCGGCCGGCCATCAGGGTAGCGCCCGCTTAGCCACTGAGGCTTCCTGCGGCCTGAATAGACAGCGCGAAGTTGAGCAGGGCGGCCCGGATGTCGGCAGCCAGCCCGAGACCGGCGTCACCAAGCGATGTGAGCAAGGCGTCACCGGTTTGGACAAATCCGATCACGCCATTACCCAGACCTACCAGCAAGCTGTCCCCGGTCACCGTGAATCCAGGCACCCCAACCCCGATGCTGGCGCCAAGAGCGTTACTCAGCGTGGCAATGATCCCAGCGGTGGCGTTCTCCCAAATCCTCGCTAGGGTCGCACCGGTCGCCGTCAGTCCGGTCAGTCCGCCACCGAAGGTGCCGGTCAATTCCTCACCAATGTTGGCGAGCCCGCTTAGGCCAGCACCCAGGCTGTTCGCCAGGGACCCGCCAGCCTGCACCAACCCGGAAACGACGCCATTGAGACCCGCCCCTAATGCGGTATTGATGTCGAGCATCAACGAAGCGTTCAGACTGCCGTTAAGGAGTTGGCTGAGTCCTGCGTTGAAGTCAGCCGCCAGCGACTCGCCGGTCTGCACCAAGGCATTCAGGCCACCGGCGAAGCCACCAGTCAGATTCCCCAGTTGCGTACCGAAGTTAGCGAACATCGACTCGCCAGTCTGAATCAAGCGACCCAGCGAACCGCCGACATTGAGGCCCCCAGATAGGAACCCGTTCAGGACGGCACTCAGCGACCCGCCGAACGCTCCGCCAAAGCCGTTCAGTGCTGCGGACAGTTCAGCTGCCAAGTTGCCAAAGTTCGGCGGAGCGGGGAACGACGGCAGCGTCGGCAGGTGCCCGAACGCGCCGCCCACCTGCGCGGCCAACGATTCACCGGTCTGCACCAACGCATTTAGACCCGCACCGAACTCGGCACCTAGAGTCCCCAGGTTCGGCAGACCCGGGAAGGGCGGCAGACCCGGGAACCCCGGGAATGGCGGCAACGTCAACCCACCCGAGAGCATCCCATTCAGGGCCGCATTCAACTCGGCACCCAAACCATTGATCGCCACCTCGAGCCCACCACCCAAGTTGCCCAAATTCGGCAGACCCGGCAACGGGATGTTCGGCAACCCCGGGAAGCCCGGGAACGACGGCAGATGACCAAACGCCCCACCCAACTGCGCGGCCAGCGATTCACCGCTGAGCACCAACGCATTTAGACCCGCACCGAACTCGGCACCTAGAGTCCCCAGGTTCGGCAGACCCGGGAAGGGCGGCAGACCCGGGAACCCCGGGAATGGGGGCAGGGTCAGCCCGCCCGAGAGCATCCCATTCAGGGCCGCATTCAGCTCGGCACCCAAACCATTGATCGCCAGCTCGAGCCCACCACCCAAGTTGCCCAAATTCGGCAGACTCGGCAACGGGATGGTGGGGAACCCCGGGAAGCCCGGGAACGACGGCAGATGACCCAACGCGCCGCCCAACTGCGCAGCCAGCGATTCACCGGTCTGCACCAACGCGTTCAAGCCAGCACCGAACTCGGCACCCAGATTCCCCAGGTTCGGCAGACCCGGCAACCCCGGGAAGGGCGGCAGACCCGGGAACCCCGGGAATGGCGGCAACGTCAACCCGCCCGAGAGCATCCCATTCAGGGCCGCATTCAACTCGGCACCCAAACCATTGATCGCCACCTCAAGCCCACCACCCAAGTTCCCCAAATTCGGCAGACTCGGCAACGGGATGGTGGGGAACCCAGGGAAGCCCGGGAACGAGGGCAGATGACCAAACGCCCCGCCCAACTGCGCGGCCAGCGATTCACCGCTCAGCACCAACGCATTCAGACCAGCACCGAACTGCGCACCCAGAGTCCCCAGATTCGGCAGACCCGGGAAGGGCGGCAGACCCGGGAAGCCCGGGAATGGCGGCAGCGTCAACCCGCCCGAGAGCATCCCATTCAGGGCCGCATTCAACTCGGCACCCAAACCATTGATCGCCACCTCGAGCCCACCACCCAAGTTCCCTAAATTCGGCAGACTCGGCAACGGGATGGTGGGGAAGCCCGGGAAGCCCGGGAACGAGGGCAGATGACCAAACGCCCCGCCCAACTGCGCGGCCAGCGATTCACCGCTGAGCACCAACGCATTTAAGCCAGCACCGAACTCGGCACCTAGAGTCCCCAGGTTCGGCAGACCCGGGAAGGGCGGCAGACCCGGGAACCCCGGGAAGCCCGGGAAGCCCGGGAATGGTGGCAGCGTCAGCCCGCCCGAGAGCATCCCGTTCAGCGCCGCATTCAGCGCGGCACCCAAACCGCTGATCGCCACCTCAAGCCCACCACCCAAGTTGCCCAAATTCGGCAGACTCGGCAACGGGATGTTCGGGAAACCCGGCTGAATAATGGGTAACGGCAAGCGGCCGAATTGTGTTGCTAGGTCGGCGAAGAACCTTTCGCCGGTCTGCGTTAAAGCACTCAATCCCGCCCCGAACTCCGCACCCAGGTTCCCCAGGTTCGGCAGAGCCGGGAAGGGCGGCAGACCCGGGAAGCCCGGGAATGGGGGCAGCGTCAACCCGCCCGAGAGCATCCCATTCAGGGCCGCATTCAACTCGGCACCCAAACCATTGATCGCCACCTCGAGCCCGCCACCGAAGTTGCCCAAATTCGGCAGACTCGGCAACGGGATATTCGGGAAGCCAGGGAAGCCCGGGAACGAGGGCAGATGGCCAAAGGATGCACCCAACTGCGCAGCCAACGATTCACCGCTGAGCACCAACGCATTTAGACCCGCACCAAACTCGGCACCTAGAGTCCCCAGGTTCGGCAGACCCGGGAACGCCGGCAGACCCGGGAACCCCGGGAAGCCCTGCACACCGGGGAAGGTCGGCAGTGACGGCAGGTGCCCGAACGCGCCGCCCAACTGCGCGGCCAACGATTCACCGCTGAGCACCAACGCGTTCAGACCAGCACCAAACTGCGCACCTAGAGCCCCCAGATTCGGCAGACCCGGGAAGGGCGGCAGACCCGGGAAAACCGGGAAGCCGGGGAATGGGGGCAGCGTCAACCCGCCCGAGAGCATCCCGTTCAGGGCCGCATTCAACTCGGCACCCAAACCATTGATCGCCACCTCGAGCCCACCGCCCAAGTTCCCCAAATTCGGCAACGCTGGGAACCCAGGAAAGCCGGGGAAGCCCGGGAACGACGGCAGGTGCCCGAAAGATGCACCCAACTGCCCGGCCAACGACTCACCGGTCTGCACCAGGGTATCCAGGCCACCAATGAAGCCACCGCCCAAATTCCCAAGCTGCCCAGCGAAATTCGCGAAGAATGCCTCTCCGCCGTGAATCAAGTCAGACAGTGAACCATTAAATCCGCCCGACAGCATCGCACCAATCTGGATGGACAAGGGAGCGTTCAGAATCGCCGAAAGAGCCGCATTGGCTTGGGCAGACAGCGCTGCGCCGGTCGCGGACATCATAGCTCCGCTATTCTCAAGCGCAAGACCGAGATTCACTATCGCGTCGCCGGTCTGGACAAGCCCGGCGCCGACGCCGCGCGTGATCGCGCCACCGGTCTGGAGAGCCAAGCCGCTCAGTCCACCGCCGAAAGCCGTCTCCAGCGCAAGAGCTAGTCCAGCGCCGGGACCACCGCTCACATCCAATGACAGCGCAGCACTAATCTCTGCGCCCAGACCGGACAGCGCCGTGCCGAAGTCGGCGGCAAGGTTACCACTCCCCTGCGCCACCGCGGCGGCGTTGGCGGACTCGGCCTCTATGTAGGATGTCGCTCCGGCACTGAGCAGGTTGACAAACTGGTCATGAAACGCCGCCGCCTCAGCATTGAGGGCTTGAAAGTCCTTGCCAAACTGACCAAATAGCGCCGCGACGGCCGTTGACACCTCGTCGGCGGCCGCAGGCGCAACAGCACCAGTCGGCATCGCTGCCGATGCCGCCGACTCTTCGAGCGTCGCTCGAATAGCTGCTAGATCCTGCGCCGCCAGGTCGACCACGTCCGGCGCCACGAATACATACGACATGTTCATCTCCCCACCACATGACCCCATGAACAAGAAACCGAATGCCCCTTGATGGAACCTGAGTCACACCAGAAGGCCGCGTCCCCCGATAATGCCCTGTTAGTTCCCACCCGCCAGGACACGTAAACCTAGAATATAGACCATTTTTCGCGCCACCGTCGCACAAGTTCCGCGATTCGCCCTCGCAATCGATATTGCTGCGATACGCTCCAATGGAAGGCACCGGCAGAGGCCGGCGCCTGCGGGTTTTGCCGGGGGGCAACGACCGAAAGCTAGCGGTGCGCAATTTTGCCCACCGCCTAAAGTGCTGCGCCAGAACGCTTTCGCTGGTCTTCATCCGCTTGTCTGCCTTTACAACCAACAATCTGCGGCGTCCTTGCTCAATCAGTACACACTGAACGGTTACGCCAAAACGCCCGTACTGACCGGTGTCAACAGCGAAGCGGATAGATCCGCGGCTCGCTTTCCCGAATTGGCTTGTCGAGCAACCTGATACCGCGAGACCAACCGAAATGGAAAGTCAGACGGCCGTCGTCTCAATTACGAATCCGTTACGCGTCACGTCCAACACACGGCTGGTCACGCGTTAGTGGATCGGCCGGCGCACCCGAAAGTGGTACTCGTCGAGAGGTTTTGGCGCTCCATCGCTCGCCACCCTGCCTTGCGCCAAAGATACTGGGACACAACGCATACCAAGCTCTGACCGTGAAAACCATTCCTTTTAGCGGCTTTTGTTCAGCTTTCAGACCGCGTCCAGGCCATCCCGGCCCAAAACAGTCTGCATGCCTGAAAACCCCCGCAATTTCGGGGTTTCTCACCAACTAGGAGTCGGTGATCGACGCGGCCAGCGCTTGCGGCATGGTGTTGATCAGCTCGGGAAGGATGCCGCCGAACTTCGTCCCGCCCAAGGGGAAGCTGAGGGGGACGTTGATTGGGAAGTTGTAGTCTCCCAGGATCGGATTTGAGAGGTTGAGGTCGACTCCCGACAGCGTTGCGGTCATTGCGTGCGGTGGAACCAGAATCCCGTCGAAGGGAACGTGAGCTACAACCGGTGCGGTGAATCCGACGGTGGACGTACCGATAATCGGCAAGCTGAAACCGAACGACTCCGACACCGGTAGCGGCACATCGATTAGGAGCTCGCCGTTGAGAGCGTCGTTCGCGATGATGGCCGGCGAGTTGAAGATGACACCGGTCGCTCCTACCACATCCCCCGTCTGAATTGCGCCTCCGAGCTGCGACGCGGCGGTTGCAAGGCCATTCAGCGTGGTGATCGGCGAGCCGATCAATCCGAAGGCCAGTGCCAGTGGCAATCCGAAGTAGGCGTCGAAGGAGAACGTGGAGTTGAGCAGGCTGAAGGGCAGGTTGGACGTGTCGAGTTGCAAGCCCGCGTTCACCGAAATGCTCGAATCGGTAAGTGTATTAACAATATTGGTCAAGTGTTGTGCCATGTGCTGCGCGGTGGATCCGGCGGGCCAGATGTCGGCAAAAAGCTGCAGTTCCTGCCCAGGAATGCTGAGGATGGGTAATAAGGCTCCCGCAGGCCCCTCCAAATAGACTGGGCCGCTCACCAGAGCGTTGAAGTTCAGGAGATTTATGTTCAAGTGGCTGGTGTCGAACCCGGAGATGAAAAGATCGAGGATGGCCTTGCCGACGTAATACACCGAGGTGTTGAAATTCCCCAATTGCAGCTGTTGGAAGGCCGTTCCCAGATCTGACTCGAAGACGGGGATGGTGGTCTGGAAGTCCTGGCCGGCATTGGCCAGCGAGGTGGTGAGTAACTGACCGTAGACGCCTTGGTTCGCCCCGAACCACTCCGCGAACGCCACCGGATTGAAACCTTGAGCGGACGCGACGGCAGCCTCGATTTGCCCCGGCAACACCTGCAACCCGCCGGGAAAGTCTCTGAATCCGTTTTCGAAAGCGGTGACGATCAGCTGCCCATAGCCAGCCTGGTTGACCGCGATCTGGTGCAACAAGGGGAACGGGTGAGTACTCCAGTCCGCGCCGAGCGCTCCCAGATTGGCGCTGGTGTTGAGGACGAGCGCTTGCCAGGGATCGATGGAAGGGGGCGGACCGTTAGTGGTGATTCCACTGGTCCCGAGCAGTCCCGGGAACAACGATTCAACCGTCCCGAACGGGTTGGTCAGCAGGTTAGACACCAGCGGGCCAGTGCCGCCGTTGGCCACGATAGACAGGATGTTGCTGAGGTCCTGAGTGATACTAGAACCACCGGTGGCCGCCAGCCCGCTGCTACCGAGGGTTGGCGCCAGCCCCGCCGCGCCGAGGACCGAGCTCAGGCCCTCGGTTTCACCAAGGATCGTTGCCAGTCCGCCGCTGCCAAGGATGCCGCCCAGGCCGGTGTTGTCACTGCCACCCAGCAGCGAGCTCAAACCGCTACCACTGCCGCCAACGATCGGCAGGATGGACTCCGCGGCGTTGCCGACCGACGAGGCTCCGCCACTGAGACCCTGCTGCGCATTGGCGATCTCGGTGCCCAGGTAGGCAGCCGCGCTGCTGCTCAGCAAGTTCATGAACTCGGTGTGCAACGCCGCCAGTCGCGCGCTAAAAGCTTGAAACTCTTCGCCGTAGGAACCGAACAGCTGCGAGACAGCGGCCGACACCTCGTCGGCAGCGGCGGGCATCAGGCCCGTCGTGGGAGCGGCTACCGCCGAAGTCGCCTGCCCGAGCGTCGACTGAATGTTCGCCAGATCCCCAGCTGCCGCCTGCATAAGGTCCGGCACGATGGTCACGAACGACGTCATTAGGCCCCCCGCAGCTTAATGCGTGGTCACCCGGTTTTTCTGGGCTTGACACGAGACTAATAGGCCTTAAACCACAGTACCACCACGCCCGAATCACCAAGGGCGATAACAGGTCCGCCGGCTACGACGACGAGGGCGTGATCGCTGCCGCAAGCGCTTCCGGCACGGTGATTACCAACGCGGGGATGAGACCACCGAACTCGGTTCCCCCGAGGGGCAGGGTGTACGGGCTGTAAATTCCCAAAGCAGGATCCGTGGGCAGCGTGACCGTCGCAGTCTGGGGCGGTGTGAGCAGGCCGTCGAAGGGTAGGTGCATCACGGCCGGGATCGAAAGACCGAGCGCCGTAACCGGCAGAGCCAGATCGACGGTGGTCTGACCGTTCAGTAAACCGTTCGCGATGATGGCCGGAGAGTCGAGGACGGCGCCGGCGAAGGCAAGGCCGTCGCCGGTCTGCACGTCGTAGCCAAGGTACGACAGGACGGTTGCCGTCGCGTCCAGCGTGGTAATCGGCGGGCCCAATATCCCAAACCCCAGTTGCAGCGGCAAGCCGAAGTAGGCGTCGAAGGTCAAGCCGGAAGGCGTTACCCCCACGCTCGTCGTGATGCTCGCGTTGGTGAGCGCATCGACGGCGTTGGTCAAGTTCTGCGCCATGTGTTGTGCGGTCGAACCGGCCGGCATTATGTCGGCGAAGAGCTGTAACTCCTGTCCGGGAATGCTCAAGATGGGTAGCAGGGCCCCCGCCGGGCCTTCCACATAAATGGGCCCACTGACCAGCTCGCTGGGATTCAGGAGATGAATGCTCAGGTGGCTGGTGTCGAAGCCGCTGATGAAGAGATCCAGCACCGAGTGCGCAACGTATTGCACCGCGCCGTGGAAATTACCCGTCCCGATGTCTTGGTCTGCCATCCCGAGGTCTGACTCGAAGACGGGGATGGTGGTATTGAAGTCTTGGCCGGCGTTGGCCAGGGCGGTGTTGAGCGTCTGCCCGTAGATGCCTTGGTTGGCACCGAACCACTGTGCGAACGCCACCGGGTTAAAGCCCTGGGCAGTCTGGGTGGCGCGCTCGATCTGCGCCGGCCACACCTGCAATTCGGCGGGGAAGTCCTGGAGCCCAGTGCCGACGGCGGCGCTGACCAACTGCGCGTAATTCCCTTGGTTGGCCAGGATCTGGCGCAGCAACGGGTAGGGGCGAAGAGCCCACTGGGCGCCGATAGCATCCAGGTTTGCGCCGGTGTTGTCAAAAAGCGCGACCCACGGATTAGGGGGCGTTGTGGTGCCGCCCGAGTCAGCGACGGTAGTCGCCGCGCCGCCGGAACCTGCTAATCGGGCGTTGTCGATCTCGCTGCCCAGATACGCTGCCGCGGTACCGTTCAGCAGATTCACGAACTCGTCGTGAAACGCCGACGCTTGGGCGCTCAACGCCTGAAAATCCTGACCGTAGCTGCCGAACAACTGCGAGATCGCGGCCGACACCTCATCGGCGGCCGCGGGCACCAGCCCAGTCAACGGGGTGGTAGCCGCGGCGGTGGCCTGACCGAGCGAAGAGCGAATGCTCGCCAACTCCCGCGCCGCCGCCCCGAGTACATCCGGCGCTGTAGATACGAACGACACTCCCGTGTCTCCCTCGACTCAAAGCAGCGATCATCCGATGGTCTATTGGACTGCACATCGCAGCACCACAGCGACGTGGTCCCACCGCATCTGCGACAAGCTGTTGGACCATACCCTAGCCGACCAGCGGCACACCGCCTCGATGGGGCCGGCCACGAACTCTGGGCGAACTGCTTACCAATCCTTGTCTTGCACAAGCATTCTCGCCTATAGAAGGGAGAGGCTCGGTCCAGGAATTCCGTTGCCGGGTCGGGTAACGCGTTCTAGGTGTTGATGATCGAGTTGGCGAGAGCCTCCGGGATGCCGTTGATCAGCAGAGGAAGAAGACCACCGAACTTCGCGCCACTGATCGGGATACTCTCACTGAGCCCAAGGATGCTCACCGTAGCCGAAATACCATGCGGCTTAACGAGAATTCCGTCAAGTGGCACTGCCATCTCCAGCGGCACCGACAAGGGGCCGATTGACACCGGGACGGCTAGATTCAGGGTGGTTTCACCGTTTAGCAGCCCGTTCAAGAAGAAGGCCGGAGTGTTGGCGACTGCACCAACGGCTGCCAAGCCGTCGCCGGCCTGAACCGCCGCCCCAAGCTGCGTCGCCGCGGTTGCGAGACCGTTCAACCCCGCGAATGGCGCACCCAAGAAGGCGAACCCGAGTTGCAACGGCAAGCCGAAGCCGGCGGCCACGACGAAACTCGGGGTTATGGACGGCGGTAGGAACGTCCCCGTCACGTTCAAGTCTGCATTCGTCGTGATCGTCGTGTCAGTGAGCGTGTGGACGATGTTGCTGAAGTTCTGGGCCATGTGCTGCGCGGTCGAACCGGCGGGCATTATGTCGGCAAAGATCTGCACTTCATCGCCGGGGATGGCCAGGATGGGCAGCAGGGCACCGGCCGGGCCTTCCAAAAGGATGGGGCCACCCAGCCCACCGGAGATGTCAATGGTGTTAGTGATCGGATCAAGAATGAAAGTTCCGAGTTGAGCAGTCAGGTGGCTGGTATCGAATCCGCTGATGAACAGGTCTATGGAGGCCTTGGCGTAGTCGCTGACGGCTGTGTTGAAGTTGCCCAGCGTCAGCTGGTGGTACGCCTCACCAGCGTCTTGCTCGAACACAGGGATTGTGGTCTGGAAGTCCTGGCCGGCGTTCGCCAGCGACGTGGTGAGAATCTGGCCGTACAAGCCCTGCTTGGCACCGAAGTACTGAAGGAAGGCTCCGGGGTTGAAGCCCTGGGCGGACGCGATCGCGGCCTCGATTTGCCCCGGCAAGACATTCAACCCTCCCGGGAAGTCGGTGACGCCGTTGTAGACGGCGGCGCCGATCAGGTCCATGTAACCGCCCTGGTTGATGGCGATCCGGTGCAGCAAGGGGAACGGGTTGGCGCCAAAAGTCGCGCCGATGTCTTGCAGGTTGGCACCGGACTGCGTAAAGAGCAGGACCCATGGGCTCTGTTCGGGACCGGACGGCGCGCCGGGCTGCGGGAACAACAGGTTCGATAGATCGCCGAGAACCGTCTGCAGGCCCGTGGGCAAGTTGGAGAGCCCGGTGGAAATGTCTTGGAAGATAGCGCCGAACCCACCGGTGCCACCGCCGGAGCCACCCAAGAGGTTCCCCAGGTTGGGCAACCCGGGGAACGACGGGGCACCGGGGAACGACGGTAAGCCAGGGAATGACGGAGGACTCGGGACCGGCGGCAAGCTCGGGAGCGTTAACGCAGGCGCATTGAAGAGCGCGCCCAAGCCACCAAGAGCCCCGCCGTTCCCACTGCCAACAAGCCCCCCCAGGAGCCCTCCGCCGCCGCTACCGCCGCCACCGCCGAGGATTGGCAGAATGGAGGCCGCGGCATTGGCAGCGCTACTGGTTGCCGACGCGCTTCCACCCGCCAGACCCTGCTGGGCATTGGCGATCTCAGTCGCGAGATAGGAAGCAGCACTACCGTTCAGCAAGTTCACGAATTGAGCATGGAACGCCGACGCCTGGGCAGTTAGCGCCTGGAAGTCCTGGCCGTAGCTGCCGAACAGCTGCGATATCGCCGCCGAGACCTCATCGGCGGCCGCGGGGACTAGGCCCGTCGTGGGAGCAGCCGCGGCGGCCGTGGCCTGTCCCAGAGAGGATCGGATACTCGCCAAGTCCTGGGAGGCCGTCTCCATCAGGTCCGGCGAGAAGTTCACAAACGACGTCATACCGACCCCTCCGACTCAGTGCAGGTAGCAACCCGATCCCGGGGGTTACCCAATCATCAAGGCAACACGAACACTAATAGATTTTCGCCGCGTGCGACGAGGAATCCGAACATTTGACGAATGTCGACGTTACATCCAGTGAACTCCCAGGCCCGCGGGGGTGCGCAGCCGCGATCATCCCGGCGCGGTGCTCGCCCGGAGTCGTAGGCGTCGCGTCGGCTGGCGCCATATGTAGCTGCCTAGGAGTCGACGACCGGTCCACCGATCGCCTCCGCGAGGTGTTCCGGCAGGAAGTTCAACAGGCCGGGAACGATGCCGCCGAGCGGGGTGCCCGTGACGGTGGCGTTCGTCTCCAGCAGCGGGATCGTCGCGGTGTAGGGGCCCGGCGGAACGAGGATTCCGGACAGCGGGATGTTGAGAGTGGTCGGAATGCCGAGCGCGTCAATAGTCAGCGGCAGCGTCGTTTGGCCGTTAACGAAGCCGTTGGCGACAACCGCCGGGGCATCAAGAACTGCGACGGCCGCGTCCACCCAGTCGCCGGTGTGGACCGCGTTAGCAAACGCGAGCGCGCTGGAGTTAAGCGCGTTGAACGTGGTGACCGGCGAGCCGGCCGCATCGATTGCCAACGCCAACGGAAGCCCCATTTGGGCATCGATGGCCACACCAAGGCCCAGGGGGGCATTTGGGTCCAGGAATGCGGTGAGTGTTGACGTGGTCGCGGTGTTGGTCAACGCGTCGACCAAATTCGTAAAGCTTTGCGATGCCAGCGCGGGAACCGAGCCTGCGGGCAGCAAGTTGGTGAAGTTCTGCGCCATCTGTCCGGGGATCGCGAAGACGGGCAGCAGGTCCCCGAGCGCGCCCGTCGGCGTGATGGATAGCACGCCGGTGGGGCTGGAAGTGACATCGAAGTCGGTGATGAACAGGTTTTTGAAGCTCAGCTGGAGGTCGCTGACGGCGTCCGTGAAGTCGCCCGCAGCTAGGGCCTGAGAGGCTTGCTGAAAGCTGGCCGGCAGGGCTTGCAACCCCGTGTTGAAGTCGTGGTACGCGGCGTTGAGCGATGTGCTGATCGTTTGAAAGTAGGTGGTCTGGTTGGTGCTGATCTGTTGTGCGGCAGCCACCGGGTCATAGCCCGTAAGCGCCTGCAGACCGGCTTGGACCTCGGAGGGCAAGTTGGCCACCGTCGCCGGGAGGTTGATGAGGGCATTCTGCAGCGACGTGCCGAGCAATTGGGGGTAGCCGATCTGGTTGGCAACGACCTGACGGAAAAACGGCCCCGGATTCGCCGACAGGGCACCGCCAAGGACTTGCAGGTTGGTGCCCGTGTTCGAGAACAGCGATTGGTACGGGCCGGCGACTGTGGTCGCGAAGGTGCTTGACTCAGTGCCCGAATGACCAGTGGTCATAGATACGTATTCGGGTTACGAACGTGGTCAGGAGATGGTTCAACCGGAAAAGAATTCAACTGGGCACCGTAAACGGCACGACGCGCCGGGCGGGGTTTACGTGCGCAGTTCCGCGTCGAGCCGCTCGGCGGCGCAGCGCACCGCGGCGTCGCGAGCCGCGCTGGCATCGTCTTCGGTCAGCGTGCGATCCGGCGCCCGGAATCGCAACGCGAAGGTCAGCGACCTGCGCTCCGCGCCGATCTGCGGGCCGGTGAAGACATCGAACAACTTGACATCCTCGAGCAGTTCGCCTGCCCCGTCACGGACCGCGTCGGCCACGGCCTGGGCGGGGACGTCCGCCGACACCACCAGGCTGACGTCCTGGAACACGGCCGGGAAGGGCGACACGCGCGGCGCCGGTAACCACTCCGGAATCGGAATCGCGTCCAGATTCAATTCGATGGCGCAGGTGCCCTTCGGCAACCCGGATCGCTCGATCACGGCGGGATGCAACTGCCCCGCGTGCCCGATCGGGGATTCGCCCACAAGGATCTCCGCGCACCGGCCGGGATGCCATGGCAGGTATTGAGCAGGTTGGAAAATCGCATCAATTCCGCAGGCGCGCAGGATGATTCGCACGGCTTCGAAAGCATCGGCGGCCTCTACCGGGCGTCCCGGCCCCCAGGGGCCGCGGGGCTCGCGCAGGCCGGCCAATACCGCGGCGACGTGCTGGGGTTGCCGCGGCAGGGACGCGTCCAGCGTCGCGATCTCGTCGTCGGTCGGCCGGCGATCGACCGGTATGAGGCCGACGCCGCGAGTGTGCTCGGTCGGCCGCACCACCTGCGCCAGCGCAAACAGTGCGGCGTCGACCAGACCACGGGATACGTTGCGCCCCAACGCTTCCAGCAGAGCGGGCAGCAGCGTCGTGGCCAGCTGGGGACGGTCGGATTCCAGCGGGTTGAGCACGTCCGTCGTCGTCCGCCGTGGATCGTCGGGCGGAAGACCCCACAGGTCGAAGACGCCGGCGGGCAGAAATGGTGTCGGCAGGATCTCGACATAGCCGGACAGCGCCAGCGACCTGCCTACCGCACGGCGGCGCTTTTGCGTCGCGGTCAATCCGCGGCCCGCGGGTGCCGACGGCAACACCGACGGGATGACCTCGAGGCCCTCCAGCCGCAGCACCTCCTCGACTAGGTCGGCCGGCTGCAGCAGGTCGGGCCGCCAGCTCGGCGGCGTGACGGTCAGCGTGTCGCCGTCCCGGCTCACCTCGGCACCAACCTGGATCAGTCGCCGGGCGGTCGTGCCCTGCGCGTACTCCACCCCGGCGCAGCGGTCCGGTAGGTCGGCAGCGATGCGGATCGGCGGTAGCGACCAGTCGTCACGCGGCGGTTCACCCCGCCAATCGGTGAGCGTCGGCGCGACCGCTCCACCGGCGATGTCGGCTAGCAGTGCGGCGCAACGGTCCAGTGCCGCAACCGAAATGGCCGGATCAACGGCGCGCTCGTAGCGGCGGGCGGCCTCGCTGGGCAGGTGCAGCCGCCGCTGGGTGCGCGATATCCCGGCCGGCTCCCACACCGCGGCCTCTAGCAGCACATCGGTGGAGTCGGCGCGCACTTCGGTGGCCGCCGCGCCCATTACGCCGCCGATCGCCGCGGTCGCGGCGTCGTCGACGATCAGCACGTCGGCGGGGTTGAGCTTGCGCTCGATGTCGTCGAGGGTGACCACGGTCTCGCCGGGGCGGGCGAACCGGACCGCGAAGCCGCCGGTGATCCGGTTGCGATCGTGGGCGTGCATCGGGTGGCCGAGTTCGAGCATCACGTAGTTGGTGACGTCGACCGCCGGCGAGGTGGCGCGGATGCCGGCGAGCAGAAGCCGGCGCTGCAGCCACCACGGCGACACCGCGGCGGGGTCAATTCCGGTGACCGGGCGCAGCGCGAAGCGGCGCACACCCGTCCGGGGATCGACCGTAAGCGGCCAGGCCGGGCCCTCGGTGGGCAATGGCTTGACGTCCGCAGGGTCGACGAAGGCCAAATCGTAGGCACACGCGATCTCGCGGGCCAGGCCGCGCAACGACATGCAGTAGCCGCGGTCCGGGGTGATGGCCAAATGGAAGACCGTGTCGTCAAGCCCGAGCACAGCGGCCCCGTCGGCTCCCGGTTCGGCGGTCCCCGGTGGCAACACGAGGATCCCGGAATGGTCTGCGCCCAAACCGAGTTCGGCCGCCGAGCAGATCATTCCGTCCGAGGTGCGGCCGTAGGTCTTGCGCGACGCGATGGCAAAACCCCCAGGCAGGGTAGTGCCGGGCAACGCCGCAACAATCAAATCACCGACCACAAAATTTGTTGCACCACAGATGATCTCGCGAGTTTGTCGCTCGCCGACGTCCACCCGGCAGGCCCGGATCGGCTTTTTGAACTCGGCGAGCTCCTCGATCTCGGCGACCCGGCCCACTACCAACGGCCCGTCGACCGGTCCGAGCGTGATGACTTCCTCCACTTCGTGGCCGATGCGCACCAGCGTCTGCTCGAGTTCCTCGGGAGCGACGTCCCAGCCCGGTGCGCCGGCTGCCACGACTTCACGTAGCCAGCTGTAGGCGACGCGCATCAGGCCCCCACCCCGAACGGCAACGAGAAACGGACGTCGCCCTCGACCATGTCGCGCATGTCGGGAATCCCGTTGCGGAACTGCAGGGTTCGCTCCAGACCCATCCCGAACGCGAAACCGGAGTATACTTCCGGGTCAATTCCCGTGGCCCGCAACATGTTTGGGTGCACCATGCCGCAGCCGCCCCACTCCACCCAGTCGGCGCCGCCCTTCTTGTTGGCGAACCACACGTCGACCTCGGCGGAAGGTTCGGTGAAGGGGAAGAAGTGCGGCCGGATCCGGGTTCGCGCCATCGGCCCGAACTCGGATCGCGCGAAGGCATCCAGGGTTCCCCGCAGGTGGGCCATCGTCAGTCCGCGATCCACCGCCAGGCCCTCCACCTGGTGAAAGACGGGCGTGTGGGTGGCATCGAGTTCGTCGGTGCGGAAGGTGCGGCCGATCGAGACGATGTAGACCGGTAGCTCGCGCGCTAGCAGGGTGCGCACCTGCACGGGCGAGGTGTGGGTGCGCAGCACCTGGCGAGAACCCTCGGGCGCGATGTAGAAGGTGTCTTGCTCGCTTCGGGCCGGGTGATCGGGCGGGAAGTTCAGGGCGTCGAAGTTGAACTGCTCGGTTTCGACCTCGGGCCCCTCGGCCAATTCCCAGCCCATCGCGATAAAGGTGTCGGCGATGCGCTCGGCCAGGATCGTGATCGGGTGTCTGGCACCGGTGGGCTGCCGGGTCGACGGCAGCGTGACATCGATGCGTTCGGTGACCAGCGCGGCCGCGTCACGCTCGGCGCGCAGCGTCGCCAGCCGCTCGTCGTAGCTGCGCTGAGCCTCGGAGCGAGCGATGTTGACCCGCTTGCCGGCGTCGGCGCGGTCCTCTTTGGGCAGCGCGGCGAGCGATTGTCGGGCCAGCGCCAGCGGCGAGCGGTCGCCGAGGCGTTCGGTCTTGACTCGTGCCAGTGCTTCCAGATCGTCGGCGAGTGCGATGGCCTCCTTGGCTGCGCTGACCGCCTTGGCCAACGCTTCCGGCGACAGGTCGACGGGTTGATCACCCACGCGACGACACTCCTTGCTGACGAGGCTGTTCGGGCTGGAAGTGCCGATCATAGTGAGGCCGGCGAGCAGACACAGAATCGCACGCCGCAGGCTGCGGCCGGGTGATTCTGTGTCTGTTCGTGGAGGAGGGAGGTGGCGGTCAGGTCAGCGCGGGCTGCAGGTCGTCGCGGGGCAACACGACGGGTACCGCGCCGCGGGCGCGGGCGAACTGGGCGGTCTTGTAGGCGACAAATGCGCCCAGCGCTCCGCACCCGATCGCGGCTGCCATCGCCCCCCAGTGGTGCACCAGCACCAGGAAGCCGAATCCCGCCGCGTTCGCCAGCATCAACAACCGCACGGGCGTCCAGTGGATCGGCCGCCGGAACCGCGCGGACGCCAGCACGCCCAGGATCACCGCGATGGCGTGGCCCGCGTTGGTGAACTCACCGCCGATGATCCCGGCGGACACGCTCACCGCGACCCACCAGCCGATCCATGCCGACCGCCACTGCCGCGGGATCGCGGCGGTCAGCGCCCCGAGAACGGCCAGTGCGCCGTAACTCATCCCGACGTCACTGGCGCGCGCGACGGACACCGGCATCCAGCCGAACTCGATCGCACCGGCCAGAGCGGCCGCGACCACCAGCGTCGCCCCGATGTGACCCACGAAAAACGCCACGATCAGCCGGAAGGTGTGCAACTGCAGTTCGGCGAGCGCCAGCAGACACGTCAGGAAGGGCATCCAGAAGCCGATCGGCCCGGCTTCGACGACGAAGGCGCTGCCCAGCAGTGTGCCCAGGTGCCCCTGCGACAAGTTGTGCAGGTTTGTACTGGCCCGCTGGATGAGGCGTTCATGCGCCTGCGGACCGATCATCACGATCACGGTGCTGACTGCGGCTAGCGTTGCCACATAACCCACGGTGAACCGCACCCGGGCAACCCGGGACAAGATGCCGTAAACCATTAACGTCCACTATGCCTGAGGAGTTGTTTCGTCGGTGTCACCTAAGGCTGTCAACTCTCTACCAGTCTTGTCGCTCGTGATCCGGTAAATCGCCAGGTCCGCGGGGACGCCGGTAGGTTTGCTGGTGAACAACGGTCTGCGCGCGCGTTTGGCGACCACGCCCAGGGCGTCCAGATCGCTTTGCGGGATCAGATCCAGGGTCGAACTCGACACCATGATCCCGCCTTTGGTGGCATGCTCCATGACGCGGGAGGCGATATTCACGTCCACCCCCAGCCAGTCCGCGGCTAGGCGCTGCGGTCGACCGGTGTGAATACCGACCCGCATTCGCGGCTGGTAGCCGTCCACTTCCACCGATTCGACCGCGTCCTGGGCCACCAACACCGCCCGCAGCGCGACGCCCGGCTGGCGAAAGATCGCCATGATTCCGTCGCCAAGCCGTTTGACGATGTGACCGCCGGCGTCGAGCAAAGGCGGTTCAACCGCGCGCGCCACCTGGCGCAGCAGTGTCAGCGCCGCGTCGTCACCGGCCTTCAGCGACCAGGCCGAGAACTCGACCAGATCGGTGAAGACCAACGTCGCTTCCGGGTTTGCCGGACGGCGCGAAACCGCCTCGGTCATCGCCTGCCAGACCTGCAGCACACCCAGGCTGACCTCACGCGAGGCCGCCCCGCGATCTCCCAGCAGGCGGTCGGCGGCCCGGGCGGCCGCCCGCGGCCCGCCCTCGCCCGCGGTGGACAGCGGATCACCGAATTCCGGATCACCGGGCAACAGCCGCCGGGCTCGCCGAACGAATGCGATCACGCCGGGACTGTGATTGGTGGTGCGCAGCCACTGTCCCGGGGTCCGTTTGGGTGCGGTTGGTGCGGCCAACGCGGTCCCCGTCGCTTCGGTGTCCGTGATCTCGCGGGTCTGGCCGGACTCCGTTTCCCCAGGTCCGACATCCACGCAGGCAAGGGTATTCGTGTCGACTGACCCCGGCAATCACGGCCGGGGCCGCAAGCGCCGCACCTCACCACAAACGCCCTGATCACACGCTTGCGGCGGGGCTGTGGAGACTCGGTAACACCACCGCGCCAGGTATCCCGAAATCGTGGACAACGTGCGTTGTCAACGCTTATCGTGAGCGCAAGTCGAGGCGCATGGAGGCCGTGATGACTGTCAACTCGACATCGGCTGACCCACTCGGGCCCGAGTCACTCACTTGGAGATATTTCGGGGACCTGCGCACCGGAATGATGGGCATCTGGATCGGCGCGATTCAGAACATGTACCCGGAATTGGGCGCAGCCGTCGAGGAGCATTCGATCCTGCTGCGCGAGCCGCTGCAGCGGGTGGCCAGGTCGGTCTACCCGATCATGGGCGTGGTCTACGACGGTGAACGTGCGGCCGAGACCGGCCAGCAGATCAAGGGCTATCACCGCACAATCAAAGGAGTCGACGCCGACGGCCGTCGCTATCACGCGCTCAACCCGGAGACGTTTTACTGGGCGCATGCGACGTTCTTCATGCTGGTCATCAAGGTGGCCGAATACTTCTGCGGTGGCTTGACCGAGGCCGAGAAGCAACAACTATTCGACGAGCACGTGCAGTGGTATCGGATGTATGGGATGAGCATGCGCCCGGTGCCCAAATCGTGGGAGGAATTTCAGGAGTACTGGGAACGAGTCGGCCGCGAGCAGCTAGAGATCAACCAGGCGACCCTGGACATCTTCCAGATGCGGATTCCCAAGCCGAAATTCCTGCTGATGCCCACCCCGGTTTGGGACCAATTGTTCAAGCCGCTGGTGGCCGGTCAGCGCTGGATCGCGGCGGGCCTGTTCGAGCCGGCCGTTCGAGAAAAGGCGGGAATGCGCTGGACCCCCGGCGACGAGATCCTGCTGCGGTTGTTCGGCAAGCTTGTCGCGCTGGCATTCCTGGCGATTCCCGACGAAATCCGGTTGCACCCGCGTGCGCTGGCCGCCTACCGCCGCGCGGAGGGGCGGATCCGCAGCGACGCGCCACTGGTTCAGGCGCCCAGTTTCACGGCGCCGCCGCGGGACCGCCGCGGGCTGCCCATGCACTACTTTCCGCCGCACGCCCGCTCCCCTCTTGATCCGGCCAAGGTCCTCATGGAACGCGCCGGATCGCTGGTGCACACCACGCTGTCGCTGACTGGCCTGCGCCCGGCACGCGGGCGCAGATCGGCCGCCTAGCGCAGCGACGCCACGCGGATTCGGCAGCCGGGCGAGCGTACCGCCACTGCCAATTTCGACGCGTTTTTTCGCAGTGGCGTTACGCGGGCGGGCTCGCGATAACCCCCAGTGCCCGCGCGCTCTGGTACAGACAGATCGCCGCGGCCGCGGCCACGTTGAGGCTCTCCGCTCCCCCTACCATCGGGATGCGCACGCGATGGTCCGCCCGCATGGCGATCTCGGCCGGCAAGCCGTGGGATTCGGGCCCGAACAGCCATGCCGTCGGCGTGCCGAGCAACGCTTCGGCATCGTCGAGGCGGGCCTCACCGTTCATCGTGGTGGCCAGCACCTGAAGTCCGGCCCCGTGCAACGCGGCCACTGCGGCATTGGCATCCGGCGCGACCACGACGGGAATCGAGAAGATGCTGCCGGCGGACGCACGCACGCACTTGCCGTTGTAGGGGTCGACACTGTGCCCGGTAAGGATCACCGCCGCGGCGCCCATCGCGTCGGCAATGCGGATCAGCGTGCCCGCGTTGCCCGGCTCGCCGATCTCGACAGCCGTCGCGACCAGCCGAGGCGGGCCGGCCAACACATCGTTTAGCTGGGTCGTCGGCATGTCGCACACCGCGACCAATCCCGTCGGAGTCACCGTGTCGGACAACGCTTTTGCGGCCCGCTCGGTCACTAAATGCACGGGTGCGGGCTGCCCGGTGAGCAGCGACCCGTGCCGCTCCGCAGCGGAGGCCGTGACGAACACGTCCCGCACCAGTCCGCGCGCCGACGCGGCCGCGACCAGGTTGGGACCTTCGGCCAGGAATCGTCCCGCACGCCGTCGACCGATGGGACGGTGCAATTTGACCGCCGCGGCCACCCTGGCCGAGCGCTCGGTCAGCGCAGAGCCCGGAGTCAGGCAGCCTCTCCAGAGGGGGCGTTGACGTCTT
>NZ_JAFBAR010000105.1 GCF_019247635.1 Mycobacterium sp.
CTACCTCACCAACCGGGGCTGGCGGGTGTCCAGCCGACCCCGCCGGGACTACTTCGCCGACTATGGGCGCGCCTTCCCCGACGACGACCCGGCAACCCCGCTGCGCAACATCGTCACCGTCAGCGCAGTACTGGCATAGGAGACCAACCCATGACATCCGAGACATCCGAGACATCCGAGACATCCGGCACGCCCGACACCTCCCGGCATGACGGCGACAGTTGGGACCTTGCCTCCAGCGTGGGAGCCACCGCCACCGCGGTGGCCGCGCGGCGTGCCCTGGCATCCAAGGGACCGAACCCCCTGATCGACGACCCGTTCGCCGAGCCGCTGGTGAATGCCGTCGGCGTCGACGCCTTCATCCGGATGATGAACGGCGAAATCGAACTCGACGACGACGATCCCGCGTTCACGCCGCAACGGCTCAGCGAAGGGATGGCGGTGCGCACCCGGTTCTTCGACTCCTTCTTCATCGGGGCCGCCGACGCCGGCGTGCGCCAGGCCGTCATCCTGGCCTCCGGGCTGGACACGCGCGCGTATCGGCTGCAATGGCCCGCCGGCGCCGTGGTCTACGAGATCGACCAGCCACGGGTGATCGAGTTCAAGACCACGACGATGGCCGGCCTTGGCGCAACCCCCACCGCGGACCGGCGGCCGGTGGCCATCGACCTTCGTGACGACTGGCCGGCGGCGTTGCGCGACAACGGATTTGACTCAAGCCAGCCGACGGCCTGGATCGCTGAGGGGCTGCTGGGCTATCTCCCGCCCGAAGCCCAGGACCGGTTATTCGACCACATCACCGCGCTGTCCGCCCGCGACAGCCGGTTCGCCACCGGCTATATCGCCGACATCCGCGAGCGCGTCGCCAACCGCGGTCGCGAAATCAGCGAGCGGTGGCGCCGCCTCGGCCTCAACCTCAATTGGGCCGAGTTGATCTACGCCGATCAACGCAACGACGTGGTGGAGTACCTTGCGGCCCAGGGTTGGCAAACGCGCGTGCGCAGCACACGAGAGCTGTACGCCCACAACGGTTTCGAGTTTCCCGAGGAGTCGTCGATGGCTGCCTTCGGCGACATCAGATACGTTTCCGCGGTACGCGCTTAAGCGCACTCTGTGGGCGGTGAGTCGCCGGGCACAGAGATAGGCGTTTACCAGGACGTTTGAGGGCGCCTAGGCGGGTCGGCGGCCGGGGTCCGCACGACCATCGGCACGGCCGGAAAGCTGTAGGCCATCTCCGAGCGCGACTTGCGCAGCGCGGCAGTGCCGTAACCCTTCCTGCGGTGTTCGGGGTGTATCCAGATCCGCACGTCGACCTCGCCGTTCACCAACTCACCGAACACCATGCCGACCTTTTCGCCCGAATCGACGGCGACAAACCAGGCCGCCTCTTCGTCGTCGAGGCGTTTGAGCGCCGCGCTGATCTCGTCGTCGAGGTCCCCGGACGGCCGGCCGGATCCGTCGCCCGCGGCACCCATTTCCTGGGTTCGGGTGGCGAAGATGTCACGATCCTCGTCTGCGACGAAGGCCCGTAGCACCAGGCTCTCTCCCGAGCTCGCCGGGCGATCCTGCAATGTGAAGGTCAGCTGCTTGTTCAGGTCCTCCAGTTCGGCGAGGATCTTCCTCCGCGAATCGATGGTGAGCCGGTCGAACGACATGCCCATCACCGCTTCGGCCGCCAGCTGCGACGTGTCGAGCAGCTTGCCAATCGCCTCGACCGCGGCCGCCTTGTTCTCGGACTCCACCACGACGTCAGCCACCTCGTGCCGGCGTTCGAGCGCCTTGTACAACGCATCCGCGATCTCACGGCGGGCGGCGGTCTGGTCGTGGTCAGCCATTGGCTAAGCGTAGAACGCACACCGTCGCTCGGCGACACTCGGTCAGGCCAGCCTCGACCCACTCAGATGCAGGAATCGGCGGTAGCGGTCCAGGGTCGGACGCACCCAGTCGGGCCGGGGTTCCACGACCTTCTCGGTCGACGCCCAGCGGGCGGCGTCGGCGATCGAGGATTCCAGGCCGACGGCCATGCGCCCCAGGAACGCGGCTCCCAGCGCGGCGCCCTCGGCCACCGCGGAGACCTCGACCGGCCGGTCGGTGGTGTCGGCGATCGCCTGCATCCAGGAGCGGTCGCGGGTGCCTCCCCCCGCCGCGACGATGCGGGCTACCGGCGCGGCACTCAACTCGATCAGGTGGCGGACCACGAACGCCGACGACTCGTAGGCGGCGCGCCGCAGCGAAGCGGCGTCGTGGGTGAGGTCCAAACCGTCCAGCGCGGCGCGGCGGTCGGGGTCGTGGAACGGCGTGCGTTCGCCACGGACGTAGGGCAACCACACTGGCACCCGCCCCGGATCGACCGCCCCGAGATCTCCAGCGGGACTACCCGGTCCCAGCAGTCGATCCACCCAGCCGAGAAACAACCCGCCCGCGTTGCTGGCCCCGCCGATCAGGCTCTTGCCCGCCTTGGTGTGCGGGATGGTCCACAGGCCGGGCACCTGCCGAACCTCGGGGATGGTGATCCACACGATCAGGGTGGTGCCGCACAGCACCAACACGTCGCCGTCCCGGTCTGCACCGGCCACGAACTGCTCACACAGGGCGTCGATGGCGCCGGTGGCCAGGACCGCACTGGTGCGCTCCACCTGTCCGGCCGCCACTCCGAACGACTCCACCCCAGGCATCTGGTCGACCGTCACGCCACAATCGGCACACGCCTGCGGGTTCCAGCCGGTCCCGTCGAACAACGGAAAGCTGGTGATCGCGGTGGCGGAATCAATCACCGCCGCACCAGCCAACGCGTAGTTGGCCACCGCCGGCGCCGGCCAGTAACCCGCCGCGTCCGGGGCGTGCGCGGCCGTCCAGCGCAGGAACTCGGCGGCCTCACCCACCGCGGGCAGCGGCACCTCCGCGGCGTTCGCGACTTGGCCGCGGCTGTCGCCGTACAACAGCCCGGGTGAGACGGGCCGGCCCGTCGCGTCGACGGCGGTCATCGACGGGACCATCGCCGAAACCGCGACCGCCTTGGCGTCGGTGCCGGCGAGTTGGTCCAGGGCCGCCGCCGGCGCGCGCCGCCACACCTCGTCGGCGTCGTGCTCGAGATGGTCGGGAGTGGGGACCCGAAGTTGGTGCGGTATCCGGACCCGCGCCGTCACGTTCCCGTCGCCGTCGGCGGCGACCGCTTTGATCGCGGTGCTACCGATATCGATCCCGATAGTGACGTCCTGGACGTCTTTGCGTGACACGGGCGCCACCGTACGCCAGCATTGGCAATCGTGACGTCCCGACCACGAGCCCTGGTGACCGCCCCTTTGCGGGGTCCGGGGTTCGCCAAACTCCGCCAGCTGGCCGAGGTGGTGTACGACCCCTGGATCGATGCGACCCCGCTGCGGATCTACAGCGCCGAGCACCTCGCCGAGCGCATCACCGCCGAGTCCGCCGACGTCGTCGTGGTGGAGTCCGACTCGGTCGGGGGCCCCGTTTTCCAGCTGGATCTGCGTGCGATCGCCTCGACCCGTGGGGATCCCAACAACGTCGACATCGACGGTGCCACCGCAGCCGGCATTCCGGTGCTCAACACCCCGGCCCGCAACGCCGACGCCGTCGCCGAGATGGCCGTCGCCCTGCTGTTCGCGGCCACCCGCCACCTGCTGACCGCCGACGCGGATGTGCGTTCCGGCAACATGTTTCGCGACGGCATCATCCCTTACCAGCGGTTCCGCGGCTGGGAGATGGCGGGCTTGACCGCTGGCTTGGTGGGGCTGGGCGCCGTCGGCCGCGCGCTGCGCTGGCGGCTGACCGGGTTGGGCCTGCGGGTCATCGCCTTTGATCCGTACCACGACGAAGCACTGCACAGTCTCGACGAGCTGCTGGCCGAGGCCGACGTCGTCTCGGTGCATGCGCCGGTTACCGACGAGACCGTCGGCATGATCGGCACACGGCAGTTCGCGGCCATGCGCGACGGCGTCGTCTTCCTCAACACCGCGCGGGCCCAACTGCACGACACCGACGCGCTCGTCGACGCGCTGAACTGTGGCAAGGTCGCCGCCGCCGGTCTGGACCACTTCGCCGGCGAATGGCTGCCCGTCGATCACCCGCTGGTGCGCATGCCCAACGTCGTGCTGACCCCGCACATCGGCGGGGCGACGTGGAACACCGAAGCCCGGCAGGCGCAGATGGTCGCCGACGATCTCGAGGCGCTGCTCTCCGGCCGGGTGCCCGCGAATATCGTCAACCCGGAGGTGCTGGGCTAATGAAGTTTGTTGACGAACCGGAGGCCGCGGTACTGGCGGCTGCCAAGGACATGTTGCGCCGCGGCCTGGTGGAAGGAACGGCGGGCAACATCTCGGCAAGGCGCGCCGACGGCAACGTCGTCATCACGCCGTCATCGGTCGATTACGCCGACATGGTGCTTGAGGACCTGGTGCTTGTCGATGCGGAAGGTGTTGTGCTGCAAGCCAAAGAGGGCCGGATGCCGTCGACGGAGATGAAGTTGCACCTCGCGTGCTATCAGGCGTTCGACGACATCGGCGCCGTCATCCATAGCCATCCGGTGTGGGCGACCATGTTCGCCATCGCGCACCAGTCGATTCCGGCGTGCATCGACGAATTCGCCGTCTACTGCGGAGGGGATGTGCGCTGTGCCGAGTACGCCGCCTCCGGCACTCCGGACGTCGGCATCAATGCGGTCAAGGCCCTGGAAGGTCGCGGCGCCGCGTTGGTCGCCAATCACGGTTTGGTGGCGGTGGGACCGCGACCCGACAAGGTGCTGCATATCACCGCACTGGTCGAGCGCACCGCGCAAATTGTCTGGGGGGCAAGGGCTCTCGGCGGGCCGGTGCCGATTCCCGAAGAAGTGAATCGCAACTTCGCCGGTGTCTACAGCTATCTGCGCGCCAATCCGATGTGACCTCGACCTCCTTGCGCCGACTGTGAACTACGCGACGCAACACGCCGTGGAAGCGTCGTGTAGTTCACACTCGCGGCCTTACTTGAGGAGGGCAGTATGCGACGGTACCAAGTAGTTCAGTGGTCCACCGGCAACATCGGTAGGCGAGCGCTCGGCATTCTGCTCGACCGCGACGACTTCGACGTCGTGGGCGTGCACGCCTATGGCTCGGACAAGGTGGGGTCCGATGCGGGCGTGCTAGCGGGCCGAAACCCGGTCGGAGTTGCCGCGACGGGCGATGTCGATGCGCTGATCCATCTTCGACCGGACTGCGTGAACTACATGCCTCGCGTCATCGACTACGAATTGGTGGGCAGGTTGCTGCGCAGCGGCATCAACGTCGTCACGACCGGGGACTTCCTGACCGGCAGCCATCACCCGGTCGAGCGCGCGAAGCTGCACGAGGCCGCCCGAGCGGGCGGGGCGACCTTCCTGGGAACCGGGTTCGAGCCGGGCTTCATCAACGTCGTCGCCGGCTTCTTGACCGGCGCGTGCCGACAGGTGCGCAACGTTAAACTCGTCGAAACATTGGACTGCACAACCTATCCCGTGCGAGATGCGTGGACGGTGCTTGGGTTCGGCAAGCCGCCGCGTGAACGGGTGACGGTGATTGACCCGGCGACCCAACGCTTCGGCCTCGGCTACTTCGAGACGCTCGACATGATTGCCGAAATGCTGAGCGTCGAGCTCGACTCTACGGACGCCTTTGTCGAGCACGCGGTGCTGACCCGGGATCTGAGCCTGGGCTGGGCGGACTTCGCCGCGGGGACCGTCGGGGGCCAGCGCCGGTCCTATCGGGGTCACCGCAACGGACATCCGCTGATCGAGCTGGCGATCTGCTGGACGATGAGCGATGACGCGCTGGACCCGCAATGGGACGACCCGGAAGGTTTCAACATCACCATCGACGGCGAACCGCGGGTGGACGCGCTGATCCGGTTCGGCGAACCGGGGCAGGACGTCATGACCGTGTTGATGGACAGCACCGCCGTCGCCGCGGTCAACGCTATCCCGTTTGTCTGCGACGCGGGGCCGGGCGTCATCACCCCGACTGATCTGCCCGTCGTCGGATCCCGAGGCGCTGTGGGTTAGCCACGCCGACTGTGAATTTCATGACGCGACACGCCGTGGACGCGTCGTGGGATTCACACTCAGCGGCCGGAGACCCACCCCGCGGCCTGCATTGCGGCGAGGACACGGGCGATGAACGTGCCCTGTCGGAATCGCAGGAGTTCGGCACACACCCTGATGATCGTCCACCCCAGAACGAGTAATGCGTTGTGCCGGTCGATATCCCGCCCACGCTGCGCGGGGTCCGTCCAGTGTTGCGGTCCGTCGTACTCGATGCCGACGCGCAATTCCTCGTAACCCATATCGACGCGGGCAACGAAGTCGCCGTACTCGTCGAACACTTCGATCTGGGTTTGCGGTTTCGGCAGGCCCGCGTCGATCAACACCAATCGGGTTCGCGTCTCCTGCGGGGATTCCGCACCACCGTCGACAAGCGGCAAGATCCGTTGCAGCCGAAGCAGGCCGCGCACGCCCGGATGGTCGGCGATGATCGCCTCGACATCGGCGAGCTTGACATCGGTCGCGTTCGTCAGGGCATCGAGCCGCTGAACCGCCTGCAGTCGTGTGGTTGTTCGTCTGCCGATATCGAAAGCGGTGCGAGCTGGGGTCGTTACCGCGATCCCGTCGATTGCGAGGATCTCGTGTGGCCCCAATTCGTCGGTATGTACGACGATTCCCGACGGCGGCCGTCGATTGTCGTGCGCCAACTCGGCGTCGAGGGAGGGACTTACCCACTTCGCGCCAAGGAGGGCCGCCGCGGAATTGCCGGCGACAACCGCGCGCCGCCGCGACCACAGCCATGCCGCATGTGCGCGCTGCCTCGCCGTCAGCTCGATGCCCCCCGGTGCGTAAACGCCCGGGTAGACCGGCTCGTAGCTGGCACGCATCGCCCGCTCAGGAAGGGCCCTCGCTGCCAGCGCTTCTGAGCCCAGGAAGGGCCAAAGGTGTTCGTTCATGGGCGAATGCTGGCACCACCCACCGACAGTCTCGCCGACTGTGAATTCAGCGACGCGACACGCCGATGACGCGTCGTGGGATTCACACTCGGCGGGGGGCGGGCGCTGGGGCCGGCGGGGGGCGGGCACTCGGCGGGGGGCAGGCGCTGGGGCCGGCGGGGGGCGCTGGGCGGGGGGCCGGCGCTGGGGCTCGGCGGGGGGGCTGGCTAGCGCTGGTCGATGGCCACCTTCACAGCGCCACTCTCGCCCTGATCGGCGATCGCGAGGAAGGCATCGCGCCACTCGTCCAGCCGAAACGTGTGAGTGAGCATGGGTCGCAAGTCAATCCGGCCGTCGCTGGCCAGGTCGAGGTAATGGGCGATGGCGTGCTTGCGTTGACCGTCGACCTCCTCGACGCCGAAGGCGTTGGACCCGACCCAGCTGATCTCCTTGAAGTACAGCGGACTCCACTCCCACCGCCCGGGCGCGTGCACGCCGGCCTTCACCAGGGTGCCGCGCGAGGTCAGCACCCGCACCCCGACCTCGAACGTCTCCGGCTTGCCGATGGTGTCGTAGACGACGTCGACCGCGCCAGGGTGCGCCATCGGCAGGCCCTGCAACGGCTGATACAACCGGCCACCGCCCCAGGCGACTAGCTCTTCGACGACGGCCAACCGCGGCTCGTGCGCCAGCACCTTGGCCGCACCGAACCGGCGGGCTAGCTCGGCCTGAACGCCGAAGCGAGCCACGACCGCTACCGCGACGTCCGCGTAGAGCGCCCGCAGGATCGCGACGGCGCACAACCCGAGCGATCCGGCACCGTAAACCAGCGCCCGGCCCGACGCGGGCGGCGGGTGCCGGGTGATGGCATGCAGGGACACCGAGAACGGGTCTGCGAACACCGCGAGCTCGTCGGGCACCGCATCCGGAACCGGAAACAGCATGCTGTCGTGCGCGGGCATCAGTTCGGCGTAGCCGCCGGTCACGTCGGCCGACACCCCGGTGTGGATGCCGGGCTTGATGTCGCCGTCGGTGAAGCTCCAGCACAGGCTGTAGTCGCCGCCGGCGCAGGCCGGGCACGGCGGCTCGATGCCGCGCGGCCCGCAGGACAGCCACGGGTTGAGCACGACGCGCTGGCCCACCTCCAGGCCGCGGGCGGCCGGCCCGACCTCCACCACGTCGGCGACCACCTCGTGGCCCATGACTTGGGGGAACGAGCAGAAGGCGGCCATCGCATTGTCGACGTCGTGTTCGCCGAAGTCCATCAGGATCTGCTTGGAATCCGACCCGCAGATGCCGGTCAGCCGGGGCCGGGTGATCACCCAATCCTGGTGCGGCAGTAGCGGATCAGGCACCTGCCTCAATGCCGTCGGCGTCCGGGACAGGTTGTGCACCAAGGGGTTCGCGGTGCTCGGGACGTCGAAGGGCTCGGGTGCGACGCCGAAAACCAGCGCCTTCATCGGGGCGCCATTCCGGCCGCACCGACGATGAACGCATCGAGGTCGGCGTTCTTGGCGTCGACGACAGGTCTCATGTCCGGCAGGTAGTGCTCGAATCGGTCGCTGCCCAGCGCGCCGATGATGCCGTCGGCCACCTCGTCGGCGGCGACCTTGGGCCCCTGGTAGAGGGGCTCCTCGCTGCCCGGCTGGTCCCAGATCTCGGTGTCGACCGGACCCGGCTCGATCAGCTTCACCGAAACCCCGGTGCCATGTAGGTCGACGGCCATTGCCTCGCTCCACCCACATAGCGCGAACTTGCTTGCACAGTAAGCGCTTTCGTGGATGATGCCGAGCCGGCCGCCGACACTGGACACGTTGACGATCAGGCCCGAGCCGCGCTCCAGCATGCGCGGCAACAGCGCCAGGGTCAGCCGCATCGGGGCGAAGAAGTTGACCCGCATGACGTCCTCGACCTCGCCCGGATCCAGTTCCGTTACGACGCGGCGCTTCGGCATCGCGGCGTTGTTGACCAGCACGTCGACGCCGCCGAGAGCATCCCAGGCCTGCCCGGCCAGCCGCGCGACCGCCGCGGTATCGGCCAGGTCGGCGACCAACATCGCCGAGCCCGGCGAAGTCCGCCGACAGTCGGCCAGCACCTCTTCCAACCGGTCGCGCCGACGGGCGATGAGCCCGACCACCGCCGCCTGCGCGGCCAACCGCCTGGACAGTGCGGCCCCGATCCCCGACGAGGCACCCGTCACGAGCACCCGCTTACCGGCCACCGCGTACTCCATGGCTCCAGACTGCCGCTCGCGCGCCCTCGCGGGAACCTTTTGCCTACGGAGCTTGTTACGTTGGCCAAGCATTAACTCCGCAATCTTGCTTTGGGGGCTAGAGATGACTTCGACCGGCTCGGCCAGGCACGAGGGCGACACCTGGGACCTGGCATCCAGCGTCGGCTTGACCGCGACCATGGTCGCCGCGTCCCGCGCGATCGCGACCCGCGCCGAAAACCCGCTGATCAATGACCCGTTCGCCGAGCCGCTGGTGCGCGCGGTCGGCGTAGATCTGCTCACCCGGCTGGCCAGCGGGGAGTTCGACCCGGCCGAGTTGGCCGATATCAACAACCCGGATCGTGCCATCCGCGCCATGACCCGGATGGCCGACAACATGGCGGTCCGCACCAAGTTCTTCGACGAGTTCTTCATCGAAGCGACGACCAAGGCGGGCGTCGAACAGGCCGTGATCCTGGCGTCGGGACTGGATTCCCGCGCTTACCGACTAGCGTGGCCCGCGGGCACCGTGGTCTACGAGATCGACCAGCCGCAGGTCATCGAGTTCAAATCCCGCACGCTCGCCGACCTGGGCGCGCAACCCACCGCCGAACGGCGGACCGTGGCGATCGACCTGCGCGAGGACTGGCCCGCCGCGCTGCGCGCGGCGGGATTCGACCCGACCCGGCCGACCGCGTGGACCGCCGAGGGCCTGCTCGGCTACCTGCCCCCGGAGGCGCAGGACCGCCTGCTGGACACCATCACCTCGCTCAGCGCGCCGGGCAGCCGCATCGCCACCGAGAGCGTGAGCAGAATCGATCCCGACCACGAGGAGAAGATGCGGGAACGCATGCGCGTCATCTCCGAGCGCTGGCGCGAGCACGGCTTCGATCTCGACATGACCTCGCTGGTCTACTTCGGCGACCGCAACGAGGCCGCGCCCTACCTCACCGGTCACGGCTGGCAGGTGACGAAGAACAATGTGCGAGACCTGTTCGCGGCCAACGGGCTTCCGCCCATCGAGGACGAAGACATGCCCAGGGCTGACCTGTTCTATGTCAGCGGCACGCTTGCCGAGGACTAGGAGCCACCAAAGATGACGATCGAGTCCGCACGCACCGACGGTGACAGCTGGGGACCGGCGTCCGGCGTGGGTGCGACCGCAACCATGGTCGCGGCCGGACGGGCGATGGCGACCAAGTACCCGCGCGGCTTGATCAACGATCCCTTCGCCGAACCGCTGGTGCGCGCGGTGGGGCTGGACCTCTTTACCAAGATGATCGACGGCGAACTCGACACGTCGGCGGCCGAGAACTTCTCGCCTGAGCGAGAGCGGGCAATGATCGACGGAATGGCCGTGCGCACCAAGTACTTTGACGATTACTTCGGCGAAGCCGCCGACGGCGGGGTCAGGCAGGTGGTGATCCTCGCGGCGGGATTGGACGCACGCGCCTACCGCCTGCCCTGGCCCGCCGGGACGACCCTGTATGAGATCGACCAACCTCAGGTGATCGATTTCAAGACGACGACGTTGGCCGGTATCGGCGCCGCACCGACCGCGACCCGGCGCACCGTGCCGATCGATCTGCGCGCCGACTGGCCGACCGCGCTGCGGGCGGCGGGGCTGGACCCGCATGAGCCGACGGCGTGGCTGGCCGAAGGTCTGCTGATCTATTTGTCGCCGGAGGCCCAGGACCGGCTGTTCGACAACATCACCGCGCTCAGCGTCGAAGGGAGCACGGTCGCCACCGAATTCGTCCCGGGCATCATCGATTTCGACGCCGACCGGATCCGCGCGATGACCGGCCCGTTGCGAGAACACGGCGTGGACATCGACATGGCGTCGTTGGTCTACACCGGCCAGCGCAACCACGTTCTGGACTACCTGACCGCCAAGGGCTGGCAGGTCGAAGGAGTGCCCCGAACAGAATTGTTCCGGCGCAACGGCCTCGACGTGCCAGCCCCGGAAGACGACGATCCGCTGGGCGAGATCATCTTCATCAGGGGCAGTCTGATCGGTTAGAAGCGCGACTCCCCGAGCCACAGCACGCGGGCACCGCTCAGCGTCTGCTCGACTTGGCCGATGACGCCGGCCACCGAGCGGCCCAGCAGGGCAGCCACCGCCTCCGGCAGCGACGCCGCCGCCGGTTGCGACGAAGCCCGCGGGCGCAGCAGATCCAGCAGCGAGCCGCCCGGATAGCTGACGAGGCGAACCTCGGTGTCCTCGTCCAGCCCCGCCAACACCTTGGCCCGGCGCACCGCGGTCCGCAAACCGCCGAGCTCGTCGACCAGGCCGCGTTCCAAGGCGTCGGCTCCCGTCCAAACCCGGCCTCGCGCAACGACATCCACCGCTTCGATGCTCAGGTTACGGCCGTCGGCGACGCGTTCGACAAAGTCGGTGTAGAACAGGTCCGCCTCGGCTTCCTGATGCGCCCGCTGTTCCGGCGTGAACGGCTCGTCGATCGACCACGCGTCCGCGTTGGCGTTGGTGCGCACGGTATCCGACACCACCCCCAGCCGGTCCTTGAGATCCCGAACCACGAGCTTGCCGGTGATCACGCCGATCGAACCGGTGATCGTGCCCGGGTTGGCGACGATCGCGTCGGCACCCATCGAGACGTAGTAGCCGCCCGACGCCGCCACCGCACCCATCGAGGCGACCACCGGCTTGCCGCGTTTGCGGACCCGTTGCACCTCGCGCCAGATGGTTTCCGACGCGGTGACCGAGCCCCCGGGGCTGTCCACCCGCAACACGATTGCGGACACCGAATCGTCGGCGGACACCTCGCGCAGCGCCGCCGCGATGGTGTCGCCGCCGGAGGTTGATCCGCCGACCGGAAGAAACTGCGGTCCGCCGCGTCCGTTGACGATCGCGCCTTCGACGGTGACGACGGCGATGGTCGGCTTGCCCCGGCGACCGGGAATCGACGGCACCGGCGGTGCCAGCCTGGACCGTGCGGCCCCGGCGTAGCGCGTCAGGTAGAGCCGCGGCGGAGTATCTTCGTCGTCGTCGCTGTCTTCGGGTGAAATGCCCTCCACGCCAACCAGTTCCGCTATCCGTGCGTAGGCCTCGTCGCGGAACCCGATCCGATCGACCAGCCCGGATTGGACGGCGTCATCGCGCAGCAGCGGAGCCCTGTTGGCCAGCGCGTCGAGACCGCCCGCATCGACGTTGCGCGCTTCGGCGACCGCCTGCCACACCTGGTCTTGGACGCTTTCCAGCATGCGGGTGACGGCCTCGCGATGAGCGGCGGTGAAGCCGTACTCGGTGAACAGGTTTGCCGCCGACTTGTATTCGCCGCGCGCCACGAACTCGGCTTCGATCCCCGCCTTGTCCAGCGCATCGCGCAGGAAGGTCGCATTGCTGGCGAAACCGATCAGCCCGACGGTGCCCGAGGGCTGCATCCAGATCTCGCCGAACGCCGACGCCAGGTAATACGACAGCGTGCCCGGGTAGGTCTCGGCCCAGGCCAGCGACGGCTTGACGGCGGTGAATGCCGCGACCGCCGCGCGCAGTTCCTGGACCGCGCCTATCGGCGAGGCCGCAAGCTGCACGCGGGCGATCAGCCCGGCGACACGCGGGTCCTCGGCCGCGCGGTGGATCGCGGCGACTGCGTCGCGCAGCGCCAGCTGCCGCCCGCCCCCCGTGACGATCGTGAGGGGGTCGAAGCCCGTCGTTTCCGGCGGCACCGCGCGCAGGTTGAGTTCGAGCACGCAGCCGTTGGGGACGCCATGGTGCCGGGCCGTGTCGAGGCGGCCGGCCAGGGCACGCACGTCGTCAACCCCGGGTATCGAGGGCAGTAAGGCAAACATTTGTCCAGCCTACCGAGCGGCCAACGTACGGTGGTGACGTGAGGTTCTCGATCGCTATCCCACAATTCGACTCGGATGGCTTCGACGCAGCTGGGCTGCGCACCTATCTGGCCCGCGCCGAGGAACTTGGCTTCGAGGGCGGCTGGGTCCTCGAGCAGATCGTGGGCGAGGCTCCGCTGCTGGCCCCGCTGGAGCTGCTGGCGTATTGCGCGGCCTGTACCGAGCGGCTGCGCCTCGGAGTCGCCGTGCTGGTGACGTCCCTGCACGATCCGCTGCAGTTGGCATCGGCCCTGACCGCCGTCGACCGGGTCAGCCACGGGCGGCTGGACATCGGCGTGGCACCCGGCGGTGGCTTCCGCCAGTTCGCGGCCTTCGGTGTGGAAAAGTCTACGTACATAAGCTATTTCACCGAGGGCCTACAGCTGATGAAGGCGGCCTGGTCCGACGAGGCGCGGGTGAGGTTTCACGGCCGGTTCCGCGACGTGAACGACCTGCCCATCCAACCGAAACCGGTGCAGCGGCCGCACCCGCCCATTTGGTTCGGAGGCCACGTGCCCAAGGCGCTGGCCAGGGCGGTGCGCCACGGCGATGCGTTTCTGGGCGCCGGCTCATCGACGACCGCCGCGTTTGCCGAAGCGGTCCCGGTGCTGCGCCGAGAACTCGACGAACAGGGCAAGGACCCCGCCGGCTTCACCATCGGCAAGCGGGTGTACCTGATGGTCGACGACGACGCCGCGCGCGCCCGCCAACGTGTGCTCGCCGGGTTGCGCGCCATCTACGGCGCCATGCCAGGCGTCGACGCGGTTCCGGTGTCGGGCACGGCCGACGATGTGGTCCGCGGGCTGGCCGAGGTGATCGATGCGGGCGCACAGATGCTGCTGCTCAATCCCGTCGGCCCCGACGTCGCGCAGAATCGCGAGCAGATGGAACGCCTTGCCGCCGAGGTCATTCCGCGACTCGGTTAGGCTCGGTGAGGTGGCGCGAGCAGACGTAAAAGCCCCCGCACGCTCGGCGTGTCGGGGGCTTTTACGTCTGCTCGGGGCTACAGCTCGGTGACCGAGCCGCCGGCGGCGGTGATCTTCTCGCGTGCGCTGCCGCTGAACTTGTGTGCCGACACGTCGACCTTGACGGTCAGCTTGCCGTCGCCGAGCACCTTGACCAACGAGTTCTTGCGGACCGCGCCCCTGGCCACCAGTTCATCCACGCCGACGGTGCCGCCCTCGGGGAACAGCCCGTTGATGTCGCCGACGTTGACGATCTCGTACTCGGTGCGGAAGCGGTTCCGGAATCCCTTGAGCTTTGGCAGCCGCATGTGGATCGGCATCTGCCCACCCTCGAAGGTCGCCGGCACGTTCTTGCGGGCCTTGGTGCCCTTGGTACCGCGGCCCGCGGTCTTGCCCTTGGAGCCATCGCCCCGGCCAACGCGGGTGCGTGGGGTTTTCGACCCCGGTGCGGGCCGCAGGTCGTGCAGCTTGATGGTCATTTCGTTTTACCTCCGGACTCGGCCGGTTCCACCTCGACGAGGTGGCTCACCACGGCGATCAGCCCGCGGGTCTGCGGGTTGTCCGCGCGGATCACCGAATGACGAATCTTCCGCAGGCCCAGCGTGCGCAGGGTCTCGCGCTGCTTCCAGCGCGCCCCGATGGTGCTGCGCACCTGGGTGATCCTCAGCTCTGCCATGGCTACGCCGTTCCCTCACGCGGTGCTGAATTGGAGGCGGCCAACGCCTCACTTTCCCGGCGGGCCTTCAGCATCCCGGCGGGGGCGACGTCCTCGATCGGCAGGCCGCGGCGCGCCGCAACCTCCTCGGGACGCTGCAGCATCTTGAGCGCCGCCACCGTGGCGTGCACGACGTTGATGGCGTTGTCACTGCCCAGCGATTTCGCCAGAATGTCATGCACCCCAGCGCATTCCAACACCGCGCGGGCGGCACCGCCGGCGATCACACCGGTTCCCGGGCTGGCGGGACGCAGCAGCACCACGCCCGCGGCCGCCTCGCCCTGCACCGGGTGCGTAATGGTGCTCCCGATCAGCGGCACCCGGAAGAAACCCTTGCGGGCCTCTTCGACGCCCTTGGCGATCGCGGCCGGGACTTCCTTGGCCTTGCCGTAGCCGACACCGACCATGCCGTTGCCGTCGCCGACGATGACCAGGGCGGTGAAGCTGAACCGTCGGCCACCCTTGACCACTTTGGAGACGCGATTGATGGCGACGACGCGCTCCAGGTAGTTGCTCTTGTCACCGTCGCGGTCGCGGCCACCCCGGCCGCCGTCGCGCCGGCCCCGGCCCTCCCGGTCACCGCGCGTGTCACGGCCGTCTCCGGCACCAGCCGGTTGCTCCGCCATTATGCGGTCCTCTCGTTCATCAGAAACTCAATCCGTTCTCGCGGGCGGCATCGGCCAGCGCCGCGATCCGTCCGCCATAGGTGTATCCGCCGCGGTCGAACACCACGGTGTCGATGCCGGCGGCCTTGGCCCGCTCGGCGATCAGCTGCCCGACCCGCACGCTGCGCGTCTTCTTGTCGCCCTCGAGACCACGTACGTCGGCCTCGATCGAGGACGCCGCGGCCACCGTGGTGCCGTTTTCGTCGTTCACCAGCTGCACGTGAATGTGCCGTGCGGACCGGTGCACCACCAGTCGCGGACGCTGCGGGGTGCCCGCGATCTTTTTGCGCAGCCGTGCGTGCCTGCGCAGGCGGGCGACCCGTCGACTCGCAGATACGCTCTGTCCCACCGGCTTTCGCGTTTCCGTCTGTGATTGCGCCATGACTACTTACCTGTCTTTCCGACCTTGCGGCGGATCTGCTCGCCCTCGTAGCGCACGCCCTTACCCTTGTACGGGTCGGGGCGGCGCAGACGGCGGATGTTCGCCGAGATCTGGCCGACTTTCTGCTTGTCGATCCCGGAGACGGTGAACTTCGTCGGTGCCTGGACCGCGAACGTGATGCCTTCCGGTGCTTCGATCACCACGGGGTGGCTGTAGCCGAGCGCGAACTCCAGGTTGGAACCCTTGAGCTGCACGCGGTAACCGACCCCGAAGATCTCCATCTTGGTGGTGTAACCCTCGGTCACCCCGGTCACCAGGTTGGCCACCAGGGTGCGGGACAGGCCGTGCAGCGAGCGGTTGTGCCGCTCGTCATCGGGCCGGGTGACCACGATAGCGCCGTCCTCGTTGCGCGCCACCGTGATCGGCTCGGCGACCGTCAGCTCCAGGGTTCCCTTGGGGCCCTTCACCGAGACGTTCTGGCCGTCGATCGTGACGTCGACGCCCGCGGGCACCGAAACCGGCTGCTTACCAATGCGCGACATATCTATCCCCTCACCACACGTATGCGAGGACTTCGCCGCCCACGCCCTGTCTGGCTGCCTGCCGGTCGGTCAACAGGCCCGAGGAGGTCGAGATGATCGCCACGCCCAGGCCGCCGAGTACCCGCGGCAGGTTGGTGGATTTGGCATACACCCGCAGACCGGGTTTGGAGATCCGCCGCAGACCGGCGATGCTGCGCTCCCGGCTGGGCCCGTACTTGAGCTGGACAACCAACGCCTTGCCGACCCGGGCGTCTTCGGTCCGGTAGTCGCTGATGTAACCCTCGCTCTTGAGGATCTTGGCGATATTGGCCTTGAGCTTCGAGTGCGGCAAACTCACCTCGTCGTGGTACGCCGAATTGGCGTTGCGCAGACGTGTCAAGAAGTCTGCGATCGGGTCCGTCATGGTCATATGCGCCCGCTCCTTCTCATCGCTTGCGCGCTGCATCGTCGCTGGGCGGTCATCGAGCGCCACTCCTCTTCGTCGCTGCGCTCTGCATCGTCGATAACGCGGTCATGACAGTGTCTGTCACCTTCCTCGCGGTGGTTCCCGGTCCGGGCCTGTCGCGCTGTTGTCCTGTGTCTTTACCAGCTGCTCTTCTGCACGCCGGGCAACTCGCCCGCGTGCGCCATCTCGCGCAGGCAGATCCTGCACAGCCCGAACTTGCGGAAGACCGCGCGCGGACGGCCGCATTTACTGCAGCGGGTGTAGCCGCGCACCGCGAACTTCGGCTTGCGCGCGGCCTTGTTGACCAGTGCCTTCTTCGCCATCTGCTCAGTTCTCCTTGAACGGAAAGCCGAGGGCCCGCAACAGCGCTCGTCCTTCGTCGTCGGTCGTCGCCGAGGTGACGACGTTGATGTCCATGCCGCGGACCCGGTCGATCTTGTCCACGTCGATCTCGTGGAACACCGACTGCTCGGCCAGCCCGAAGGTGTAGTTGCCGACACCGTCGAACTGCTTGGGCGACAGCCCGCGGAAGTCACGGATACGGGGCAGCGCGATCGACGTGAGGCGGTCGAGGAACTCCCACATCCGGTCGCCGCGCAGGGTCACCCGGACCCCGATCGGCATGCCCTCGCGCAGTTTGAACTGGGCAATCGACTTGCGCGCCTTGCGGATTTCGGGCCGTTGCCCGGTGATCAGCGCCAGGTCGGTGACGGCGCCGTTGATCAGTTTCGCGTCCCGGGCCGCTTCCCCGACGCCCATGTTGACGACAACCTTGGACACCGTCGGGATCTGCATGACGTTGCCGTAGCCGAACTGCTTGTGCAGCGAATCTCGAATCTCGTTGCGGTAGCGCTCTTTTAGGCGCGGCTCAACCTTTTGTGCAGTGGTCATCAGATGTCCTTGCCGTTGCGCTTGGAGACGCGGACCCGCTTGCCGGTCTCCTCGTCAACCCGGTAGCCGATGCGAGTGGGCTTGCCGTCGGAGTCGACCACCATCACGTTGGAGACGTGGATGGGGGCCTCCTGGGTGACGATGCCGCCCGAGCGTGCCCCGCGCTGGGTGGTCGAAACCGCGGTGTGCTTCTTGATCCGGTTGACGCCCTCGACCAACACCCGGTTGCGAGCCGGATAAGCCTGCAGCACTTTGCCTTTGGCGCCCTTGTCCTTGCCGGCGATGACCAGCACGGTGTCCCCTTTGTGGACCTTCATTTACAACACCTCCGGGGCCAGCGAGATGATCTTCATGAATCGCTTCTCGCGCAGTTCGCGACCGACCGGCCCGAAGATACGGGTTCCGCGCGGGTCGTTGTCGGGCTTGATGATCACGGCCGCGTTCTCGTCGAACTTGATGTAGCTGCCGTCGGGACGCCTGCGCTCCTTGACGGTGCGCACCACGACCGCCTTGACGATTTCGCCACGCTTGACGTTGCCTCCGGGGATAGCCTCCTTGACGGTGGCAACGATGACGTCACCGATGCCGGCATAGCGTCGCGACGAACCGCCGAGCACCCGGATGCACAAGATCTCCCTGGCGCCGGTGTTGTCGGCGACCTTCAGCCGCGATTCCTGCTGAATCACTAGATCTCCTGACCTGAGTGGACGTGTGCACGGCAGGAGGCAAGCAGGGCCCACCGAAAAACCTGACGTGCGGTCTTGTAAAGCGGTAGTCACCGAAGGGCACGCGGGGCCGGTATGCACCAGCCGAGGTCTGCCCAAGGCAACCCCTGGAGTTTAGGGGAAGACCTGCTCAGCACCAAATTCACGCATTTGCCCACTACGCATTTGCCGCCCGCGTCAGGGCTCCAGTATCTCGACGCCGACCCGAACCACGTCTCCGGCGTTGCGAGTAATCAGCGGGACACCGAGGCTAAGGGCAGTCGCAGCGATCATGAGGTCGAGTGCACGGCCACGCGGGCTACGACCAATCTGCCGTAATCGCCCACATATCAGGCCGTAGTGGTGAGCCGTGTCGTCGGTGAACGCCAAACCGTGCCCATAGGTCGCCTGAATCAAGGTCAGCCGGTGCTGCCGTGCCAGTCGGACCTTGTCGCTGCTCGCGGACTGCACCCCGAAATGCAGCTCGGCGTAACTGACGGCGCTGATCTGGCAAACCAATCCGGACAAGTCCACATCGTCGGCGACCAACACACTTGTATCGAGGAGAACCCGCCTACTGCCAGGGGTCGGCAAGTGTCTCGTCCTCGCGGATCGCGGCTAATTCTGCTTCCCACCCCGCGTCCACAGGAGCTGTATAGATGCGTGAAGCGCGTTCGCCGTCAACCCATGCCGGTGTCTCGTAAGGCACAATTCGAGCTACCGGACGGCCGTTCACCGCCACCGTCACCTCGGCGCCTTTCTCGACAGCCCGTAAAACCGGGGCAGGATTCTGCCTCAGCTCGCGCATGCCGACCCTGTCCATGACCAGCAGCTTAGTCGTGATGTCGATCATGGTCTACATGAACGGAATGCGCCTCAATCCCCTTGCCGGACCCAGGCCACGATGTACAAGCTCATCGCCGTCACCAGCGCGATCAACACCCACTGCACGATCGCCTGGTCGATCCACGAGCCGGGCGGTGGCGCCCCGGGAAGGATGTTGCGGAGCGGGACGATGGCGAACAAGTTCGCGGCGTACCACGTGGCGAACGGCGGCAAGAACTTCCGCCTCCCCAACGCCATCGGAATGGCAACCAGCAGCGCCAGGGTGGGCAGGCTGATGAGCACCAGGCAGATGCCCAGGTCGAAGATCAACGGGCCCTTGGCCCTCTTGAGGGTGATGACCACATTCCCGTTGTCGACGGCGCGTGAGGTCGGCAGCGCGGCGGGGTCTTTGACGCGGTTGACGCTGACCTCCCAGCCGTCCAACGATCCGGTTACTTCGACCCGGGCCGGCACCTTTTTCACGTTGTCGCCCGACCCGACGAACGCGTCCGCCGAGATCGGCTCGGTGCTGTAGGAGTCGAACGGCCAGTTACCGGGGTCACCGTGCGCCTCGACGGTGGTGCTCAGTTGCGCCGGGGCCTTGCCTTTGGGGTAGTGCAGGTCGCCCAGATCGCTGGTCGGGTACAGGCGCACGGCGACGTCGGTGCCCAAAACATCGAAGCGATTGTCATACGCCGAAACACCGGGATACACAAGCACATTCACCCCGAGGCGGTTGGCGACCGGCTTCAACTCCTCGAGGCGAAGCTGCACGATGGTCGCATCGCCTCCGCCCTGGCTCAGATCCAGCGGAGGCAGCGGGCCCTCCGATTTCTCCAGCAAGTGAACACCGACCAGCGAGAGCACGTACGCGCTGGCGACCACGACCAGGACGATCACCCCGATCACGATGCGGGGTCTGTCCGACTTCGTCTGTGCCGGCCGCTTTTCCTGGCTAGGCGGACGGGCCTCAGCCTCGGCCGGCGGCGGGGTCGAGGGCGCCTCAGTGGTCACCGGTCGCCTCCCGACACGGGGCGGCGCAGTATCGCTCGTCGGGGCAACACGGGGTCAGATGCTAGCGAACGCGCGCCGAGCTCGCGCTCCGACCGATACGGGTTCATCCGTAGGCCACCCAGCGGTTACCCGCCGGTCGCCTCGGCGATCTCACCTGCTGCAGACGGCAGGTGCGGGTTTGCTCTGCGCCGGGTGCGCGACAACTCAGCCTGACGCCAGGTCCGCCACGCAGCGAAAGCCGATATGGGTGGTCGCGGTGTCCTGTGATTGCGGAGACCGGGCCGCGGGTCGGTAACGGTGGCAGTACTCCGGCGCACACAAGTGCGAGCCACCCTTCAACGTCTGGCTGACGGTCGGATCTGCAGGGCCCGATGGCGCGCAACAGGCCTTCGGCGGCTGATCGAGCTTGTGATGCGCGGAGAACTCGGTGGCGGTCCACTCCCAGACGTTGCCGATCATGTCGACCAGCCCGAAACCGTTGGGCGGGAACCACCCCACCGGGGACGTCCCGACCCAGCCGAGCGCGCCGTCGTTGCGGTGCGGGAACCTCCCTTGCCAGGTATTGGCCATCAATTGCCCACCGGGTCTTGCCTCGTCGCCCCACGGGTATGTCTCGGCGCTGCCACCGCGGGCCGCGTACTCCCACTCGGCCTCGGTGGGCAACCGCCTTCCCGCCCAGCGCGCATAGGCCGCCGCGTCGGGATAGGCGACCTGCACGACCGGGTGATCGGCCCGGTCCCCGCCGTCGGGGCCGCCGGGCCCGAACGGGCGGCGCCAATGCGCGCCCGGCACCCAGACCCACCACTGCCGCCAGTCACGCAGATCGACCGGGCCCGGGGTGGGCCGGAACACCATGGCCCCCGGGCTCAGGTCGTCGGCATTCACCCCGGGGTACAGCGCAGGGTCTATCGCCTGCTCGGCGACCGTCACATACCCTGTGGCGGCGACGAATTCAGCGAATTGCGCGTTGGTCACCGGGTGCCGCTCCACCCCGAACGGAGCCACCGTCACGGTATGGATCGGCGCCTCTTCGGGGTAGAAACTCGTCGAGCCCATCCGGAATGACCCGCCCGGAAGGTCGACTAGCCCGGTGAGCTCGGTGAGCATCACCCCAGGGTAGGGCGAAACGGCGGCCGAAACGCTCTACTCCGATTGTCGATACCACGTGAGCATGTAGAGCGCCATCGCGCCGACGAGGGCTATCAGCACCCAGATCACCAGCGCCTGGTCGATCCACGCCCCCGGCGGCGGTGAGCCGGGCAGGAAGTTTCGGATGGGGATGACGGCGAACAACATCGCCGCGAACCACGTCACGAACGGCGGGACGAACTTCCTTCTACCCAAAGCGATTTGAATGGCCACCGCGAATGCCAGGGTGGGCAGGGCGAACAGGACCAGGCAGATACCCAGGTCGAAGATCAGCGGACCCCTGGCCCGGTGCAACGTGATGATCACGCTGTCGGGACGATCCGAGTCCTGGCTGGCCTCGCCGACGCGCTTGACGCTGACGTCCCAGCCGTCCAGCGCCCCGGCTACCTCGACGCGGGCCGGGACGTATTGGCGTGCATCGCCCTGCCCGACGAGCACATCGGCCGACAGGGTGTCGGTTGAGTAGGAGTCGAACGGCCAGTTATTGGGATCGCCGTGCGCCTCGATCGTCGTGGCAACCATGGCCGGCGATTTTCCTGCCGGATAGACCAGGTCGCCCGCATCGTTGGGTGGATCCATGCGCACCGCGGTGTCTTGGATCAGCACATCGAGCCGCTTGTCGTACATCTTCTCCTCGGGAATCACCAGCACCTTCACCGAGAGTCGGTTCGCGACGGTTTTCAGCTCCTCGAGGCGAACCAGCACAACGGTGTCGTCGGTGGCGTTCTCGTTCGGCGGCTTGAGCGGCTCGGCCGATTTCGACAGCAAGTGAACGCCGAACAACGACAGCGAATAGACGGCGAGGAACGCCACGAGTATGCCGAACCCGATCAGGAGGCGCCGCCCTCGTCGATCGTGCGCGGGCGGAGGCGTCTCGGGCGGGGGTGCGGGTCGGGGGGTCTCCGGCGGCGCCGGGGGCGGGGGCGGGGGAGCCTGATGGGACATCTGTCGTTACCTCCGTGGGGGCCGGGGGACGCGCGAGACTCAGATGTTAGCGAACCAGCGCCCCCCGGCGCGGCGAACACGCGGAATTGGCCGCCGGCGGCCGCGCGCGCTGCCCGGCGGATCCCGTCAGGCCGTCGGGGACCACAGGAAATCCGATAACACCAGGCATTCATCCGGTGACCTCGACCAGTTCGTCTGATGTTTGCTTGCGCGCCGGTTTCACTAGTTGTAAATGTCATCATGTGTCGAAATCGGGGTGACCGGCCCATCGCGGGGATCCCACCGACAACCGAGCTCGCCGCCGACGCCGGGCACCGATGTGTCCGAGCGGGTCGGTACAGGTTTGTTCGCCAGCTCGGCCGCAGGTCAAACACATCGGGATCAGTCTCGCCGTCTGTTGTTCTCAAGGGGGCAATGAATGTGAAGCACACACGACCGAGTGCCGCCATGAGCATGCTGGCCGCGGCCGCGGTGGCACTCTCGGCATGCAGCAACGCCCACGCGACCCTGCCGTATGCCAGCGGGGCCAAGGTCGACTGCGGCGGCAAGCAGACTCTGACGGCCAGCGGCTCGACCGCGCAGTCCCACGCGATGACCCAGTTCATCGACGCCTATCACAAGGCCTGCGGGACCCAGACGCTAACCTACGACGCCAACGGTTCGGGAGCCGGAATCAGCGAATTCCTTTCCGGTAAAACCGATTTCGGGGGATCGGACACGCCACTTAGCGTGGAACAGTACGCCGCCGCCAAGCAGCGCTGCGGCGGTGCCGACGCCTGGAACCTGCCCGTGGTCTTCAGCCCCCTGGCCATCACCTACAACCTCAGCGCCGTCGACTCTCTGGTGCTCGACGCGCCCACAATTGCCAGGATTTTCAACGGCACCATCACCCGCTGGGACGACCCGGCCCTCACCGCGCTCAACGCATCCATGCCCGCCGAGGACATCCGGGTCATCTACCGCAGCGACGCCTCGGGCACCACCGATAACTTCCAGTCCTATCTGCAGGGCGCCTCCGGCGGAGTCTGGAAACAAGGCACCGGCAAAACGTTTAACGGCGGCGCCGGCACCGGGGCCGTGGGCAACAAGGGCACCTCGAGCCTGGTGAAATCGACCGAGGGCGCGATCAGCTATAACGAATTGTCCTTCGCGCTCGAGCAGGGCCTCTACGCCGCCGAGATCAAAACACCTGCAAGCCGTAGGTCGCTACGACCGGTGCGGATCGGTACCGACACGGTCGGCAAGACCATCAGCGGCGCCAAGATCATCGGCCGGGGCAACGACCTCGTGCTCGATCTTTCGGCGTTTTACAACCCCGCCCAACCCGACGTCTATCCGATCGTGTTGGCCACCTACGAGATCGTCTGCTCGAAATATCCCACCTCCGACCAGGCCCAGGCCGTCAAGGCCTTCCTGCAGGCCGCAATTGGCCCGGGCCAGGTCGACCTCAACAAACAGGGCTACATACCGCTGTCGACTGACTTCCAATCACGAGTCTCGAACGCCGTCGACGCCATGGGTGGTGCGCCATCCAAGGAGCCGACGAGCTGACCCCGGCCGGGTCAGGACTTTTTCGGCGACTTTCGATCCCTGGAGCGCCACCAGGCGACCACGAACAAGGTCATCGCGGCGACCACCGCTATCAACACCCACAGCACGACGGCTTGGTCGATCCACGATCCGAATGGTGGCCCACCCGGCAGGATGTTGCGTAACGGGACGATGGCGAAAAGCATTGCGCCGTACCAGGTTATGAACGGCGGCAAGAACGAGGTTCTGCCCAGCGCCATGGGAATGGCCACCCATAGCGCCAACACGGGCAGGGCGATTAGGACCAGGCAGATGCCGATATCAAAGATCAACGATCCCTTCGACCTGGACAACGTGATCCGCACGTTGTCCTGAACATCAGGGGGATCGGCGGGATCGTGCATTCGGGTGACGGTCGCGTCCCAGCCGTCCAATTTTCCGATCACCTCGACGCGGGCCAGTGCTTTTTCTTTGGTCGCCCCGGAACCCGTGAAGACGTCGGCGGCGATCTCGTCTGTGCTGTAGGAGTCGAAGGGCCAGTTACCGGGATCGCCGTGCGCCACGAGATTGGTGCTGACCTGTGCTGGTGCCTTGCCCACTGGGTATTGCAAGTCGCCCAAGTCGTTGTCTGGATACAGCCGCACGGACGCGTCTGTCGTCAGCACCCCAAAGTTCTTGTCGTACAACGAATCCTTGGGATAGACAAGCACATTCACCGTCAGACGGTTTGCCACGGTGTCCAGCTTCTCGAGGCGCACCTGCACGACGCTGTCCTCGGCCTCAATCTTGTCGAAATCCACCGGGGGAAGCGCGGGCGCCGATTTGGCCAACAGATGCACCGAAATCAGCGAGACGACATAAACCACCGCGACGGCCGCCAGGATCCCGAGCGTGGCGGCCACGCGCAGTCCTCGTGACGACGAGCCCGCTGACTCGGCCTCCGATGGCGGAGCCTGCATGGTCATGGTTACCGCCTCCCGGGCTGGGTGAGGGCCGCGTCGCCAACGCGGCGCAACCGGATGAACAGGATCGGCTCGTCAGAGCCCGCCCGCGGCAGATGCTAGCAGTCGGGTCGATACCAGCACGGCATTTCCTCCAACCCTGCTTCGAAGTGGCGCGTCCCGGGGACGCGTGCTGCGGCCGCCGCGGCGGCAACCCCGCGCACCAGCACCGCCTAGCGGCTAATCACGCGAAAAGGCAAGCGCAAGACCCTTTTTCACGTCCTCGTAGGGCCGGCCCGACAGGTCCACGGTGACCTGGGCGATGGTGCCTCCGGTGAACGTAAACGGCGCCTTGTAGCGGCTGGACACCCCCGAACCGCCGTTGCGGCCGACGGTGATGCCCGCACCCGCCAACCCGAACGTTCCGGGGTGCGCCTGCACGTCGGCAAGCGTGCCGACCGCGTCGTCGTCGAAGTAGAGCGTGAGATCGCCCAATGGTGTGTGGCTGTTCGGCACGGTTCCGGTCCGCGCATAGCGCACGCCGAGCAGATGCCTGCCCAACGGTACCGGCCTGGTCGACGACACCAACTGCTGGCGCTCACCGAGGAAGTTGTAGACGTAGTGCAGGCGGCCGTCCTGGATGAACAACACGTGCCCGCCGTGCGCGCCGCCCTGCTTGAACAGCACGCCTTCGGCGCCGGTGCTATCCACCGTCACCTCGGCCAGCACGGCGAACGAACGACCCCGTATCTCGGCGGCGGCCCCGATGCCGACGTCGGCGCAGTCGGGATAGTAGATGTAGCTGGATCGTTCGCCGACCAGGTAGGGCCGGAAACGTGTCAGCGTCTCCATGAGGTTCAAGTCGGCCAGCGGTAGCCCGTTGTACTTGGCGGCCTCGGAAAACCACAGCGCCGTAAGCTCTTCGAGCTTGCCTGGGTTATCGGCGGCCAGGTCGTGGCACTGGCTTCGGTCTTTCTCTATGTTGTAGAGCTCCCAGCGGTCGGCGTCGAAGTGTGACCAGCCCGCCGGTGTGGCGGCATGCACGGTGTTGGCGAACCAGCCCTTATGCCAGATCCCGCGGGTGCCCAGCATGGTGTAAAACTGGGTGGTCTTGCCGGTGTCGGCGTCGGAATCCTGAAGGGCCGCTTTGAAACTCACGCCGTCCAATGGTTTTTGTGAAATACCTTTGACGGTGTCCGGCGGTGTTATGTCGAGTAGATCGTAGACGGTCGGGGTGATGTCGCTGACGTTGACGTAGTTGTCGCGAATTTCACCGTGCGCGGCAATACCGTTGGGCCACGAGATGATTGCCGGGTCGGCGATACCGCCTTCGTGCGAGGCGTAGCGCTTGAACAGCTTGTAGGGCGTGTTGAAGGCCATCGCCCACCCGATCGGGTAGTGGTTGTAGGTATCGGGCCCACCGAGGTGGTCGAAGAGCTTCATGCTTTCCTCGACGGTGTCGATGTAGCCGTTGAAGAACTTGCCCTCGTTGACCGATCCGTTCGGGCCGCCCTCGCCACTGGCGCCGTTGTCAGAGATCACCACGATGATCGTGTTGTCCAACTGGCCGGATTCCTCGAGATAGTCCAAGATCCGGCCGATCTGCGCGTCGGTGTAGCTCTGGAAGCCGGCGAACACCTCGGCCATCCGGTTGAACAGTTTCTTTTCCTCGTCATTGAGCGAATCCCACGGCCGGACCGTGTCCTGCAGCGGCCAGGGCTCGCCTTGGGGTCCCTTGACGTCAAGATACGGGTTGACGGGCGACAATTCGGTGTCCCCCGGCACGATGCCGATCGACTTCTGATTCTCCAGCACGATTTCGCGGTACTTTTCATAACCCATGTCAAACTTGCCGGCGTACTTGTCGGCCCATTCGGCGAAGACATGATGCGGCGCGTGCCCGGCGCCGGGGCACACGTAGCTGAACCACGGCTTGTCGGGCGCGATCACCTTGGCGTCGCGGATGAATTGGATGGTCTTGTCGGCGATGTCCTTCGACAGGTGGTAACCGTCCTCGGGTGTGCCGGGCGGGTTGACCGGGTGGTTGTCGTAAACCAGGTCGGGGTACCACTGGTCGGTCTCACCGCCCATGAAGCCGTAGAAACGTTCAAAGCCACGCGAGGTCGGCCAGTGCCGCTTGGTCGACGCCATGCTGGACTCTTCCAGCGGGGTCAGGTGCCACTTGCCGACACAGTAGGTGTTGTAGCCGTGGTCGTTGAGCACCTCGGAGAGCAGCGCGGTGTCGGCCGGAATTCGGCCGTTACAGTTGGGGAATCCGTCGGTGAATTCTTCGATGGTGGCCATGCCTACGGTCGTCGCGTTGCGTCCGGTCAGCAGCGACGCCCGAGTCGGCGAGCACAGCGCCGTGGTGTGGAACTGCGACAGCCGCACGCCGCGCTCAGCAATCCGGCTCATGGCGGGCATTTCGACCAGGCCGCCGAAGCAGTCCCAGGTCGCGATGCCGGTGTCGTCCCAGACCAGGTAGAGAACGTTCGGCGAGTTCTCCGGTGCGGTCGGTGCCGCGTACGGGCCCCAGTCCGGCTCGGAATCGCGAATATCGAGTTCGATCTTGCCGTTGAATTCAGCCACCGCCCAGCCTCACTTCCCTGATGGATCAACTCCGAGCGCGGACATACCGAACGTCCGTGGACATTACACGCGTGAGGTAGCAATCAGCTGAGGATTTGTCCTGGCGGACGGTGTGCGATTGCGAAGGCCCGGCAAGCGCTGTCGGCACGCCGCGCCACCAGACGCAAAAGCCCCCGACACGCCGAGTGTGCGGGGGCTTTTGCGGCTGCTCGCCGAAGGGCTACTTTGCCCTCTCCAAAATCTCAACGAGGCGCCACCGTTTGGTCGCCGATATCGGACGCGTCTCCATCAACGAGACACGGTCGCCGATGCTTGCGACGCTGTTCTCGTCGTGCGCCTTGACCTTCTTGGTGGTCCGAATGATCTTGCCGTACAGCGGGTGGCGCATACGGTCTTCCAGCTCGACCACGATGGTCTTCTGCATCTTGTCGCTCACCACGTAACCGATGCGGGTCTTGCGCCGCCCACGCGGCTTGGGTGTGCTCGGAGTGTGCTTGGGCCCCTTGTCTTTTGACGCGGCCGCCGTCGGGGCGGCCTTCTTGGGGGCGGTCTTTGCGGGCGCCTTCTTCGGGGCAGCCTCTTTCTTGGCTTCTGCCATCACGATTCCTTATTTCCGTCAGGACCAGATGCCAGGCCCAACTCTCGTTCGCGCAGCACGGTGTAGATACGCGCGATTTCCTGGCGCACCGTGCGGAGCCGGCGGTTATTGCTGAGCTGGCCGGTCGCCATCTGGAAGCGCAGGTTGAACAATTCTTCCTTGGACTCGCGCAGACGCTCGGTGAGCTCCTCTTCGGTAAGCTCCCGCAGTTCGCCTGGCGACACTCCCACTGCCATCAGAACTGCTCCTCTCGGGTCACGATGCGCGCCTTGATCGGCAGCTTGTGGATCGCGCGGGTGAGCGCGGCCCGGGCGGTTTGCTCGTTGGGATAGCTGAGCTCAAACAGCACTCGACCGGGCTTGACGTTGACCACCCACCACTCCGGCGAGCCCTTACCGGAGCCCATCCGGGTCTCGGCGGGCTTCTTGGTCAGCGGGCGGTCGGGGAAGACGTTGATCCACACCTTGCCGCCACGCTTGATGTGACGGTTGATGGCGATACGCGCGGATTCGATCTGACGGTTGGTGACGTAGGCGTGCTCGAGCGCCTGGATGCCGTAGTCGCCGAAGTTCACCTGCGTGCCGCCGCTGGCGATGCCGCGCTGGCGTGGGTGGTGCTGCTTGCGGTGCTTAACCTTGCGGGGAATCAACATGATTCAGCTCTCCGTGCTCTGCGGTTCGCGGGCAGGCGCCGCGTCAGGCGACGCCGCGGATTCCTCGCCTGCAGCCCGTCCGGCCTCTGTGCTAGTGGCCGTAGTGCCCGACGCGCCGCTGCGACGCGGGCGGGTGCCCGACGGCCGCTCGCGGCGCGGCCGGTCGGCGCCCGCCGGCGCGGCGGCAACCAATTCGCGCTTGCCACCAACGATGTCGCCCTTGTAGATCCACACCTTCACGCCGATCCGGCCGAAGGTTGTCTTGGCCTCGTAGAGGCCGTAGTCGATGTCGGCGCGCAGCGTGTGCAGCGGCACGCGGCCTTCGCGGTAGAACTCCGAACGGCTCATCTCGGCGCCACCGAGGCGGCCCGAACACTGCACCCGGATGCCCTTGACGTTCGGCTGACGCATGGCCGACTGGATGGCCTTGCGCATCGCGCGGCGGAACGCCACCCGGTTGCTCAGCTGTTCGGCAACGCCCTGGGCCACCAATTGTGCTTGCGACTCAGGGTTTTTGACCTCGAGGATGTTCAGCTGGACCTGCTTGCCGGTCAGCTTCTCCAGGTCGGCGCGGATGCGGTCGGCCTCGGTGCCGCGGCGGCCGATGACGATGCCCGGCCGCGCGGTGTGGATGTCCACCCGGACCCGATCACGGGTGCGCTCGATCTCGACGTCGGCGATGCCCGCGCGCTCCAGACCGGTGGACAGCAACCGACGGATCGCGACGTCTTCCTTCACGTACTCGGCGTACTGCTTGTCGGCATACCAACGCGACTTCCAATCGGTGGTGATACCGAGGCGGAAGCCATGCGGATTGATCTTTTGGCCCACTAGTCGGAGCCTCCCTTCGCTTCAGAAGCCGCAGAGGTCTTGGCCGGAGCCTTCTTGGCCGGAGCCTCCTTGGCCGGAGCCTTCTTGGCCGGAGCCTTTTTGGCGGGCGAACTGGCTGCAGCCTTGGTGGCCGGGGCCTTCTTGGCCGGCGCTTTCTTCGCGGCGGCCTTGCTGCCCTCGGCGCGGCGGGCCCGCGACGACTTCGCCGACCGCTGGTCCTTGACCGGCCGGCTTTCCACGATCACCGTGATGTGGCTGGTACGACGGCGGATCCGGAACGCCCGCCCCTGGGCGCGCGGCCGGATGCGCTTGGCCGTGGGGCCCTCGTCGGCGTAGACCGTGGCTACCACCAGGGAGGCCGGGTCGAGGCCATTGTTGTTCTGCGCGTTGGCCGCTGCGCTGGCGATCACCTTGGCGACCGACTCGCTCGCGACCTGCGGCGCCCAGCGCAGAATGTCCAACGCTTCTGACACCGTCTTGCCGCGCACCAGGTCGATCACCCGGCGCGCCTTTCTCGGCGACACCCGCACGAACCGTGCTTTGGCGACCGCGGTCGGAAATTCGGTGGTGGTGGTGCTCATCGCCGTTTGGCCTTCCGGTCGTCCTTGATGTGCCCCTTGAAGGTGCGCGTAGGTGCGAACTCACCAAGTTTGTGACCGACCATCGCCTCGGTGACAAACACCGGGACGTGCTTGCGCCCGTCGTGCACGGCAAAGGTGTGGCCGATGAAGTCGGGAATGATGGTCGACCGCCGCGACCAGGTCTTGATGACCTGCTTGCTGTTCTTCTCGTTCTGCACGTCGACCTTCTTGAGCAGATGGTCGTCGACGAACGGGCCCTTCTTCAGGCTGCGTGGCATGGTTGGCTACTCCTCTTACCGCGAGTGCTTCTTGCCGGTGCGCCGGCGTCGGACGATCAGCTTGTTGCTGGCCTTGTTCGGATTGCGGGTGCGGCCCTCGGGCTTGCCCCATGGGCTCACCGGGTGACGGCCACCAGAGGTCTTGCCCTCCCCACCGCCGTGCGGGTGGTCCACCGGGTTCATCACGACGCCACGGACCGACGGGCGCTTGCCCTTCCACCGCATGCGCCCGGCCTTGCCCCAGTTGATGTTTGCCTGCTCGGCGTTGCCCACCTCACCGACGGTGGCGCGGCACCGCACGTCGACGCGCCGGATCTCACCGCTGGGCATGCGCAGCGAGGCGTAGCTGGCCTCCTTGCCGAGCAACTGGATGCTCGAGCCAGCAGAGCGCGCCAGCTTGGCGCCACCGCCGGGACGCAGCTCCACCGCGTGCACCAAGGTACCCGCAGGGATGTTGCGTAGCGGCAGGTTGTTTCCCGGTTTGATGTCGGCGTTGGGGCCCGACTCCACCACATCGCCCTGCGAGAGTCCTTGCGGTGCAATGATGTACCGTTTCTCTCCGTCCAGGAAGTGCAGCAGTGCGATGTTTGCGGTGCGGTTCGGGTCGTACTCGATGTGTGCGACCTTGGCGTTGACACCGTCCTTGTCATTGCGGCGGAAGTCGATCACTCGGTAGGCCCGCTTGTGGCCACCACCCTTGTGGCGGGTGGTGATCCGGCCGTGGGCGTTGCGCCCACCATGACCGTGCAGCGGGCGCACCAACGACTTCTCCGGCTCCGACCGCGTGATCTCGGCGAAATCGGACACACTCGCGCCGCGACGACCGGGGGTCGTCGGCTTGTACTTGCGAATTGCCATGTCTAATCAGGTCTTTCTCTCGCGCTCGGCTACGGGGCCGGTGCTCCGAACAGATCGATCGGCTTACTGCCGGGCGCCAGCGTGACGATGGCGCGCTTGGTGCTCTTGCGCTTGCCGTATCCGGTTCTGGTGCGCTTGCGCTTGCCCTGCCGGTTCGCGGTGTTCACCGATGCGACCTTGACGGAAAAGATCTTCTCGACGGCGATCTTGATCTGCGTCTTGTTCGAATCGGGGTGCACCACAAAGGTGTACACGTTGTCGTCGAGAAGCGAATAGGACTTCTCCGAGATGACCGGAGCCAGGATGATGTCACGGGGATCAGCGATGGTCGCCATCAGGCCGAAACCTCCTCGGCAGAAGCGGTATTCGTCGCAGTATGGGCGTCGATGTAGGCATTGAGGGCCTCGACACTGAACACCACGTCATCGGCACGCAACACGTCGTAGGTGTTGAGCTGGTCGGGCGCCAGGACATGCACACCTGGCAGGTTGCGCACGCTCTTGGCGCCCGCCTCGTCGGCGCGGCCGATGACCACCAGCACCTGCTTGCGGTCGGTCAGCGTGCCCAGAAATGCCTTGGCGCTCTTGGTGGACGGGGTCTGATCCTCGACGAGTTCGGTCACCGCGTGGATGCGCCCGTTGCGCGCCCGGTCGGACAGCGCCCCGCGCAACGCGGCGGCGATCATCTTTTTGGGCGTGCGCTGGCTGTAGTCACGCGGCTTGGGACCGTGCACCACACCGCCGCCGGTGAACTGCGGGGCGCGCGTCGAGCCCTGCCGGGCGCGACCGGTTCCCTTCTGCCGGTAGGGCTTTTTGCCTCCGCCCCGGACGTCGCCGCGGGTCTTGGTCGAGTGGGTCCCTTGCCGGGCAGCCGCCCGCTGGGCGGTGACCACCTGGTGCAGCAGCGCGATGTTCACCGGGGCATCGAACAACTCGGCCGGCAGCTCGATGGAGCCGTCGACCTTGCCACCCGGCGTCTTGACCTGAATTTTTAAAGTCTTCGGCTGGTCTTGTGCTGCCATTACTTCTCACCTCGTTTGACCGCGCTGCGAACCATCACGAGTCCCCCGGTGCGACCGGGTACCGCGCCCTTGATCAGCAGCACGCCGTTCTCGGTATCGACCTTGTGTACCAACAGGTTCTGGACCGTCACCCGGTCGTTGCCCATCCGGCCGGCCATCCGCGTGCCCTTGAACACCCGGGAGGGTGTGGCGCATCCGCCGATGGAACCCGGGCGGCGATGCACCGCCTGGGCGCCATGGCTGGCGCCCTGCCCGCGGAAGCCGTGCCGCTTCATGGTGCCGGCGAAGCCCTTGCCTTTGGAGGTGCCGGTCACGTCGACGTAGCTGCCGTCGGCGAAGATCTCCGCCGTCAGCTCCTGGCCGACTTCGTATTCGGTGGTTGCGTCCGGGTCGTCCAGGCGCAGCTCGGCCAGGTGACGCCGCGGGTTGACGCCCGCGGCGCTGAACTGACCGGTCACCGGCTTGTTGACCTTGCGCGGGCTGATCTCGCCGTAGGCGAGCTGCACCGCGCTGTAGCCGTCACGCTCCGGTGTGCGGATGCGGATCACCACGTTGGGGCCCGCCTTGACCACGGTCACCGGCACGATCCTGTTGTTTTCGTCGAACACCTGCGTCATGCCCAGCTTGGTGCCCAGAATGCCTTTTCTTGCCATTGCTCGCCGATCCCCTACTGGATGTTGACGTCAACACTGGCCGGAAGGTCGATACGCATGAGCGCGTCGACGGTCTTCGGCGTCGGGTCGAGGATGTCGATCAGCCGCTTGTGCGTGCGCATCTCGAAGTGCTCCCGCGAGTCCTTGTATTTATGCGGAGAGCGGATGACGCAATACACGTTCTTTTCGGTCGGCAACGGCACCGGACCTACGACGCTGGCACCGGTACGGACGACGGTCTCGACGATCTTTCGCGCCGAGGCGTCAATAGCCTCATGGTCGTAGGCCTTAAGCCTGATGCGGATCTTCTGTCCCGCCACGCTTCTCCTACCTCACTCCTACTTGAGGCCCGTGCTCGGGCCTTTCCGTGCCGTCCGGGCACTTCTGCCCCCAGCGCGCCGATCGGCCGGCCAAGCTGGGGCCGATCTAGCGTCGCGCCGGACTACTGCGCCGCTGTTTACCTGTCGTGGTCCACCCGGCCCCCCGCGGTCGGGCGTGTCACCCTTACGCAGCCTGATCCGCGGCCGAAATTAGCCGCGCTCCAAGGTTGGGACCGGACGCGCCCGTTTGGGCGCTGGTCGTATGCCCGGCCAAGCGCAAAACCTGGCTCAAGGCAACCCGAACAGTATGCCTCAGATCAGCGTCTCGGCCAAATCTCGCGCCCTCGGGGCCTACTGAGGGTTAGGGCGTCCCGCGGTTACCGGTTCGTTTGTCCTCACCAGCCTTCCTAGCTGCACATATTCGGTCGTGGCGACGTGACCATTTTGAGCAGGTTGTGCGGGCGAGGTGTCCAGCTTTGTGGCGGCCTCAAGCACCTGCCGATTCGATACTCGCCGCGCTAGCCTCCCTGTTTCTCGCGCGCTGAACATGCAAGAAACCGTCGACGGCAGCGCGCGCACATTCGCGGTAGTCGAAATCCGGCAGGGTGGACAGGCGCCCCAGCACCAGCGGACCGATCAGCAGGGCGATCGCACGCGATCGGTCGACCTCCCCCAGCTCGGCCGCCTCCGGGCTGTCGAAGATCGCGTCGAACGGCGCCGCGTACTGCTGCGCGATGCGTTCACGCAACGTGCTGATCGCCGAGCTGGCTCCGGTGTGGCCAGCTTCTGGCAACTCCTCTAGATCGCGACCCAGCGCTACCCAGGACATGGCGGTGAGCAACGCCGGAGCGTCGGCCACCGCCTCGGCTTGGGCCACTACCAACGCGGTAAGCCGGTCCCGCAGCGACCCCTCCTGCGGCGGCGTGGGTGCCGGCGGAATGAGACTGTTGAAAGCCGCTGCCAGCAAATCATTTCCGGTGGGGAAGTGGCGATATAGCGTGGCGCGCGCTACGTTGGCACCACGGGTGACCGCATCGATGGTCACCGCACTCGGCCCCCCGGAGCGCAGCAGCGCGGCAGCGGCTTCGAGCAAACGGGCCCGGGACCGTGCCGGACGGGGATCCTCGTTAATCCCATCGCTGATTGTGATGCACCTCCTTGTTTGGCTACGAGACTATCGGTCTATGTACGAGACCATTAGTCTCGAATACCTACCACGCCCCCGAAAGGAGGCGCGTCACTGTGGTCGAAACCCTTATCCGACCCGATCAGCGTAATGAGGCGCCAGGCATCGCAGGGAGCGCCCGCGCTCGAAGCTGGACCCTTGCTGTCGCCTGCGCCGGCGTGTCGCTGGTGGTCGCGTCGATGACCGCGCTTAATACGGCACTGGGTGACCTTGCGGTGGCCACCACGGCGACGCAGACGCAGTTGACCTGGATCGTCGACGGTTACACCGTGGCGCTGGCCTGCCTGCTGCTGCCCGCAGGAGCCATTGGCGATCGTTACGGCAGACGGGGTGCCCTGCTGGCCGGTCTGATGATCTTCTCGCTGGCGTCAATGGCGCCGGCGATGCTGCACTCGCCCCTGCAGATCGTCGTGGGCCGGGCGGTGGCAGGTGTAGGCGCCGCCTTTGTGATGCCCGCGACGCTGTCACTGCTGACCGTCGCGTACCCGAAGGATCAGCGGCTCAAGGCCGTTGGTGTCTGGGCCGGCACTGCGGGTTCCGGTGGTGTCATCGGCATGCTCGGTTCCGGTGTGCTGCTGCGCTTCTGGGACTGGCACGCGATCTTCTGGGCGCTGGGCGCGGCCGGCTTGGCGATCTTTGTGCTGGGATGCACCGTTTCGTCGTCGCGTGATCCCGGCGCTCCTCGGGTCGATTGGTTCGGCGCGATCCTGATCGGCGCGGCGGTCGCGATCGGGGTAATCGCCATTCTGGAAGCGCCCAACCGGGGCTGGAGCGACTCCGTCGTCTGGGGTGGGCTCGTCCTCGGGACGGTCCTCGCCGCGGTGTTCGGCGCCATCGAACTCCGAAAGCGCCAACCGCTTTTGGACGTGCGGCTGTTCGCGGACCCCGGTTTTGCGTCCGGGGTGGCCTCGATCATCATCCTCTTTGGCGGAACGTTCGGTTTCTTCTACCTCGCGATGCAATACGTCCAGCAGATCAAAGGCTATTCGCCGCTGACGACGGCGCTGGCCTTTGGGCCTTTTATGGTGCCGCTGGGCATCTGCTCGGCGCTGTCGTTCTGGTATGTCCCCAGACTCGGACTGCGGATGGTGCTTTTCCTGGGCACCACGCTGATGGCCGTCGGCTTCGCGTGCATGCGGAGCCTCGATCTGCACTCGACTTTTCTCGGGTTCGCGTGGCCGACATTGATACTCGCAACGGGCATCGGGTTTTGCACGGCGCCAACAACTTCGGCGATCATGGCCGCCGTTCCCGATGAAAAACAGGGAGTCGCCTCGGCGGTCAACGACACATCCCGCGAATTGGGCGGGGCCCTGGGCATTGCCGTGGCGGGGTCGATCCTGGCGGGCCGGTACAGCCACGAGGTGATACCGAATTTGGCGGGATTCCCGGCTGCCGTGCGCGGCCCCGCGTCGGATTCGCTGGCCATGGCCGTCGAGGTGGCGGGAAGGCTTGGGCCACAGGGCGTTCAACTGGCGTCGCTCAGTAAGACCGCGTTTATGACGGCCATGCAGGCGTCGATGACCACGATGGCGGTGATCGTCGCGGCGGCGGCCGCACTGATCGGGCTGTGGGCGCCGGGGCGTGACGGGCGCCAGTTGCGATTGGTGCGTCGCATGGTTGCCGTCCGCCGCGCGAAAGGCCATCCAGCCGAACTTGCGCGGCACCGCAGACCGGTTTCGCGCCCGTTGTCGCGTTAGTCGTGGCCGGGCAAGCCGTCGCCACCGTCGGGGCTGGGGGCGACGGCAACCCCGGCGGCTAGGCGGACGGTTCGCCCCCCGGGGTGCCGGCCGGTGCCGCGACTACCAGAAATGGTGGCGTCGCTGAACCCGACGGTGCCGCGCGAGCCGGACGGACCGCCGTTGCAGAGCTAACAGCTTGGCCGCACTCCCGCGCAGGCAAAGGGGTCTGGCGTCCCAGGTGCGCAAACCAAAGAAGGCCCTCCCAGCGCGATTGCGCGCCAAATGAATTCGTTGTGACGATCTGCAGACCACCCGGCTTTCTGCGCCAAAACGCCACGATGGCCTCCACGTCGGCGCTACTCTGGTCAAAGAGTTCGCCTGGGGGGTGGACGGCATCCTGGCGACACCGTGGGGAGCAAGATGTCATACGTCATCGCAGCGCCGGAGTATGTGGCTGCGGCGGCGACTGACCTGATGAATATCGGCTCGGCGATAGGCAATGCCAACTCCGCGGCGACGGCCCCCATTACCGGGGTGATGGCCCCAGGCGCCGACGAAGTCTCAGCGATGCTCACAGCGCTGTTCGCCTCGCAAGCACAGGCCTATCAGGCGCTCAGCGCCCAAGCGGCGATGTTCCACGACCAGTTTGTCCAGCTGATGAACACCGCCGGGTCGCAGTACGCCCTCACTGAGGCCACGAACGCCTCTCCCCTGCAAACGGTCGAGCAGGGTGTCATGACCGGGGTCAGCGCACCGGTTCAGGCGCTGACCGGGAACCAGCAGGCCGGCACCGGTGCCAGCGCGGTAGCTGCCGCCCCGGCAAGTGCCATATATCCCCCAGGGGACCGACTCGTCGGCGTCACCGGCGCACTCGGGCCCGCCGCAAACGTCGGCACCGGCGCTGCCAGCGCAGCCTCGGGCTTACCGACGGGTGGATATCTGGTCGCCGGGGGCATAACCGGTGGAAATGGTGGGGGGCCGACCGTCGCCAGTGCCGCATCGTTCGGCACTGGCGACGGCGCGGGCCTCGGTGCCGGCGGCGGCCTGGCCGCCGAGTCCGAAGTGGCACAGCAGGCGGCACTCGCCCCGGCGGTGACGCCGTTGTCCGCAGCTCCGGCCGCAACGACGTCGCCTACGGCATCGGGACACTCCGAGGGTACGACCGCGCCCACCGGAACAGCACGGGAACGACAGGCTGCAACTTAGGGCTGATCGTCGACCGCCACGGTTGAGCGCCATCAGCAACGGGAGTCCGCCCAGCCGCCCTACGCGACGAATTCCGCTGCCCGATGGGCCAGCATCACGATCGTCGCGTGCGGGCCGCGGCTGGGTACCGTTGGCAGGACTGATCCGTCGACCACCCAGAGCTTCTCGACACCGCGAACCCGACACCGTTGGTCGACAACGGCTTTCGGGTCACCCTCGATGCCCATCGGGGCGGTGCCGGACAGGTGCTGCGACGTCGACCACACCGGTGGTCCAACATCCGTTGCGGCTCCGACCAATTCGTGGGCCAATTGACTGCCGGTTTGCAGCGCCGCGATATCCAATGGCTCACTGTCATAACGGTGCTCGATACGCGGCTGCAGCGCGGGATCCGACGACACCAACGTCATGCGTCCGCGTGCCCGCGGCCGCATCAGTGCCACGCCGATGTGCGGCCAGTCGGGGTGACCGGCCGTCCCGTCGCCGGTCATCCCGACGAAACCACCTGTGTAGGGGCGGATCTCGACATCAGTGGCGATGGTGAGCACGACCTCCAGCACCGGCCTGCCCGCGGCCACCGTCCACGACGTGGGCAACACCCATTCCGGGTGATCACTGAACCCGGCGCCGACCGGCAGCGATGCGACCAGCGGCACGCCGGCCGCCCGCAACATCGCGTGATCACCGACGCCGGACAGCATCAGCAGATGTGCCGACTCGATCCCTCCGGCACACAACACAATTCGGTCGGCCGAAAGACTCATCGGACCCGACGGGGCGATCGCGTCGACACCCACCGCGGTAGTACCGGCAAACCGCACGCGCAGTACGCGCGTCCGGTCCAGCAACGTCAGGTTGGCACGGCTGAGCGCCGGCAGCAGGTACGCCGCCCCCGAGTCGTTGCGTACACCGTCGACGATATTGAGCGGTACGGCGCCAACCCCCGAAACCGCTTCCAGCCCAGGGTCATTGAGGTCGGTGATCCAGTGGAACCCGAACTCTTCGGCCGCGTTTATGAAAGTTTGTGTGACGCCGGTCATTTCGTGCGTGCGCCGGACTCGGATGGGGCCCGACTGGCCATGGGCGGGACTATCGAAATCGAGATCCGTCTCGATCGCGCGGTAATGCTCGAGCACGTCCGACCACGCCCAGCCGGGCAGACCGAGTCCGTCGAAGTCGCGCGGCAAACCGCGGCAGAAGTAGCCGCCGTTGACCGCGCCCGAACCCCCGACCGCCGACCCCCGCATGATCGGATGCCGGCGAGCCGGTTGCTCGGTCAGCCAGGTCTGATAGCGCTGTACCAGTGGGCTGTCATCGCCGATCGGCAGTTGCAACCCGTTGGTGGTCAGGGCCAGCAAGTCCGGATCGGTCAGCCCGGGCCCCGCCTCGAGGACCGTCACCGTGCGCGCCGGGTCGGCGGAAAGGCGTTCGGCAATAACCGATCCAGCACTGCCCGCGCCGACGATCAGCACGTCACTGTGCGCAGGAATCAAGACTAAGTTCGTATCTGCGGCTTGAGGGCACCGATATTGCGCTCGCGCACCACCCCACGCCAGAGCCCGATGCCATAGGCCAGATCATCGACACGCTTGAGCACCAGATAGGACAGCAGCCCAATCGGCTCGGCGTCTTCGTCGATCGCGTCGTGACGGCGAAGCCAGTCCACCACCCCGTCCACGACGGCGGCGATCAGCACCACCCGCCGGCAATGGCGCGACAGTATGGCCGCAAGCAGCGCCACCGGCCAGTAGTGCCGGCACAGGGCGGACGCGAGTTGCAGCGCGGCAGACCACAGCCCGCGGACGGCAATCATCAAGACGTCCCACACCGACGTGTCGGCACTGCGGATGGCCTTGGCGATGCGACGACCCGTTAAAACGGCGATGATCACCGACGCGAACTGGGCAAGACCCGTTCCGATCGACATCAGCACCCAGGCCATCAGTGCCCAGCCGGAGATCACCAGGGGGGCCGTCTTGTCGGGGTGCCGCACCGACAGCGGAGCCGCCGACCCGCCGTAAAACGCCTTGCGCGCAATCCAATCCCGCAGTTCGGTGCGGTGGTCGTGGGCGACCAGCGCGATCGGCTCGTAACGCAACCGCGCGCCCGCTTCGATCAGCCGCCAGCACAGATCGACGTCCTCGCCGGACTGCATGGTCTCGTCGAACCCGCCGACGTCACGGATCGCCGAACGACGACAAATGATCGCCGCGCTCGGCACGTAGGACACCGTGCTATGCGGCAGCACCGGCGCCTCCCGCTGCCCAAGGTCCAGCGACGAGCGCACCGCCTCGTAGCGGGCCACCACATTCTCGCTCTGCGCCAAACCGACGATGCGCGGTGCGACGAGCGCGACGGTGGGATCGCAGAAGTGTCCGAGCAACGCTTCGAGCCAACCGCGCCGCGGCGAGACGTCAGAATCCATAAACGCGACGAAGTCGGTGGTGCAGGCGGCCAGCCCGGTGTTGCGCGCGGCCGACGGCCCCTTGCTGCGGTCGTGACGCAGGACTTCGACGTCACAGTGCGCGCCGACGAAATCCTCGGGCTGCAGGGGTTGCGCGGATCCGTCGTCCACCACGATCACCCGTAGCCCACGAAGCGACGACACCAGGCGCCGCACACCAAAAGCATTGTCCCGCACAGGAATAACCACGGTAACGTCACGGTGTGACGGGCCCCCGGCGGGCCGGGGGTGGGCTACGGTGGCGTCCAACAGGGTGCGGGCCAGCTCCGCGCTCATCTCGTCGCGAACCTTGAGCCGGCCATCGCTGAGCATGTTCTGGGCGGCCGGGGCCAACCGCAGCAGCCGGGTGGGTGAACCACCGAGCAGTGTCGAACCATCGCCGAGCACCCGCACCCGGCGATCGACCTGGACAGCAAACCCGTCCGGCAGTCGGGGCTGACTCATGCCAGCTTCCCGTCCGGGCCGGGTGACCAGCGGTCGACTCGTCGCACGCACCCCTCGACCATCTCCGAGAAGATACGTTGGCCGTCGGCCGCGGTCGCCGTTGTCGGGTCCCCCAAGACACCCACCGCACTGACCGCGGCCACTCCCCCACGAAGCATCGTCGGGAGCAACTCGGGCAATGGCGCGGCGTTGCCCGCGAGCCATTGGTCGGTGAGCACGTCGGCCGGTGAAATATGCAGCAGCACGGATGTTTCGGTATGACCCGCGTGGGCGTCGCCGCCGGCGGCGGCGCAGGGGCACCATCCGGCGTCGCGGCCCTCACTGCGCAACAGCCCTACCGCCCGGTTCAAAGCCACCATGTTCCCCCCGTGGCCGTTGACGAAGACCATGCGCTGTGCCCAGCAGGAGGCCGACCTGCCGTACTCCACCAGCAGCGACGTTAGGGCCTCGATGCCGATGGAGATGGTTCCGGGGAAGCTCTGGTGCTCACCGCTGGCCCCGTAGGCGATGGCCGGTGCGACCAGCCAGCCGTGCAGGCGCGCCGCAGCCGCGCAAGCGACCGCGGTCGCTATCCGGGTGTCGGTATCTAGCGGCAGGTGCGGACCATGCTGTTCGGTGGACCCCAGCGGGATCAGTATCGACGGCGAGATTCGTAGCTGGCTCGACGTCAGGCTTCCCAATTCGCCGAGTACGGGCACTTGCCGATGGTAGGACGAATTCACCTGGTATGCACCAATTGTTCTATCTTCTAATGAATTATTTTTCTGGCCGAACTCTTTGGCGCCCCAATTTAACTCCTCCGCCCCGACTGCCACGCCCGCATCAAAATTAGCGCCGGCGTTGATTTCGCAGACGCTAGGTGTTGGCGGCGACCGGCTAGGCCTCAGGCCCGGAGGGGACCCCGAGCGACCGAGCAAACCCGCCGGGGACCAGAAGATCGCCGGGACCCAGGTCGTGAACCGAGGCATGACCGAGCCCCATCAACGCCGAGTCGATACCTGCCCGCAGAATATCGAGGACGTTCTCGACTCCGGCTTGGCCGGCCGCCGCGAGGCCCCACAGGTAGGCGCGGCCGATCATCACGGCCCGCGCTCCCAGCGCTACGGCCTTGACGACGTCGCTGCCGCGTCGGATGCCACCGTCGAGCAACACCTCGACCTGGTCGCCGACCGCCGCCGCCACGGCGGGCAGGGCGCGTATCGACGCCGGGGTGCCATCCAGGTTGTTACCGCCGTGGTTGGACACCGAGATCGCCGAAACACCGGCATCCACGGCCCTTTTGGCGTCATCGACGCGCATCACGCCCTTGAGCATGAAGGGTCCGCCCCATAGCTCCCGCAGCCACGCGATGTCGTCCCAGCTCGGCGGTGGGGTGCCCAGCCATTCGCCGTAGGCGGCGAAAAACGGCGGGCCGGGCTCACCGCGCCGACCCTGATTGGGCACCCGCAGGTCCGGCGGCCGCAGCGTCTTGCCGTACTTCCACAGCCACCGCGGCTTGGTGAGCGCCTCGGGGGAAAGCCGCAGGATGGTCCGCAGGTTCATCTCCTCGGGGATTTTCGGGCTTCCCCAGTCCCGCCCGTGCGAGAACGTCCAGTCGGTGGTGACGATCAATCCGGCGGCGCCGGCCTGCCGCGCCCGCTCGACGCGCTCGGCGATCGCGTCGCGGCCGCCGAGCCAGTACACCTGAAAGAAGGTCTTAGGGTTTGCGGCGATGACCTCTTCGATCGGCTTGCTGGCGAACGACGACAAACCCATCGCGGTTCCGCGCGCCGCGGCGGCGCGTGCGACGGCGACCTCGCCGTCCGGGTCGACCGCCTGTACACCGGTCGGCGAAATGATCACGGGCAGCGAAACGTCCTGCCCCATAACGGTGGTCGACAAGTCGCGTTTCTCGAGCGCACCAACGACGTGCGGGGCAAAACCGAGTTCGCTGAATGCTTCGACGTTGTCGGCGACGGTGATTCCCTTCTCGCTGGCCGAAATCAACGACGAGTAAACCGATTTTGGCAGCCGGCGCTTCGCGCGTTGCTGAGCGATGGCAACCGTTTCAAACCATTCGTCGGCCATGATTACACGGGGCTTTCGTTGCACAGGCGGGCCGGCGGTCGCCGGGAAAGGGTCAGCGGCACGGGTTCGCGGACCCGGCGCCCCCGGGAATGGTCGACCCGCGGTCGAGGCGTCTGGCGCTCCCGCGCCAGCGCGGGCGCGCCATGGCCTTGCACGCACTCAGGATCCGGCCCATCCAGCGGCAGGCCGGTGAAGAACTTGGCCGCCATGCAACCGCCCCGGCAGCTGTCGTAATGCCCGCAGCTGCCGCACGCGCCGGCGGACTGCGGTTCGCGCAGCTCGGCAAACAGCGGAGCGTTCTTCCAGACGTTGGCGAAACCGGAGCCAAAACCAGTATCCGTCAACACGTTTCCCGCTAGGAAGCGGTCATGGATCGCGAAGGGACAGGCGTACACGTCGCCCACCGGATCGATCAGGCACACCACCCGGCCGGCACCGCACATGTTCAAGCCCGGCAGCGCGCCGGACTCGCCCAGCGGCGCCAGATGGAAGAAGGAGTCGCCGGTGAGCACTCCCTCCCCCTTGGCGACCAGCCAGCTGTAGAGCTGAACCTGCTGTTCGGCGGTCGGATGCAGGTCCTCCCAAACGTCGGCGCCGCGGCCCGACGGCCGCAGCCGGGTGATCCGCAGGGTGGCGCCGTAGCGGCTGGCCAACGCGGCGAACTCGTCGAACTGGCCGACGTTGTGCCGGGTGACCACTACGGAGACCTTCGCGCCGCCGAAGCCCGCCTCCGCCAGGTTCTCCAAAGCACGCACCGCGGTGTCGAATGAACCCGGGCCGCGGACGGCGTCGTTGACCTCGGCGGTGGCGCCGTCCAGGGAGATCTGGACGTCCACGTAGTCGCTGGCGGCCAACCGCGCGGCGACCTCCGGCGTGATCCGGACGCCGTTGGTGGAGAACTTCACGCCGACGTGGTGCGCGGTGGCGTAGTCCACCAGCTCCCAAAAGTCCGGGCGCACTGTGGGTTCCCCGCCACCGATGTTCACGTAGAACACCTGCATGCGTTCCAGGTCGTCGATGATGTCCATGCATTGGCGGGTGGACAGCTCGCGCGGGTCGCGCTTGCCCGACGACGACAGGCAGTGCACACACGCCAGATTGCAGGCGTAGGTCAGCTCCCAGGTCAGGCAGATCGGCGCATCCAGTCCGCGCTCGAACTGTTCGATCAGACGCGGTACGGCGGTGCTCACTCGGCCTCCTTAGGGACCAACATGTCGGAACCCGCCAGCACGCCCAGCGCGTGCAGGTAGGGACCCTGGCTGGAATCCTCGACCCCGGCCGCGCGGCAGGCCGAACGGACATCGGGATGATCGGCCAGCGAGCGCACCACCGTGACGATGGTGCGGTTCTTCAGGAACGAAAGCTTGCGCGTACCGAAGTGGTAGAGCAGCGCCCCAAACGGCTCCGGCCGAATCGCCACCTGCGGGTGCAACCGCCAGCCGCGGTCCGGGTCGAAAGAGCTTGAGTCAGCCCGGCCAGCCTGCGCGGGCGCGGACACGGTCAGTAGACCCCGCACATTCCGTCGATGGATACCTCTTCGACAAGGGTCTCGGTGACGAGTTCGGTGTCGGCCTCGGTCTCGTGGTCCATAGCAACTTGCCTTTCGATAGATCTCGACAACGATGGTGGTTCTAGTCACAATCGTTGACAGAATATATGGCATCGAGTGCCGAAATGGAAGGGCGGGGTCTGATGTTGCCGCAGACGCGGGTGGGCCGCCGCCGCTCGACCACGCCGAATGACATCAGTGACGTTGCCACCGAGTTGTTCGTCGCGCGGGGTTTCGAAGAGGTCAGCGTCGACGACATCGCACAGGCCGCCGGGATCTCCCGGCGCACGCTCTTTCGCTACTACGCCTCCAAGAACGCAATCCCCTGGGGCGACTTCGACACTCACCTGGCGCACCTGCGGGATCTGCTCGACGAGGTCGACGACGAGATTCCCGTGGGCCAGGCCCTACGTGCTGCACTGTTGGCGTTCAACACCTTCGACGAATGTGAGTCTGTGCGGCACCGCCAGCGCATGCGCGTCATCTTGGAAACCGCTGAACTGCAAGCCTATTCGATGACCATGTACGCCGGCTGGCGGGAGGTGATCGCTGGGTTTGTCGCCCGCCGCGCCGGCGTCAAGACCACCGAGCTGCTCCCCCAGACCGTCGCGTGGACGATGCTTGGCGTCGCGTTGAGCGCCTACCAGCACTGGTTGGGCGACGAGTCCGTGACGCTGCTTCAGGCACTGGGAGACGCTTTCGACGTCGTTAGCTCGGGTCTCGATGGACTGCACCTGTGACGGGCACCGAGCACCTGGTGCACACCCTGCGATCGCAGGGGCGGTTCTGCAGGGACTCGGGATCCACGATGTACGGCGAGCTGTGCGACCGGGTGGCCGACGACGTGGCAGCCGGTGGCGTCTTCGCAACGATTCTGTCCGGCCAGGAGGACGCCCCGTCCCGGCAGGCGGTGCCGCTACGGCTGTTGGGCGGGTTGCACCGGATGGTGCTCGACGGCCGGGCGGCACACTTGCGCCGTTGGTACCCGAGCACCGGCGGCGTTTGGGACTCCGAGGCCGCCTGGCCCGAAATCGTGCACACCGCGGTCGCGCGGGGTGAGGTGCTGCGCGCCGC
>NZ_JAFBAR010000091.1 GCF_019247635.1 Mycobacterium sp.
CAACCTCAGCAACGCATTCACGACAAGCGGTCTACTCAACCCGACGTCATTCATCGACTCCGTGACGGCATACAACTTCCTGTACAGCCCCGCTACGGGGAGCGCAGCGGCGACGTCGGAAGTGACCAGCGGGCTCGGTCAGATACACACCCCGGTATCGGCGGGCGTCCCAGGTCTGTCCGCCCCAGCGGTTTCCGCGGAGACGGGACAGGCAAATCTTGTCGGAAGGTTGTCGGTCCCGGCTTCTTGGGTCCCCACCAACGCGACGACTCAGCTCGCTGCGGCCGAGTTGCCGGGTGGTACCCCGATGGTGATGGAGGATGTTGGCCCAGTAGGCATGCCTGGACTGCCGCTGAGTGGGATGGCCAACGGTGCAGACGACGACTTCAGCACTCCGTCGTACGGGTTCCGTCCGCGCGTGCTCGGCCGCCCCCCGGCTGCTGGTTAGCCAGGCAAATTAGCGTCTGTGCTCGCAGCTCGTGCAGTCGCCCCCGTGCCCGTGCGCTGCGTAGGCCCCGATGTAAGCATCGGCGGGTGGCCCAAATGCGAGACCGGATAGTCCCAAACCGGCGGACAAAAGAAAGGCGGTGACAGCCCCAAGCGCCGATGTTTTCATGCCGTCCACAATACAGACTTCGGCGGGCCGAAACGGCAAGCGCGGTTCGGCGTATCCCTCCAACGGTCTGTCTTTTCTATCCCTACCTGCGGTGCAGCTGCCGGCAAGGTAGACATTCGCCGCCTCCGTGCCCGTGTGTCGCGTAGCTAGCGGCTGCGGCGTGTGCAGCAGTGGCCACCGTAACCTGGGCCAAGCCGAGGCCTGCGGTTGCCAGAAGGCTCGACACCGCCAAGCGTGCCAATTTCTTCATGTGACCAAAGATACAAAGGTGACTAGTGATATAGGAGTCACCGATAGGGCACAAGTGACTAACAATACGAGCGACACGCCATGACGGTTTGAAGCGACCGCAGGCGTTGCCAACTCGCGGCCAAGCCGGGATGCAGCCGAAGATCCGCGACGTCGCCTTCAACGATCCAGCTCAGGTCGGCGCTTTCAGGGCACGGTACTACCGGCAGTAGCTCGTCGGCGTCGGCGATCACGGTGACGTAGGTCCAGCCGGTGCCGGCGGGCGCGGCGGTGACGACGGTTGCACGTACGGTGATCTGATCGAGCCGCACGCCGGTTTCTTCGCGGGCTTCACGAATCGCGGCGGCTTCGGCGCTTTCGTGGCTGTCCCGGGCACCGCCGGGAAGTCCCCACGTACCGCCCTGGTGGCTCCAGATCGCGCGGCGCTGCAAGAGCACCGCGGTGCGGCCGTCGCCGGCCGGCGCCCGCAGCAGCAGACCGGCGGCACCGTAGCGGCCCCAGAAGCGATTTCCGTTGGCTGCCTTGACCCATCCGTCGCCATCACCACGCATAGCGCCACGGTATGACGGCTACCGCCGCGTGGGCCTCGGACACGCGGGCCGGCGCCGACCGGCTACCGGGACTTTGGCGGAAGTTCACGCAAAACCAGTCGGGTCGACGTCCGCGACTAATTACGTTGTGTGGCTTGCATTCTCGTCTGAGACGGCTCTCACAGGCCCCGGCTCGTCAGCCACCCGTCGATTCGTTCGGCGACGGCGCTCCAATCGGGTTCGAGCATCATGTCGTGACCCATCCCAGGGACGATCTTGGCCTCGACACCGTATGCACGGGCCGTCGCGTGCACTTCCTTCAAATTAGAGCAGCGGTCACTTTCGGCGCCCAGGACCAAAAGTGGCGTCCGTACCCGCCGCGGCCTGGGCAGATCGAGAACCCACATGTCGATCGCGTCGCGCTGGCTCTCGTACTGTTGCTGCTGCGCCGTCCAGCGCTGGAGGTCGGACTCGCGGTTAGCGACGAGAAGAACGCCGCACGGACGAGTTCGGGAGTGTCAAAGCAAGTCAACAGATTTCCCGTGACAAGCGCTTTGGTGGTGCGCCAGGGGAGCCGTCTGGTCATACGCAGCGTGAACCGGCCGCACCGCGCGGCGGCACGGATGCGAGCAACACGCGTAGCGGCGCATCGTGCGACTCCAAAAACTTCTGCAGCACGAACCCGCCCATCGAGTGACCGATCACGATCGGCCTGGCGGCCAGACTCGACGGGACCGACTCGACGTCGTCGACGTACCCGCGAATTGAGCAGGAGCGCAGCGGTTTCGGCGCCGGGGTATTGCCATGGCCGCAGAGGCTCACGGCCAACGCGTGGTACCCCTTGTGCGCGAAAAACGAGAGGAAGTGTTCGTCCCAGCACCACGCCGCGTGCCACGCCCCGTGCACAAAGAGCAGTGGTAATGGGGTCGCGGACACTCCTGGCACATCTTGTCGGGTATGTGGGCGTTGAGCTCTCGGATAGGGCGCATCAGCAATGCGTTGGTGTGGGCAAGGGTTTCTGTCGGCTCCGGTCCGACAGGTTTCGGCGCATCGTGTGGCGCGCGGCGCAGTTCAGTAGTTTTGCTCGCGTTGCTTACTCGGTCGATCTGGCTACGGCTCCCGGTTCTTCTGCGGCGCTCTTCAGCGCGAGCAGGGTACGCCCCATGTCCTTGACCATTCGAGGTCCGCGCAGCCAGCCGAGTGTCCAGACGGCAGGCCGTTACCGGGCTAGACCAGACGGTGCCGGACCACAGACGGCGACACGACCAGACGGGCAGATGCTGGTTACGGTTTCATTCCTGAGCGGAGTCGCGTACTTGCCGCGTCGATGAGCTGTTCCACCGCCGCTTCGGCGGCGCGTTCGAGGTCGCGCATGTCGTCTTCCGTGTCAGGACAAGCGCTAATTCGGCGCGACAACGTCATGACGTCCTTAGCCTGGCGGCAGAAATCCTGGTCGGTGACTGGATCGGCGTAGAGCCGCATCACGTAGTAAGCGGCACGGGTGTCGGCGCGTAGGCGTTGGACCTCGTCACGAGCTTCTTCGCGGGCCTCATTGTTGATGCGTTTTTTGCCCCGGTTGAACTCGGCGCGGCGCAAAAGGGCGGCCTTTGATGCGAAGTCGGCGACCGCTTCGGCGAACTCCTGCCGCCGTTTTTCCCGCCGGTTCTCAATGGTTGTTCGTTCGGCGGTTCGGCGCGTGAATAAGTACGCCAAGTATGAGCCGAGGCATGTGCCGAGCACTGCGACGATGCTTGCCAACGTTTGTTGCATGCGCCAATTCCATCACATCGGGTCACACGCGACGGACGAGCGTCAGGTAGCGATTAGTTGGTCGAAATGCTGGTAGAGACCTGACAGTTGTTTCTGCCAAAACTCTTCGTGCTCAGTAAGATTCGAACCGGGGTCTAGGTTCACTGTTCGCGCAAAATCATAGAATTGGTCGCCTGGCCGTCCTGCATGTGACCTGGACGCGTAGACGATAACCGAGGACAGCAGAAGGCCGTCGAGTTTGCTCATGGTGCGCCGGTTCAACTCCGCGAGGTAGCTGCTGAGATGGCCTGAGCCGCGTCCGCGCCGGTTCAGGCCCGAGTAGGTGGCCGCCTCTTTGTAGGTCGCGGGCGTGTGAAGTATGCAACGGCTGACCACAAAGCGGTGGAGGCGATCCATCTTCGTATCGTCGAAATTGACCATTCGCCTAGAGTATCGACCGAATTAGCTCGTCAGGTACTCAATGAGCGCACGGCGCATCGTCTCACCCCGGCTCACTCCATCAAGTGCGGAACGCGCATCCGTGAGTGTGACCAGATCGACAGGTAGCCGAACCGAGTAAGTACTTGCCGCGTCATCCCCAATTGTGGGACGCCCGCGACGGCGCAGCTTCTCGGCGGGAATCCCCTTTTCGGCTTCAGCAACTAAGCGGGCGATGGTTTCATCGTCGACGGACTCTGGAAGCCTGACGCGTGCTGCGGGTTGTGGCGTCGCGGGCTTGCCTCGGCGCTTGACGGGGGTTTGCGCCAAGGAACTTCCCGCACGCGACTTGCTGCCCCTTGGCTGTACCAAGGTACGCGCTGCGGTCTTCTTGTCCGTTCTGAGTGTTTTCGCGGCGGCAGCCGCTGCCTTCTTTGATGTCATGTCGGTTTTATCTGCCTCTCGTGATGCGAAGTGCTTTGTCCAGTTCGTCCTTGCGCGCCCTCATGCAATGAATTACTTGGTCCCCTTTGGCCTTGTGAAGCACGATGAGTTCGATCAAGTGCGCCGCCGCTGTGAATCCGAACACCCATGTCCGAGGCGGATCAGAGTCGACCACGTCGTACTCAAGATGCACGTGGTTCAAGGCGTGATAGATGTCAGCTTTGGTGTACTTGCGTTTGAGTGCCGAGTCGGCGATCTCGGGCCGCGCCACGTGATTATCGTAACACGAAATTACGTCGCCCGACTGACAGTCGCCCCCGTCACGCCTTTTTCTTGGCTCCGATGTGCGGGTGGTCTGCTAGCCATGCGTTGATGGCGTCTCGGGACCATCCTTGGGTGCGTCCGGCGATCACGTCGGGTTCGGGGAAGTCCACGTATCGCTTCACGGTATCCAACGACACGCCGAGGTATTCGGCGATCTCGCCGCGAAGACATGAACTTGAGCGTCACAAGAGTGGCCACGGGCCGTTCGCTCGCGCTAGCTCGGCGACATGATCAGGAACCCGAACTGCGTCAGAGGCCTGAGCGGCGTGTCACCGTAGAGTCGGATTTCCTCCCCGCTGTTTTCCCAGAAGACCGTGAAAATGCCCGTCGACTTCTCGTACGCACGGGCAAAGTATTTGGCTCGGGCATTGTCCAGTCCAGCACCAAGGCCGCCATTTGAGCGGTGTCCGCGAGCGTGATGTTGACCGGCGGAATCACGAACGGGGTCCGCTCAACGGGACGCGGACTCCGTACGCGGCGTGGGTCTCCTGTGTGGCGCGATATCGACTGCTTGGGCAGACGGCTGCAATCCAATCGTCAAACGACCCCGAGATGGTGCCGCCTTGTTGTTGGTTGGTGGGAGTCCCGTGGCTTGACGGTGGTGTAACGATGGAGATCAGCATACCGATTAGCGATGTAGTCATTCCAATCGCGACTCGGGGGTCAGTCCAGGGACGTGGTGTACGACTTCGTCGTGTGATTCTTCGATGTGGTGATTAGGCGGTCAGTGAACCGCCCCGGGATGTCCGGAGACTCCACTTCTTGGGAGGGTTGGAGTCATGTCAGGTGGTTCGTCGAGGAGGTACCCGCCGGAGCTGCGTGAGCGGGCGGTGCGGATGGTCGTCGAAATCAGCGACCAGCACGATTCGGAGTGGGCTGCGATCAGCGAGGTTGCACGGCTGCTCGGGGTCGGCACGGCTGAGACGGTGCGCAAATGGTTTCGTCAGGCCCAGGTTGATGCCGGCACGCGGCCGGGAACTACGACCGAGGAGTCAGCTGAGCTTAAACGCTTGCGCCGAGAGAACGCCGAATTGCGTAGGGCGAACGCAATTTTGAAGACAGCATCAGCTTTCTTCGCGGCCGAGCTCGACCGGCCAGCACACTAATCACCCGGTTCATCGCCGACCATCAGGGCCACCGCGACGGCCCTGATGGTTTGCAATGGGGTGTCGAGCCGATCTGTACACAGCTAAGCGAGCTGGGTGTGCCGATCGCCCCATCGACCTACTACGACCAGGTCAAACGCGAACCCTGTCGTCGCGAAGTTCGTGACGAGAACCTCAAGTCCGAGATCAAACGGGTGCACGCCGCCAACTACGGGGCCTATGGTGCCCGCAAGGTGTGGCTGGCGCTGAACCGTGAGGGGATCGTGGTGGCGCGCGCTGCACCGTCGAGCGCCTGATGAGCGAACTCGGCCTGTCCGGAGTGGTCCGCGGCAAGGCCAAGCGCACCACCATCGCTGAGCCCACCGCAGCTCGTCCTGCTGCCCTGGTGAACCGCCGGTTCGGAGCACTCTCACCGAATCGATTGTGGGTGGCCGACATCACCTACGTGTCGACGTGGTCGGGCTTTGCCTACGTGGCCTTCGTCGTCGACGCCTACGCACGGCGGATCTTGGGCTGGCGGGTCGCGGCGACGATGGCGACCTCGATGGTGCTCGACGCGATCGAGCACGCCATCTGGACGCGTCAACAAGGTGGCATCTTCGATTTGAAAGGCGTTGTGCACCATACTGATCGCGGCTCGCAATACACTTCGATCCGGTTCACCGAACGACTCGCCGAGGCTGGCATCCAGCCATCAATCGGCGCTGTCGGCAGCTCCTACGACAATGCCCTGGCCGAGACGATCAATGGCTTGTACAAGACGGAGTTGATCAAACCCCGCAAGCCTTGGCGCACCATCGAGGAAGTCGAGCTGGCGACCGCAGAATGGGTCGACTGGTTCAACCATCATCGGCTCTACGAGTACTGCGGCGACATTCCACCCGCCGAGCTGGAGGCGGCCTACTACGCTCAAAGTCGGAGACCAGCCGCCGGCTGAGTTCTGAAACCAGAAAGTCTCCGAACTCACCGGGGCGGTTCACAGTGCTGCGGGGGTGTCCTCCTGTTCTGCCGGTGTGGTGGTGGTCAGGCGGGATTTGCTGAGGACGTCGAGGCCGAGGTAGCGGCGTGATTCGGCCCATTCGTCGTGTTGTTCGGCCAGGACGGCTCCGACCAGTCGGATGAGGGCGTCGCGGTCGGGGAGATGCCGACGACGTCGGTTCGGCGCCGGATCTCATTGAGCCGCTCTTGGGGGATTGTTGACCAGATTTGGCGCCAGATCTGCTTGGGAAATGCCGTAAACGCCAGCAGATCCGACCGGGCGGCTTCGAGGTGGTCGGCAACCTTGGGTAGCTTGTCGGCCAAGGCGTCGATGATCCGGTCATATTGCGCAGCAACGGATGTGGCGTCGGGCTGATCGAACACCGAATGCAGCAGTGTCTTGACCCAGGGCCACGAGCTTTTGGGGGTGATGGCCATCAAGTTAGTGGCGTAGTGAGTGCGGCACCGCTGCCAGGATGCTCCGGGCAGGGTGGCCCCGATCGCCGACAGCAGCCCGGCATGGGCGTCGCTGGTGACCAGTCCCACACCGGACAGGCCGCGCGCAGTCAACGAGCGCAGAAACGTCAACCAGCCCGCGCCGTCCTCAGCCGTGGTGACATCGATGCCCAGGATTTCGCGGTAGCCCTCAGCGTTGACCCCCACCGCGATCAGCGCGCGCACGTTAACCACCCGGCCGGTCTCGCGGACCTTGAGCACCAGGGCATCGGCGGCCATGAACGTGTACGGGCCGGCATCCAGGGGCCGAGTCCGGAAGGCTTCCACGGCGGTGTCGAGTTCTTTGGCCATCACCGACACCTGCGACTTGGACAAGCTGGTGATCCCCAGGGTTTCGACGAGTTTGTCCATCCGCCGGGTGGACACCCCGAGCAGATAGCAGGTGGCCACCACGGTGGTCAGGGCTCGCTCGGCGCGTTTGCGGCGTTCCAGCAGCCAGTCGGGGAAGTAGGAGCCCTGCCGCAGCTTGGGGATCGCCAAATCCAATGACCCTGTCCGGGTGTCGAATTGGCGATGCCGGTAGCCATTGCGGGAGTTGGTGCGTTCGGCACTGCGCTGACCGTACCCCGCACCGCACAGCGCATCGGCCTCAGCGCCCATCAGGGTGTGGATGAACGTGGCCAGCAGTTCGCGTAGCACATCAGGGTGGGTGGTGGTGAGTCGTTCAGCCAGCAGTGCAGGCAGGTCGATATCGTGGGCAGCGGTCATCGCGTCGATTCCTTTGCTCGAGTGACTTTGGACGGTCTCTCGAATCACGCGATGACGCTTTACTACCGGGCTACGACACGCCGGTCCTCAACTCACGGCCCGACTCGTACACCACCTTCGTGGACGCAACCGACTCGGGCCTTCATTTGCAGGATGTTACGCGCGGAGCTATCGCACAGACGCGCTATGAGCCAATATTTGGTCTGGCATCAGGTGTCGACACGCTCGCCTTGCCGGGAGTGCTCGGGTACCTCTGGGAACCGGCAGCAATGGTTGATCAGTCATCGGCACTCATCGGTGGGAAGGTCGTCGGCGTGGTCGGCGGCGGCACGCAACACCACCGCGTAGCTCGTCAAGCCTCCGTCTAACAGTTGGTCGCGGACAGTCCGGGCGGCAGGGAGATGCAGCAGCCGCTCAGGGTCCACACCGAGCCGGTCGGCCATATCGCGCAACTCATGGACGGTCGGGATGTGCTCGTCAGCGGTCACTGTTGTTGTCCGTTCGCGGGGTGAGTGTTTGGTTTGCGAGTTTCAGTAGCGCGTCTGCGGCTTCTGGACCGCACAACTCGACCAACCGGGCTTGCTGGGCGATCAGCACCCGTGCTGCTGCGGCTTCCAGCTACCCGGCAGTCGGACGCGGCTGCTGGGCAACCGCGTGCCGTTTCCCGACGAAGAAGCTAGCCCCCGTCAGCTATGCGCAGTAGCACGTCGGCCACCGCTTGCGGTCGGGAAAGGAGCGGTGAATGGCTTCCGGGCAGCTCTACGACTTCTGCGCCGATGTCGCGCGCTATCCGCTTTGACCAGTCGGGGTTGACGATCCGATCCTCACTGCACACCACGGAGGTACAGCTCACTGACGGGTGTTCGGTCAGTGAGCAAGGCAATGTCCACGGGTATCCGGACTGAGGTCGAAGATGATCGATGGCTGCGGCCACGGTAGCTTCGTCGCAGTCGGCGTAGAACACCTCGCGGACGAAATCAAAGTCGACCCACACGGTCCGCAGTTGCTCGTCCGGTTCACTTAATCCTTGAAGCCATCCCTCCGTAAACTCGGGGCAAACCATGTCGGGCTGCGCCTGCCATTGATCAAACAGGCCGATTCCGCCCTCTGGAACTGCAGCGCATAAATACACCAGATGCCGCACTGGTCGCCGATCGGGGACTAGTGCCCCGGTGGCACCGGCCAACGAGTGAGCCACGACCACCACGTCGTCGTCACACTCCCGAAGAGCGGCGCATACGAAATCTGCGTAGTCGTCGAAGTCTGCAGACCCGTCGTCACTCGGTAGTTCTGGGCTAATGACGTGATGTCCCGCCCGCGTCAGCAATGGGGTGAGCTTCTCCCAACACCATGCGCTGTGCCACGCTCCGTGCACCAAACCAAACGTCGCCATGTGCGAAGCGTAGGGACGCCGTCCCTTCGATGGAATCCTCCGGCGAAAGGGGGCCCAAATCTTGTGCAACGTACTCGCCACGGCAGGCTTGACTGCAACCTCGTCCCCGTGCCCGACAACATACAAAGGGAGAACAACGATGAGTGATAACGAAGGGATCGGCGTGCTGAGGCTCGAATGCCCGCAGCACCATCCCGTCGGCAGGATCCTCAAGCAGGTGTCGCATCAGATGGTCCAGTACGACCCCGGGGCCGCCGCCGGCGACCGCCGGTTCTGGCCCGACGAAGACGAGCACCAACAATTCAAGACGCGGTGCGGTCACTGCGACAGATCGGTGGGGGAATCCACCGCCACACTTCAGGCCGCATTCGCCGCATTGCTGGCCGACCCACTCGAGTTCTACGGAAATGCGACTTTGGCATACGCGCCGTGACCAGCTCTTTGTACAGCTCAGGCGGATTCGCCGCGCTTCGGCGCGAATGTACGAAAATGCCTGCGAATGACGACATCCCATGGTGGCGCGGATCGAGCGCGTACCGCGATCCGGGGGTCGCAGGGTTGTGGCTCGATCGGTTCCACACCGACGAAACCGCAAGATCGGCCACGTCCCGGTGTCCGTCGTAGGCCCGAAGCAGCTCGATGTAACGCGTCTTGTCAAGCTCCCAGTCGTACTGCAACTCAGTGGGATCCTGGACTACCGCGAACACCAGATCAGCGAGAAACCTTGTCGTGGACCCATTCCGTCTGCAAACGGATGGATCCGCACCGTCTCTGCGTGCACGACCATACCCAGTTGCCGAGGCGTCCGGTCGTCGGTGTGCGCTCACCGGTAAGCGATGGTGTCGAGCGCGTTTCGCAGTTCAACGGCAATCTGCTCCGGCGCGACGCCAATGTTGAGCTCTGAGCGCGCCGCCGTCCGGCCCAGCGTTCCACACCGGACCGAAGATCCGCGCGCGGAGATCGCGGACAAAATAGTCGCTGAGAAGCGCGTCGTGGCAACGAGCCGTGGAGCGTCGACGGCATCAGTTCATCGAACACCCGGTCCTGAAGACCCTGTGATAGGCAGCCGGCCATTAGGCTCATCTGCAACCGATTGCCAGGGAGTGTGAGCACATGGAGATGCCCTTTCGGGAGTGGACACACTGGGCGGCAGGGTATGGACTTCCACGTGCGACGCTCAGACTGCTAGCGCGACGGGGTGATCCGTTGGCGCGTCTTTTGATTGACACCAATCAAGGCGAAAGCATCTATCCGCTGATCGAGCAAGTTCGGGGACGCGGGCGGATGTCCCGAGTCGTGAGACGGGATGGCTGGGTCAGCGCTGACGCGCAGATTGTCCGTGAGGTGCTGCGCGACGGCCGATTCAGGACCACGAAACAGCAGGACCGGTCGCCCTTCCGTCTCGTTCAGTGGATCCTGGCCAAAACCAACCCCGGTGTGCTGAGTGGCGTCGAACCGCCCTCGATGTTGGTCACCGATCCGCCTGAGCACACGCGGTTGCGTCGCGTGGTCTCGCGGGCGTTCACGCCACGAGCGCTTGATGGACTACGTACCCGTATGCACGAAATTGCCGACGAACTACTTCGCGGCCTGCAGGGCAGCACCGAGTGCGATTTGACCACCGAGTACACCTCCCGTATCCCCATCGCGGTCATCGCCGAGATGCTGGCCATCCCACGCGATGAGACTCGCGATCTTCATGCGATCGGCGAGTCAACATCGCGATTGATTGCCACCACCGCCGCATCCTGGCGCGACTTTCGGGTAGCGATGAAAGCTCTGCGCCAGTTCGACCCCTACGTCGCGGCGCATATCGAGCGGCTACGCCACGATGACGCCGCCAACAGCATCCTGTCTGACGTGATACGCGACGGCGATCTCACCGACGTCGAGCTCAGGGCGCTTGCGGGGCTGCTGCTGGGCGCGGGGTTTATCACCACGACGCATGTCTTCGGCAAGGCGGTGGTGGCCCTGGTCCGCCATCCGGATCAACTGGCCGTACTTCGTGCGAACCCCGAGGGATGGCCCAACGCGATCGAAGAAGTCCTGCGCTATGACACGACCGGTCAGATATCGGCGCGGGTCGCCACCCAAGATGTTGACATCCAGGGATACCCCGTACGGGCAGGCGAAGCCGTATTTCTTCTACTAGGCGGGGCCAACCGCGACCCGGCAGTCTTCGACCACCCCGCTGTTTTCGACACCACCCGCACCAACGCCCGCGAGCACCTCAGCTTCGCTACCGGTGTGCACGCCTGCCTGGGTGCGACGTTGGCTCGCATGGAACTCCAAATCGGCTTGCAGTCATTGTTCGAGCACTTCCCCCAACTGACTCTCGCCGATGAACCGACTTTCAACGACAGCATCTTGTTGCACGGACTTAAACATCTACCGGTGTCACTTCAAGCCGCGAAAGCCACCGCGCCCTAGCGGCCACCGGCGCCCCTAACCTTCTCCTGGCGCACAGTGTTGCGCCCGAACACATCCCACCGCAGCTGTTTACGGCGGCTGGGTTCAGCACTGGACGCCGCGTTCTTCGGTGCGGCCGGCCTGCGCCGAGCGTGAACTGGCGGCGCGATTTTGACCAAAATCTCGCCCTCGCGTCACGCTCGGCGTTTCGCGCCGACGGGTTGCTTACTCGTGCGGGGTTCGTTGGGGGCCTTTGCAATTGGCCGTCGGTGATGATGTGCTCGGTATTGCTGCCTGAGGTTCTGAGACATCCATTTAACGCGACCCAGATTTGTGCTCGCGGCACCAATCGGCTAACGCTGAACTTCGCGCGGGTGGCGTCTACAACGCCCGATGTGGACCCAAATTGCTGCGTCACGATGGGGACGGTTCACGTCGAAACGGCCCGGGCAAAGCTACTCAGAGGTGCAGTCGACTTCAGGACGCGCGGTCGTCGTGCAGCGGCCCGGGCGGCACTTGGGTTACCTCGATGGTCTGGCCCGTCTCGAGAGCCCGCAGCGCGGCATGCACGACCGCGTTGTTGGCGTAGCCGTCGTAGGCCGAAGGTCCCGTGACGCACTGCCGGGCCAATGACGTTGCCCAGTCGACGTTCTGGGCCCGATAGGCGTCGTCGAAACGTTCGATCCAGTTCTGCGGCAGAAACGTCCCCGCGTCGGCACCGCCGTCGGCCCGGGTGAGTTGGCTCGGTACGCCCAGACTGATCGAGCCGGCGGCGGCGACGATCTCGCAATCGATGTCGTACCGAAAACCGGGCCCGCGCCCGATCTCGGAGAGCCCGAGGATGCCCGTCGTCGACCGCAGGCGGAGAAGGACGACGACGGCCTCACCGCCTTGGCTCTCTTTGACATCGCAGGACACCTCGGCGACTTCTTCTGCTGTGAACCACCGGAACAGATCGATGTCGTGGGTGGCCGAGCTGGCGATCAGCTTCGTGACATCGAAATCGATTGCCCGCGAAGGGTTGTGGTTACGATGCCGAACCAGCATCGGTGCGCCGGCGCGGCCGAACGAACGCTTCATCTGCCGATAGCTTGCGTCGTGCCTGCGCATGAAGCCCACCCGGACCAGCCTGCGACCGCAGTCCTCTTCAGCCCGCACGAGGTCGAGTGAGTGTTGTGGGGACGTGGTCAGCGGCTTTTCGCACAGGACGGGGATTCCGCGGTCCAAGCAAGCCCGAACGAGGTCATAGTGCGTGGGATCGGCCGTTGCCACGACGGCCGCGTCCACGACGCCGGAGTCCAGGCATTCGAAAGGATCACCGAACGTCGCGGCGCCTGGCGCAAGCGATTGGTCGACCAACGGCCCGTGCGGGTCGGCGATCGCGCTGATCTGCACCCACGGCGCCAGCGACCGAAACGCTTGCAGATGGAATCGGCCCATGTCCCCCAGTCCGATCACGGCCAGGCGAAGCGGGGCGTCGGTGCTCATAGCGCCGGCACCTCCGCCCAGCCGCCACCGGCGATCGACGCCGACACCGCCGCGTTGATCTGCGCCGCGCGCAGCCCGTCGACGAAGGTGGGCAGTCCGTCGGGCACCTCTCCGGTGCCGACGGCCGTATAGACGTCCGCCACGAACAGGTTGAAACACTCCTGGTAACCCTGCGGGTGCCCGCCGGGCAACACCGAATACCTTGCGGCGGACGGCGACAGCGCGGCACCTTCGCGTAGCACGACGGTGTTAGCGCGCAGTCCGCCGACGATCAGCTGGTCGGGATACTCCTGGTCGAACATCACCGAGTTCTCCCGGCCGTCGAAGGAGAAGTGCAGCTGGTTCTTACGGCCGGGCGAGGACTGACTGACGACGAGGCTGCCGACTGCGTCGTGGTCGGTGCGGAACAGCACGACTACGCCGTCCTGCCGCTCGCGGTCGTCCGCCCTCGCCGAGTTTTGTGCCGCGCTCAGTACTGTGATGCGTTGTCCGGTAACAAATTCCATCAAGTCGCACCAGTGCGAACCGATATCCCCGAACGTCGGCGAGATCCCGGTCTTGGCGGCATCCGACCGCCATCCACCGGGCTCTGACGCCGACATGAAGTCTTGCAGGTACCCGCCGTGGATCAGCCACGGCGAGATCCGCTCGATTTGTTCTCGGGCCTCGCGAACTGACGGATAGAAACGATACGCAAACGGCACCGCCGTGACCCGGGCCGCTTGGCGGGCGGCCGTGACGAGCTCCTCGGCCTCCGCAACGGTTTTGGCCAAAGGCTTTTCGCAGATAACGTGCTTGCCGGCGGCCAAGGCCGCCAACGCCCACGGATGGTGCAAGTGGTTGGGCACGCAGATGTGTACGACGTCGATATCATCCGCGTCGATGATGTCCTGAGCGGTGGCCGGGCGCGCGGCGTTGAGTCGCCGGCAGGCGGTGCGACCGTTTTCCGGGCTGCTTGCCGCCACGGCGGCCAGCACACCGCCGGCTCGGTGGACAGCGTGGGCGTGGACCGAACCGACCATGCCCACGCCGATCACACCGCTGCGCGGCCTACCTGGATCAGCCACCCACTCCGCCGACGTCGGCCCATTTCATAGGCACAACCTACTGTGCCGGCGGTTGGCCGCGCGGTTAGCCCAGCACGGGGAATCGGCGCTCGGCAGCCAGCTCGTCGAGGCCGGCCTGCATCACCTCGCGCACGTAGGCGTCGACCTTGGCGACATCGGGGTTCTTGCCGAACTTCTTGCCTATGTTGATCGGCTCCAGGACGCGGGTCACGATCTTGGCGGGCAACGGGACGTTCGGTGGCAACACCGCAAGGCTCACGCCGAACGGGAAGCCCAGCGTAATCGGTGCGATCTTGGCGCGCACCAAACGAGCGACGGGGCCCAGGCGCTGCGCCAACCAGGTGCCGCGGGTGAGGAACAACTGGGTCTCCTGCCCGCCGACAGAGACCATCGGGACGATGGGCACCCCCGCCTCGAGCGCGGCCCTGACGTATCCGGTACGCCCGCCGAAGTCGATGACGTTCTGAGCGAACGTCGGTCGGTAGGCGTCGTAGTCCCCGCCCGGGAACACCACCACGATGCCGGCGCTGCGCAGCGCGCTTGCCGCGTTGTCGTGGTTGGCGCGAATGAAGCCGATCCGTCTCAAAAAGCTTCCAGTGGGTCCGGTCATGATCATGTCGTGGCTGAGGGTGTAGACCGGGCGGTCATAGCCGTGCTTTTCGTACCAGTCGACGGCGAAGATCGGCACGTCGGGCGGCATCTGGCCGCCGGAGTGGTTGGAGACCACCAGCGCGCCGCCGTTGGGCACGTTGTCGAGTCCCTGCACCTCGGATCGGAAGTAGCTTTTGAGCACGGGACGGATGATTCCCATGACGCGTTCGGTGAGAACCGGGTCCCATTTCCCGATTTCGGTGCTGTCGGCGGTAGCGGTCATGATGTCCTCCTTGTAGGTGCCCGGTCAGGCCACAATGGCCTGGTAAGCGTGCTCGTCGGCTTCGTCGGTGAAAGTTACTGCTGCCGAACCGATCTCAGTGAATTCACGCAGCAGTGCCTCGGTGACCTCGTGGGCATCGGTAACCGTCGCGGAGTCGGTCAGAACGGAGATGTTCAGCTGATCCGCGTAGCTCCACACGGTGATGTTCAGGCCGTTGCCGGCGACGACCGGACCCACGGAGTAGAACTCGGCGATTTCGGCGCCGCCCACCCGTACGCGCTCACGCGGACCGGGAACGTTGGAGACGACGAGGTTCTGCATTTTGTTGTGGGCGTCGGTGCGTGCCAGCCAGGCGCTGAGTCTGCGGACCAGGGCGGGTGGCAGGTAGTCGAACCACCGCGTCAACAACTCGGGTCCCCGCAGGGTGTGCAACTCCTTGGCGGCAATGGCGGCGTCGTGGCTGTGCTTGACCCGATGCAACGGATCGTCGACGTCGGCGGGCAAGGCGACAGCGATATGGGTGAAGTTGTTGCCGGCCAATCTGCCCGGCGAGGTGTCAAGGCACACCGGCACCATCGCCACCAGCGGTGCGTCCGAGCTACCGTCGTACCGCAGCCGCAGTTCGCGGGTCGCCCCGGCGGCCATCGAGAGGATCAGATCGTTGATCGTGCAACCCAACTCACGGGTGACCTGCTTGGCGTCGGCGAACGGCAAGCTGGCCGTGGCAAACCGGCGCCCGCCGGTAAGCCGATGGTTCATGAACGATTCCGGGGCCTTCACGGATGACCGGTTTCGGCCGCTGCTGGTCACCCGGTGAATGCTGGCCGCGGTGTAACGCAAAAGGCTTGGTAATTCGGCGATTTGGCGGAGATGATCGCGGATGGCCGTCCACAGCAATGCAACTTTGGTCGGGTGCGGATCGCAAGCGGGGCCGGGGCCGACGCCTTCCGGTCGGTCGACGGCACCGGCGAGCAGATTGGCCGAGGCGACGCCGTCGGCAAGGGCGTGGTGAATCTTGGTGACGATGGCGCAGCCCCCGTCGGCCAGGCCGTCGACCACGTAGATTTCCCACAGCGGTCGCGTGCGGTCCAGCGGCTCCTCGATCAGTTTGGCGACCGCGTCGTCGAGTTCGCGTCGCCCTCCGGGAGCCGGTAGGTGCAACGGTCGCACGTGGTAGGAAAGGTCGACCTGGCAGTTCTCCCGCCACATCGGCCGGTGGAATCCATACGGGGTGTCCACGAGCACGCGCCGCATCGGTTCGAACCGGTGCAGGCGTTGCTGAACGACGTTGCGGACCCGTTCCACCGAGAGACCGCGGGCGTCCTGCGCATCGACTATCGCGATTTTGACGGTGTGCATGGGCACGTTGGTGGCCTCGGTGTACAGCATCATCGCGTCCGAACCGGTTAGTCGTTTCACAGTCTCACCCCTCGCGGAAGAAGCATCCAATGGCCGCTAGCTCGGCTGAGCGTCCGTCGATGCGTGCTTGGAGAGTCACCAGTCGCTGTCACCGCGTCGCTCAGCTGCATGGGGCTGCATTGCCCGTCAGCGGATGGGTCCGACGCTACGGGACTAAATAGACGAGTGTCCAGACGTATGACCAGACTGTCGTGTGCAATCTGTCACACGGGCTCAGCGCAGTATCCGGCGAACCGCAACCTCGAGCTGATTGGTGACCTCGGCGAAGGAAGCCATCCCGGTGCCGGCCCGCATCATCGCGCCGGCATACACGAGGGCAAGCAGCGATACCGTCTCCTCATCGGCGTCGTCTGCGACCGCCGCCGCGATGAGTTCGTGGTTATGCTTGGCGATTTCGGCCCTGATCATTTCGACGTCCGGATCTGGACTGTTGATTACCACGCGCACCGCGTCGGCCAGCGCGGGCTCGTCGGCAACGAGGTAGGCCAGGCTGCGTAACACCGTGAACACCCTGGTCTGCACGTCTGCTGAGGTGTTCGCCGGCGGCTGCTCCATCGACAGCCGTCGCCAATAAACCTCGGCGATCAGATGGTCTTTGGACGAAAAATACGTATAGGCCGTCGCCCGCGCGACCCCGGCCTGCGCGGCGACCGCCTGCAGGGTCAGGTCGTGGTAGCCGACCTCGCGCAGTACTTCGACGGTGGCGCGGCTCAGCCGCCGCACCGTGTCCGCGCGCTTACCCGTCAGGCGACGGCGGGTGGATTCGACGGCCACATTCTCGGACATGCGTCTAGACGCTACAACACCGGAACCAGACACGCTACTGGACGGTAGTCCAGACACGTGCCAATTTTCAGCCGCCGACAGGGGCCCGTGGCCGCACTCCTGATCGGTTCGCGCTCGCCTCGAAAGGCTTACGATGCGCACATGATCTCTCCCGACGATGCCATCGACGCGATCCGAGGCACCGGGGGAGCCCAGCCCGGCTGTCGCGCCCTGCACGCGAAAGGCACCCTGTACCGCGGCACGTTCACGGCCACTGCCGAGGCAGCCCGGCTTTCGGTGGCAAAGCACCTCGACGGCTCAGCGGTCCCGGCGCTGATCCGCTTCTCCAATGGGTCGGGCAATCCCGCGGAACCGGACAACGTGGCAGGGGTGCGTGGGATGGCGGTGAAGTTCACCCTGCCCGACGGTTCGACCACCGACGTGTCGACGCAGACGGCGCGGCTATTCCTCTCCAGCACCCCGGACGGATTCGTCGATTTCCTGCGGGCGATGCGCCCCGGTCCCGCCGCGCCGCTGCGGATGGCCAAATTCCTTGTGACCCACCCCCGATTGCTCGGCGCGCTGCCGGTGCTGCGCGCAGCCACCCGGATCCCGGCCAGCTACGCGAGCATCGAATTCCACGGGCTGCACTCCTTCCGCTGGGTCGACGCCGACGGCGAAGGCAGGTTCGTCCGTTACCACCTGGTCCCCGCGGGCGGCGAGGAGGTCCTGTCGACCGAGGAGGCCCGTGCCAAGGATCCGGAGTTCCTTACCGCCGAGCTGAATGCCCGCCTGACGTCCGGGACGGTGCGGTTCGATTACCAGGTCCAGATCGCGGGGCCCACGGACTCGACCGTCGACCCGTCGGCGCCCTGGAAAAGCACCGAGATGGTCACGGTTGGCACACTCGAGATCGCGGGCCTTGACACCGAGCGTGAGCACGGTGGTGACATCGTGGTCTTCGACCCGATGCGGGTGACCGACGGCATCGAACCCTCGGACGATCCCGTGCTCCGGTTCCGCTCGCTGGCGTATTCGGCATCGGTCAAGCTGCGCACCGGGGTGGATCGAGGTGCCGAAGCGCCTCGCGTCTGAGGCGCGACTACGGTTGGGGGAGTGCCGCTTTCCCACATGATCTTGATCGGCCTGGCCGGGCTGGGCGCCGGTGCGATCAATGCGCTGGTCGGTTCGGGCACCCTGGTCACGTTCCCGACGCTGGTGGCCCTCGGGTATCCGCCGGTGACGGCCACCATGTCGAACGCCGTCGGTCTGGTGGCCGGCAGCGTGTCGGGCACCTGGGGCTACCGCGCCGAGCTCGAGGGCCAGTGGAATCGGTTGCGCTGGCAGATCCCGGCATCGCTGGCCGGCGCCATGCTGGGCGCTTATCTGCTGCTGCACCTGCCCGAGAAGGTGTTCATCCGGATCGTGCCGGTGCTGCTGGTCCTGGCCCTGGCTCTGGTGGTGGCGGGGCCCTGGATTCAGTCGTGGGCGCGTCGGCGGGCCGAGGCGGCAGGGCGCTCCGCCGAACACATCACGCCCGCGCGGATGGCCACACTGGTCTTCGCCACGTTCGCTGTCGCCGTTTACGGCGGCTACTTCACCGCGGCGCAGGGCATCCTGCTGGTCGGTGCCATGGGCGCGTTGCTGCCGGAGTCGATACAGCGGATGAACGCGGCCAAGAATCTGCTGACGCTGGTGGTGAATATGGTTGCGGCGGTTGGCTATACGCTGGTCGCCTGGCATCGGATCAGTTGGCCGGTTGCGGCGGTGATCGCGGTGGGATCGCTGATCGGGGGAGTGATCGGGGCGCGTTATGGGCGACGGCTGTCGCCGAATGCTTTGCGCGCCACGATCGTGGTGGTCGGGCTGATCGGGCTGTATCGACTGCTCACGGTGTGAGCGATGCACCCCGCGGCAACGGAAGTGTCAGGTCGTCAGTGAACCAAGCCGGTACGGCGGGGTGCCGCACCCACGAGGGCGTGGTCCACGGTCGGGTAAATCGGCAGCGCGGCGCTGAGCCCGGAAGCCGCGACGATCCGGTTGATGACCGGCTGGCAGCTCACCAGACGCAGTTCGACGCCGCGGCGGCTGCAGCGCTCGGCCACCTCGACCAGCACGGCGAAGGCGCAGCAGCCCATGAAATCGAGGCCGTTGACGTCGACGACGCACGACCCGGGCGCACTGACCACAGCGGCTGCCTCGTTGACTAACTGGCGCCAGGTGTCCTCGTTGCACGCGTCCACTTCGCCGCCGGCATGGATCACCACCGCCGAGCCGATGCGGCTGGTGGTCGCACGCAGCGTGCTGTGCGGGTCGCCCAATTGGTAAACCAGCCGGGTGCTGAGCATCAGGCGGGGTGTCGAGATTGGCTCTGCCGTGACGAGGCTCATGATGGACTCCTAATCGGCTGGCACTAAGGCCGCGATGGAAATCCGTCCTATATGTCTAAAGACAGACCTGTCGCGATGTGAATCTCATTTGTATAACAAGACAGGGCGGTCTGTCTACACGGCACGCCGTGTGACTATCGTGGGAACTGCTATGACAAGCGTCGATGCCGCGGCTCAGCGCGCTATCCCAGCCCGTGAGCGGATCCTGAGTTCGGCATACGAGCTGTTCAGCCGGCGAGGGATCCGCGCCGTGGGCACCGACGAGGTGATCGAGCGGGCCGGGGTGGCCAGGGCGACGCTCTACCGCCACTTCGCGACGAAGAACGACCTGGTGCTGGCGGTGCTGGAGCGTCGAGAGCAACTCTGGACTTACGGTCTGATCGAGGCGGAGTCCCGGCAGCGTGGTGACACCCCCGAGGAACAACTGCTGGCGATCTTCGACGTTATGCACGACTGGTTCCAAAATCGCGACGGTTATGAGGGTTGCTCGTTTATCAACGTGTTGTTGGAGCTGGGCGCGGATCATCCCGCCGGGCGGGCCAGCGTCGCGCACATCGACCAGGTCCGCGAAATCGTGCGCCGACGCGCGCTGGCGGCCGGCCTCGACGATGTCGAGGACTTCGCGTGGTCCTGGCACATCCTGATGAAGGGGGCCATCATCCTGGCCGCGGTGGGTGACCCGCAGGCCGCGCGGCGGGCCCAGAAGATGGCGCGGGTCCTCATCGAGCAGCACCGGCCTCCGGCGGTTGCCCAGTAGCCGTCACGCGGCGTCAGCCGATTCGGCCTTGCGGTAGTGTTCGGCCTCGAGTTCGGCTATCGCGCGAGATGTGCGTTCGCGCAACACAATTGCCGCAGTGGCGCCGCAGATGATGGCGATCACCAGTGCGACCCAGGAGAATCGTTCCAGCCAGCGTTCCGCGGCCATCCCGGCGAAGTAGACCAGTGCGGTGGTGCCCCCCGCCCAACAAATGCCACCCGACACGTTGGCCACGAGGAAGCGCGGGTACGCCATCTTCAGTGCACCGGCGAGCGGCCCGGCGAATATCCGCAGCAGTGCGATGAAACGACCGAAGAATACCGCCCGGACTCCCCAGCGGGTGAATAACTTCTCCGCCAGGGCCACATGCCCGGGACCGAAATGCTTGGGGAACCGGCGGCCCAGCCGCTCGAAAAGCGGCATGCCGAACCGGCGACCGATTGTGTATCCGATGGTATCGCCGACCACCGCGCCCACGACCGCCGCGGCGCCGACACCGACCGGGTTGACCGCCAAGTCGTGGTGCGAAGACATCAGCGCGGCGCTGACGAGGACGATCTCACCCGGAAGCGGGATGCCGAGGCTCTCGACGCCGACCACTGCGCCCACGACCAGGTAGACGGTGAGTGGCGGGATGGATTGCAGCAGCTCCTCCACATTCATGGGTCAAGAATGCACGACCGGCGCCGGATACGCGGCGCAATTGGTCTCAGCTTCGCGTGACGTCGCGCCGGACGTATCGCGCGGTGACCGGTTCCAATCGTGGCCGCTTGGGCACGCGCCCGTCGGCGGAAGATTTGCCGCGCAGGCGGCGCCATACCCACGGCGTGAACTTGCCCTGCATCCAGCGCAGCTGTTCATACCTGTGCGCGCGGAACGACAGCCGGGCCGGGTCGGCGCTGGCTTGGGCCCAATCATGGTTGCTGCCAGGCAGATCGAGAGCTTCGGCGGCCGCGGCAGCGAACAAAATATGCCCCTTGGTGGACGCGTGGACACGGTCGACGCTCCAGGTGTCCAGGTCGCGCATCGAGTCCGCGTGGTACAGGTCCACCAGCCTGAACCGGTAGCGGCCGGCGGCCTCGGTGATCGCATTGTTGATGCGGGCGAGCCGGTTTGCGACCAGCCGGCCCAGCGGCAGGAATTGCGCAACGTTCGGGAAGGTGGTCGTCACCACCGTCGCGCCCGATTCGGCCAGTGCGGCGTAGAGGCTTTCGAGGTCGACAAGGGCTGGGCCGAACGAACGTCCGGGTTGGATGACGTCGTTCATCCCGACGCACACGGTGATCAGATCCGGCCGCATGGCCAGCGCCGGCGGAACTTGTTCGTGCAGTACGTGGCCGATCAGCTTGCCGCGGATCGCGAGGTTGGCGTACTCCAAACCGGGGTAGAGCCCGTCGAGCCTGGCGGCCAGGCGGTCGGCAAAGCCCAGCAGGCCGGCGTCGTCGTCGCCGTCCCACAGGCCCTCGGTCTGGCTGTCGCCGATGGCTACGTACCGGTTGTAACCGTCAACCACGACGTTGAGAGTAATGGCGCCACGCGCAGGTCGGGAGCTGCCCCGCCATGCCGTGTTCTGCCGCGGGGCTAAAGCTCAAGTCACGCAGAACGTTCACCTCCGTTGCTCGCGGGAGCGGGCGTGTCTTGCCCGGCTACGCGCGACTGCTGTCGCGCGTAGCCCGAACGACAGTGTGCGCAGAACGGCAGACTCCTATGGCGAAGGTGGCTACGGTGATTCCATGCAGCAACGGAAACGGCGGCCCTCCGATCCCCTTGTGCCGCAGTATCCGATCGAGTCGGTCGACAACGCGTTGAAGCTGTTGCTGCTGCTGGGTGAACGGCCCGAGATCCGGTTGAGCGAGGCGACGCGGTATCTGGGTGTGGCCTCGTCCACCGCGCATCGACTGCTGGCGATGCTGGCATACCGCGGCTTCGTGCGACAAGACCCGACGTCCAAGGCGTACCTGCCCGGCCCGGCGCTGACCAGCGTGGCGTTTGCGATTTTCGGGCGCATTGACGTGCAGGCAACCGCCACGCCGGTCATGCGTGTCCTCGGCGAGCGCTTGCGCGAGACCATTCACGTCGGGCTGCTGGATGGTGCCAGCGTCCGCTTTGTCGCCGCCGTCGAGGGCCCCGCCGCTGTCCGGGTGGCCTCCCGGCTGGGCCGCACAATGCCGGCGCACTGCACGTCCACGGGCAAGGTGATGCTGGCTCAGCTGCCGGAACCCGAACTGCGCCAACTGTTCCCGAATGAGAAGCTGAAGCGCATCACCTCGCGGTCGATCGGCACTCGCACCGAATTGGAGGCGGAACTTTCCGGGATCCGGGAGCGCGGTTACGCCACCAACCGCGAGGAGAGCGAGGAAGGCGTGGCTTCGGTTGCGGTGCCGATACCGACCCGGGCTCCGGGTCTATGGCTCGCGCTCAATGCCGCCGCACCGCAGAACCGGTTGAGCAGTTCGCAGTACGCGTCAGTGGCCGCTGCACTTGTCAAGGCGGCCAAGGAGATTGGCGATCAACTGGGCTGAGGGCCCCAGCTTTACGAGCTCATGGCGACTTGGCTGCGCCGAGACCAAACCCGCCGTCTGGACGGACGTGCTCGCCGGTGATGCCGCGGGATTTGTCGGAAGCCAGGAACACGAAACTCCAGGCGTGGTCTTCAGCGGACAGCGCGACGTTGAGCGGGGTGCGCGCGGCCACGTCGCGCGCCCGGTCGGGCGCGTCGTCCAGGCGGATGCTGTCTTGTCGCAGGCTGGCCAGACCACGCAGGTCGGTGTTGAGCGTTCCGCCCGGGGCCACCCCGTTGACCCGTATCTGCGGCGCCAGTTCATGGGCGAGCGCGGCCACCAGCCCGCGGGCGGCGAACTTGGACGCCACGTACAGCACGCCGCCCCGTCCGGGGTAGAACGACGACGCGGATTCGGCCAGCACAATCGAGGCACCGGTGGTGGCCCGCAACCATGGCACGGCCGCCTTGACCGATTGCAGATGGCTGAGCACGTTGGTGCGGAACATTTCGTCGAAGGCGGGGGACAGGTCGTCGCTGCTGATGTCGTTGACGCCCTTGTAGAAGTCAAAGATGCCCACGCAGTTGACCAGTATCTCCAGACCACCGTAGGCGTCCACCGCGACCCTGACTGCGTGATCGTTGGCCTCATGGGTCACCGCGTCGCCTTCGACCACCGGGATCCCGGGCATTTCCCGCCGTAATCGGTCACACTTCTCCCGATCACGTTCCAGCACAGTGATTCTCGCGCCCTCCTCACCAAACGCGTCGACGACGGCGCGGCCGATCCCGGACCCGCCCCCGACGATCAGAGCCCGCTTGCCGTGCAGCCAGTCGGTCATGCCTACGGTTCTACCTCGTCCGGTTCGTCGGGCAGCAGCGGGGGCAGGAGCGGTGCGGGGCAATTGCCGACCATCGCCGCCAGGGTGCGGGGGTTCTGCCAGGTCAGTGCCTCGACCTCCAGAGCGTCCAGGCTGATCCACTTCCCGGTGCGCGATGCCATGATGAGCAACCGCGAACCGTTACGGGTATCCACCCGGCGCACAACGACCTCGGCGAATTCGTTTGCGACCGTCAGGGGTTCGCCCACGGTGCCGTTGAGCAGCTGCTCGAGTTCGTTATTCACAGGAACACCGCCAGGTTCTGCATACGCAACACCGATTCGTCGGCAATGATGCTGCGGTGGGCCAGTTTCCAGCCTCCAGAGCTTGGCGGCCCACAGCGGCGCAGCAGATCCTCTCGGCCGCAGGACATCAGCGCGCTCTCGTTCACGTCGCCGCGGCTGCGGAACAGCAGCTCGGCCGACTCCACCAGCAGGTGGTCGTCATCGTCACCGGCGAAAGTGCGCACATTGGTAATGAAGTGGCGCAGCCGCGACGGTGGATCTTCGGCCCAGGCGTGCTCGGTGGCCATCCGCGCGACCCGCTGGCTCAGCGAGTACTTGTCCTCGTCGAAGTGCGCCATTCCGGGGGAGGTGTCGAAACCCGCGCCGCGTGCGGTGGTGACGCGGACCGGCATGACGTAGCGCACGTCGTCGGTCAGCGTCTTGAGCCACTCGCCGTAATTTTGCGCGTCGAGCAGATATGCCTCGTCCACCAGGAACTGGTGCGCTTGCTGATGACGAATGTCGTTGAACGACAGGGGTATTCTCACTGCAGGTAGTCCGCCCACAACTTGAGCAACTCGCGCTGGTTGTGCTCGTTGTATCCGACTTGAGCGCGGCCCGGCCCGTGGAATGACTCGGGGGGCAGCGCCGCGATCACCGGGCTGTCGTCGGGCAGCAGACCCATCCGGCTGTTCAGCAACAGCCGACGCGCCATCGACCCGCCGGCGGTGGTGGTCAACGACACCCAGTTCTCCACGTCGTCCTGCTCGAACATGCCCGTCGACCCGAAGCACATCAAATACGCCTTGTAGGAGTCCTTCTTGAATTGCTCGGGCGCGGCGGAGTCGACCGCGAACCACGAACACACCTCGGTCTCGTTTGCGCTGATCGGCTGCCACAACCGGATCGAGATGAACGGCAGGACTTGGTTTTCGTGGTCGTGAACCTTGGGCCAGTTGTGCACGAAGCTCAGGTTCGGAAAACAGGTGGCGGCCGAGATCATGAACCCGTTCTCGCCGACCACCGCCTGCTGGCGTGGCGTCCAGACGTCTTTGATCCGCCCGATCATCTCGTCGGGGTAACCCACGTAGCGCATCCGCTCCTCGAACCCGCCGGGCGGCAGCTTGTAGGTGGTTCCGCCGCCGCGATGCGCCCAATAGGTGGCGCCATCCTTGCGCTTCTGCGCTTTCGGCTCGCGGAACAGGCCGATGTCGACGATCGAGGCGTGTGTGTGCGGGGTGTGGTACATGTCGCCGGAGAAGTTCTCGGCGCCGATCTTCCAGTTGGCCTTGATCCGCCAGCGTTGCGGGCCGTGTACTTGCACACCTTGGCCGCTCTGTTTCGTATAGAAGTCGAGATAGAACCTGAAGTCGCCGAGGAAATCTTGCAGCGGTTCGGCGTGCGAGTCCAGGCTGATAAACAGCAGACCGTTGTAGCTGGCGAAATTGGGTGCGGGCCAAAGGGTTTGGCCGGACTTGGTGAACCCCCCGTCGCCCCCGTAGGCCTCCTGGTGGAACGGCAGGCCGGTGAGCCGGCCGTCGTTGCGATACGACCAGCCGTGGTAGGGGCAGCGGAAGTTGGACGCATTGCCCATCTCTGCGCGGCAGACTTGCATGCCGCGGTGCAGGCACATGTTAAACATGGCTCGCACACCGCCATCGGAGTCGCGAGCGATGATGAACGAGTCGTCGAGCACGCGACGCACGACGTAGTCGCCGTCCTGCGGGATCTCCGACTCGTGCCCGACGAACATCCACGCGCGGCTAAACAGCCGCTCCTTCTCCAACGCGAAGACCTCGGCGTCGTTGTAGATGTGCGCCGGAATCATCCCACGGCGGACATCGTCGAAAAGATCCGTCACTCGAGCCCTTGTCTGTTCTACAGAAATAAGTTCTGTTTACAAGAATGACCCAGGTCGCGCGGAGGGTCAATCGGCCAGCCGGTTGCTTCACGCGCGAGCGTCGCTTACGGCTGCCAAGAAACTGGTGACACGACGTTGCAGAACCTGATCCGAACCGATCGCGAGTAGCCTCACGCTACGTGGAGGCCGCACCGCAGCCCGTCGCGTCGCAAGCTGACATCAGCGCGCAGATCGCCCGCATCGCGGCCGAGGATCACACCCCGTCGCAGGCCCACCCGAGGCTGAACTATCCGCCCTATCGCAGCAGCTTCCTGCGTCATCCGAAAAACCCGCTGTTAACCGTCGACCCGGCGAACCTCGAACGTGCGGCACCCTGCTTCGGCCAGCGGGACGTCGATCCGCTCGACGCCGACCTCACCGCCGGGCACCCCGGCGAACCGCTGGGGGAGCGGATCATCCTGAGCGGTCGGGTGCTCGACGAGTCCGGCCGGCCGCTGGCCGGCCGGCTGGTCGAGATCTGGCAGGCCAACGCCAGCGGCCGCTACCACCATCAGCTCGACCAGCACCCGGCTCCCCTCGACCCGAACTTCACCGGCTTCGGTCGTTGCCTGACCGGGCCGGACGGCTCGTACCGCTTCCTGACCATCAAGCCGGGCCCCTATCCGTGGCGCAACCACCACAACGCCTGGCGACCCGCGCACATCCACTTCTCCTTGTTTGGAACGGCTTTCACCCAACGCCTGGTCACCCAGATGTACTTTCCGGGTGATCCGTTGTTCGGGTTGGACCCCATCTTCCAGTCGATCGTGGATCCCCTTGCGCGCCAACGACTCATCGCCGATTACGACCACGACCTCACCGAGCCGGAGTACGCGACCGGTTACCGGTGGGACATCGTGCTGGACCGGTCGCGATGAGTGAATTAGCTTGCACCCCAGGGCAAACGGTCGGACCGTTTTTTGGCATGGCGTTGCCCTACCCCGGTGACAGTGCCCTGGTTGACCCCGCAGACCCCGGGGCAGTCCGATTGCACGGCACGGTGTACGACGGCGCAGGCGGACCCGTGCCCGACGCTCTCATCGAACTCTGGCAACCCGACGCCGCCGGCCGGATCGTGCGGCATCCCGGCTCGCTATGCCGTGACGGGTCCTTCACCGGGTGGGGACGCGCGGCGACCGACGCGAACGGGCACTACGGTTTCAGCACGGTGCCGCCGGGGTCGGCGGGCGGCCCGCCGTTCTTCGCGATCACGGTGTTCGCGCGCGGGCTGCTGAATCGGTTGTTCACCCGCGCCTACCTGCCCGACGGCGACCTGGACGCCGATCCGCTGTTCGCCAGCCTGGACGCCGGGCGCCGGGCCACATTGCTGTGCGTCACCGACCCGACGGGCTACCGGTTCGACATCCGCCTGCAGGGCACCGACGAGACCGTGTTCCTGACATACCGGGACGATCCACGATGACCAACCTGCTCTGGCCAGGGGACCACCGCGCCGGCGAGGTCATGACCGACGAGACGTTGCTGCGCTCGATGGTTGCCGTCGAATCGGCGTGGTTGGCGGCGCTGGCCGCCGCCGGGCTGGCGCCGGCCGACTGCGGCGGTGGCACCGACCTGTGGCACCTGCTGGCCGAGGGCGACTGCGAGTCGTTGGCCGCCGGCGCCGAGGACGGCGGCAACCCCGTCATCGGCCTGGTTGCGCTGCTGCGGCAGCGGGCCGCTCCAGCCGTCGCCGACTGGATACATCGGGGCCTGACGAGCCAGGACGTCATCGACACCGGCCTCATGCTGGCGGTTCGCGCCGCCGCCGATCACCTCACATCCCAACTCGCAGAACAGATTACGGCACTGTCCGCGCTTGCCGACGCGCACCGCGCCACGCCGATGGTGGCCCGGACCCTCACCCAGCAGGCGGCGCCCACCATGTTCGGCGTCAAGGTCGCAGGCTGGCTCAACGGTGTGCTCGACGCCTACCAGCGTGTGGTCACGCTGGCCACCCCCGTCCAACTTGGCGGGGCGGTTGGAACATGGTCCGCCACAACCGAATTGGCCAGCGGCGCGCAGAATCCAGCGGAACTGGCCGAAGCTGTCGTGGGGATCGCCGCAACGACGTTGGGCCTGCAGGCCCGGCTTCCGTGGCACACGAACAGGATGCCGGTCACCGCCGTCGCCGACTCCCTTGTCGCGTGCACTGACAGCTGGAGCCGCATCGGCTCGGACGTGGTAACCCTGGCCCGCCCGGAGATCGGCGAACTCAGCGAGCCTGCCGCCGCCAATCGAGGCGGATCGTCGTCCATGCCGCACAAGCGCAATCCGGTGTTGTCCATACTGATTCGACGGACCGGCATATCAGCACCGCAACTGGCCGCGACGCTGCACACCGCCGCCGCCCTGGCCAACGACGAACGCCCGGATGGCGCATGGCACGCCGAATGGGACACGCTTCGAACCTTGGCAAGGCGCACCGTCGTGGCCGGTTCTCAGTGCGGTGAGCTGCTGACCGGTCTGGTGGTCAACTCGGCACGGATGTCCGAGAACCTCAGTGCCGCAGATGTTCTCGGAGAACAACGCGCCATCGCCGAACTGCTGGGGAAGGCGCCGTCGGCAACGTACTTTGGTGCGGTCGACCGGATGATCGATGAGAGCCTGCACCGAGCTCGGCAGGTCCTCGGCGAATCGCGATGACGGTCAAAGGTCTGTTCGCCGAATCTTGTGCAAGTGGGCGGTGGCGTCGGGATCAATCCTCGGTGCTGACATGATATCCGTTGTGCGGGAAGTGATCATCTCGTGCGTCACCTCGTACACCCGCAGCGGCTTCTTTCTGCCCTTGACCTGGACCTCTGACAACTCGCGCACCGCAAACACCTTGCCGGTCGCCTCGTAACACTCCCGGGTGATCAGCACGTGGGTCTTCATGGTCGCGTTAAGCGACTCGATCCGTTTGGCCGCGTTCACCGTGTCGCCGATCACGGTGTACTCCATCTTGCGGTCGGACCCGATGTTGCCGGCGATGAGCGGGCCGGTGTGCAGGCCGATGCCGATTTCGATCTCGACGCCGCCCTTGTTCTTCTGCTCTTCGTTGAACTGCCCGACGGCCTCGATCATGCGCAGCGCCGCGCGGACGGCGCGCTCGGCGTCGTCGCGCTTGGGCACCGGCGCACCGAACACGGCCATCACCGCGTCGCCGATGAACTTGTCGACGATTCCGCCCTCTTCGACGACGATGTCGACCATGCGCTGCAGGTAGTCGTTCAGCAGGCCGACCACCAACTCGGGCGGCATCTTCTCGCTGATCGAGGTGAAGCTGCGGATGTCGCTGAATAACACCGTCGCCGTGAGCTTTGCGCTGAGGAGGCGGCCGTCGGTCAAGTTGAGGACCTCGCGAACGACGTCGGCGGGCACATACTTCTGAAACACTTGCCGGACACGCTTTTCAGCCTCGCGCGACTCGGCGACCTCGTCGAAAAGCCTGGTGTTCTCGATGGCGATGGCGGCCTGGTCGGCGAAGGCGTGCAGGAGGTTCTGCGACTCCTCGTTGAACTCCGCCTCCACGAGCTTGCTGTCCACGTAGAGCGCGCCGAGGATGCCCTCCTTCGAACGCAGCGGCACGCAGATCAGCGAGCGCACTTCCAACTGCACGATCGATACCGAGCCGGCGAGCGCGGTTTGGGCCTTGGTGGTCAGCACCGGCTCGCCCGTTTTCGTCACCCGGTTGAGCACCGAGCGCGAAATCACCTTCGAAGGATCGGGGATCAGCGTCTTGTCGCGAGTGCGCGCCACCACGAAATCGAGCCGCCCCTCTTGCACCAGGATCAGGAACCCACGCTCGGCCTTGATCAGCTCGATGCCCTTGTCGACGATCGTCTCGAGGACCTTCGCCTTGTCCAGCTCGCTGTTGAGCGCCTTGGTGATTTCCATGAGAGCGGTGAAGTTGCGCAGTTTGCGGCTGGTGGCCAGGTGCGCGTCCGGGTCGGATCCCGGCGCCGTTTTGGCCGGGATCGGCCTGCGGACCTCGCCGGGCGTTCGCTCGTCGGGCACAAAATAGAGCACAATCTCGCCGAGCTGGATGCGGTCTCCCGGGCGCAGTTCGTGCTCGGTCACCGCGAAGTTGTTGACGAACGAGCCGTTGAAGCTGCCGAGGTCGTGCAGCACCCATTGCTTGTTGCGGTTTCGGCGGAACTCGCAGTGACGACGGGAGAGTCCGGGGTCGTCCAGCCAGAGCGTGTTGTCCGGCGCACGGCCCAGGCTTGTCGGGTCGTCGCTCAGCTCGACGACACGTTGCCGGTCCCCGTGCAGGATGATCAACTTCGCCACAGGAGTCCTCCGGGTGTGGGCCCCAACTGCTCAGCGTGCGTAGCTGCTGGCCAGCCAAGTGTGCACCGCCAAACCGGCCATGGCTACCAGTACATCGGCGGCAAGGGTGCCGACGGTATCTGCGCAGCTGGAGGATCGGCCACAGCAGCAGCGGCCCAAATGATTTCGCCCTCGGCGTGCCGGGAAAGTGACCGATGTCCCATTAGAGGCCGGAAGTGATCAGTATCGAGCCGCCGGCCACTGAATGGCGAGGTGAGTGATGTTAGCGTCTGGTACATGGCAGTACCCGTCAAAGATGACGACCGAGGCCGTGTCGCCCGGATGCTTCCCGTCGCCTCCGGTGCCGTAGCCACCACCGTCGGGCCCTTCGCACGCACCGGTCGCTATTTCGCCAGGTCCTGGCGCGACTATCTCGACCACGAGGCCGACGTGCTCCCGATCGCGCGCCCCACTCTGGCGCTGACGGCGCACGCCTTTCGCGACGAGGTGGTGCTGGCGGGGCTCAAGGTGCGCCGCCCGGTGAGCGAGCCGCGGCTATTCGAGCGCATCAACGACGAGGTGGTCGAAGCACTGGCCTTCTACGGCGACAGGGGATGGCTGGAGAACCCGAAGGGGTTTTTCGTTGAGCCCCCACCGCTTCCGGACGTCACCGTGCGAAAGGTCAAGGGGCGTCGACGTTCCTATGAGCGCCTGTCCTTCGACAGCGGATACCGGCCGCACGCGGGGGAACCGGGCCGCGATAGGTGGCTGGCCTACACAGCGTGTCGGCGTGAGCACGCGGTGCTGCTGCGTCATCCCGAACCGCGACCCTGGCTGGTGTGCGTGCATGGCACTGAAATGGGCAGGCCCGCAATCGATCTCAGAATTTTCCGGGCCTGGAAACTGCACCAGGAGCTCGGCTTGAACATTGTGCTGCCCGTTCTGCCGATGCACGGCGCGCGGGCACGCGGGCTGCCCAAGGGTGCGGTGTTCCCCGGCGAGGACGTTCTCGACGACGTGCACGCGACGGCGCAGGCGGTCTGGGACATCCGACGCGTGTTGTCGTGGATCAGGTCGCAGGAGCCGGAGTCGCCGATCGGCCTGAACAGCATGTCGCTGGGCGGCTACATCGCCGCGCTGGTCGCCGCCCTGGACAGCGGGCTGACCTCCGCCATTCTGGGCGTGCCCGTCGCCGACCTGGTCGAGCTGCTGGCGCGGCACTCCGGTTTGCGTCCAGGCGACCCACGCCACGACACGATGATGCTGGCCGAACCGATCGGCCGGATGGTGTCGCCACTGTCGCTTACCCCGCTGGTGCCCATGCGCGGCCGTTTCGTCTACGCCGGTATCGCCGATCAAGTCGTGCATCCGCGCGAGCAGGTGATCCGGCTCTGGGAGCACTGGGGCAAACCGCAAATGATTTGGTACCCCGGCGGACATGCCGGTTTCATCCGCTCGCGGCCGGTGCAGGACTTCGTCCAGGAGGCGCTGCAGCAGTCGGGTCTGCTCGACGAAAGCGCTCCGGTCGGCGACCGTTCGGCCTGCTGAGGTGAGCACCAGCGCGGGGGTCCTCATTGCGGTCACCTTCGTCTGGCTCGGCATGGTGCTGGCGATCTCATTTCTGGAAGCGCCGCTGAAGTTCCGGGCGCCCGAGGTGACGTTGCGGATCGGGCTTGGCATCGGTCGGCTGGTTTTCCGCGCGCTCAACGCCGTTGAGGTCGGCTTCGCGTTGGTACTGGTCACGGTTCTGGCGGCGGGCCATCCGCCGGTGTCGGTCGTCTCCGCGCTCTCGGTCGTCGTCGTCGCGCTGGCCACGCAGCTGATCGCGGTGCGCCCGCGTCTGACCCGGCATTCCGACCAGGTGCTTGCCGGCTTGGACGTGCCACGGTCGCGGGCTCACTACGCTTACATCGCGTTGGAGACGATCAAGGTAATTGCGTTGCTCGTGGCGGGGATACTCGAACTTATCGCCTGAAAGGACTCGCGATGGAATCCATCTCACTGCCCGGCCTGGCCGCCGAAAAGCTGGCCGAGGCCCAGAAAACGCACAGTGGCCGGGCCGCGCACACCATCCACGGCGGTCACACCCATGAACTGCGGCAGACGGTGCTGGCCCTGCTTGCCGGCCACGACCTGTCCGAACACGACAGCCCGGGTGAGGCGACGCTGCAGGTGTTGCAAGGGCACGTGCGCCTGACCGCCGGCGACGGCGCGTGGGACGGCAAACCCGGTGACTACATCGCGATTCCGCCGCGGCGGCATGCCCTGCACGCCGTCGAGGATTCAGTGGTCATCCTGACCGTCCTGAAATCCCAGCCCGGCGCTAGTCACTAACGGTGCTCGCCACGCCGTGGTCGCGCGGCTTTGGCCTGCGGGTGCCCATTCTCAATGCGCCCATGGGCGGGGCCGCCGGTGGTCGATTGGCCGCTGCGGTCACCGCCGCCGGGGGCCTGGGCATGGTCGGTATGGGCAGCACCGCGACGAGGGCGTCACTGCAGGCGCAGTTGTGTCACGTCAGCGGCAGGTTCGGAATCGGCTTGGTGGACTGGGTGATTCGCGACGACCCCGGGTTGCTGGACGACGCCCTGGTCGCGCGCCCCGCGCTGTTGTCGGTCAGCTTCGGCGCCGACTGGTCCTGGGTAGCTCAAGCACACGACGCCGGAATCGCCACTGCCACACAGGTTTACGACGGACCCGGGGCCAGACGGGCGGTCGACGCCGGTGTCGACATCCTGGTCGCGCGCGGAGCCGAAGGCGGCGGTCACGGGGAGACGCGCCTCGGGACGCTGCCGTTGCTCGACATCGTGTTGGACGCCGTATCGGTGCCGGTGCTTGCCGGGGGTGCCGTCGCGTCGCCGCGCAGCCTGGCTGCGGTGTTGGCGGCCGGGGCCAGCGGAGCGTGGGTGGGCACCCGCCTGGCGGCGTGTCCGGAGGCGCTGAGTAGCGACGCGACCCGCCAGGCCCTGATCGCGGCCCAGGCGACCGACACCAGGATCACCCGGGCCTTCGACGTGGCCCAGGGGCTGCCGTGGCCCGCCCGGTTTCCCGCGCGCGTGTTGGCCAATGATTTCGTCGCGCGCTGGGCGGGCCACGAGGACGCGCTGGATGCCGCGGCTCGCGAGGAACTGGCGGCCGGTGTTGCCGCCGAGGACCCGCGGATAGTCCCCGTCGACGCGGGTCAGGGGGTGGGGATGATCACCGGAGACGCATCGGCGGGCGAAGTCATCGAGGAGATGTGCGCGGGTGCCGAAACATTGCTCGCCGCATGGGGTTCGCCGCGCTGAGCGGCGCACTCGGGTGGCGCTTGGCACGCTGACGTGATGCTCGGCACACGAAAGCGTCAGACCGCGCCCAGGTAGCGCTTGGCGATGACGCGCTGGGCCGTCGAGACGAACGGCCCACCGGCTTTGCTCCACCACGTCGCGGGCCGGGAGAACGACGAGACCTCGGCGAACACCGCGGCGGTGGCCGGGTCGCGGCGCACGGCGAACCGCTCCTCACCGCACTCTGGGTGCCCCGGCAGGGTCCCGTAGGCGAAGCCGCGCAGGTCGGGTTCGTCAAGGATGTAGACCACGCGACAGGGTGCGCGCAGCAGACCCAGCATCGTCACCACCACCACCGCCGAGACGACAACGGGTTCGGAGCTGGCCTGCACCCGCAGGCCCGAGCCGCGCTGCATGCCCCAGTGCATGACGGCGTCGGCGGCGCGCTCGAAACGCTGGTCACCGCTGCCGATCTGGGCGCTGACGCTGAGGTGCCGGTATCCCGGCGGCAGCTGTGCCGACGCCGTCGCTCCGACCTCTGAGTAGGTCAGCGGCAGATCGGCAAGCCTGTCGAGGTCCACCCGGTCAGCTTGCCACGCGTACGGTCGTAGGAGTGACAGCACAATCGTCCGGAACGTTCACCCTCGGCGGGGATCTGACCGTCAACCGACTCGGCTTCGGCGCGATGCGCCTGACCGGCAAGGGGGTTTGGGGCCCACCCGCCGACCGTGACGAATGCATCCGGGTGTTGCGGCGCGCGGTGGACCTCGGGGTCAACTTCATCGACACCGCGGATTCCTACGGGCCCTACATCTCCGAGAGGCTTATCCGGAAAGCGCTGCATCCCTATACCGGGCTGGTAATCGCCACCAAGGCGGGGTTGCTGCGCACCGGCCCGGATGTGTGGATCCCGCTGGGCAATCCGAGTTATCTGCGCCAGGAGTGCGAGATGAGTTTGCGCCGCCTTGGCGTCGACACCATCGATCTGTTTCAGCTGCATCGCGTGGACCCGGACTTCCCGTTGGCCGACCAGGTCGGCGAGCTGCTCGCGTTGAAAAACGAAGGCAAAATCCGCCATATCGGTCTGTCCGAGGTCGACGTCGATCAGCTCACCGCAGCCCAGCAGATCACGCAGATCGTGTCGGTGCAGAACATGTACAACCTGTCGCAACGCAAGGCCGAAAAGCTGTTGGACTTCGCGGCCAGCCAGGGCATCGGCTTCATTCCCTGGTTCCCGCTGGCCGGCGGGCCGCTGAGCGCCCCCGACGGTCCCCTGCAGAAGATCGCCGCCGATCACGACGCTTCGCCGGGGCAACTGGCGCTGGCCTGGCTGCTGAAGCGCTCGCCGGTAATGCTGCCCATTCCCGGCACGTCGAAGGTGGCGCACCTGGAGGAGAACGTCGCGGCCGCCGAGATCACCCTGACCGAGGAGGAATTCGAGACGCTGGCGGCCGCGGGGGCGCAGTAGAGCCGCGCCACACCATAGGCATGGGTTTGCCGGGGGACGCCAGCACGGCTGATCTCCGCCGCTCACCTATACGGTGTTCTGGTGCCCGGCGACCATCCGAGACATCCCGGCGGCGGATTCAATCCACCGGAACCCACCACGAAAGGCGGGCCGGACTACGGCAGGTTCATCGACGCCGTGCGCAAGATCCAGGACCACGCCCGCGCCGCCGACGCGCCCGACGAAGTGATCACCGAGGCCGCGGACCTGCTGGAGAAGGTGTCGGTGCTGCTCGCGCCGTTCGACACCGATGAGTGGCAGTCGCCCTCGGGCCGCCGCATGGACCTGCCACTGCGCGGCAACGTCCTGACGGTCCCGCTCTCGTCGCGCAAAACGGAAGACGGCCGCATCGAGGGCACGGCTCGCTTCGCCCGGTTCCACCTCGGGCGCAACGGGGCGGTGCACGGTGGATCCCTCGGGATGTTGTTCGACACCATCCTCGGCATGACGGCGTCGACGCTGACCGGCACCCCGCGCCAACGCACCGCCTACCTCAAGATCGACTATCGCGCTATCGTGCCGATCGAAGAGGAGTTGCAATTCGACGCGGGAATCGACCGGGTGGACGGTCGCAAGATCTTTGTGTCGGGGCGGCTCAGAGATGGCGAAACCCTGCTGACCGAGGCCGACGCGTTGTTCGTCCGGCTCAAGCCCGGCCAGCCCTGAGAACCTCCGGCCCACGTAGTTCCCGATGGCCCCCGAGCCCCCCGATAGCATTGCAACAAACACGCCCGAGCTTGGAGACCAACGCCATGAGTGCCCCCGCACACTCCGTCCCCGGAGCTGATGGCGGCGACCCGCGGCACCCGGCCGCGCCGGGTTTGCGCTCGCCGCGGGCCACGATCCGGGTTCCTGCCGGCATCACGGCGGCCGCCGCGGTCGGCGAGGCGGGGTTGCCGAGACGCGGGACGCCCGACGCGATCGTGGTCGTTCGCGACGCCGACGGCAAGCTGCGCGATCTGAGTTGGGTACCTGAGGCCGACGCCGAGGTCACCCCGATCGGGGCCGACACCGACGACGGGCGCAGCGTCATCCGGCATTCGACGGCGCATGTGTTGGCTCAGGCCGTCCAAGATCTGTTCCCGCACGCCAAACTCGGTATCGGTCCGCCGATCACCGACGGCTTCTACTACGACTTCGACGTCGCGGAGCCGTTCACGCCGGAGAACTTGCAGGCGCTGGAAAAGCGGATGCGCCAGATCGTCAAGGAAGGGCAGCTATTCGACCGGCGGGTCTATGAGTCCACGGACCAAGCCCGCGAAGAGCTGGCCAACGAGCCCTACAAGCTCGAACTGGTCGACGACAAATCCGGCTTTACCGAGAACACGGCCGAAATCATGGAGGTCGGCGGCGACGAGCTCACCGCCTACGACAACCTCAATCCCCGCACCCGCGAACGGGTTTGGGGCGACCTGTGCCGAGGCCCGCACATTCCCACCACCAAGCACATTCCGGCGTTCAAACTGACCCGCAGCTCGGCGGCGTACTGGCGGGGCGACCAGCAAAACGCCAGCCTGCAACGCATCTACGGCACCGCATGGGAGTCCCAGGAGGCGCTGGACCGTCACCTCGAGCTGATCGCCGAGGCCCAGCGTCGCGACCATCGCAAGCTGGGCGTCGAGCTCGACCTGTTCAGCTTCCCCGACGAAATCGGTTCCGGCTTGGCGGTTTTCCACCCCAACGGCGGCGTCGTGCGCACCGAACTCGAGGACTACTCGCGACGCAAGCACGCCGAGGCGGGCTACCAGTTCGTCCACACCCCGCACATCACCAAGGAACAGCTGTACATCACCTCGGGACACCTCGAGTGGTATGCCGACGGCATGTTTCCGCCGATGCACATCGACGCGGAGTACAACGAGGACGGCACGGTGCGCAAGCCCGGGCAGGACTACTACCTCAAGCCGATGAACTGCCCGATGCACCACCTTATCTACCGGGCCCGTGGCCGTTCCTACCGCGAACTTCCGTTGCGGCTCTTCGAGTTCGGCAGCGTCTACCGGTATGAGAAGTCCGGCGTGGTGCACGGGCTGACCCGGGTGCGCGGCATGACCCAGGACGATGCCCACATCTACTGCACGCGCGAGCAGATGCGTGACGAACTGGCGTCGCTGCTGCGCTTCGTGCTGGACTTGCTGGCCGACTACGGGCTCAACGACTTCTACCTGGAGCTGTCCACCAAGGACCCGGAGAAGTATGTCGGGTCCGACGAGGTGTGGGACGAGGCGACCGAGGTGCTGCGTGAGGTCGCCGAAGCCTCTGAGCTGCACCTGGTTCCGGACCCCGGCGGCGCAGCGTTCTACGGGCCGAAGATCTCGGTGCAGGTCAAGGACGCGTTAGGCCGCAGCTGGCAGATGTCGACCATTCAGCTGGACTTCAACATGCCCGAACGCTTCGACCTGGAATACACCGCCAGCGACGGTTCGCGGCAGCGCCCGGTGCTGATCCACCGGGCACTGTTCGGCTCCATCGAGCGGTTCTTCGGCATCCTCACCGAGCACTACGCCGGGGCGTTTCCGGCGTGGTTGGCACCCGTGCAGGCGGTCGGTATCCCGGTCGCCGATGAACATGTTGTCTACCTGAAAGACGTTGCGGCACAACTGAGGTCACACGGGGTGCGGGTCGAAGTGGACGCCAGTGACGACCGGATGGCCAAGAAGATCGTGCACCACACCAACCAGAAGGTGCCGTTCCTGCTGCTGGCCGGTGACCGCGACGTGCAAGCCGGCGCGGTCAGCTTCCGGTTCGGGGACCGCACCCAGATCAACGGGGTGCCCCGGGATGCGGCGGTGGCTGCCATCGTGAATTGGCTCGCCGAGCGCGAGAATGGCGCTCCCACAGCGGAATTGGTGAAAGTACCCGGCGGTGACTGACCAAGAGGGTAGCGAAGACGCCATCTTCGACCGAGGGGTCGGCGAGCGCGACCACCTGGAGCGGCTGTGGACGCCGTACCGGATGACCTATCTCACCGAAGCGCCGATGAACCGCGACGACGCCGCATCCTCACAGCCGTTCACCGAGATCCCGCGGCTATCGGACGAAGAGGGCCTGGTGGTCGCCCGGGGCGAGTTGGTCTACGTCGTGCTCAACCTCTACCCGTACAACCCGGGACACCTGATGGTGGTCCCGTATCGGCGGGTCTCCGAACTGGAGGACCTGACCGATCCGGAGAGCGCCGAGTTGATGGCGTTCACCCAGAAGGCGATTCGGGTCATCAAGAAAGTGTCACGACCGCACGGGTTCAACGTCGGCCTGAACCTGGGGACCTCGGCGGGCGGGTCGCTGGCCGAGCACCTGCATGTGCACGTGGTGCCGAGGTGGGGTGGCGACGCGAACTTCATCACCATCATCGGTGGGTCCAAGGTGATTCCGCAGCTGCTCCGCGACACGCGCCGGTTGCTTGCGGCCGAGTGGACCAACCAGCGCGCATGAGTCGCGCCGGCGACGATGCAGAGCGAAGCGAAGGGGAGGAGCGGCGCTCATGAGTAAAGCGCCCTTCCTGTCCCGGGCGGCGTTCGCGCGGCTCACCGCGCCGACGGCACGGGCGGCGCTGCGGGTTGGCCTCACTCCGGACAGCATCACCATCCTGGGCACCGCCGCCACGGTGGCAGCGGCGCTGACGCTGTTCCCGATGGGCAAGTTATTCGTCGGCACTCTGGTCGTGTGGTTCTTCGTGGTGTTCGACATGCTGGATGGCGCGATGGCGCGCGAACGGGGCGGCGGCACGCGGTTCGGTGCGGTGCTCGACGCCGCCTGTGACCGCGTCAGCGACGGCGCGGTGTTCTGCGGGCTGCTCTGGTGGATAGCGTTCGGGCTGCGCGACCGGCTGCTCGTGGTGGCGACCCTGATCTGCCTGGTGACGTCGCAGGTGATTTCCTACATCAAGGCCCGCGCCGAGGGCAGTGGGCTGCGCGGCGACGGCGGCCTGATCGAACGGCCGGAACGGCTGATCATCGTCC
>NZ_JAFBAR010000040.1 GCF_019247635.1 Mycobacterium sp.
CGACGAAGCCATCGAGATCGCCAACGCCACGACTTTCGGCCTGGGGTCGAATGCCTGGACCAATGACGAGGCCGAGCAGCAGCGCTTCATCGACGACATCGAGGCCGGCCAGGTCTTCATCAACGGGATGGTCGTGTCCTACCCGGAATTGGGCTTCGGCGGCGTGAAGCGGTCGGGCTACGGCCGCGAGCTCACCGGCCTCGGCATCCGCGAGTTCTGCAACGCCAAGACGGTGTGGGTCGGGTAGCGAGCACCCAGCGCGAGTTCCCTGCCGTTAAACGGCGGCAAGGGCTTTCTGGTCCTCGTCGGCGAAGGTGTCCTCCAACCGCACCGGCGTGTAGTCGAGGTCGATCTCGCCGACCGGCCGTCCGCGCGCGCTGCTGATGGTCCCGAACCGTCGCATCCCCTTGTCCGTGGAGTACTGCAGCATGTCGTCCGGCGTTATGCCAAAGGGGATGTCCTCGCCGTACAGCGCAAACCCCTCCTCAGTGAGGCGCAACGCCAGCGGGATGAGCTCGTTCATGCGCGTCTCGAACACCGTCCAGTTGGCGTCGTCGGCGGCAACATGGCGCCGGCAGGTGAAGGTGCCCCACGCCATGTGGCGTCGCTCGTCATCACCGATGCGCCGCACCAGCTCCTGCATGCCGGGAAGAATTCCGTGCTCCACGCAGATCTTGTGCCACGCGTAGTAACCCGTGAGCGCCAGCATGCCCTCGACGATGTGGTTGTACGTGACCGAGGCCCGGACCTGGGCGGCCGGAGACGGATCGCTGGACAATGCGTTGAGGCAGCGGGGCAACTCCTCGTAGAAGATCTCGCGGTAGGTGGGCAGGCCATCGAAATAGCTGTGTAAGTCGTCGGTGACGCCGACGGCGTCGAGCCACATGCGGAACACCTGGACATGCTTGGCTTCCTCGAAGGCGAACTGCGTCAGGTACATCTCGTCGCCGAGCCGTCCCTCGGCCCGCATCGCCGACATGAACGGCTGGATGTCCTCGGTCACCGCCTCCTCGCCCGCGATGAACTGGGCGCACAGCCGGGTGGCGTAGTCGCGCTCGGTGTCCGACAACCGCTCCCAGTCGGCCCGGTCGCGGGAGAAGTCGATGTCGGCCGGATCCCAGAACTTGGCGTTGCCCCCCGCGAACAGCTTCAGCGGGAGGCTGGCCCAGTTGAGTCCTCCGGCGACCATCGAGCCTGAACGTGTCCGTGCCATGTGACCTCCTCGGTGATGCCGGTCCGGATCGGGGAGTACGCGGCCTGCAGCACCGCGACGAGCCTGCGCACGGCCAGCGCAGGTTGCTCGGGGGTGGGCTCGTCGAGCCCGAGGACGGGGTCCAGGCCGCGCATGTAGGGGGCCAGTGCCAGGTGCGGGAAGATCAGCAGTAGCAGCGACAGCAACGCGTCGCCGTCGGAATCCGCCCGCAGGTCACCGCGGGCGTGCGCGGCGGTCACGAGCGGGCGCAGCACTTCCAGGTAGTGCCGGTGGATGACGCTGCGCACGCTGATGCGGGCGTCGGTGTCAACCTCCAGCGTGGCAGCGGCGTGCAGCGCGCGTTCGCGGGGATGTTCGGCGTAATAGGCGACCCAGCCGTCGAGCAGGTCGGTGAGGAATTCGAAGAAGGGCCGGCTCGGGTCGAGGTCGCGGATGAGGTCCTCCATGTAGGCGCGCACCCGCTGGCTGGCGATGTCGGCGATGAACGCGAAGAGATCCCGCTTGTCGGCGAAGTACTGAAACAGGCTGCCCTTGGCAACCCCCGCTTTGCGGGCGATGACGTTGAGGCTGCCATTGGAAAATCCGTGCGCGCCGAATTCGGCCTCGGCCGCTTCGATCACGGCCGCGCGGCGTGCCGGGTCGACACGCGCCCATGTCACCGTCGGCATACGGGCCCCCTTGCCTGCCACCTGGCGTGGATGACCACTGGTCATTGTAGTGTGCGCTGCGTCACAGTCAAGCTGCTACCTTCAATTCCCAACGTACGTCTGGCCGTACGCAGGGGGAGCTAAACGGCGGCTGCGTCCGACGAACTAGACCGGGTCACGGCCAAAGGCATGGCCAAAGGCCCCGACCAGCGGTATGCAACCAGCAAAGAACTGGCACCAGCAGCGCGCGGACTGAGCGCCGGCTACGCGGCCAGGGCGGTGGTGGCCACAGACGCGCCGCTGGCTCAAGCGATCCTCAGGGGCGCATCTGGTAGGCGCCGTTGAGCGGGAAGACGTGCTCCTTCCAGACCTGCTCGTAACGCGCCGGGTCGTGTGCCGGCCGCCGGATCATCCGCATCGCGAACCGCGCCTGCTCGTCCGTCGTCGCCGACTTATCGTGCAGTTCAACGGCGTAACTGTTGAAGTCGCGGACCAGCAGGGCGAAGATCTCGTCGATCAGGGCGACATCGCCGGCCTTGTCCAAGCCGGTCAGCGCCGCCTCCTCGAGGATCAGCTGCGCGTAGGGCACCAGGGCGAAGAGTTGTCCCACGCCGAAGGCGAAGTCGATGTCCTTCTGCTGCACGGCATCCGGGGTGGCGCTGGCCAGCATGTCGGCGAGCACGTCGATCTGCTGGCGCAGCAGCGCCACGTTAGGCAGGTGGGAGTAGCCCTCGAAGGGCGCGCGCCAGTCGTGGAAGCGCACCTTGCCCAGGCCGCCCGTGGGTCCCTGGGCGAACAGGAACGAGTCGTCACCCGCGTCGTCGCGGCGGGAGATCAGCGGCAGCGACGCGTCAGCGGCGAACAGGTAGTTGGGCATGAACTTGGCCAGCAACCCGATGTTGATGTGGACGGTGCCCTCCAACCGCGGCAGCAAGCCGATCTCGCGGGCCACCGTCTCGAAGAAGGTGTCCTTCTCCACCCCTTTGGCCGCGATCACGTCCCACAGCGCGATGATGACGCGCTCGCCCTCGCTGGTGACCTTGGCCTTGGTGAGCGGGCTGTACAGCAGGTAGCGGCGGTCGGCGGCGGACGCGCTGCGCATGTAGTCCGACGCGCGGCTGGCGACCAGCCGCATGGCGACCAGCCGCACGTAGGCGTCGGTCAGCAGCCGCCGCACGTGGCTGAAGTCGGTCACCACGGTGCCGTAGAGGTGACGGTTGGCCGCGTGGGTGACGGCCTCGTACATGGCGTGGGTGCACATGCCCACGGCGCCCCAGCCCAGGTTGTACTTGCAGACGTTGACGGTGTTCAGTGCGGCGTGGAAGGCGGCTGGGCCGCGGTGCAGCAGGTCGGCCTCGGTGACGGGGTAGTCGCGCAGCGCGTAATTGGCGACGTAGTTCTGCGAGTTCACCACGTTCTTGATCAGCTCGTAGCGGTCGTGTTGGGAGTCCGCGGCGAAGAAGACGTACTCCGAGTTTTCTGAAGTGCCGTCGATCTTGCCGAAGGTAGACACCATGCGGGCGACGTTCGCGTTGCCGATGTAGTACTTCTCGCCGTTGGCGACCCAGCCGTGCTCCGACGGCGTCAGGATCATGTCGGTCTTGTAGACGTCGGCGCCGTGGGTCTGCTCGGACAGACCGAAGCCGAACACCTCGCCCTGTTCCAGCTGGGCGGCGGCCTTACGCTTGGCGTCCTCGTTGTCGCTCATCCAGATCGGCCCCAGGCCCAGGGCGGTCACCTGAAACGGATACCAATAGCTCAGTCCGTAGAAGCCGACGATCTCGGCGAACTCGCTGAGCCGGTAGGTGTCCCAGCGACAGTCATCCGAAGCGCCGTATTCCGCCGGCGTCAGCAGCGAGGCGAAGATGCGTTCCCTGCCGATGAACTCGAGGAAGTCGGAGTACCACGCGCGGTCGTGGTCGTCTTTCTTGAGCCGCGCCTTGCCGCGGGACTCGAAGAAATCCACCGTCGCCGCCATGATCTCCCCCGAGCGACGGTCCGGGTATTTGCGTTGCAAGCGGTTGGGATTGAGCAGCATGGGGCGAACGTACTGCAAACGGCTCTGTTGGTGAACCGCCCCAGCGACTTAGCATCGGAGACGTGTCAGAAGTCAATACCGCCAGCGGCACCATCGGTACGGCCGAGCTCGGCGTGACGCTCATGCATGAGCACGTCTTCATCATGACCACCGAGGTCGCGCAGAACTATCCCGAAGCGTGGGGCGACGAGGACAAGCGGGTGGCCGACGCGATCGACCGGCTCAACGAGTTGAAGTCGCGCGGGGTGGACACCATCGTGGACCTCACCGTGATCGGGCTGGGCCGCTACATCCCGCGGATCGCCCGGGTGGCCGCGGCCACGGAGCTGAATATCGTTGTGGCGACTGGGCTTTACACCTACAACGACGTGCCGTTCTGCTTCCACTACATGGGCCCGGGCGCCGCGTTCGGCGGCCCGGAGACCATGACGAACATGTTCGTCCGCGACATCGAGCAGGGCATCGCCGACACCGGCATCAAGGCGGGAATCCTCAAGTGCGCCACCGACGAACCCGGGATCACCCCGGGCGTCGAGCGCGTGCTGCGCGCGGTTGCCCAGGCGCACAAGCGCACCGGCGTCCCGATCTCCACCCACACCCATGCCGGGCTGCGGCGGGGGCTCGAACAGCAGCGCATCTTCGAAGAGGAGGGCGTCGACCTGAGCCGGGTGGTCATCGGGCACTCCGGTGACAGCACCGACGTCGGCTACCTCGAAGAGCTGATCGCGTCCGGTTCCTACCTGGGGATGGACCGGTTCGGCATCGACGTGATCATCCCGTTCGAGGACCGGGTGAACATCGTGGCGCAGATGTGCGAGCGCGGGCACGCCGACAAGATGGTGCTCTCCCACGACGCCAACTGCTACTGGGACGCCGTGCCCGAGGAATTGGTGCCGGTGGCGATGCCGAATTGGCACTACCTGCATATCCACAACGACGTGATTCCCGCTTTGAAAGAACGCGGCGTCACCGAAGAACAGCTGCACACCATGCTGGTGGACAATCCGCGCCGCATCTTCGAGCGGCAGGGCGCTTACTCGTGACCCAGCCGGTCCCCCCGATCGGCACCCAGGTCTCCGCGCTGGCGGCTTTGGCGCCCGACGAGCCGGCGGTCAGCTGCGACGGGGTGACGCTGACCCGGGGCGAACTCGAGTCGTCGGCCAATCGACTAGCCCGCGCGTATGCCGAACGCGGTGTCGGCGTCGGCGACTACGTGACGATCGTCCTGCCCAACTCGATCGAGTGTGTACAGGCCTTGGTGGCGTGCTGGAAGCTGGGCGCGGTGCCGCAGCCGCTGTCGGCGCGGTTGCCCGACGCAGAGTTCGAGGGCCTGCTGGAACTGCGGCCACGCGCGCTGCTGGTGGGGCGAACGTACCCCGGAATACCAAGTGTTCCTGCAGGTTTCGTCCCCGATCAGGCGTTGTCGGATGCCCCGTTGCCCGAAGCGGTGTCACCGTGCTGGCGGTCGATAGGCTCCGGCGGCAGCACTGGGCGGCCCAAGTTGATCGAGGCGGGCGGCGACAGCCGGCTCGGGCCGGAACTGGGCTACGCCGTGGGCAGCCAGCAGGGCGATACCGTGCTGGTGCCGGTGCCGCTGACGCATACCATTGGTTTCACCTCCACAGCGGTCGCGCTGGTGATGGGCCAGCACCTGGTGCTGATGGGCCGGTTCGACCCGCGCGAGTTCCTGCGGCTGATCACCGAGCATCGCCCTCAACTCGTCACCACGGTGCCGACGATGATGCAGCGGGCGCTGCCGGTCTACCGCGCCGATCCGGATTCCTATGACCTGTCCTCGATCCGGCGGTTCTGGCACCTGGGCGCACCGTGCCCGCCGGCCATCAAGCAAGCGTGGATCGACTTACTGGGTCCGGAGAAAGTTTGGGAGCTGTACGGTGGCACCGAATTTCAGGCGATGACTTTCATCTCCGGCGACCAGTGGCTGACCCACCGCGGGTCCGTCGGTGTGGTGGTCATGGGCGAGATGAAGGTGCTCGACGACGACGGAAACCCCTGTGCGCCCGGCGTGGTCGGCGAAATCTACATGCGGCCAAGCCCCGGCAGTGTGCCGTCGTACCGCTACATCGGCACGACCGCGAAAACGCGCGACGGGTGGGACTCGCTGGGCGACCTCGGCCATTTCGACCCCGACGGGTTTCTGTACCTGTCGGACCGCCGCGTCGAGATGTTCACCGTCGGCGGCCGCAACGTCTACCCGGCGGAGATCGAGAATGCGTTGTCGGCACACCCGGATGTGTCGTCCTGCTTGGTGGTCGGCGTTCCCGAGGACGATCTGGGTCAGGTGCCCTATGCCCTGGTGCACACGGTCGAGGGATCCGCGCTGGATCCTGCTGGCGTGCAGGACTTTCTGCGCGAACGGATCGCGGCCTACAAGGTGCCCCGCATGGTCGAATTCGTCGACGCTCCCCTGCGCGACGATGCCGGCAAGGCGCGGCGGTCGGCGGTCCGGGATCAGGTCATCGCGCGGTTGCCGTCCCTGGAAGCCGGTTGACCCGATGCGCGATCCGTACGGCTGCCCCCGCGTCGGGTCGCATCTCGGTCACTTTCTATTGCGGGGGCGCATCCGACACAGCACTATCGGCCAGGTCTATGCAGCCGTAAACACCCGCCGCCGCCAGTCGGTTGCGCTGAAAGTCGCAACGGGCGGATGGTCACAGGACCCGGGGATGCGCCGTTGGTGGCCTGGCGAGATACCGGCGCTGGCCCAGATCCGGGAGGAACATCTGGTCCGGATTCACGACTGGGGAGAGATCGACGGGCACCTTTTCGTGGAGATGGACCTGATCAAGGGGCCCGGCCTGGACACCCTGCTGGCGCGGCATCAAGGGTTGTTGACTCCGGAGCGCTCGGCAACCGTCATCACTCACGTCGCCGCCGCGCTTGACGGCATGCACCGCGCGGGCATGATCCACCGCGACGTCCGGCCGTCCAAGATCCTCGTCGCACCGGACGGTGTCGCGCATCTCCTGCCGCTGGGCATGGCCACGCTGGGTCCCATCTTGAACGGGCTTGGCAGCGAACCATTTTGGCAGCCACAGTGGGCCTACTGGGGCCCGGAAACGTTCACCGGGAAAGGCGATGAAACCACTCGACTCGACACCTATTCCCTGGCGTGCGTTCTGTACGAATGCCTTACCGGCAGCACCCCCTACACGGGTTCGCAGGCCGAGATCATCACCGGTCACCTCACGAAACCGGTTCCACCACCGAGCACCTCGCGCCGAGCCGTCCCCGTGGGTCTGGACGTCGTCATCGCCCGGGGCCTGGCGAAGAACCCCGCGGATCGCTACGCCAGCGCCGGCGAATTCGCCCGCGCCGTGGCATATCTGCCCCCGCCCGGGTCCGACGCACCGGCGATGACGTGGGAACCCCGCAGTCGCTGCGCCGAGTTGAACATCACCGACTGACCGGCTGGTGGCCGCAGCGATAAGCCGGCGCATCGAAAAGCTACCGACCGAAGGGTGCGGCGTCTTATCCTTGCGCTGGCCCACCGACAATCGTGAGGGGTGATGAGATGAAGAGCGATTCGGGGGGCCCGGTAGTGACATTGTCGATAGTCGAGGGACCGGGTACCGGCGCCCGGTACCGGTATGACGAGCGCGCGACCGCCATCCTCGGGCGTGCCGACGACTGCAATCCGCGCATCGACCCCGAGCCCGGCGCCAACCAGCTGGTGTCGCGCCATCATTGCCTGTTCGACATCAATCCGCCCGACATTCGGGTGCGTGATTTCGGCAGCCTCAACGGCACGTATGTCAACGGCGAGGAGATCGGCCGGCGGCAACCGGGACAAACCCCCGAGGAGGGGGCCCGTCTGATGTTCCGGGAACGCGATCTTGTCGATGGCGACCGGATCACGTTGGGCTACACAGTGATTCAAGTCGGCGTCGCGGTTCCACCGGCGCCGACGCTGCCCGGCACCGTGCTGCCGAGGGCGTGTTCGGCGTGTGGCGGTTCGTTGACCGGAGATTCGCAGGGCACGCTCGGTGAGGCGGTGTGCGCGCGGTGTCAGTCCGATCGGGGCAGGGCGATCGACGCGCTGCTGGGCCAGCTGGCGCCAACGACCGACGCGCTGCCCGAGATCAGCGGCTACGAGCTGGTGAAGAAACTCGGGGACGGCGGCCAGGGCGTGGTATACCTGGCACGCAGCCAATCCTCCGGCGAGGTGGTCGCGGTGAAGATGCTCTTGGCCAAGGTGGCCGTCAAAGAGCGCTCGCGGGCGATGTTCGAACGCGAGATCGTCAACATCAAGTCGCTCAACCATCCTTACGTGGTGGGTTTCCGGGAATCCGGAAGGGTCGGGGCAGCATGGTTTTTCACCACCGAGTACTGCGCCGGTGGCAGCATGGAAGACTTGCTCCAACGCGACGGCCTGCTCCGGCCGGACCGGGCCGTGCCGCTGGTCGTGCAAGCCCTGGAGGGGTTGGCGTATGCGCACACCGCGCCGCTGCCGAACGGGTCGTTCGGGCTGGTACACCGCGACATTAAGCCGGGCAACATCCTGCTGGCCCGTCACGGCCCCGATCTAGTTGCCAAGGTCGCCGATTTCGGGCTGTCCAAGGCATTCGACCGAGCGGGGCTGTCGGGAATGACGCTGACCGGATCCGTCGCCGGGACCATGCAGTTCATGGCGCGTCCACAACTCATCGACTACAAGCACGCCCAGCCCGACGTCGACGTGTGGTCGATGGCCGCCTCGCTGTATTTCATGCTCACCGGCCACTATCCACGCACGTTCCCCAAACGGGAGGACCCGATCCGCGTCGTGCTGGACTCCAATGCGGTCCCGATCCGCGAGCGCGACTCCACCATCCCGAGACGACTGGCCGCCGTCATCGACGAAGCCCTTATCGACAGGCCCCAGATCACCGTCGCCTCCGCCGCCCAACTGGCCGGCGCTTTGCGCGAGGCACTGTAAACCCGTGTGCGCCATTGGCTTTGCGGGGCTCAGTGACATCGGATGCCTGCGATCCAGCAATCAGGACCGTTGGGGTGCCGACGCCGGGCAATCCCTATTCGCCGTTGCCGACGGCGTGGCCACCAGTACCGACGGTGGACTGGCCGCCGAGATGGTAATCGAGTTGCTGCCGACCTATGTGCAACGGCACCTGGATGGTCAGGCCGAACCCAAGGAACTCGGTCGCGCCGTCGCGGAACTGTCTAATGATCTGTACGCCAAAGGGCTGACCGACCCCCGGATCGCGGGTGCGACCAGCACGCTGGTAGCGGCGCTGGTCGTGGGTGCGCGAGCGTTGGTCGTCCATCTGGGTGACAGCCGGGCCTACCTGTTCCGGGCGCGGGAGTTACAGCAGCTGACTCGCGACCACAGCCTGGTGCAGGCATTACTGGACGCGGGCGAGGTCACGGCCGAGGAGGCCGCGCAGCACCCGGCCCGCAACGTGATCGTGCGCTACGTGGCGATGCCCCCACCGGCTCTGCCGGAGACCGTTGCGTTGGAGGTGCAGGACGGGGACCGGATCCTGCTGTGCAGCGACGGCCTGTGTGGCGTGGTTGAAGACGGGGTGCTGGCCGAAATCCTTGCCACGCAGGATGATCCTCCTGACGCATGCGCAGCTCTGATCGCGGCGGCCCGACGGGCCGGCGGCCCGGACAACATTACCGCCGTGGTGATCGATGTTGGCGACCTCGTGGCGGCTTCGACGGATTCGACTGTGCCGCTGGAGGTTACGTAAACGGACGCCGGTTCCGGGGGACGCGGTTCGCGTTATTAGTCGAGGTGCTCGGTCGGCGAGCAGAGGCCAGATTTCGGTGCGCATGACGTCGAGTAGCTCTTCCTGACGGTCGCCGGCTTTCGAATCTAGGAGCGCAAGTTGGGTGTGTAGGGCATTGCGGATGGCACCGGTCTTATTGGTGTGAAGGCGGGTGGCCAGTTCGCCTGCGAGGCGGTCGACCTCGGGATCTTTGATATTCAGGGCCATGGTAGATGGCACCAATTCGAGGTAGTAGGTACCTCTGCCCAGGACGCGGAACGGGCTGGGCGGCTCTCGGCGCTCTCGTGTCAGGGGGGCCATGTATAGTCGAACACATGTTCGATGGATTGGGAGATCTGGAGCCGGCGGCCCTGGTCGGGCTGGTGGAGACCACGCACCGGGAGGAGTCGATGTTGGTGGCGCGGCGGATGGCCGCGGTCGCCGAGCTGCTGCACCACCGCATCACCGCCTACGCGCAGGTCGACCAGCAGCGCCAGTATGCACTGATCGACCCGTTTGAGCAGGTCGCCGCCGAGGTGGCCGCGGCGATGAATCTGTCCCCTGCGGCGGCCAGTTACGTGGTCTCGGACGCCGAGGCGCTAGACAACAGGTTGCCGAAGGTGGCCGCGCTGCTGGCGGCGGGGGGCACGGATTGGCGCACCGTGCGGTTGATCATCGCTCGCACCGAGTTGGTGACCGATCACAAGGTGATCACCGCCCTAGATGAGTCGCTGGCCGCACGCATCGGCCGCTGGCATGGCTGGTCGCGGCGACGCATCGTCAACGCCGTGGATGCCGCGGTGAAAGTCAAGGATCCCGATGCGGTGCGCGAGCGCCGCGCCGGCGCCGAGGACCAGCGGCGCATCGACATCAGCGCACTTGACAACGGCATGGCCCAGATCAGCGGCACCCTGGCCGCCGCAGCAGCCGCGGCGGTCGACCGGCGCTTGTCCCAGCTGGCCACCCAGGTGTGCGCGGGGGATCCGCGCACGCTGGATCAACGCCGCGCCGATGCGCTGGGGGCACTGGCTGCCGGTCGCGCACTAACCTGCACCTGCGGGCAAACGGATTGCCCAAACCGCTCGAAAGGTGCCGACGCCGGAGGTGGCGCGGGTGGCGTACACACGGTGATCAATGTGATCACCACCGACACAACCCTGCAGCGCGACGGCGCGGCACCCGGCTATCTGGAGGGCTACGGGGTGATCGAGGCCGAGCAGGTCCGCAGGTTGGCCGCCGCTGGGGCCTCGCTGCGCCTGGCCAATCCGCTGCCCAGCCCAGCCGAAGAGTGGCGGTACCAACCCTCGGCGGGACTAGAGCGCGCGGTGCGCTGCCGAGACCTGACCTGCCGCTTCCCCGGCTGCAGCCGCCGAGCTGGCATCTGCGACCTTGACCACACCGTGGCGTTCAACCACCTCAACCCTGCCGCCGGTGGGCTCACCATCTTGGAGAACCTGAAATGCCTTTGCCGAAAACATCATAGGATCAAGACATTTGGTGGATGGCTAGATCAACAACTGGCCGATGGAACCGTCATCTGGACCTCGCCGACCGGGCGGACGTATCGCACGTCCCCGGCCGGTATCGACCTCTTCCCGGCGCTACACAGACCCGCCTGCGCCGCTCCGACGCGAAACCGACGCAGCCGAGCCCAGCAGCGCAGCACCCGAATCGCTGCGGCGCGCAAGCATAATCGTGATCAAAGACCGCTCAACGAGGTCCAGCGCGTGCTGGCCACAGCCCGCAAACAGGAGATCGCCGGGCGCAAATTCCGAAACCACATGCGCGACATGCTCTTTCTCTTCAAGGGGGAATCCAGCAACAGCCCGTTCTGCACGTGGGTCAACGACCCGCGAGAACCCGAGGAACTGCCCCCCGACTGGAAGCCACCCAAACCGGCACCCCTGCCCGACGACCCGCCATTCTGAGGCGGGTGTCAGATCATCACGTGTTCAGGCGGTCTTCTTGATCAGCGGCAGCACCAGCTGACGGCGGCTGACGATCGCGTCAGCCAGATTGCGGAGCGCCTCCCGCGCCGAGCGTGTCATCGGAAACGCGGTTTCGTCCCGGCCGTCGCCCAGCAAGTCGATGACGGCTGGGCTCGCGACCAATGTCCACTCCACCCCGGCGGCGTGGCAGTCATCGTCGAATGTGTGCAAGAGCGAGATGGCGGCCGACGACACGTCATCCACGTCACTCAGGTCGAGCACGACAGCGTCCGTTCCCGAGATGAAACGCCTGATGTAGTCGCCGACCCGGTCGACATTGACCGCGTCGATTTCGCCCCGAATAGTCACCACCGTCGCCAGATGACGACAGTGCGCACGGATCCGAGCGCCACCGCAGTCGAACGTGTGATTATCCGGCCTGGTGATCGCAATGGTCATGTGCAGTCTCCCCGGACGTTCGCAGTGGCTTTGTTCCAATGTGCCCGCAAAACATAAGGAGACCGAAAGTCACGTCTAACTCTTTGCTAAAAGAAATGGGTTCGCGTTCCCGGAGCTGCCCTCACGGTGTCCTGGCCGTGGCGCTGTTACGCTGCTTGGGCTGCCGGTTGCCAGTCGGGGGACTGTGGCATGACGGAATCGCCCGGTCAGCCGAACGAGAACGCAAAGCACGCAGAAGGCGTAAAGAACGCGAGATGAAGACTGTGCGCGCGGGAGACATCACGGGCCGGCTCGGCGGCGAGATCAGGGCCCTGACGGGGCTCCGCATCGTCGCCGCGGTTTGGGTGGTGCTATTTCACTTCCGGCCCATGGTCAACGATGCGTCGCCCGATTTCCGCGAGGCCCTCGCACCGGTGCTCAACTGTGGCGCCCAAGGCGTCGACCTCTTCTTCATCCTGAGTGGGTTCGTGCTGACCTGGAACTATCTCGATCGCATGGGCCAGACGTGGTCGATACGGGCCACTCTGCATTTCCTGTGGCTGCGGCTGGCCAGGGTGTGGCCGGTGTATTTGGTGACACTGCACCTGGCCGCCCTCTTGGTGATCCTGAGTCTGCACGTCGGGCACGTGCCGTTGCCGGAGGTGCGCGACCTCACCGCGATCAGTTACATACGCCAGGTGCTGCTGGTCCAGTTGTGGTTCCAGCCGTTCTTCGATGGCTCCAGTTGGGACGGACCGGCCTGGTCGATCAGCGCGGAGTGGCTGGCCTATCTGCTCTTCGGCGGGGTTGTCCTGGTGATTTTCCGGATGACGCACGCGACGCGGGCGCGCAGCCTGGTGCTGCTGGCTTTCGCGGCGTCGTTGCCGCCGGCGGTCTTGCTGTTGGCCAGCGGCCAGTTCTACACACCGTGGAGTTGGTTGCCGCGAATCGTGACGCAGTTCGTCGCGGGCGCGTTGGCTTGCGCCGCAGTGCGCAGGCTGCGGCCGACCGATCGCGCCCGCCGGGTCACCGGGTACGTCTCCCTGCTGCTTGCCACCGCGATCGTGGGCATCCTCTACCTGCTTGACGCGCATCCCATCCCCGGGGTGTACGACAGCAGCGGGTTGGTCGACGTGTTGTTCGTTCCGCTGGTGATGACGCTGGCGATCGGCTGGGGCAGCCTGCCGAGGCTGCTCTCGACGCGGCTGATGGTGTACGGCGGCGAGATCTCGTTCTGCTTGTACATGGTGCACGAGCTCGTGCACACATCTTGGGGATGGGCCGTCGAACAGTTCGAGCTCAAGCCGCAGGACGATCCGTGGAAATGGAACGTTTTCGGCCTCCTCGCGATCGCCGTGGGGATCTCGATCCTGATGTATCACTTCGTCGAAGAGCCCGCCCGCCGATGGATGCGAAGAATGGTTGGCGGCCGGGCTGGCGTGCGCGCCGCCGACGCGGCACCCGATCCCGGCGAGTCGGTAGGCACCCGCCTGCACCCCATCGACGGTGCGCTGGAAGCGGTTTCGCGCCGCGCGGTGTGAGCAGCACCGCGCTTTTGGTCGCAGCCGACGGCCTACCGCCAGGTTCACGTAAAGTGTTGGCGTACAACGGGCTTCCGCGGCGCATCGATGTGCCACGTGTTTGATGCCAGCGCTGCCGCGGCAGCGGTGGCACCCTTGAAGAGAATTCCTGCGACGACGCCGTTTACGCCGGAGGTTAAGTAGTGAGTCGTCTGACCACGGTCGTCGTTGGCGTTGCCCTGTGCGGCATGTTGGTCATCGGGGGTATCCACGACGCCGTGCGCGTGCGGGCTTACGAAATGCTTACTCGCGACTTCCGGCTGGCCCGCGTCGCGGTGATCGGTGACTCGTATACGACCGGCACCGACGAGGGCGGTGTGGGCCCGAAGTCGTGGCCCGCCCACGCCTGGCAGACCCTCGCCGCGCGTGGCGTGCGGATTACGCCCGATGTGTCGGCCGAGGGCAGGGCCGGGTACGGCGTGCGCGGCGATCACGGCAGCATCTTCGAGGATCTGACCGGCAGGGCGGTCAAACCCGACGATGCCCTCGTCGTTTTTTTCGGCTCCCGCAACGACCAGGGTGTCGATCCCGAGGTGGTGGCCGTGAAGGCGCGCGAGAGCTTCGATCTGGCCCGCCGCTACGCACCGGGCGCACGGCTGCTCGTGATCGGGCCGCCGTGGCCCACCGCAGACGTGCCCCCCGACATGCTGCAGATCCGCGATGTGCTCTACAACGCGGCCCAGGCAGGGGGCGCGGCATGGGTCGATCCGATCGCCGAGGGCTGGTTCGTGGACCGGCCCGACCTGATCGGCCCCGATGGCGTGCACCCCAATGACGACGGGCATGTGTATATGGCTGACAGGATCACGCCGCTGATCGGTGCGCAGCTGTCGGCTTGAGCGGTCCCGCGGCTGACCGCGACGACGGTTCAGTCGTTTGCGTGCCGCTCGTAGGACCAGCGCTCCAGCCGGGCCTGCAATTGCACCAGCCCGACTCCGGCTAGCGGTGTGGCCGCTGCGAGGCAGACCAACAGGAGAGTCATCTCAAAACCTCCAAAACCCTTCAGTGGTTAGGACGTTTGTCATCGTCGACAAGTTCATTCCGTTCATCCGCCCGTCATTGCGCGATCTGCCAGCGCTGCGATCACGGGCGCCAACAATTGCGAGTACTCAGTCGTCACGTGGTTGTCGTCGCGGAACACGAGCGTGTTGCCGACGATCATCGGGCAGCGGTCGGCGGTGCAGAACAGGTCGGTCACGTCGGCGTAGTGGCCGCCGCCGGCCGTGGTTGCCGCCCGCTCGGCGGCGATGCCGCCGGCGTTGGCCGCGGCCGAGCGGGCAGGCGCGCAGGCACCGGCGTCGTCGAGGTGCGCCGACAGGCAAGTGGGCACCGACGAGTGCGGGTCCGGGGCGGGTCCCAGGACCAGGACGGTCGCACCGCTACCGCGCAGTTGGGCCACAGTGTGGTTCAGGGTGTCGATCCAGGCCGGGTCGTACGACGTGAAGCCGAAGTCGCCGCCATAGCGCCTGCTCATGGACAGCACCACCAGGCGCGGGTGTTCGGCCTGCAGGCGGCCCATGACCTGGCCGCGCCACTGCTCGCATTCGGTGTACTCGCGGCCCAGGTACGGGCTGGTGATGCGCAGGTCCTGCAGCGGGCAGGTGACCTTGGCCAGCGTCTCCAGCCGCCAGTGCCGTTGCTCGGCCACCTGCTGCAGCGCCGGGTTCCACATGGCGGCGTGCGAGTCGCCGACCAGGGCCACCGTCGTGGGCGCCGCGGTGTCAGCGGAAGCGCACTCGGCCTGACCGACGTCGCGCCACGAGCGCACGCAGCCGTTGACGAACACGGCCGCCTTGTCGGCCGGCGCGGCGGCCAGCGCCGGGTTCAGGTTCGACGGCACGGCCCGCAGGGACGCCGAGGCCGCCACGGCGTCACGCACCTGGGCGAAGGCGTTGCGCACCTGCGCCTCCTGGGGGCTCACGGGTGCGGGGCCGACGGGGGTCGGCAGGGCGACGATCTTGGCGCTAGGGGTGGCCGGCCCGTGCCCCACCGGCGCGGGCACAACCGTCAGCAGCACCGCACACGCGCACGCCGCGACGGCGGTGGCGGCACCGGCCGCGCCCAGACTGGCCGTCGCGGATTGGCGCAGGGCGGCGGCAAACCGGCCAGGGTTCTCGACCAGATGCATCGTGACCACCGCGAGCCCGGCGGAGACGACGGTGGCGGCCAGCCTGCCCGGCAGGCCGCCCGGGTCGCCCAGCATTGGCGGCAGGAGCATCAGCACCGGCCAGTGCCACAGGTACCAGGAGTAGGACACCCGCCCGATCGCCCGCATCGCGGGCTTGCACAGCACACGGCCGACCCCGAGGCTACGGGTGACGCACCCGCCGCCGATCACCAGGGCGGTGCCCAGCACGGGCAGTAGCGCAGCGGTGCCCGGATAGGGCGTGCCCGGCCCGAGCTGCGTGCAGGTCAGCAGGATCAGCCCCAGGCCGCCCCAGCCGACGATCGTCGCGGGCACCAGCGCAAGGCGTCGCCACTGCTTGATCGAGAGCGCCACCAGACCTCCGGCGGCCAGCTCCCAGGCCCGGGTGGGCAGCGAGAAGAACGCCCACGCGGGTGAGGTGTGGGTCCAGAAGAAGGCCGTCGTCAGCGACGCGGCGGCAACCAGCGTGAGGACCACGGCGTACGGCGTCGCGCGCGAAGCGTCGCGGTTCAGGCGTCGCGCCAGCCAGGCGGTCGCGATGATCAACATCGGCCACACCAGATAGAACTGCTCCTCCACCCCCAGCGACCAGTAGTGCTGGAAGGGTGACGGCGGCAGGTCGGCGGCCAGGTAATCGGTACTCTGCGCGGCGAAGCGGTAGTTGCCGACATACAGCATGCTCGCGATGCCGTCCACGAAGACGCTGCGCGCCTGCAGAGGCGGCAACACCGCGGCCGCGCCGATCGCGGTCGCAACGCCGACCGTGGCCGCGGCGGGCAACAGCCGGCGGGCCCGGGCCCCGTAAAAGCGGCCCAGCGCAACGGCATTGGTGCTGGCGACCTCGCGCCAGAGCAGTCCGGTGATCAGGAAACCGGAGATGACGAAGAAGACGTCGACGCCGATGTAGCCGCCCGCGGACCCGGGGATGCCCGCGTGGTAGAGCACGACGGCAAGCACCGCCACGGCGCGCAAACCCTCGATGTCCGGCCGAAATGCGGTCCGCTTGGTCCGCCGCTCGACTTGGCGGCGGCGGGGGGCTTCTTCCCGGACAGTCATAACCCTCTTCTAAGACGCCAGCCAGGCCAGCTCGTTGGGTAGTTGCATCCGCCAGTAGCCCATGTCGTGCCCTCCGATGGAGAAACCGCCCGCAGGCTTGCTCTTGAGTTGGCCGACGAATTGCTTTGTGGCGAAATAGAAGCGGTCGAAGGTGCCGCAATCCACGCGCAGCGGGATCTGCGACAGCGCCGGCAACCCCAGCACGCTGTTCTGCACGTAGTCGTCGTAGCTGTCGAACGCCCCGGGCGCACTGCCGGTGAACGATGTGTACAGGGCCGGGCTGATCGCGCAGATCCCGGCCGTGCGCGCCGGGCCCAGCTTGGCGCCGAGGCGCAGCGCGCCGTACCCGCCCATCGACCATCCCATGAACCCGACCCGCGAGGTGTCCATGCCCATCGACGACAGCATGGGCAACAGTTCGTCGAGCACCATCGCGCCGGAGTCCTCTCCCGACGCGCGCTTGTGCCAGTAGCCGTTTCCGCCGTCGACACCCACCACCGCGAACCCCGGCTTGCCCTGCTTGACCAGGTTCGCGAGCCCGTCCTCGACACCGGCTTCCAGCATTTGGTTCGCGTCGCCGTCCACCCCGTGCAGGGCGATCACGGGCCGCAGCATCTCGGTTTGTCCGGGCGGCATCGCGATCACGTAATTGGTCGAGACGCCACCGCGTGCCGCCGAGACGAACGAGCCGGTGAGCTTGGTCGGCAGCGCCTTGCCCGCCGTCGGGGGCTCGAAGTGGGCCGGTGCCTGTGGCGCGGGCATCGCCGGCGCCTCCGCGGCTGGCGCCACGAACGGCAAAGTGGCCGCCTGGGGCTGCAGCGGATCCAGCAGGCCGCTCATCGCCCACGCGATGGCGGCGCCGGCGCTGCCGACGGTGCCCATCCGGAGCACCGCACGTCGAGTCAGGTCTGCCACGAGGCTCAATCTTGCCGCGCCAACCCGGATTTGATGCCCTTGCCACGCCGTATCGCAAGGGAGTCGTAATGGCGGCGTGACACGTCGGCTGGATCGCGCAGGATTGGGCTGGAGCGCGCCGGTTGGGGCCGGGCCCGGCGGTTTCGTGGATGCAATCTGGCAGGTTTCAACCCTCGTGCGCCCGTCGCCCGTCACGCACGATAGATCCTTTGGACTAAGGGGTTATCGAATGAGCTTGGCATTTCACTGGTTCCTGCCGACCTACGGGGATTCGCGGAACCTGGTTGCGGGCGGCCATGGCACGGCGATGCACGGTGATCGACCAGCCACGCTGCGCTACCTGCGGCAGATCTGTGCGGCCGCCGAGACCAACGGTTTCGAGGGCGTGCTCACACCCACGGGGTTGTGGTGTGAGGACGCCTGGTTGACGACGGCGATACTGGTCGAGGACACCGAAACGCTGAAATTCCTGGTCGCCTTCCGTCCCGGCCTGCTCAGCCCTACCCTGGCCGCGCAGATGGCCGGGACATTCCAGCGGCACTCGGGCGGACGACTGCTACTCAACGTCGTCACCGGCGGTGAGCCACACGAGCAGCGGGCCTACGGGGATTTTCTGGACAAACAGGCGCGTTACGCCCGCACCGCGGAGTTTCTCCATGTCGTGCGGCAACTATGGACGTCGTCGGAACCGGTGAGCTTCACCGGCGAGCACATCCAGGTCGAGGGCGCCGCGCTGAACAACCCGCCGGATCCGACCCCCGCGGTGTTCTTCGGTGGATCGTCGGGGTCCGCCGGGCCGGTGGCGGCCAAGTACTCCGATGTCTACCTCACCTGGGGAGAGCCGCTAGAGGCCGTGGCCGGCAAGCTGAACTGGATTCGTGGGCTGGCCGACGGTCAGGGCCGGGTACTGCAGTATGGCTTGCGAATTCACGTGATCAGCCGGGACACCTCCGCCGAAGCGTGGGCGGAGGCCGACCGGCTGCTGGCGGCCGTCGATCCCGCGGATGTGGAGCGGGTGCAGGCCAGTCTGGCGCGCAGCGAATCCGAGGGACAGCGTCGCATGCTCAAGTTGCACGACGGCAGCAGCGATCGGCTGCTAATCGCCCCCAACCTGTGGGCCGGAGTGGGGCTGGTGCGAGGTGGGGCGGGCACCGCGCTGGTCGGATCCCACGCCGAGGTTGCCGACCGGCTGATCGAATACTCGCAACTGGGCATAACGCACTTCATTTTGTCGGGATATCCGCACCTGGAGGAGGCCTACTGGTTCGGAGAGGGCGTCCTGCCACTGCTCGAGCGCAGGGGCCTGTGGAGTCACCCCAACCGTCAGTCACATCCGGCTTCGGCGACGCCGTTCGCGGCGGCCTCGGCGCAATAGCCTTGGCGACCACGTTGCCCGCCGCCGCGGCGGCGGAAGGAGCGGCGAAGCGGCCCGACGAAAGCGAGTCGCAGCGACGCCGTCGGTTGCGCGTCGTCATCGCGGCGAGCCTGCTCGGCACCACCGTGGAGTGGTACGACTTTTTCCTCTACGCCACCGCGGCCGGACTGGTCTTCAACAAAGTGTTCTTCCCGGGCGAAAGTTCGTTGGTGGGAACACTTTTGGCGTTCGCAACCTTCGCCGTCGGATTCGTCATGCGGCCCATTGGCGGTCTGGTGTTCGGACACATCGGGGACCGGGTCGGCCGCAAACGCAGCCTGGCGCTGACCATGCTGATCATGGGTGTCGCGACCGCGCTGATCGGGGTCTTGCCCCCCGCGGAGCGAATCGGGGTCTGGGCTCCGGTGCTGTTGTTGGTGCTGCGCATGCTGCAGGGTTTCGCGCTCGGCGGTGAGTGGGGCGGCGCGGTGCTGCTGGCGGTCGAGCACAGCCCAGGGCGTCAGCGTGGCCGATTCGGCGCGGTCCCGCAGGTCGGGCTGGCGTTAGGCCTGGCGCTGGGCACGGGCTTCTTCGCGGTTTTGGAGACCGTCTTAGGCCAGTCGCGGTTTCTCGCCTATGGGTGGCGCATCGGTTTCCTGCTGAGTCTGGTGCTGGTCGCGGTCGGCATCGTGGTGCGTCTGCGGGTCGAAGAGACACCGGCTTTCAAGAAGCTGGAGGAGCTCGAAGCCGCGTCCAGCGTGCCCATCCGCGATATCGTCCGGGAGCCCCGTGGCAGACGCAACACTCTGCTCGGGCTGCTGGCGCGCTGGGCGGAAGGCTCGGCCTTCAACACCTGGGGCGTGTTTGCCATCAGCTACGCCACCCGGACGTTGCATCTCAACAAGGTGTCGGTGCTGGTGGCGGTGACCGTCGCCGCGCTGGTGATGGCGATGCTGTTGCCCGTCTCTGGCGCATTGACCGACCGGTTCAGCCCGCGCTCGGTCTACCTGGCCGGCGTGGCCGCCTACGGGGTCGCGGTCTACCCCGCGTTCGCCCTGTTCGGCACCAAAAGTCTGGTGTGGTTTGGGCTTGCCATGATCCTCGTGTTCGGCGTGGTGCACGCGTTGTTCTACGGCGCGCAGGGAACGCTGTTTTCCTCGCTGTACCCCACCGGCACCCGGTATACCGGTCTGTCGTTCGTCTACCAGTTCTCCGGCATATACGCGTCGGGGGTCACGCCGATGATCCTGACCGCGCTGATCGCTGCCGCCGGCGGAACGCCGTGGTTGGCGTGCGGGTATCTGGTTGCGACTGCGCTGATCAGCACTCTCGCCACCGCGCTGATCCGCGACCGAGACCTGTACCTGTGAGCTGAGGGCCCGAAGCCCTGCAGAAGCCCTCGCGCGTCCGGTGGTGCGGCAGCCCCCAATGTGCTGTGGTTTAGGCCATGGACACCACTGGCCAACTGCGCCAAGGGCTGTCGCAGCGGCAGTTGAGCATGATCGCCATCGGCGGGGTGATCGGCGCCGGATTGTTCGTCGGGTCCGGCGTGGTGATCAAGGACACCGGCCCCGCCGCGTTCCTGACCTACACGCTGTGCGGTTTGCTGATCGTTCTCGTGATGCGGATGCTGGGCGAGATGGCGACGGCGAATCCGTCGACCGGGTCGTTCGCCGATTACGCGGGTAACGCGTTGGGCGGCTGGGCGGGGTTTTCGGTTGCCTGGCTGTATTGGTACTTCTGGGTGATCGTCGTCGGGTTCGAAGCGGTGGCCGGCGGAAAGGTGCTCAACTACTGGTTCCACGCGCCGCTGTGGTTGATGTCGCTGTGTCTGATGATGCTGATGACCGCGACCAACCTGTTCTCCGTCTCGTCCTTCGGCGAGTTCGAATTCTGGTTCGCTGGAATCAAAGTCGCCACCATCGTCGTCTTTCTTGGCGTCGGCACCGCCTTTGCCTTCGGGTTGCTGCCCGGCAGCCACATGAACTTCAGCAACCTCACGTCGCACGGTGGGTTGTTCCCGAAAGGCGTTGCGGCCGTTTTCGCGGCCATCGTGGTGGTGATCTTTTCGATGGTGGGCGCGGAAGTCGTCACCATCGCCGCCGCCGAAAGCCGCGATCCCGAGCGGGCGATCCAAAGAGCGACGAGATCGGTCGTCGCGCGCATCACGATCTTCTTTATCGGTTCGGTCTTTCTCCTCGTCGTTATCCTGCCGTGGAATTCGGTCGAGTTGGGCGACTCGCCCTATGTGGCGGCGCTCAAACACATGGGGCTGCCCGGCGCGGACCAGGTGATGAATGCGGTGGTGTTGACCGCGGTGCTGTCATGTCTGAACTCGGGCCTCTACACCGCGTCGCGCATGCTGTTCGTGCTCGCCGACCGAGGGCACGCGCCGGCGCGGCTGGTCAGGCTCAGCCGGCGGGGGGTCCCGCATTTCGCGATCTTGTTTTCGTCGACGGTCGGCTTCGGCTGCGTCCTCATGGCGTGGCTGGCGCCAAACACCGTGTTTTTGTTCCTGCTCAACTCGTCTGGCGCGGTGATTCTGTTCGTCTACTGGTTGATCGCGTTGTCCCAGATCATCCTGCGTCGCCGGACACCTCCGGAAAAACTGCGTGTGAAGATGTGGTTTTTTCCGCTGCTGTCGATTCTGACGCTCGTCGGAATCACCGCGGTGCTGGTGCAGATGGCGTTCGACCGCACCGCACGCAGTCAGCTTTGGCTCAGCCTGCTGTCCTGGACGGTGGTGGTCGCAGCGTATTTCGGGTCGAAAGCGGTGCACAAAAGTCGGCAATCTCAGGGTCTGTAGCTGCAACGGGGACGTTTCCGGGTCGATGACGCTGCGTGTGATACTGGCCGGATGAAGGCGGCCGATGTTCGTCGCAGAGCGGATTTGCTGCTCTCGCCGACGGCCCCTTCACCCATCGTCGGGGCGATCGCGTTGACCGGGCTTCGGCTGCTGGCCGGGTTGATCTGGTTGTACAACGTGGTGTGGAAGGTCCCGTCGGATTTCGGTGAACGCAGCCACACCGGGCTGTACCACTACACGCATCTTGCCGTCGAGCATCCGGTGTTCAAACCGTTCAGCTGGCTGATCGAACATGTTGTGCTGCCCAACTTCGACGGATACGGCTGGGCCGTGCTGGTCATCGAGTCGGTGTTGGCGGTGCTGCTGCTGACCGGTGCCTTCGTGCGGTTGGCCGCGCTGCTCGGCGTCCTGCAGTCCATGGCGATTGCACTGTCGGTGTCCGAGTCGCTGGGCGAATGGCCGTGGGCGTACGCGATGATGATCGCCATTCATGCGGTCCTGCTGTTCACCTGGTCAACCCGCTACGCCGCCGTCGACGCCATCCGCGCGGCCGGCAGTGGGCCGGCGGCGCGGCTGGTGGCGCAGCGGCTGCTCGGCGGCTGGGGAGTCGTGCTGGGCCTGATCGGCCTGGTGGCCTTCTGTCGGGCCGTCGGCAAGGGGCGAACGGTCAACGTCGGCATCAGGGAACTGGAGTTCTCCCTCGGCGACTACAACCTGTCGGGCGCGCTGTTGTTGATCGGGATCGCGCTGGCGATGCTGGCGGCGGCCATCTTCGGCTGGCGGATCTTCGCGGGGGTTGCCGCGCTGGTGGCGGCGTCGGCCGCCGTGTCCATCTATCTGCAGATCGGTAAGGGCGAGGTGTGGATCGGTGGCACGCTCACCACGGAATTGGTTTTCTTGTGCGCCGCGGTGATCAGCCTGGCGACGGGTCACCGGTTAGACCGCGAAGTTAGCCCCGATGGCCAGCGCCCCAAGGCCTTTCGACGGCTTTGACCAACGCTGTCAGGGTCGCATTGACGGGCGCGTCAACCCCCACGCGTGCCCCTTGGCGCGGGACCGCCCCGTTGATGACGTCGATCTCGCTGACCCGTCGAGCTTCGTGGTCCAGCAGCGCCGACGGCTTCGCGTCGGGCATTCCGGCGCCGAACGCGCGCACGTGCGCGACGGGATCGGTAACGGCGACAGCGATTCCCGACGCCCGGGCCACCGCCCATGCCTCCGTGGCCGCCGCCCGGCTGACCGGACCCATCTCCGGGTCGTCCAGCACCTGGCCGACGGTCATCCCAGTCAACGCGCACGGCGCGCTGTAGGCGACGTTGCAAATCAGCTTCTCCCACTGCATCGCCGCGATGTCGGTGACCGCGGCGGCGTCAAAGCCAGCGTCGGCCCACACCCGCGCGATCGACTCGACCGCCGCGTAAGGCAGCGAGGAATACGCACCGAAACGCATTGCGCGCATGGCATTGTGGTGCACGCGCCCGGGAGCGATCCGGGCGGCGCCGAACCCGCTGGCTATTCCGACCGCGACGCGCTGGTCTCCGACGATGCCGGCGACGACCTCCGCCGATCCGAGGCCGTTTTGGATCGTCAGCACCGCCGTGGCGGCGCCGAGCATCCGAAGTGCCTGCCGTGCACCGGGTGTCACGTGAGCGGCCTTGACGGCCAACACGACGAGGTCCATCGCCTCCGCCGGTGCCGTGGTGGCCGTGCGAAGCGGTACTGTCTGGTCGTAGCCGGGACCGGTGACCCGCAACCCGTGCCGTGCGATCTGGTCGACACTGGACTGGTCACTGTCGATGGCCAGGACGTCGTGGCCCGCGGCCGCGAGCTTGACGGCGTAGATGGAACCCATTGCGCCGCAGCCGATGATCGCGATCTTCATGTGTGCTCCTAGGCCGTCAGCTCGGAGATCAGTTCGGCCAGAACGGGTTTGCGTTCCAGCCCGAAACCCGGTGCGTCCGCCGGCGCGATCCGGCCCTCGTGTAGCACACAGTCGTCGGAGTAGCCCCCGAACGGCTGGAAGACCCCCGGATACGACTCGCATCCGCCCAGTCCCAGACCGGCCGCGATGTGCAAGTTGATCAGGTGTCCGCCGTGCGGGAACGCGAACCGGCGATCGAAGCCGTGCGTCTCGAGCACCTCGAGCATCCGGGCATACTCGCTCAGTCCGTAGCTCAGGCCGGCGTCCATCTGGAAGATGTCGCGGTCCGGCCGCATGCCGCCGTACCGAACGAGATTGGTCACATCGGCCACCGAGAACAGGTTTTCGCCGGTGCCAACCGCGCCGTCGTAGCAGGCCGTTACGGCCTGGTTGAGTGCGAAATCCAGCGGGTCACCGGGCTCTTCGTACCAGCGCAGGCCGTAGGGTGCCAACGCCGCCGCCCACTGCGTGGCGGTGTCGCGGTCGAACCTGCCGTTCGCGTCCACCGCGACCCGCCCGCCGTCGCCGACCACGTCGATCACCGCCTCGATGCGTGCCAGGTCGTCGCGCATGCTCGCGCCGCCGATCTTCATCTTCACCGCGTCATAACCTAGGTCGAGGTAGCCGCGCATCTCGTCGCGCAGGGTGTCCAGGTTGCCGGAGGGATAGTAATAGCCGCCCGCGGCATACACCGTGACGTCGGCGACGGGTTCGCGCCCGAAATGCCGCGCGATCGTGGCCCAGGCGGGGTGATCGTCGAGCTTGGCGTTGTGGTCCCAGCACGCCAGTTCCAGGGCGGCGGCCGCGCTAGCCCGGTCGCCGTGTCCGCCGGGCTTTTCATCGGTCAATGCGCACGCCAAGACGGCCGCCGGATCGAGGTGCCCCGCGTCGTCCAGCAGCGCGTGCGGCGGCGCGGCCAGCACCCGCGGGATCATCCGGTCGCGCAGGATCCCGCCCTGGGCGAACCTCCCGATCGAGTTGAAGGCCATCCCGACCGCGCTGTCGGTAACGACAGCAACCAAGGAAACCGTGTGGCCGGAGAAGTTGACAATCGCGTTAGCGGGGGAGCCGGCCAACGGCACCGAGCACTCCCGAATCGCCGTTATCCGCATCTACCCGGTCTTGGCGAACAGCACCGCCTGCTCGAAGGGA
>NZ_JAFBAR010000037.1 GCF_019247635.1 Mycobacterium sp.
CAAACGCATGACGGTGCGCGCGGTCCGGAAATCTCGCTGCACCTGAGGATGTATACCGTTGGTCCTTAACATGATTGGCGCGCAACGTTGGCACGCGGTGACCCACCAAGATCGCCCAGTGCGGCGGAACGCAATTCTCTCGTCATCGGTAGGTAGCATTCTCGGTTGCGGGCGGCCGACACGATCACCCGTCGTTCAGGGCCGAGGGGTTCGGTATGCAGTTACATGATCACTGTGAGTCCGCGAAACCCGCAGTGATCCTTCACCCCTCCGGCGCCGTCGTGAGCTTCGCAAGCTTGGAAGCCAGCGCGAACAGACTCGCCCACTTCCTGCGACGATCCGGCCTGGTAGCCGGGGACACGGTCGCGGTACTGATGGAGAACAACGGACACATCCATGCCGCGATGTGGGCGGCCAAGCGGAGCGGGCTGTACTACACACTGGTCAATACCCATCTGAGCCACTCCGAGATCGCCTACATCGTGGCGGACAGTGCGGCAAAGGCGATCATCTCCTCGAGGGCGATGCGGGGAGTGTGTCGCGAACTGTCCGACCAGCTTCCGGCTGGACTGCCATCCGTTGCGCTGATCGCCGACGACGACCTCGATGGCTGGCAGCGCTATCCGGAATGCGTGGCCGCTGAACCCTCGACACCGATCGCCAATGAGTGCGACGGCCAACTCCTGCAGTACTCCGCGGGCAGCACTGGTCGTCCGAAGGGAATCCGTCGTCCCTTGAAACCACGAGAATCCGGCGTTTCGAGACTGTCCACACCCGTGTTCGAGGCGCTCGGGGTGAGCGACGCCTCGGTCTACTTGAGCCCCGCCCCGACCTATCACACCGCGCCGGCCATGTGGACGATGGCCGCGCAAGCCGCCGGCGCGACGACGGTTCTCATGGCGAAATTTGACGCCGAACACGCCCTTGACTGCATCCAGCGCCACGGTGTCACACACGCCCAGTTCGTGCCGACGATGTTTGTGCGGATGCTACGACTGCCCGAAGAAACCCGGATGCGCTACGACTTGTCGACTTTGCGACGCGTCGTCCACGCTGCCGCTCCGTGTCCGCCCGAGATCAAACGCCAGATGATCGATTGGTGGGGGCCGATCGTCGACGAGTACTACGGGTCATCGGAAGGTGCGGGTATCTCGTTCATCCGTGCCGATGAGTGGCTTGCCCACCCAGGCTCGGTGGGCAAACCGATGCTTGGTACACCCCACATTCTCGATGACGAGGGCATCGAGCTCGGACCCAGAGAAATCGGTGAGATCTACTACGAGGGCGGTTATCCGTTCGAGTACCTCAATGACAAAGAGAAGACGGCCGCGGCGCGCAGTCCCGAAGGCTGGGTTACCGTCGGCGACGTCGGCTACCTCGACGAAGAGGGCTACCTGTACCTCACTGATCGACGCAATCACATGATCATCTCCGGCGGGGTGAACATCTACCCGCAGGAGACCGAGAACCTTCTCGTGAGTCACCCCCTGGTGGTCGACGCTGCCGTGTTCGGCGTGCCGGATCCGGTGATGGGGCAATCGGTGACTGCCGTCGTTCAGTTGGACGATCCCACGCTGGCGTCCCCCGGACTGGCCGAGGAATTGGTGGCATGGCTTCGGGATCGCATGGCGCACTACAAGTGTCCGAGATCGCTGCATTTTGAGGCGCAACTGCCGCGCACTGATGCCGGCAAGCTCTACAAGCGGGAGCTCATTGAGAAATACGGGCCTGTCTAACGGGCGCTGACAGCAGAAAAGCGGAAGGTGAAGCCGCCTAAGACCGTTGGTGCTCGAACGCGCTCAGCGAGGCTACGGCGCGATTCCCTAACCGTCACGGTGGAAGGGGCACGGCGTGGCCCGACAAATTTGGCGAGTTCTAGCTGCGTGAGACGAGAGCAGAGACACTGGTGCGCCGCGCGGTCGAAGCCGAGTGACGTCGACGTGTCGGCCGGCCGTCAACTTTGCGGTCTCAGTACCACATGTGCGGCGGCGTCGGCCCCCGGATGGATCAGAGGATCGACGCGGGGCCGTGTTTGTCAGAGTCTAATTTGATCCGTAACAAGTAGTGACTTGTTTGTCACACGGCGCCTTGTAGCTTCGGTCACCATGAAACAAATAGTCGCCGCTATAGCCGTCGTGGTATTCGCCGGTTTAGGGCTGGTTCATGTGACCCCGGCAGACGCGCAGGCACCCCACGAATGCTGGCCCTGCAGGCCACCGGTGCACAAGCATTCCAGCTGAGCACGAACGAAGTGCATGGCGCGTACGAGCGCCGCAGAGCCAACCCGTGCGAACGCAAACTGGCTAGCATGCGTCTATAGCTTTGCGTTCTTCTTGGCCAACAGCGACGTGGGTTTGTTTAACTGCGGCCGACCGTTTGGCTAGATCGGAGTCCAGACTCCGTTCTGCCAGAATCCCCAATCATTGGCTGCCGGGTTCCACATCAGGTAGCCCTGGGAGCCCACCCCGGTGGAGGTGGTTGCGGTGTCGCCCCGACTGGAACCGCCCGGGGTCTCCCGTCGGCAACCGCCCTCTCGTCCGAAATATTATCGGCCGCTGAGTTGGACAGCTTTGACGATGAGCAGGACTACGGCGGTGATGAGGTAGGTGCGCAGGGTGACCATGCCGAATCGGGTCCCGGCTGACCAGGTCACCGGCTCTAGCAGGGTCAGGGGCGGCATCCGCCAGGTGTTGCGGTCAACTCGACGTGCCAGGAATTTCGCGGGCGGCGGTGCGGGCTGGCGGCGGGCTAACCAGCGCAGCACCGCTCCGGCGGTGACGGCTAAGACGAGCGAGGCTACGCCTAGGTAGCCGGCGACCGCCTCGGCGTGGAGGTCGGGAAATAAGGTGGTGGCTATCAGGATTCCCGACACCAGCAGCAGGGTTCCGACGATCAAACCGGCTACCCCGTTAAGCCAGGGACGATTGACCCAGGGCCCCAACACTTCCCGGTCATTGCACAGCAGCAGCAAAAAGACAGTGGCGCTGGGCATCAGTAGACCGGCGAGGGCCTGCACGGCGAAGGTGATCAACCCGAGCGGGGCGCCGGGGATCAGCACCATCGCCGCGGCCAACACCACGATTGCGGTATAGAACAGATAGAACTGTTTGGCGTCGGCGAACCCGCGGTGCAGCGAGTGCTTCAGGCCGAACATATCGCCGAAGGCGTAGCTGGTGGCCAGAGTGACCGGAGCCGCGCCCAGGATCGCGGCGTCCATCAGCACGATCGCAAAGAACGAGCCGAGCATCGGATTGTGTTGGCCGAGCAGGTGTGCGATGGCGCCGGCGTCGGTGAAATTCCCCACGGTGTTGGTGGAGCGCGCCGCCCAAGCGCCGGTCATGAGCAGCGCGGCGGCGCTCATGACAACCACTAAGGCGCCCACAACGGTGTCGGCGCGTTCATAACCCATGAACCTGGGAGTGATGCGTTTGTCGACGACGTTGGACTGCTGAAAAAACAGCTGCCAGGGTGCCACCGTGGTGCCGACGATGGCGATGATCAACAGCACCGAATCCGAATTCATCCCACCCGAAATACGAGGCACCACAAACGACTTCGCCGCATCCCCCCATTGGGGGTGCGACATCAGCAGCATCGGGATCTGCACCAGTGTGATGGCGATGAAGACGAACATCGCTCGCTCCCATCGCTGGAAGCTGCCGCTTGCCATGATCGCGACCAGCGCCGCAGCCGAGACCGGCACCACAATGTATTTCGAGACGCCGAAGTACTGAGCGGCCAGCGTGATCCCGATGAACTCGGTAACAATCGTCAAGAAGTTGAGTAGGAACAGATCGCCGACAGAAAACCAGCCCCAGCCGCGGCCGAAGCGTTCCTTGATCAATCGGGCGTGCCCGACTCCGGTCACCGCGCCCAGTCGCACCACCATCTCCTGGTTGACTATGAGGACCGGGATCAGCAGTAGCAGCGTCCACAGCAGGGAGTAGCCGTAGTTCTGGCCGGCCTGGGCGTAGGTGGCCACCCCGCCGGCGTCGTTATCACCGACCATCACGATGATCCCGGGACCGACGATGGCCAGCAGCGTCAGCAGCCGGGTCTTCCACGTGCGCGAATGCCCGGTCTCACCGACGCTGATGCGCCCGAACGCTCCCTCGATATCACCCAGGTGCGCGCTGTCGAGTACCGCGGTACGCGGCCCCAAGGCTGGCGCAGCGCGATCAGGCGGCGGCCCGGAGCGCGCGGCATCGTCATCGCCAGAAATCACAGCCCGTCACCTCCCGCGGCACAGCCGGTCGATCAGCTCGGTACCCAGCATTGCGGTCACACAACACCCGGGACCACACGCGACCCCGCGGGCCGGTAGCTGAGATTCAGCGTCGATGGTCTCGATATCACCATGAGCCGAGCCTAGATTGACGCGGCATGTCCTGAATGCGCGCCGGCGCCAGGTGCGCAGTCCGAAGGAGATCCGGGTTCGACCAACGAGTCGGCGCACCAAGGTTGCACTCATCGCCGGCGGAGTGGCAGGTGTTGCTGTCGTCCTCGCCACAGTCCTCACGGTCCGCGAAACCCCTTCCTCGTACGCGACATAGGTGGACCTGCCTTTCACCGACCTCGAAACGGCGATTACTTCGATGGCGTGGCGGTCAACGCCACCGGCACCGTGTATGTCGTCGAGCGAGACAACAAAGACCGGCAGGTGGTGAAGCTGACGGTGGGCTCCACCACCCCGACGATGCTGCCGTTCACCGGACTCAACCAGCCCGACAGTGTGGCGGTAGACACCGCCGGCAGTATCTACGTGACCGAGTCGCACACGGTGCTGAAACTACCGGCCGCATAGGCGATCGACTAAATTCCAACCGATAAGTGGCGGACCTACGAGTGCAGCCGCCCCGCCGGCTCGGCGTATGCCGGAATGCGCGGCTCCGCTGTCGCTGTCGCTGGTCAGTCGACCCGGGGCTACTCGACGTGCGAGGCGTCGGCGGGGCGGTGATGGCGGTACCTGTCGACGCCTCCCTGCGCCTGTGGCGAATGTGACAACAGGGTGCGTTGTCACATTGCGTGCACCCCTATGTGACCGGCTCAAAACATGCTCTGAGCTGCGAAGATACTGGTGCGCGATACTGGGATTGAACCAGTGACCTCTTCCGTGTCAGGGAAGCGCTCTCCCGCTGAGCTAATCGCGCTTTTGGGGGTCCAAATCTGGAGGTGGAGACGGGAATCGAACCCGTGTGCACGGCTTTGCAGGCCGTTGCCTCACCACTCGGCCACTCCACCGCTGGGGGATTGATGCCACTTGCACCTTCGAGCGGATGACGGGATTCGAACCCGCGACCCTCACCTTGGCAAGGTGATGCGCTACCAACTGCGCTACATCCGCGCGCAACGGACGAGATCGTCGCCCGGTGCGAAGCACGACGATAGTCCACGTGAACGCGCCCACACAAATTTCTCGGTGTGAGCGTGTCTACGCTAGCGCGTACAAATGGCGCGTGCTGCGGAATTGCGACTCGTGCTAGTCTTCGACGTCGTTCGCCCCGCGGCGCCGGTCCCGTGGCTCAGTGGAAGAGCGTCCGCTTCACACGCGGAAGGTCGCTGGTTCGATCCCAGCCGGGACCACTCTCGCTGAGTTGATGAACACCGGTCGTGCACCGTACGTCCAATTTGTCGTCCACCGCGGTTGGGTGGAGCAGATCGGGTTCGGCGTACCCGTGATGTTTGGCGTAGGGGTGCCCTGGTCGAATTCGTCGGCACGTGGGTCCGATGAGTTCGGACCGGGCTTCAGGGCATCCAGTACGTTGGCAGCCGCTCCATCTTTTCGCGGAACGTCGGATGGTTCAATTCGGTTTCCGCGCGGCGAGTTCCCTGATCATCAAGCGGCCATCGAGCAACGCGGGTCTTGAACCATGCAACCCAGTCGACGTTTTGGCCGCCGGCGGCCAGCCCGGCCAGATATGACGCGGTTATCCAATCGCGGGTTTGAGCGAAGTTCTGTTCCAAGTGATTACGCTCCTGGTCGGCAATGTCGTCCATCGACACTACGAACGTCAGTAGGCGACCAGGCAGCGTCGATTCGTCGTTGGGGACCCAGGACTGAACAACTTCTGAACAGACGCGATCGGCCTTCTCCATGGTTGCGGTAAGGCGACGCGAATTCTCCCGGTAGCTCTGCGTCAGCACTTCCCGCGAATCGGTGTACCACGCATCAAGGGCGGTGCGCCAATCCGGAGCGTGATCCGGTTCCCAAGCGGCATAGGGCATTTGACGGATCTTCTTGACGGCCGTGTGGATACTTTCGGGGACAACCTCAGAGCCCACCATAACCTTTGACAACGACAACTCGTGGCGCCACGTCGCTCTCAGATTACCGTCACGCGCCTGTGCAAGCACCATTTGACGGAGCCAGACGTCGGCAGGGCCAAGATCGGCCGAGACCCTTTTCATTTCACTTCCTCACGGTGAGCGTATCCGCGGCCACACACATGACACGCCACGGACGAGCAATTATCAGTTGCTGAGGGCACGGTTAGTTCGGAAGAACTGTTCGCCAATATGAAAGCTGCGCGCCAATCTCTAGTGGTTTTGGCGCCACCAACAGATTTAATGGATGCTTTGAGCGCGCTGACATAACCGACTAGCTGGTCTGCCAGCTAACCGATATCGAAACCATTCACTTCAATGGTTCTTCGAACTCCCCGATTGTAAGTATCTAATCGAGGGTCGCCCTTCTAGCCGCCAGCGAACAAAACATCTCGGCGACCTGGTATCTCGTTGCCCGCGCCTATATTAGCCGTTGATCGCCGCGGCGGACAGGAGCCAAGCCTGTGAATGTCCTGGCGGGTGCCGGTTGGACAGGCACGGCCAGCGCGACGACGCCCCCGATTTTTGCCGCTCGCCAATTAATTAACGGCAAGCGAACCCGTGCCACGGCCCGCGGCCGGAAACAAACAACGCCATCCGACCCGCCGCCGGCTAGTCTCGCCCTTCGGGCTTCGACCGTTGGTCGGCGTTCCCCCGAGTGGGTAGCTGCAGCAACGGTCTGGCAAGCGTCAAGAAAACGTAAAAACCAAGCCAAGAAGCGTAGCAAGAGTAGTTTCGCAAATCCCCGAAGGTTTGCGCGTTTCTTCGGGTCTGCCTGGAGGCTGGGCGGAAGCGCGGGATGGCTGTTAGCTATCGCAGAGGTGAATTGTCGTCACGCGCTCACAACTTTCTTGACTCAGCTTGCTTCCCGGTGTCACGATGGGCCCTGCAAGCACCTCGCTAGGTGAGGCGTCTGCACGGACAAAGGCCACTGACCTCGAACGTCGAAAGACGCCCAGGGTCAGGACAGCTCTTCCCGGCTTAAGGGTTGAGCCCAAGTGGCTTCCGGCCCGAGCGGCCGGATACGCCGTGTGGTGCCGAAGCTCAGACGAGAGGGGTGCCGCCCGGAAGTGTTAACGGGCTGATATCCCGCGTGCAACAGGTGGCATTCCGAATGCCCTGGCCGCGAGGAGGTGAGAGCGAGATCAGTTCAGACGATAGTCCCTATTCCAGATCGACGACCTGCTCGTTGCCACACCGATCCGCCGTCGTTCCTGACTGAAAGTCTTGTCCTGAGCCAATTTTCGCGTCTGCGCCTCCGCTCAGATGCCGTACATCGCTGCGCCTGCACCGCTGCGGCTTCGGGCTGGGCGCATATACCGTGAGGAGAACTCCCGATGATCTTTGTTACTGCCCAACCGGAATCGCTGAACGCTGCGGCCGACAAGTTAGCGGCGATCGGTTCTATCCTGGCCGCCCAGCGCGCGGTCACTGCAGCTCCGATGACCGGCGTGGTGCCTGCTGCTGCCGATGATGTGTCGATGACGACGGCAGTGAAATTCGCGGCCCACGCTCAAGCATTTCAAGCGGTGAGCGCCCAGGCCGCCGCGATGCATGAGCTGTTCGTTTCCACGCTGCAGACCAGCGCCGGGTCGTATGCGGCCACCGAGGTGGCCAACGCTGCCGCAACCCGATAAGCGCCGAGGGGGTCTAATGATCGATTTTGCGGCGTTGCCGCCCGAAATCAACTCGGCCAGAATGTATTCTGGCCCCGGATCGACACCCATGCTGGCCGCCGCCGCGGCCTGGAACGCGATGGCTGCTGAAATGCGCGTCGCTGCAGCCTCTTACGGCTCGGTGGTTTCGGAGTTGGCCAGCGAGAGTTGGTTCGGCCCGTCGTCGGTGTCGATGTCGGCTGCGGCCGCACCCTACGTGGAGTGGCTATCTGCCACTGCCGTTCAGGCCGAGCAGGTCGGCACTCAGGCCAACGCCGCAGCGGCCGCGTACGAGTCCGCGTTCTCCATGACGGTGCCGCCCGCG
>NZ_JAFBAR010000059.1 GCF_019247635.1 Mycobacterium sp.
TCGGCGGCGAGCGCGTTGAACAATGCGCTGGCCGCGTCGTGGTTCCATACCACCACCGAGCCGGCGTCGCTGGTGGTGAGTTCCCCGATGGGGACGGTGATCGCGGTGACCGATCCGTGCAGAGCCCAGCCGAGTCGGGTTAGGTCCCACACGTGGTCACCCCGGTCGTCCGTCAGGGCCTCGACGGCCGCATGCGGCACCGCGTACCAACGCCACGGATTGAGCCACACCGCCGGGCTGGCCACCCGGTGCAGCAGCGCCGACATGAATTGCCTCTGGTTGACCATCCGGTCCAGATCCGCCCGCGGCGTGGCCCGCGTCCTGACGTAGCCCAGCGCATTCCGGCCGTCCAGCCGCTGGCAGCCGGCGGGCAGGTCGATTCCCGCAAGCGGGTCGCTGATCGGCTTCGTCGGGCAGACGGTCACCCCGCCGAGCGCGTCGACCAGGCCGGCGAAACCGCCGAATCCGATCTCCGCGTAGTGGTCGAGTCGAAGGCCGGTGGCCTGCTCGACTGTCTGCGTCAGCAGCGGCGCCCCGCCCAGCGCAAACGCGGCGTTGATCTTGTCCCTGCCATGACCGGGGATCGATACGTACGAGTCGCGCGGTATGGACACCATTGTCGTCGGGTTTTCCGAGCCGATCCCAGGCACGTGCACCAGCAGAATGGTGTCGGTTCGGCCGTTGCCGACGTCACCGCCGGTGGCCAGATCCTGCTGCTGTTCGGCGGTGAGCCCCTGGCGGCTGTCCGAACCCACAACGAGCCAGTTCGCACCGCGGCCGACGGGCGGCCGATCGGAGTAGTCCGCCAGCGCCGCCTCGCGGTGCAGCGAGGTCTCCAACCACGCCGTCCCCGCCAGGATGCCCGCTCCGGCCACCAGCAGAGCAATGAGCAGGCTGAGCGCCACGACCCGGATCCAGCGGCGCTTGCGTTGCTTGCGGCGCTTTCGCCGTGCGGCCGGGGCAACCGGAGGGGGCGGCGCCGCGACCGGTGCGCGCCGTGGCAGCGGCACCGTCCGTCTGATCGCTGACGGCGGCGGGATGGGTTCGCGGCGCATCATCTGCGGAGGCTCGGGAGGCGCCGGCGCCGGTCTTTGAGGGCGTCGACGTTCCGGAGGGCGATCGCCGTTCACCCGGATAACCTACGTGCACGGACACCGGCCGTGCCGAGTTTGGACTACCGACGCGCCCGCAGGCCGTTGACGAACGGGCACCCCATCAACACCCGAATCGCCTGACTGAGCCCGGTCATGTCGTCCACCGGTTTTGGAAAGGGCAGCCGCACGTCACGATCACCGTCGCTGTCTTCGACCCGAAACCGGACGCCGTAGCGATCGAGCCCAAGGGGCCGGACCTGGCCGCGCCGCAGCGGTGCCGGAAGCCTGGAAACCAAGCGCGCGACAACGTCGTCGTGCACGGTTGTCAGGTGCCACAGCAGCGTCGATTCGATCTCGCAGAATGGGTCGGGCGCGGCGGCGAGGAGATCTGCGACGCCGACGGGTTCGGCCCCGGTGGCGTCGGTCACCACGACCGAGTCCACCTCCAACCGCAGCAGTGTGTAGCGGGTGTCCTCACCATCAGCCGGGGCCGAGCGCGGGGTTTGCACTTGCAGCAGAACCGGATTCGGGTTGTCGACGGCAATCAGGTCCAGGGTCGCCGTCACGGCCTCCTGGGGAACCTCGTGGAGGCGGCCGCGGACCCACACCAACGAGCGCACGGGTTCGCGCATGGGCAGCGGCGCGTAGTCGGTGAGCTCCAGCAGCGCCTGGGATCCGCAGATTCCGGCATGCGCGCCGGTCGTGAGCGGGACGGCCACCGCGAAGGATCCGTCGTCGAGCAAGTGATGCATCGGTGTGGCTACCGGCTCTTCGCGCTCGACGGCCAGGAGTGCGCCGCCGGCCCGCACGCACGCCGTTCGAATGCGCTCGGCAGTCGTCGGCGCGGGGTGAGTGAGCGGTAGCACAGTTCCCTCCAAATGCTTAGGGAAGCCTAAGTTAACTTACGGTCCTGTAGGCATGCAAGACCCGACCGGTGACGCGGCATTAGGGTTATGGTCGTGGCCCGCATCGCTTACCTAGGACCCGAGGGGACCTTCACCGAGGCGGCGCTACTCCAACTGACGGCCGTGGGCCTCGTTCCCGAGCAGGGGGCGGATCCGTTGCAGCAGTTGCCGATCGAGAGCACGCCGGCGGCACTGGACGCCGTCCGTGACGGTGCTGCCGATTACGCGTGCGTGCCGATCGAGAATTCGATCGACGGGTCGTTGATGCCGACGTTGGACAGCTTGGCCGGCGGGTCGCCGCTGCAGGTGTTCGCGGAGACCACACTGGATGTCGCCTTCAGCATTGTCGCCAAATCCGGCCTCACCGCCGCGGATGTGCGCACGCTGGCGGCCTTTCCGGTGGCGGCGGCGCAGGTGCGGAACTGGCTGGGCGCCAACCTGCCCGGCGCCGAATTGCGCCCGGCCTATTCCAACGCCGACGCCGCGCGGCAGGTGGCCGACGGTGTGGTCGACGCCGCGGTCACCTCGCCGCTGGCGGTGTCCCGCTGGGGATTGACGGCGTTGGCCGAGGGTGTTGTCGACGAGCCCAACGCCCGCACTCGTTTCGTCCTGGTCGGCCTACCAGGGCCGCCACCGGCCCGCACCGGAGTCGATCGCACCTCGGCGGTCTTGCGCATCGACAACGCGCCCGGGGCGCTGGTGGCGGCCCTGGCCGAGTTCGGCATCCGCGGCATCGACCTCACCCGGATCGAATCCCGGCCCACCCGTACCGAGCTGGGCACCTACCTGTTCTTCGTCGATTGCGTCGGCCACGTCGATGACGGTGCTGTCGCCGAGGCACTCAAGGCGCTGCACCGTCGTTGCGCTGATGTGCGATACCTGGGTTCCTGGCCGGCGGCGGCCGACGGCCCGCGGGAGTCGGTGCCGCCACCGCCCGACGAGGCCTCGCGGTGGCTGGCCCGATTGCGTGAGGGCAAGCCCGAATGAGCGGTCGCTTGGTGCTGCTGCGGCACGGCCAGTCGTACGGCAATGTCGAGCGCAGGCTGGACACCCTGCCACCGGGGGCAGCGCTGACACCGTTGGGTCGCGATCAGGCTCGGGGGTTCGCCCACAAAGTTTGCACGCGTCCGGCGCTGCTCGCGCACTCGGTGGCCACCCGGGCGTCGGAGACGGCTGCGGTGATCGGCGCCGTCCTCGACGTCACGGCCCACGAGCTGGCCGGCATCCACGAGGTCCAGGTTGGCGCGCTGGAGAACCGCAACGACGACGATGCGGTCGCTGAATTCAATGCCATCTATAAGCGCTGGCATCACGGCGAGCTGGACGTTCCGCTGCCTGGTGGCGAGACCGCAAACGATGTCTTGGACCGCTACGTGCCGGTGCTCACCGACTTGCGGATGCGATATCTCGACGACGACGAGTGGGACGGCGACATCGTGGTCGTCAGCCACGGCGCGGCGATTCGGCTGGCGTCGGCGATCCTCGCCGGCGTGGACGGCGATTTTGTGCTCGACCACCATCTGGACAACACGGAGTCGGTGGTCTTGGTACCCGTCACCGACGGGCGGTGGAGTTGCGTGCGATGGGGCTCGCTGAGGCCGCCGTTCTATCCGGAAGCCGACAGCACCCCCGTCACCGACGCCGTGGCGTCGGGCAGCGATCCGATGGGCTAAACCGCCCTGCGGACAAAGTGAGCGATCGCCTCACCACACCCGCAGCCCACCGCGTCGCAGTCGACAACGAAGGTGTGCGGCGACAGCTCCGGGCCGTCGCAGTCCGGTTCGGTGCATTCCGAACGTCGCAGTGAGTGGCGAATGATGGTGCCGTGGCAGTGATCCAAGCCTGCCCGGCAGTCGCGGCAGCCGGTGCTCATATGCCGTTCATAGCACGGGCCGCGGACAAAACCGCGCCGCCGCGCCCGACCATGGCCGGTTAGCCCCAGCCCAGCTGGTCCAGCCGGGCGTCGTCGATGCCGAAGTGGTGCGCAATTTCGTGGATCACCGTGATTGCCACCTGCTCGACGACCTCGTCGTCCGATTCGCACGCGTCCAGCAACGCCTCGCGGTAGATCGTGATGGTGTCCGGCAGCAATCCGGCGTAGTCGGAGTCCCGCTCTGTCAGCGCGACGCCCTCGTACAGGCCCAGCAGCTCGTCGTCCTCGGGGTGGCGGGCATCGACCAACACCACGACGTTGTCCATCGCGGCCGACAAGTCGGGCGGGAGCAGATCGAGTGCGTCGGAGACCAATTCCTCGAAGCGCTGCGGCCCCATCCGCACGGGCAAAACGCTAACCCGCCGGCGCGGGTTCGCCCGGCCCCGGCGGTTGACCCGCCGGCGGCGGAGCACCGCCGTCGGCCGGCTGCGGGTTGTCCTGGGGTGCCGGGTTCTGCGGTGCCTGTGACGCGGGCGATCGCTGCGGTGTGACGACCGGCTGTTGTTGGGGCAGATGCTGGTTATTCGGTGGGATGGTCGGCGTCTGCTGCGCCGGCGCCGCGGGCTGGGTCGTCGGCAGCTGCACCGGAATCGGTGGCATCGTCAGCCGCTCCTCGGGAATGTCGGGTGGAGGAACCGGCGGCTGACCGTTGATCAGCAGGGGTCCCTTTGCGGGACCCACCAGGGTGGCCCAGCCCCCGTTGCCCAGAGTCGCACCGATGCTGCACGCGACCTCACGGCTACCCGCCGACCAACTGGGCAGCGACAGCGTCGGGTAGATCAGCGTCAAGGTCGTGGTGCGCAACTTGACGGGCGCCAGGTAAGCGTCGGTCATCCGGGTGCAGGCGTCCTTGATGAAGCCGTCCTGGTCGGCTTCGGCGGGCAGCGCGGTGGGGAATTTCTCGGCCAGGTTGACCGTGCCCGTGACCTCCATCGCGTGCGTGGCCGCGCAGTCGACTGGTACGTCGACAGGCTGGTTGGTGGTGGGGTCGATGCTCAGGCAGGTCCCGGCGGGCCAGACCTTGGACTGGTCGATGTCGGCGACCTTGCCCTTGAAGGCGATCTGCTCGTTGCCCGGGCCCGGTAACTGTAGGCCGCAGAGCATGCGGCGTTCGCCGGCCTGGCGCCACGCGCGGTCGCCGGACCACAGCATGCTGATGGTGAACTTGCTATTGGGATCGAACTTGGTGCCGAGGTAGCGCTGCACTGCCGCTTCGCACTGCTCCTGGCTGATCTGCTGAATACGGGCCGGCGACGGCGGGGCAGCGTTCGGTCCGTATTCCGAGCCGGGAAATGTCCGCATATCGATCGACTCCGCGACTTCGAACCGGTGATCCTCGGTGCAACTGGCGATCGTCGCGGACTCCGGGGCGCCGTCCGGCCACATCAGGCAGTCGCCCGCGTGCGCGCGGTTCAAGGCGGCGTTGCCCTTCGTGCCGGTGCTGGGAACCGGGTTGCTGTCCATGTAGCCGGCCAGCCGTCCCGGCCCGGTGCCCACGGCGGGAATGGCGGTCACCAGCCCCGCGATCAGCAGGCCGCCCAGTGCGGTCAACAGCAGCCCCCGCCGCGTGGCCGACGCCTGCAACCCGCGCGGCCAGCGACTCGCGGGCCCCTCGGCCGGTGCGACGGGCTCGGCCGGCGCCGCCGCGGCTGCGGGCTCGGCGGGCGCCGCCGCGTCTGCGGGCTCGGCGGGCTCGGCGGGCTCGGCGGGAACTTCCTTTTCTGGCGCGTCCAACATCGGCTCCATTCTGACAGGGCCGAAACAGCGGCGTGACAAATGTTGCAGATGTGATATCCGCGACGGGTTCCCGGCCGCTCGGCGGCGTCGCCGAAAGTCGCCGGCGGTTAGTCTTGCGGCCGTGATCGACCTGAAGTTGCTCCGGGAAAACCCCGACGCTGTGCGCCGCTCCCAACTCAGCCGCGGCGAGGACCCGGCCCTGGTGGATGCCCTGCTGACCGCCGACGCCGCACGCCGCACGGCGATTGCGACCGCGGACTCGTTGCGCGCCGACCAGAAGTCCGCCAGCAAGGGCGTGGGCGCCGCGTCCGCCGCGGAGCGCCCGGCGCTGCTGCAGCGCGCCAGGGAGCTTGCCGAGCAGGTCAAGGCGGCCGAGGCCGATCAGGCGCACGCCGCGGCGGCGTTCACCGCGGCGCACATGGCGATCTCGAACGTCATTCTGGATCCGGTGCCCGCCGGCGGTGCCGACGACTACTTGGTGCTCGACGTCGTCGGCGATCCTCCCGTGCTGGCGAACCCGAAGGATCACCTGGAGCTGGGCGAGGCGCTGGGCCTGATCGACATGCAGCGCGGCGCCAAGGTCTCCGGCTCGCGGTTCTACTTCCTGACCGGCCGCGGCGCGCTGCTCCAGCTGGGCCTGTTACAGCTGGCGCTGCGCCTGGCCGTCGACAACGGCTTCGTGCCGATGATCCCGCCGGTACTCGTGCGTCCGGAGGTGATGGCCGGCACCGGATTTCTGGGCGCGCACGCCGACGAGGTGTACCGCGTGGACGCCGACGACCTGTACCTGGTCGGCACCTCCGAAGTACCGCTGGCCGGTTATCACGCCGACGAGATCCTGGACCTGTCTGGCGGACCACGGCGCTACGCGGGCTGGTCGTCGTGTTTTCGGCGTGAGGCCGGCAGTTACGGCAAGGACACCCGCGGCATCATCCGGGTGCACCAGTTCGACAAGGTGGAGGGGTTCGTCTACTGCCGGCCGGAGGAGGCCGAGGCCGAACACGGACGGCTGCTGGGCTGGCAGCGCGAGATGCTGGCGCGCATCGAGGTGCCCTACCGGGTGATCGACGTCGCCGCGGGTGATCTCGGCTCGTCGGCCGCGCGCAAGTTCGACTGCGAGGCGTGGGTTCCGACGCAGGACGCCTACCGGGAGCTGACGTCGACGTCCAACTGCACCACCTTTCAGGCCCGCCGGCTGTCGACGCGCTATCGCGACGACAACGGGAAACCGCAGACCGCGGCCACGTTGAACGGCACGCTGGGCACCACTCGATGGCTGGTCGCCATCCTGGAGAATCACCAGCAGGCCGACGGCAGCGTGCGGGTGCCGGGGGCGCTGGTTCCGTTCGTGGGCACCGAGGTGCTGGAGCCCGTTTAATCGTCTCGAACAAAACGCCAGCTGGCGGCGTGTCCCTGGACTATCATCTGTTGATCCACCGCCCGTCGTCTCTGTAGGCGGTTGCATGGGGGAAGGTGAAGTCTCATGAGCTGGCTCGGTCTGTGGTGGCGCCAGTCCGACCACTTCGACCAGCTGGGCTCCCTCCTGCAGTCCCGCGGTATGGCCGTTCGCACCCGCGCCACGGTCGCGCTGATCGGCGCCGCGCTGACCGTTGTCGTCCTGGCGACGATCTGGAGCGGGACCGGACCGCGCGGGCCCGTTCAGCTGGCGTGCGCGCTGGCCGCCTCCGGCGGTGCCACGTTGGGCGCCATGTTGTGGGTGCTGCGCTGGCCGACCCGCCGCCAGGCGATGGGTTTCGCGATGCTGTCCACCGCCAGCATCGCGCTGGCCGCGCTCGCCCAGAGCGATCCCGTCGCCGCCATGCTGGCTTGCACAACCTTCGCGACGATGGCCGGTTACATCGCGCTGTTTCACGCCGCGCGGCTGATGGTGTTCAACTTCACGATCGCCGCGCTCACCGGCGGCGTCGAGGTGATGCGGATTACGGCGGCGTCCGGCGTCGTTGCCGCGGTGTGCGGATATGCGGTCGTGCTCACCTTGAATCTGGCGGTCCCCTTTGGCATTCAGGCCGTTGCGCACGTTCTCGGTACCGACGCGGTGCAGGCCGAACGCGACCAACTGACCGGCCTATTGAACCGGCGCGCGTTCCACCGGCGCACCAGGGGACACCTGCGGCACGACGGCTTCCGACCGGCTCATTTGGTCCTGACCGTGATCGACCTGGACCGCTTCAAGCAAATCAATGACAAGTACGGGCACAGCAAGGGTGACGAGGCGCTGGTCGCGGTGGCGCGAGCGTTGCGGGAGAACACCGACGACACCGCGATTGTCGGTCGCTCCGGCGGTGAGGAATTCGTGATCGCCGCGATCTGGCACCCGGCTGAAATAGGTCCGCGAGCTCAACGACTGTGCGACGCGATTGCCGCGCTACCGTTCAAGCTCACCGCCAGCGTCGGCACGGCCAGTGTCTGCCTGGACGGCCAAGAACCGGACACCGACGAGCTGGTGGTCTCCCTGATCGCGGCCGCCGATGCGGCGATGTACGCCGCGAAACGCCACGGGGGCAATCAGATTCACCATCACGCCGGTTATCGCCGCAACGAGGTCAGCGCTTAGGCGTGCACCGTCTCGCGGGCTTGTTCGTGCCGGCGCGTGCGTTCCATGGTGGCGAAGTACCAGGCCAGCGGGAACGAGAAGCTGGTGAAGAAGCTGGCGGCGAAAAACAGCCACGGGCGCCGGATGCCACGCCGACGGCCGTCGACGATGGTAAACACCGGCAGCAGAATGACATTCGCGATGAGGTAGTCCTGGTCGCCCGAGCCGGCAGCCGGGTTCGCGAACTGCTGTCGCAGGAAGTTCGGGTAACTCGCCGGGCCGTGGAACAGGTTCCCCTGTCCGTGGGAATCAAGCACGAAGTGGATGTTGAAGTACCAGCCCAGCGCGATCGAGGCAAAGCCGGCGGCGTAGTACACGCCCTCCAGCGGCGACAACCACGATCCGCCGGCCGGTTTTGCGTAGACCTGCGGGTTTGACGCGATAAGCCAGACGATGACGGCGATCCCGAGTATTGCGTGCACGTACAGCCAGACCATGCGCGAAGTCTGGCCCCAGCCGCAAAGTTTTGTCAATATTGACATTCGAAGCGAACGGGCGGTCAAGCCGTTTGCTACCTTACTGGCATGGTTCGGCCCGCGCAGACGGCGCGCAGCGAGCGCACCCGCGAGGCATTGCGACAGGCCGCGTTGGTGCGGTTTCTGGGACAGGGCGTGGAGGAGACGTCCGCCGAGCAGATCGCCGCGGACGCGGGGGTATCGCTGCGGACCTTCTATCGCCACTTCCGGTCCAAGCACGACCTGCTGTTTGCCGATTACACCGGGCTGAATTGGTTTCGCGCCGCGCTCGACGCCAGGCCCGCAGGCGAACCGATCATCGACTCCGTGCAGTCCTCGATCTTCTCATTTCCGTACGACGTCGAGGCCGTGACGAAAATCGCTGCCCTGCGGGGAGGCGAGCTTGACCCTGGCCGCATCGTCCGCCACATTCAGGACGTCCAGGCCGATTTCGCCGACGCCATCCAGGCGCAGCTGCAACGCCGTAGCTGCAACTCGGAGGAGACGACGGACGCGCGGTTGCGCTTCGCGGTGACCGCACGTTGCATCGCGGCCGCGGTGTTCGGCGCGATGGAAGTGTGGATGGTCGGCGATGACCGTTCGCTGGGTGAGCTGGCGCGGGTGTGCCACGCCGCGCTGGAGTCGCTGCGGGCCGGTATCACCGGCGCATGGGTAAGCGGCACAGTTTTGTCATAATTGACAAAACTGGCCGACCATGCCAACCTGCCTGTCGGAGGGCAGAACCTATGTCTGAAGCCAAGGCTGAATTTGACGCGATAGTTATCGGTGCCGGACACAACGGGCTGACGGCGGCGGTCATGCTGCAGAAGGCGGGACTACGGACCGCGTGCCTGGATGCCAAGCTCTACGCCGGGGGAATGGCTTCCACCGTCGAACTGTTCGACGGCTATAAGTTCGAGATTGCCGGCTCGGTCCAGTTCCCGACGTCGACGGCGGTGATCAACGAACTCGGTCTGGATAGCCTGCCGACGGTCGACCTGGACGTCATGTCGGTGGCGCTGCGCGGTGTCGGTGACGATCCACTCGTCCAGTACACCGACCCGATCAAGCTCTTCACCCACCTCAACGAGGTGCACGGCGCGGACGCCGTCAACGGAATGGCGGGGCTGATGGCCTGGAGCCAGGCTCCCGCCCGGGCGTTGGGCCGCTTCGAGGCCGGAACGCTGCCCAAGACTTTCGACCAGATGTATGCCTGCGCCACAAACGAATTCGAACGCTCAGCCATTGACGACATGCTTTTCGGGTCGGTCACTGACGTGTTGGACCGCTACCTTCCGGACCGTGAGAAGCACGGCGCGTTGCGCGGTTCGATGACCGTGCTGGCCGTCAACACCCTCTACCGGGGGCCGGCCACGCCGGGCAGCGCGGCCGCACTCGCCTTCGGGCTCGGCGTTCCCGACGGCGACACCATGCAGATGAAGAAGCTGCGCGGCGGCATCGGAGCGCTCACGGCACACCTGTGTGCAGTGCTGGAAAGTCTCGGCGGCGAAGTCCGCCTCCGCACCAGGGTGGAGGAGATCCTCGTCGCCGACGGACGGGTCAGCGCAGTGCGCACCGAGGCCGGAGAGATCTTGAGCGCCCCGATCGTCGTCTCCGGCATCGCACCCGACCTGACGCTCAACGAGCTGATCGATCCCTCGGTGCTGCCCGCCGATATCAGGGAACGATTTGCGCGCACCGACCACCGCGGCAGCTACCTGCAGATGCACTTCGCGCTGGACGAGGCCCCCGAGTTCGTCGCCCCCTACGAGTCGCTCAACGACCCCGCGATGCAGGCGTCGTTGGGCCTGTTTTGCACGCCGGAGGAAGTCCAGCAGCAGTGGGAGGATTGCCGTCGCGGGATCGTCCCTGCCGACCCGACGTTGGTCTTGCAGGTCCCGTCGCAGAACGACCCCGATCTGGCGCCGGAGGGCAAGCACGCCGCGTCGGCGTTCGCGTTGTGGTTCCCGATCGAGGGCGGTGCCGACTACGGCCAGGCAAAGGCCGAAATGGGTCAACGCGTGATCGACAAGGTCACCCGGTTGGCGCCGAATTTCGAGCGCAGCATCATCCGGCACACCACCTTCACGCCCAGACACATGGGGGTGATGTTCGGTGCTCCGGGCGGCGACTACTGCCACGGGCTGCTGAACGCCGATCAGATCGGCCCCAACCGACCCGGGCCGAAAGGCTTTGTCGGCCAGCGGATCCCAATAAAGGGGCTGTACCTTGGCAGCGCGGGCTGCCACGGCGGGCCGGGGATCACGTTCATTCCCGGATACAACGCGGGGCGCGCGGCACTGGCCGACCTCTAACCAAGCCGCCCCAGTAACTCGTCCAGCACCGCGGTGAATTCGTCCGGCCGGGCCGGCGTGAAGGCCGGGGTGGGGCTGGTCCCGGGCAGGTCCAGGGTGATCAATGTCGACTTGAGCGGCCGGTACACGTCCAGCGGCAGCCAGCGACGCAAATCCGGCGTGCCCCAGATATTGAACCGCGCCACGAACAGGCCCAGCGACTCGGACTTGTAACCGTGGATCTTGTCCAGCGCAATGACTTTCGCCGTGCCCGAAGGGAAATGATAGCGGCGCAACGTGAGCGCCGTGCGGTCCAGCTGGACGACGCCGTCATCGTAAGAAGGCCGGTAGGTCGTGCTCATGCGCGCGCGCTCCGTAGCTCGTGGCCCCGGGTGGTCAGGCAGCGCCCGTCGTCCAGGCGCCATTGCCATCCGTGCAGATTACAGGTGAGCGTGTTTCCTTCCACCACACCGAATTTCGATAGATCGGCCTTGAGGTGCGGGCAGCGGCGCTGAATCTCCCAGCCGTCAAGCATGATCGACGCGGAGTCGTCGTGTGTTTCGGCGAACCAGCCGTCGGCATACGCGATCCGCTCGTCGGTCAGGCACTTGAAGAACGTGTACAGATATTCGTTGTAGCCGCCGACCCGCCAGGCCCGGAACCGGGTGGACAAGAAGATGGTGTTGACCCAGTCCGGTTCGTGGTCGCGTAACACCGTGCGCACCAGCTCGGGGGCGATCTCGAACCCGTAGCGCACCTTCTCGTCGGGAATCCGTTCCCGCACGGTGCGTTTCGGAAAATCCAACACCACGGTTTCGGGACCTAGCACAAGTTCGACGGGATAGCCTATGCCGTCACAGATTTCGTCGCTTTGCAGCATGATCGGCTCGAACAGCGCGCGCAGCGGTTCCAGCAACGGTTCGCCGCCGGCGGGGGCCCAGCGGGCCTTTTCGGCCCTCAGCACCGGCGCCATCCGCTCGGCGTAGCCGGCGATGTAGGCCGCTTTACCGGTGCTGAACATGGCCTCCACCTGGTCGGTGGGCAGCGGATGGCGCAGCGAGTTCAGTGTGCTGCCGGTGAAATCGGCGACCGATCCGGGGATCATCAGCAGGCCGCGGTCGTGGCCGTGTGCACGCATTTGGTCCAGGAAAACCCTCTGGTCGGGGAAGATGTTGGCCGGGTCATCGCGGTCGTCGTTGAGCTGTCGCAACTCGTCGTCCAGGAAGCACGGCGGCCCCGCCGACGGCACCACCCAGGACGCCCCCACCTGCGCGACGTACTGGCGGGCGCGGTCCATCTGCCGTTGCCGCTTCTGGGTGCCGAACGACTCCTTGGCCCGGGCCGGCATGTCGTAGACCATCGGATACCAGATGGCCCCGGAGTACTGCAGCAGATGCACATCGATGTCATCGAATTCGGTTGTCAGCACGTCCAAGTCGACGGGGCGGGCGTCGTTCATGTTGAAAACCGTTGTGACGCCGTCTGAAACCACCAGCGCCGAGTCGCCGATCGGACCATCCGCCGGGGCACGCAGGGCGATGACCATGATGTCGAGATCACCCTTGGCGCCGGACAGTCGGTGTTTGACCGAGTCGGTGGTTTCGAAGAACCGGTGAAAACCCAATTCCTGCAGCTCATTTCTCAGGTCGGGCACCGGAAAGTCGGGCAGCAGCACCACCGCGTCCTTGTTGACGTGGGTGCGCAGGTTTTCTGCGTCGAAGTGATCTTTGTGCAGGTGTGACACGTACAGGTAGTCGCAGGCGCCCAGCGTGTGCCAGTCCAGCGCACTGTTGTCCGGGAACGGGAACCAGGACGCGAAGTACGCGGGGTTGACCCAGGGGTCGCAGAGGATGCTGCCCGCCCGGGTCTCGATCAGAAAGCCGGCGTGGCCGACGCTTGTGACCTGCACAAATACCTTTCGGCTACCAATCTGCGCTGCCTTCGAGTCGCTTCGAGCTTAGCGTGAGTCACCATCTCCGGCCTGGAGCGGCCGCCTGCCTCTTGACCGGCCTCGTCTGATGACCGCTTGGAGCATTAGGCTGAAAAACTGTGGAGCCGGTATATGCGACTGTCATTCAGATTGCCCGTTTGATATTCCGCATCCAGGGCCTGAAGATCACCGTGACCGGGGTGGAGAATCTTCCTACCAGCGGCGGTGCCGTCATCGCGATCAACCACACCGGCTACCTGGACTTCACTCTCGCGGGTTTGCCCACCTACCAGCAGGGCCTCGGGCGCAAGGTGCGCTACATGGCCAAGCAGGAGGTCTTCGACCACAAGATCACCGGGCCGATCATGCGCAGCCTGCGGCACATCCCGGTGGACCGGCAATCCGGAGCCGCGTCGTATGAGGCCGCGGTCCGGAACCTGAAGGACGGTGAGTTCGTCGGCGTCTACCCCGAGGCGACGATCAGCCGCAGCTTCGAGATCAAGGAATTCAAGACCGGTGCCGCGCGGATGGCCGTCGAGGCCGGGGTGCCGATCGTCCCGCACATCGTGTGGGGCGCGCAGCGGATCTGGACCAAGGGCCACCCCAAGAAGCTGTTCCGTCCCAAGGTGCCGATCCAGATCGTCGTCGGCGAGCCCATCGAACCGACATTGGCCACAGCCGAGCTGAGCGGCCTACTGCACTCGCGGATGCAGCATCTGCTGGAACGCGCGCAGGAACAGTACGGCCCCCATCCCGCCGGCGAGTTCTGGGTGCCGCACCGGCTCGGCGGCGGAGCGCCGTCGCTCGCCGAGGCGGCCCGCATGGAGGCCGAGGAGGCCGCGATCAAGGCGGCCCGCCGCGCACAATCCGCCGGAGCGCCCGACCAGTGAGGCGATGGTGGAACCGACCTACCGCACCCTCGAGATCCTGGCCCGGTTCCTGGTCCTAGCCAGCGGCACCCGGATCACGTACGCCGGCGAGCAGAACGTCCCCGAGCGCGGCGGCGCCGTGATCGCGATCAACCACACCAGCTACGTCGACTGGCTGCCGGCCGCGTTGGCCATGCATCGGCGGCACCGGCGGCTGAGGTTCATGATCAAGGCCGAGATGCAGCAGCGCAGGGTGGTCAACTTCCTGATCGAACGCACGAAGGCAATCCCGGTTGACCGGCATGCCGGGTCCGGTGCCTACGCCGTGGCGGTGCGGCGCCTGCGCGAGGGGGAGTTGGTCGGCGTCTATCCCGAGGCAACGATCAGCAGGAGCTTCGAGCTCAAGGAGTTCAAGTCGGGAGCCGCCAGGATGGCGGCCGAGGCGGGCGTCCCTATCGTCCCGGTGATCGTCTGGGGTTCACAACGGATCTGGACCAAGGGCCAGCCAAGGCATTTGATGGGATGGCCGGGCCGCAACGAGGTCACGGTAGCGGTGGGGGCGCCGTTGCCCGCCAGCGCCTCGATGGCCGGGCTGCGCGAGTCGATGACAACGATGCTGCATTGTGCGCAAGAGCAATATCCACACCCGGCGGGGGCGTACTGGGTGCCGCAGCGGCTCGGCGGCGGTGCTCCGACGCTGACCGAGGCCACCGCGCTGGATGCCGAAGAGGCGGCCGGCCGCCGACAACGTCGGTCCGGTTAACGACGGGTTCAAGTACGCAAGGGATAATCGGGGGCATGGCAGAGCCGTTTTTCCGGATGATGGAGATCCTTGTCCCGTCCGTCGTCGCGGCACAGGGAACCAAGATCACCTACCACGGGCTCGACAACATCCCGGAGCGCGGCGCCGCCTTGATCGCCCTGAACCACACGAGTTATGTGGACTGGATTCCGGCGTCGCTCGCCGCGAAGGAACGCAAGCGCCGCTTGAGGTTCATGATCAAAGCCGAAATGCAGGAGGTGCGGGCGGTCAACTACGTGATCAAGCACACGCAGCTCATTCCGGTGGATCGTCGTGTCGGCAGCGACGCCTACGCCGTCGCGGTGCAGCGGCTGCGTGAGGGCGAGCTGGTCGGGCTGCATCCCGAGGCCACCATCAGCCGCAGTTATGAACTGCGCCAATTCAAGACGGGGGCGGCCCGCATGGCGCTCGAGGCGCAGGTGCCGATAATTCCGTTCATTGTCTGGGGCGCACACCGGATTTGGCCGAAGGATCACCCAAAGAGGGTAATTCGCAACAAGATTCCGATCAGCGTCGTCGTCGGCAAGCCGCTGCCGCCGAAAGGTGACCCCGAACAACTCAACAACGAACTGCGGCAGGCGATGAATGCGATTCTCTATCGGGTGCAGGAGGAGTACCCCCACCCGGAGGGGGAGTTCTGGGTGCCACGGCGCCTGGGTGGCAGCGCGCCGAGTCCGGACGATTCCCGCCAGCTCCGGTTGGCCGAGTTGGCCGAGCGTGCCCAAAAGTATGGGACCGACGGTGTGACGCCTCCGGAGAATCAAGGCGGACCACGCTGAGGCCGGGTTTGCCGCCGGCGCTGATCGCTTGCGACGTCGACGGCACACTATTCGACGACGACGAAACCATCAGCCCGCGGACCCGTGCCGCAGTAGGTGCCGCCGTGGATGCCGGGGCGCGGTTTGTCCTGGCGACCGGTCGTCCACCGCGCTGGGTGCGGCCCGTCGTGGACGCGCTCGGATTCGCCCCCATGGCGGTTTGCGCCAACGGCGCGGTCATCTACGATCCCGTGACCGACCGGGTGCTGTCGGCGCGGACGTTGGCCGTCGACACCCTCGCGGAGTTGGCGGAGGTCGCGACCCGCGTCATCCCGGGGGCCGGTCTGGCGGTGGAACGGATCGGCGAGCGCGCGCACGACACGGCGACCCCACAGTTCATCAGCTCGCCGGGTTACGAGCACGCGTGGCTCAACCCGGACAACACCGAAGTGTCCATCCAGGATCTGCTCAGCGCGCCGGCGATCAAACTGCTGATCCGAAAGGCCGGCGCGCGCAGCGCGGACATGGCCGCCGAACTGGCCAAGCACGTCGGGATCGGCGGCGACATCACCTACTCGACCAACAACGGCCTGGTGGAGATCGTCCCCCTGGGTATCAGCAAGGCCACCGGGGTTGACGAGATCGCACGGCCGCTGGGGCTCGCCGATGCCGACGTGGTCGCTTTCGGCGACATGCCCAACGACGTGCCGATGTTGCTACGGGCCGGCCTTGGCGTGGCGATGGGCAATGCCCACCCCGAGGCGCTGGCCGCCGCCGACGAGGTTACCGCCACCAACACCGACGACGGCGTCGCGCGGGTGCTGGAGCGCTGGTGGGGATAGCTGTGCGCGCGCCTGCAATGTGCAAGACTGCCCGCATGCCAATTCGGGATCCCCGCTAGTGGGGACGGATCAAGACCCGCCCGAAGGTGGGGTGCCCGAGGGCTTGGACGGGGGCGAAGAACCCACCGCCGGGTATCCGTCCCGTGGCAGCATGCAGTTCCAGGACGCGGAGACGACGCAGCCGCGCCCGCCGACCCCCGCCGAGTTGCGCGCACGAGAGAAGTTCGCCAAAAAGCAACAGGAGGAGGAGGAAGCGCGGCTCGAGGCGGAAGCCAAGGCGCGCCATCGCAAACGTGTGTTGATGGGCACCGCGGCGGGCGTTGGGGTAGTGGCTGTGGTTGCGGGCCTTGGGTATTGGGCACTGTCGGCGCCAACCGTCACCGCGCAGTGCGTCCAGGACGACGCGAATGGCCAACCGGTGATCGTGCCGGACGGTTACTGCACCGGTCACACCGCGGGCCTCAACGGCTTCTTCTTCTACGGCGGCCATCAGTACCGGTATTACTACGGCAGCTCGGGTTCCGTCGGGCAGTCGCCGATCGGTGGGTCGACGACCCTGCCCAAGGGGGCCACGGTTAAGACCAAGTCCGGCAGCACCATTCAGCGCGGCGGCCTCGGTGGCAAGCTCAGCGGCGGGAAGAGCAGTGGCTCGTGAAGCGTGGCAGGTCACAGCCGCGGCCCAATTGGCGGTCGACGGTCGAATCCCAGGGGCTGGTGTACGGGACACCGGCCCGCGACGCGCGGGGCAGGGATCGGCCGTACTGGGACGAGTCGGTGCACTACGAATTCGAGATGGACGAGATCCTGGCCCTCGAAGCCGACGTCGAGTTGCTGCACTCGATGTGTCTCAACGCCGTCGAGCAGGTGGTGCTGATGGAGCGGTTCGCGGATTTCGGTCTGCCGGAATGGAGTTGGCAACCGATCGCCGAGTCGTGGCGCCGCTCCGACCCGCACGTGTACGGCCGGTTCGACCTGCGGTATGACGGCCGCCGCCCGGCGGTGCTGCTCGAGTACAACGCCGATACACCGACCACCTTACTGGAAGCCGCTATCCTGCAATGGTATTGGCTCAAGGACAAGTTTCCCGACGACGACCAGTGGAACTCACTGCACGAGCAGTTGGTCGATCGCTGGAAGTTGGTCGGTGATTCGCTGCCCAGCGCCGAGCTGCACTTCACCTGGTCTGGTGTGGAAGCCACTGGCGAGGACCAGATTACGACGACCTACATGCAGGAGACCGCGGCCGAAGCGGGCTTCCAGACGGTCGGCCTGATGATCGAAGACCTCGGTTGGGACTCGGCCCTGGAGCGGTTCGTCGATCTGGAAGAAGACCAGCTCCACGCGGTCTTCAAGCTGTACCCGTGGGAGTGGGTGCTCGACGACGAGTTCGGCAAGCATGTCGTGTCCAGCCTGCCGCAGACGACCTGGATCGAGCCGTTGTGGAAGACCCTGTTGTCGAACAAGGCGATCCTGGCGGTGTTGTGGGAGATGTATCCGGGTCATCCGAACCTGCTGCCCGCCTACCTCGACGACCCGCACGAGCTCACCGAATACGTCCGCAAGCCCAAGCTCGGCCGAGAAGGGGCGAACATCACCGTTGTCGGCGCCGGCATGGAAACGGCCACCGGCGGGGTGTACGGCGAAGAGGGGTTCGTCTACCAATTGCTCGACCCGCTACCGCAATTCGACGAAATGCGGCCCGCGCTGGGCGCGTGGGTGGTCGGCGATTCGTCGGCGGGACTCGGCATCCGGGAGACCGCCGGACTGATCACCGACGACGGAGCAGCCTTTGTCCCACACCGGATTCCGCAGAAATAAAGGAGTTGATCAATGACGGCAACCAGCGTGGCGCTGAACTCGGGGTACTGGGACGCGGGGTATCTGGCGGTGCTCGGCCGCGGTGCCGGGGCGATTTTGTTATATGCGATCGTCGGCCTGGTGCTGATGCTGATCGGCTTCTACGCCATCGACCTCACCACGCCGGGACCGCTGCGCAAGATGGTCGACGCCGGGAAACCGAACGCGATCATCGTGTCCGCCGCCGGCATGGTCAGCATGGCGCTCATCGTGGTTCTGGCGATCTATGCGTCGTCGGGAAAGCTGTTGGAAGGGCTGGTGGGGGCAGCTGTCTTCGGGCTGGTGGGAATCATCGCGCAGGTCGTCATGATGAGGGTCGCGGCCCTGGCGATCGGAATCAATATGCACGAATTGTTCGAGGCCGACGAGTTCAGCTATGACGCGCTGATGGTCGCCGCGGCACAGTTCGCGCTGGGCATCGTGGTGGCGGTCGCGATTCTCTAGCCCTGGGTGGCCCGGGCGCCCGGCGCTGACAATGTCGGCGCCGACGGATCTACCCGCTGGTACCCGCGTGACACTGACCACCGCCGGCACTTTCATGCTCGCCGGGGTCAACTACAAGGTCAACTACAAGGTCGACGGACGGCGCGGCCTTGAACAGGTCCTGGTCATTACCGACGGCGACAAGATCATCGTCGCCGACCTGGAAGGCGAGATCCTCATCGAGCACACTCGACCCGCAACCGGAGTGACATACGTCGGCAACGGCCGACCCCGCGGCCCACGCCCCAACAGCGAGGAAACATCACCGAAGTCCTGACACACCAACCGTCACCGATGTCCTGACACAGAACTGTCACCGCTGTCCCGAGACATCACAGTCGGCCTGTCGGCCGGCTGTGGCATAATCGAAAACATGTTCGA
>NZ_JAFBAR010000003.1 GCF_019247635.1 Mycobacterium sp.
TACGACGGCGAATCCGTGGGTGCAGGGCGGGTCGATCAGACCGAACCCATGGCCTACTCGGCCGACGAGGCGTGTGACGTGGGCGCCGATAGTGGTTCGCCCGCCTCACCCGACTACGGTCCCGCGGGCAACCAATTCACCGGCGAGATCCAGTGGGTCCGAATCGACATCGGTCAAGACAGCCACGACCATTTGATCCAGCCCGAAGACAAATTCAACATCGCCATGGCCCACCAGTGACGGCAAAGGGCTATGTTCGAGCGTTGCCTGGTGTCGTTCAGTTGGCACGGTCGGCCCAGCCCTCGGGCAGCTCGTCTGGTCCCACCGAAATGACGGAGTCCTGTTCGGCCCCAACGTATTCCAGCAGTGTGATCGTTGCGAACTCGGCCACCACGTAGATGGGGTACGTGGGGCCCTGATCGCGATAGGCGCGCATCTCCTCCAGATGATCGTTTTGGAAGCAGATGGTTCGCTCACCGTGCTCCTGGACCCAGTGCGGGAAGAAGATCACGCCGTGCAGGCGACGCTTGCCGGGCATGACGTTAACCGCGACCGAGGTGCCGGTGGGTTCCGTCCAGGAGATCTTGAAGCTATCGACGTCGAGCTGGACGAGATCGACGGCTTGGTCCTTCACCCAGCGGCCGCCGACCATGCCCGAGTGGATGCGGTAGTCGATGGTCCCGGCGTTCTTCACATACATCTCATAGCGCCAGCCGTTGGCATAGGAATATATCAAGCGATACCCGACGATGCCCGAAAAGTCTTGCGGGGGAACGGGGTTAGCCACTGAAGTCATGGAGTTCTCCTAACTTGCCGAGGCACGACATGAGGGCGCCGGACCGTCGCCCGGTGATGTGATAATTTTGCATCAAAAATAGTTTGTGTCAAAACTATATGCCATACTGCGGTGGTGGACCTAGCAACAGAATTCGGCCGGCTGATCGGCCCGCTGCGTCGGGCCGTGCTGCGCACCCGTCACGCCGAAGGTCTGCCCGACCTGCCTGAGGCCCAGATCGAACTGCTGCGTGCACTGCAAGAAACCGGCACTGCGACCCCGGGGGAAGTCTCGACTCGGTTGCATGTCGCGCCGTCGACCGTCAGCAACCTGGTCCGTACGATGACCGCGGCGGGACTGGTGCTGCGAACTCCGTCGGCCGCCGACCTACGCAACGTTCACCTGTCCCTCTCACCCACTGCTTGCGACATGCTTGACCGCTACGACCGGGTCAGCACAGCTGCTCTACGGGAGGCGTTGCAACGCCTTTCCCCCCAGCGCCGCAAGGCAATAGAGACCTGTCTGCCCGCGATCGCCGACCTGATCAGGGCGCTCGCCGAGCAGCCGCAAGGCGGACAGCCGTCGTCGTTGACGATGCGCGATTCCGGCCCACAAAGGCTGACACTCAGCTCGACACCACGGTCTCCAACATGACTGCCCGCGAGCCCCTTCTGCTCCTACACGGCGTGACAATGTCAGGCCGTGCGTGGGCTGACGTCACCCCCTTGCTTGCCCGCCACCATGAGGTGATGGCCCCAACCGCTGCTGGCCATCGCGGAGGCCCGCAACTCGTCGGTAAAGCCAGCATCGGTGTCCTCACCGAGCAGGCTGAGGACCTTCTGGATTCCCGGGGACTCGACCGAGTCCACATCGCCGGCAACTCCTTGGGTGGTTGGGTCGCGATCGAATTGGCCCGCCGGGGCCGCGCCCTCACCGTGTGCGCGCTATCCCCGGCTGGCTTCTGGACGCCCGGCACCTCCGATCAAGTCGAGGCAATAAAGAAGATCCGCCGCGCCCGCCGTCTGGCACAAATCGCCCGACCCGTTGCGCCGGCAATGCTGCGCTTCTCTTTGGTCCGCCGCCAAACCATGCGGGATGTCGCCGAGCGCGGTGACCGACTCACTCCCGGCCAGGCCGTCGGCGCGATGCGTGATTTGTTGGACTGCACCGGCATCGACGATCTGCTCGCCACCCGCGACAGCGTCGCCCCCCTGAGTCCGCTGCCCTGCCCGATAACCCTGGCGTGGGGCGCCAACGACAAAATCTTTCCCCCGGAGATCAACGGCGTTACCGCGCGGCAGCGCCTGCCCCACGCCGCTTATGTACTGCTACCCGACGTCGGCCACGTACCGATGATCGACAACCCGCGCCTCACCGCCGACACCATCCTCACGACCACCAAAGCACGAACTTTTGACAGTTGAGGTAGTGGTTCCTCACGTGGCCGTGTTCGCTGGCCGGGGCTCCACCTTCGCATTGCCGGCGAGTGTCCGAAGGTCTGCGCCGATCGGCGTATCCTTTGCCAGCACGTCGAACGGATTGCAGACTTATCGGTATTCTGGCAATCCCTTTGTGCCGCATGTGTATTCGACGTGCAATCCCGATCAGAACAAAGGCTCGGTTTGTAGTCCGCAATGGGTGCGGATCACCTCGTAGTCGCGATCACAATGTGCCACCGCGACCCCGATCCGCAATGCCATCGCGGCCACCTGGCAATCGATAAGACTGCGTACAGTGTCACCGCCGCGACGACAACGCCGGTGGATAGCGGCCGCATCTTCTGCGTCGCGCACAGGGGCCAGCGGCTCAATATTGAACCGCTGCAGGAGCCGCCTCCGCACTGCCGCCTTGGACTCATCGGTCGTCCCGATCAGCAGCTCCATCATCACGACCTCAGGCACGATCACCTTCGAGTTGTCGGCAATGCGATCTGCTAGCCAGCGACTGGCGAACGAGTCAGAGGTGGACAGAAATTCAATCCAGACAGACGTGTCGACAATCATCTAGGACTGATCTGCGGGTCCTGTGTCCCCGTGCGAAAACGATTCGATCTCATCGTTGGTGAAGTCGAAACCGCTGCCCTGGAGCGCCAACGCCTCATCGCGGCCTAGCTGTTCACCCACGAGCCTGCGCAGGGCGAGGTCAACGGCACTCCGCTTAGAATCCAGCCGGTACATTCGCTGCGCGGCGGCCACAAGTTCGTCGTCGATTTCGATGTTGGTACGCGACATGACACCACCATACACCACGATGTGTATGCAACTCTTTTGGGAAACTCTGCCATCGCATGCAGTCCCTGTCCCTGACAATGCACTTCGCATTCCTGACTCCGTGCCGGACCATCGACGACCGGCACGGGCGTACATTCGTCTCATGTTCGGCCGCGGGCAGCTGTTCCGTGATCCGGCTGTGCCGCTGGCACCGGCACAGGAGTCGTCGGCACGGTACGCCGCGCGGCGGGCGGCACGCGAATCCCGGCGCTCGCTGCGTACAGCCCGTGGCCAGTACCGGCGCTACCGTGACGGCGCTGGTGATAACTACCTGGACTGGCCGCGCTGGCGCGCCGAGTACCTGGCCGAATACCGCGGCGATCACTTCAACGAGGGCGGCCTTACGAGCGGCACCAACACCTCCGGCGCGGGCTTCTAATCGCGCCCTACCTACGGCAATCTCCGCCCACCTGCACTTTTCACCCTCGCGGGAGCCCCGCACACCGTTTACACCGGGCGCCCCAAAGCCAGCCCGGCGAATCCCTCGACACCGACAACCGGGTCCGCATCGACCGCATCGCCCAATTCGGCCGCCGCGTTTGTGGCGGCTGGCGGCGGGTCCAGTGGACACCGGCCACCTCGCGAATGTGGCTTTACGGTCGAACCGGCGGGAGTGTTCTTTAGGTGCGGTCGCCTACGTGCGGGCGTGGGAATCGAATTGCTACTGGGTCATCAGCACCCGCACCCAGCGACTAAAGTGCAGTAAGGCGCCAGCGCAGCGGCAAACTCGACAGCCGGACCGCTTCCTCGAGGATAACCGGCGGCACGGACTCAGCATCTAACCCGAACGCGGGGATAGTGCGTAACCATTCGCTGACCAACACAGTCAACGCTGTTTTCGCCAGACTGAC
>NZ_JAFBAR010000115.1 GCF_019247635.1 Mycobacterium sp.
CGGCCTCGGCCCGGGCGGGACCGACGCGCTCCTGGATCAGCGGGGTCAGCGCCGCCCGAAGGTGACGATGCCGACGGGCCCAGGCCTGCGCGGTGCGCCCCCCGGTCAGCTTCAGGCCGATTCCGACTCGACCCCGCGGTACGCCGACCAGTTCGCCCAGTGTGCGGGCCGTCTGCCAGTTCTGCAGCGGCAGGCCGGATTCCACCGAATTTTCCGCCTCCGGGTAGACCCTCACGATCTCCCGCACCAGGATCGTCTCGGTGCCTTCCCGCAGCGCGTCTTCGGTCAGCTCCACCGACGTGTGGATCCGCGCGGCCTTGACCTGAATCCCCAAAAACACCGTCACCAGCACCAGAAAGAGCGCCGGGACCACGAGATCGACGCCGTGCCCGCCCGACCTCTCGATCAGGATCAGCGTCACGGCCGCGGCCGGGCCGGCCAGCAACCACCACCAGCTGGCGCCGGGTTCGCGAAACAACGGCCGGTCCTCGGTATCCCCGGCGCCCGCCGCTCGTGTCATGTGCCCGCTCGTGTCATGTGCCGCCTCGTGTCATGTGAAGCCTCCGTCACGCAAGCCAATTCGCCACATCCGCGGCCCAATAGGTGAGCACGATGTCGGCTCCCGCACGCCGGATGCTGGTCAACGCTTCCAAAGCCGCGGCTTGCCCGTCGATCCAGTTATTCGCGGCCGCCGCACAAATCATCGTGTACTCGCCCGACACCTGATAGGCGGCCACCGGAACCGAGGACATCGTCGCGGCGGCCGCTACCACGTCCAGGTAACCCAGGGCGGGCTTGACCATGACAATGTCGGCGCCCTCGTCGAGGTCCAGTGCAATCTCGCGCAGCGCCTCGCGCCGGTTGCCCGGCTCCTGCTGGTAGGTGCGCCGGTCCCCGGACAGGCTCGAGCTCACCGCCTGCCGGAACGGGCCGTAGAACGCGGAGGCGAACTTCGCCGCGTAGGCCAGGATCACCACGTCGGTGTGGCCGGCGGCGTCCAGGCCGTCGCGGATCGCACCCACCTGGCCGTCCATCATCCCGCTCGGACCGACCACGTGGGCACCCGATTCCGCTTGTGCGACAGCAAGCTTCACGTAGCTCGCCACGGTAGCGTCGTTATCGACACGGCCCCGTTCGTCGAGCACGCCGCAGTGGCCGTGGTCGGTGAACTCGTCGAGGCACGTATCGGCCATCAGCACCGTCGCGTCGCCCAGATCCTTGGCCAGATCGCGAAGCGCGACGTTGAGGATGCCGTCGGGATCGGCACCGGCCGAACCGATCTCGTCCTTGTCCTGTTCGCGAGGCACACCGAACAGCATCAGCCCGCCGACGCCGGCGGCGACGGCATCGGCGGCGGCGTTGCGCAGCGAGTCGCGGGTATGCTGCACCACGCCCGGCATAGACGGGATCGGCCGCGGTTCGTCGATACCGTCAGCGACGAACATCGGCAGCACCAAATTCCTTGGTTCCAAGGTGGTTTGGGCCACCAGGCGACGCATCGCGGGGGTGGAGCGGAGCCGACGCGGGCGCTGCCGCGGGTAGGGGCTAGGTCTCATGGCGGCGACCCAGGGCGCCACTAGCGCCTGCGGCTCTTCTTGCGCGGTGGCGGCAGCGCTCCCTCGGCGCGCAATCGCGCGGCATGTTCGGCCAGCGCGTCAACCAACGGTCCGACCGCGGCGGTGTCGGGCTGGACGTCAACCCGCAAGCCGAACTCGGCGGCGGTTTCGGCGGTCTTGGGACCGATGCAGGCGATGATCGTTCGCGCGTGCGGCTTGCCGGCGATGCCCACCAGATTTCGCACCGTGGAGCTCGACGTGAAGCACACCGCGTCGAAGCCCCCGGTCTTGATCATTTCGCGGGTGGTGGCCGGCGGGGGGGCGGCACGCACCGTCCGGTAGGCGGTGACATCCTCGATCTCCCAGCCGCGCTCGCGAAGTCCCTCGGCCAGGGTTTCGGTGGCGATGTCGGCACGCGGCAGCAGCACCCGGTTCACCGGGTCGAAAATGCTGTCGTAGGGCGGGAATTCGTCAAGCAGGCCCAGCGAGGACTGTTCGCCGGACGGCACCAGCTCGGGGCTGATCCCGAAGGCCCGGACCCGGTCGGCGGTCGATTCGCCGACGCAGGCGATCTTGACCCCGGAGAACGCCCGGGCGTCCAGACCGAACTCGCCGAACTTCTCCCACACCGCGCGCACCGCGTTGGTGGAGGTGAACACGACCCACTGGAAGCGGCCGTCGACCAGGCCCTTGACCGCGCGTTCCATCTGCGCGGGGCTGCGCGGCGGCTCGACGGCGATGGTCGGCACCTCGATCGGCAGCGCGCCGTAGGCCGTCAGCCGCTCGCTCATCTCACCGGCCTGGTCCTTGGTGCGTGGCACCAGCACCGTCCAGCCGTACAGCGCCCGGCTCTCCCACCAGTTCAGCTTCGCGCGGCTGGCCACGGTTTTGCCGATGGTCACCACCAGGGGTCCGGCCTGTGGGTCGGACCCGATCGCCGACGAACCCGCCGGATCGGTGCCACCCAGCACGGCCGGGTCGGTCAGTCCCTGCAGCGTCGTTTCGACCGAGCGCTGCTGGCAGGTGGTGCCCTGCGCGGTCACCACGCAGGGGGTGGTCTCCGCCAGCTCGTGGTCGATCAGGGTGCGGGCGGCTTCGGCCAGATGGGACGCGCTGGCCTGCAGGATCAGCGGACCGGGCGCCGCGGCCAGCGCCTCCCAATCCACGTCGCCGCGCACGTCGGCAACCGTGTGCGAGGAGCCCAGCGGCAGCCCCGCGTAGGTCGGCACGGCGCTGGTGGCCGCCAGGCCGGGCACGATCTCGAGGTGCAGGTGGGCGCGTGCGACCGCGTTGACCTCGGTGATCACCGCATCGACCGACAGTGGATCACCGGCCACCAGTCGCACCACGTCGACGCCCGTTCGGGCCTCGGCGGTCAGCGTCTTGGCCACCTCGGTGGGATCGCCCAGCGCCGGACGGATGTCCGGGCCGCTGGGTACCACCGCTGGTCCGGCGTCGGCGGTCGTCGCGTTCTCGTCGACGGCGGGCGCCGGCCCGGACACGGGCGGCAGGTCCTTGCCGATCAAGGCCAGCACCGGCTCGGGCACGTCGGGGTCCGTGAACACCAGGGCCGCGTTCGCCAACACCGTGGCGGCCCGTGCGGTCAACAGACCCGGGTCGCCCGGGCCGGAGCCCACGAAGGTGATGTGGCCCGGCCTCGGCTTGCGCCCTCGCGTCATCATTGTCGCTCCCACGTATCTACTCGTCACTCAATCTCTGCGGGGTCTTGCCCCGCTCCCCTCATCAGCTCCCGAGCGCCCAGTTCGAACAGCTCCGCCGCGACGGAGAGCCCCAGCTCCCGTGCCCCACCGGAACTGCCGATGCCGGATGCGCGGATCACGTCGGATCCGTCCAGCGCCGCCACGCAGCCGCGTAGCGACAGCTCTTCGAAGACGCGGCCGTCCTCATCGATGGACTCGACCACTTCGGCGATCGCGCCCACCGGTGCGGAGCAACCGGCCTCCAGTTCGGCGAGCAGGGCACGCTCCGCGGTGACCGCCGCGCGGGTGTCGGCGTCGTCCAGTTGCGCCAGCACGGCCGCCAACCGGGCGTCCCCCGCGCGGCACTCGACCGCGAGCGCGCCTTGGGCGGGCGCTGGCAACATCTGCACCGGCTCCAGCGTCTCGGTGACATCGTCGAGACGGCCCAGCCGGGCCAGACCGGCCCGGGCCACCACGACGGCGTCAAGATCACCACTACTTACCCTGTTCAACCTGGTATCTAGGTTGCCTCGTAGGGGGCGGATTTCCAAACCGAGACCCAATGCTCTAAGCTGTGCGGCCCGCCGCGGGGAGGACGTGCCCACCACCGAACCTGCCGGCAACTCCCCGAGCACCAGCCCGTCGCGCGCGACCACCGCGTCACGGGGGTCATCGCGCGGTGGCATCGCCGCGATCGTGAACCTCGGGTCCGGCGCAGTCGGCAAATCCTTGTGCGAGTGCACAGCCACGTCGACGCGGCCGTCTTCGATGGCTTCCCGCAGCGCCGTGGTGAACACCCCCACGCCGAGCGTTTCGATCGGTGCCGAGGACCGGTCACCGACGGTGCTGATGGTGACCAGCTCCGCGGGGTGGCCGCGGGTGATGAGGGCGTCCCTGATCATCGCGGCTTGGGTGGTCGCCAGCAGACTGCCCCGGGTGCCTATCCGGATCACGTGAACCAATCGGACTACTCGGCGGACTGCTCAGGGCTGCCCTGCGCGCCACCGGTGTCGTGCGCGCTCGCATCGAATTCGCTTGACACGACTGGCAATTCACCCGCGGCGACGGCAGCTACGGAGTCTATGGCGGTCTGGTCGAGTTCGAACAATTCGCGCAGCGCCTCGGCGTAGCTGTCACCGCCGGGCGCGCTGGCCAGCTGCTTGATCCGCACGGTGGGCGCGTGCAGCAGCTTGTCAACCACCCGCCGCACGGTGCGCGCCACCTCTTCGCGCTCGGTGCTCTGCAAACCGGGGAGCCGGTTGTCCAGGCGCAGCAACTCCGCTTCGACCACGTCGGCGGCGCGCTGGCGCAGCGCCGTGACCGTCGGAGTGACCTCGGCCATGCGCTGCCCGGCCAGGTAGCCGGCAACCTCGGCCGCCACGATGTGGCGGGCGGCGGTGACGTCGGCAGCGGCGGCGTGGGCCGACGGCTCGTGCTGCACGCGGTCCACGTCGATGACCCACACACCGGGCAGTCCGGCCACCGCGGGATCGACGTCGCGGGGCATGCCCAGGTCGCAGATCACCAGCGGGTGGGCGCTCTCATCAACACTCGAGCGATGTGCGGCGGCCAACGCGTGGTGCACGTCGGCCAGCGAGACCACGGGGCTCACCGCGCCGGTGCAGCTGACCACCAGATCGGCATCCCGCAGGGCGTCGGCCATGCGGTCCAGCGTCAAAGCGCTGGCCTGGACCCCGGATTCGCGGATCTTGTGGGCCAGCCGCTGGGCCCGGGACGGCGAGCGGTTGAGCACCAGCACGCGCCCGATGCCGGCCCGCGTCAGGTGCGCGGCGGACAACGCGCCCATCGCTCCGGCGCCGATCACCACCGCGGTCTTACCCGCCAGGCCGCCCGGCTGGCGCTCGGCCATCCCCAACGCGACCGACACCACCGAGGCGCCGGCGGCATCGATGGCCGTTTCGGAGTGCACCCGCTTGCCCACCGACAGCGCTCGCTGGGCCAGCTCGTGCAGCACCCGACCGACGGTGTGGTTGGCCTCGGCCGCCGCGTAGGCGCGCCGCACCTGGCCGAGCACCTGCTGCTCGCCGACCACCGCCGAATCGAGGCCACTGGCAACGGCAAACAGGTGCTCGACGGCGGCCTCGCTGTAGCGGACGTAGGCGTATTGCGTCAGATCGCCCATCGACATCCCGGAGTATTCGGACAGCACCTGCCCGATCACCGAAAGACCGCCGTGAAAGGCGTCCACCACGGCATAGACCTCGACCCGGTTACACGTCGATAGCACCATGGCCTCGGTGACCAGCGGCGACTGCATAACCCGGTCCACGATCTTGACCTGATCGGATTCGTCGATGCTGAGTTGCTCCAGGACGGAGACCGGCGCACTGCGGTGCGAAACCCCGAAGAGCAGGATGCTCACGGCAGCATCACCTGACCAGCTCCCTTGCTTTCATCAGTGAACTGCTGTCTACGGTAATCGTTGAGCTGGTGGGCCACCAAATAACGGGCTGTGGTCCAGTCCAGGTCCACTCACGGTGCCGTCGGCGCCGCCAGATCGGCGCGCAGCCGGGGCTCGTCGATCTCCCAGTAACTGTGCTCGCGGCCGTCCAGCAGGATCACCGGCAGCCGGTCGCCGAACTCGGCCCGCAGCCGGGGGTTTCCCATCGTGGCCGCCTGGTCGACATCGGTCATAGACAAGTCGAATCCCAGCTCAGCGGCCAATTCGGCCAGCCGAAAGTGCGCCCGTTCGCAGATCGTGCACCCGGCGCGGGTCAACAGCTCCACCACGGGTCGTGTCATGGCCACCAGTGTGGCATCCAAGTCACCCAGAAGGTGAGTTGTGACCCCGCGCTGGCCTCGTTAGGTTGCGGCCGTGGCCGCTGACGACGACCTGGTCCGGGTACAAGGCCTGTTGGCCGAGCTCGACGACCAGATCAGGCACATGCTGAGCGGCACGGGAGGGGGTGCCTGCGGCGGCGCGCGGGAGTTGTGGCACCGCGCTGCCGGCGAGCTGGAGGTGGGGTTGTCGATGCTGGCCAGGTTGGTCCCCCAGGGCGGGCAGGCGCGGCGGCGCGGCGACCATGCGTGAGTCGTTTCGGGTCGATCCCGAAGCGCTGGCCGACGCGGTCGCGCGGATGACCGAGCTGCACCGCCGCGCCGAAACCATGCTCGGCGAAATCGAAGCTCTGGTAACCAATCTCGATGCGGCGCGGTCAGGCCGACGGGCGGCGGCCCATGCGGAAGCGCACCGGCACTGGGCCCGCGGTGAGGCACTGATGCGCGAGGCCTTGGCGGTCCTGTTGACTCCCCACGCGTGACGGGCGCGCGGCCGGCGCTGGCAGCCGCCCAGGACCGATAGGGTTGATTACCGGGCTACAGCGATTACGGAGGTTTGTAGATGGCTTCCTCTGACCCAGGCAGTGCGGATACCACCGGTCGCATCGACCTGGAGTCGCTGGCCGACAATGCCAGCGCCAGCCGTGCGCTCGCCGACCTGCAGGCGGCGGCCGCCGCCGACGAGAGTCCAGCGCAACCGCCGGTCGACCTGACCGCCGCAGCATTCTTCGACGTGGACAACACCCTGGTGCAGGGTTCGTCGGCGGTGCATTTCGGCCGCGGGCTGGCCGCGCGCGACTATTTCACGTATCGCGATGTGCTCGGATTCCTCTACGCGCAGGCCAAGTTTCAGCTTCTCGGAAAGGAGAACAGCAACGACGTCGCCGCCGGCCGACGCAAAGCGCTGGCGTTCATCGAGGGCCGCTCTGTCGAACAACTGATCGCGCTGGGCGAAGAGATCTACGACGAAATCATCGCCGACAAGATCTGGGCCGGCAGCCGCGAGCTCACGCAGATGCATCTCGATGCCGGCCAGCAGGTTTGGCTGATCACCGCCACGCCCTACGAACTCGCGGCCACGATCGCGCGCCGGCTCGGGCTGACCGGCGCCCTGGGCACGGTCGCCGAGTCGGTCGACGGGGTGTTCACCGGCAGGTTGGTCGGCGAGATCTTGCACGGCAGCGGCAAAGCTCACGCGGTGCGGTCGCTGGCAATACGAGAGGGCCTGAACCTTAAGCGCTGCACGGCGTATTCCGACAGCTACAACGACGTTCCCATGCTCTCGCTGGTGGGCACCGCCGTCGCCATCAATCCGGATGCGCGTCTGCGCAGCCTGGCGCGGGAACGGGGCTGGGAGATCCGCGATTTCCGAACCGCCCGCAAGGCGGCCCGGATCGGGGTGCCGTCGGCGTTGGCGCTCGGCGCGGCCGGCGGCGCGCTGGCGGCGCTGGCGTCCCGCCGCCAATCACGCTGATAAGCTGCGCCGCTAGCGACCATTCGAGCGGAGAGCGGCAGGCGCATGACAACTCCCGAAGGAGCCCAAGGACTCATCGGCAAGCACTACCGGCAGCAGGACCACTTCTTGGTCGGACGCGAGAAAATCCGTGAGTTCGCAGCCTCGATTCAGGACGATCACCCGATGCACTACAGCGAGGCTGAGGCCATCGACGCGGGCTACGCCGGCGTCGTGGCTCCGCTGACTTTCTTGGCCGTCGCCGGCAGGCGCGTGCAGCTGGAGATCTTCACCAAGTTCAACATCCCAATCAACATCGCCCGCGTCGTTCATCGGGACCAGAAGTTCCGGTTCCACCGGCCGATCGTGGCGCGCGATAAGCTACACTTCGACACCTATCTGGATTCGGTGATCGAATCCCACGGCACCGTGATCGCTGAAATTCGCAGCGAAGTCACAGACGCCGCGGGCAAACCGGTGGTCACCAGCGTCGTTACGATGCTGGGTGAGGCCGCGCACCAGGATGCCGGCGCTGAAGAAACCGTCGCCGCGATCGCATCGATATGAAAGGCGAAATATATGGCTGCGAAGAGCCAACCGGCTGAGGACACCGGAGTACAACTCAAGCCACCTGTCGAAGCAGTTCGGTCTCACTACGACAAATCGAACGAGTTCTTCAAGCTCTGGCTCGACCCGTCGATGACCTATAGCTGTGCGTACTTCGAAGAGCGTCCGAACATGACGTTGGAGGAGGCGCAGTACGCCAAGCGCAAGCTCGCGTTGGACAAACTGAACCTCGAGCCTGGCATGACCCTGCTCGACATCGGCTGCGGCTGGGGCTCGACCATGCGGCACGCGGTGCAGGAGTACGACGTCAACGTGATCGGGTTGACCCTGAGCGAGAACCAGTACGCCCACGATGTGGAGAAGTTCAAGGAGGTGGACAGCTCCCGGCGGAAAGAGGTGCGGATCCAAGGCTGGGAGGAGTTCGACGAGCCGATCGACCGCATCGTGTCGCTGGGGGCGTTCGAGCACTTCGCGGACGGCGCGGGGGACGCGGGATACGAGCGTTACGCGACGTTCTTCAAGAAGTTCTACAGCTTGCTGCCTGACGACGGCCGGATGCTGCTGCACACGATCGTGGTGCCCACCGCCGAGGAGGCCAAAGAGCGCGGCCTGAAGACGACGATGACCCTGTTGCGGTTCATCAGTTTCATCCTCAAGGAGATCTTCCCGGGCGGTAAATTGCCCCAGATCGACCAGGTCGACCACTACTCGACCCAGGCGGGTTTCAAGATCGAGCGCCATCACAAGATCGGACCGAACTACGTTCCGACGTTGACCGCCTGGGCGGACGCGCTCGAGGCCCACAAGGAAGAGGCCATCGCCCTGAAGGGGCAGGAGACCTACGACATCTACATGCACTATTTACGGGGTTGCTCGGACCTGTTCCGCGACGGCTACACGAACGTCTGCCAGTTCACCCTGGTCAAATAGTTTTTGACGCAGCGCCCCGGTGCCAGAAAGGCGGCGGGGCGCTCTGTCGTCAGCCGAAGAAAATATTGCGACGGCCGGCCAATAGCCGGTAAAGGGTTTGCTGAATCGTCTCGCGAACCTGGTCGGTCAGGTCGAAGGTGACCATCGGGTCCTCGGCGTCGCCGGGCGCGTAGTCCGCCGTCTGGATCGGCTCACCGAACGCGATACGCCACTTCGACGGCAGCGGCACCAGCCCGGCCGGGCCGGCCAACGGGAACAGCGGCGTGACCGGGAAGTAGGGCAGGCCGAACAGCCGCGCCAGCAGTTTGACGTCGGTCAGCATCGGATAGATCTCCTCCGAGCCGACGATCGAGCACGGCACGATCGGCGCTTTGGTGCGCAACGCCGCCGATACGAAGCCGCCGCGACCGAACCGCTGCAGCCGGTAACGGTCCTCGAACTTCTTGCCCAGCCCCTTGTAACCCTCCGGGAAGACGGCGGTCAGTTCCCCGGAGGCGAGCAGCCGGTGGGCGTCGGTGGTGCAGGCCATGGTGTGTCCCGCCCTCCGGGCGGCTTCGCCCACCACGGGCAGGTCGAACACCATGTCGGCGGCCAGCAGCCGCAGGTCACGGTGCGCCGGATGCTCGTCGTGCACGGCCACCGACAGCATCAGCCCGTCGAATGGCAACACACCGGCGTGGTTGGCGACCAACAGTGCGGCACCGTCCTCCGGGAGGTTCTCGACGCCGCTGACTTCGACCCGGAACCACGAGTTGAAGAAGAACCTCAGCAAAGGCCGAACGATCGCGTCGTTGAAATGCGGATCGAACCCGAATTCGTCTACGTTGTAGTCGCCGGTCAGCCGTTGGCGGAGAAATCCGGCAACCGCGGCGACCCGCTGGGCGAGATCGTTCAGCGGCGCAGCGCCAGCTGTCGACGCACCCGCGACACGTCGGTGCTCATCGATTTCGCGGACGACTGCAGCGACCTGTTCGGACGAAGCGCGACCCTGCGGATCAGTAAGCAGCGAGGGATGCTGACGGGACTTCGATGACCGTTGGTCAGCACGCTTACGGGCAGCTACCCGACTCCGATTCGTGTGCAGTGGAATGACATTCGCTCTGGATTCACCCGCCACGTCATCTACTCAAATCTATCTGCCCCGACCCATGGAATTGGATTTCTGCTTCCCACGCGCTGCGCCAGCGCGACGGCACGATCCTCCCAGGAGCGTACCCGATGTGGGTCGATTATGGGAGTGAGGCCGCGGCCGCGGAGGTAGTCGTCGAAGGCTTCAGCCGTAGTCCACTTAGGCTGGTAGCCCAGTTCCAAGACCATTCGACTGGTTTCCATTACCCTGCCATAACTGAGGTAATTAAATTGCTCTCGATTGATTTCGGTGTAACGATTAGCTCGCCGCAGCGAATCAAGGGCCCACACCCCGAACCCGGGTACCGGCAGCGGAATCCGGCCCGCCCGACGGATCGCCTGCGACAGCATGATGATCCCGCTCGCGCCGATGTTGAAGGTGCCGGCCTTGCCGGCCATGGCCGCGCGCTCCAGCGCACCCAGCGCGTCCTGCTCGTGCAGCAGCTGTAACCGCGCGTCGCGGCCGAACATCGTCGGCACCAATGGCCCAGCCAGATAACGGGACAATGTGGTGTCCATCGCCGGACCGATCAAGTTGGCCAGCCGCAGGATGGTTACCGCGATGTCGGACCTGCGCCGACCGAGCCCGCGCACGTAACCCTCGATGTCGAGGCTGTCCTTGGCAAACCCCCCGCGCAGCGGGCGCCGGCTGCTGCTGTTCTCGGTGAACATCACCGGATCGTGTGCGCTGGATCCGTAAACCTCGGAGGTCGACTTGAGCACCACCCGACGCACCGAGGGCGCCTTCTGACAGGCCGCGAACAGTTGCATCGCACCCATCACGTTGATTTCCTTCAGCGCCGCGCTGCCGCCCGATCGCGGCGCGTACGACGCCGCCGCCGCGTGCACCACGGTGTCGACGTCGCCGTTTCGAATCACCTTGGCAATAAAGGGGTTACGAATATCGGCACGAACGAATTCGGCTCGGCCCATGCGCCGCAGCATGTCCTTGCTGGGGGCTATCGCATCCACCGCGATGACGGTGTTGATCAAGGGATTCTGCGCCAGCCGGGCGGTCAGGTAGCCCCCCAGAAACCGACAGGCGCCGGTGACCAGCACCACCTTGGGGTAGTGCACGGTGTCGCTTGTTGCGGAGTCTCCCGGGCCGTTCCCCGTATTCGTGGCATCCACTTGGACAGCCTAGCCGCCAGGCGAAACGGCGGCATTACGGTGGGTGACGGTCGGTGCGGGGGTTACTTACCGAGTTTTCTGCGCTGAACCCGGGTGCGACGCAGCAGCTTGCGGTGCTTCTTCTTCGACATGCGCTTGCGCCGCTTCTTGATTACAGAACCCATGAACTCCGCTATCTGACCTGTGACCGCTTCTCACTGACTGCAAAAGGACTCAGCCACAATACCCGGCCGGCAGCGCAGAACACCAAACCAGCCGCGCAGCGGGCCGCGCGGTCGGGGCGGGTCTGAGTCAGCCGGCGTCGAAGTAGGACGTTTCCAGCATGTCGTGGACGGCCTTGGCATGCACCCGGAACGACCGCCCGACCCGGACCGCGGGCAGCTCGCCGTTGTGCACCAGCCGATACACCGTCATTTTGGACACCCGCATCAGCGCCGCCACCTCAGCCACGGTGAGAAACTGTGTCCTGGCCTGCTGGCCCTCCAGGGAGCCGGTATCCCGCGCCTTACCTGCGGATTCTCGCGCCGATGGCCCGTTCGTAGACGTCATCGCAACCCAATCGTGTCAGGCACCCGCAACCCCAGCGGCTTCCCCTCCGCTGGCACCAACGCGTGCATACAAAGAGGAGAATAGCGGGACCAGTGGGGTTACTGGTACTGGTGGGGGATAATCATTTTGGAATTTTTAAATTATTCCGATGTAATTCTTAGCTGCTCAGAACGCCTTTTGGCGGCCTGGACGGCGGCATCGACAGCCGCCCGCAGCCCGCCCCGCTCGAGTTCGCGCAGCCCAGCGGCGGTAGTGCCGCCCGGCGACGTCACCGTCGCGCGAAGTTGCGCGGCCGTGGTGTCCGGGCGCATGCCCTGAGGCTCGGCGTCGGCCGTTCGCCGGTCGGCATCCATACGCTCGAGCAACATCGCCGCCGAGCCGGCCATTGTCTGAGCGGTCAGGTCTGAGGCCACGTCACGGGTCAGCCCAGCCGCCACGCCGGCATCCACCATTGCCTCCACCATCAGGAAGAAGTACGCCGGACCCGAACCCGACAACGCGGTCACCGTGTCCAGGTGCTGCTCGGAAATCGTCACCACGCCGCCCACCGCATCGAACAACGCCGAGACCTCCTCGAGCTGTTCGGCGGTCACGAACCGACCCTTGGCCAGCGCGGTAACGCCCGCGCCCACCAGTGCCGCCGCGTTCGGCATTGCCCGCACTACCGGGGTCCCGGCCGGCAGCCTGGACTCGAAGTAGGTGATTCCGACACCGGCCGCGACGGTGACGAAAACGGGTTCGGCGCTGTCGTTTTCGGCTGCCGCGGCCGCCCGGGCCAGCTCCCCGATCACCGACTCGACGTCGGCGGGCTTGACCGCGACGACCACGAACGTCGCGTTCTCCACCGCTTCGTTCAGCGACGTCACCAACACCGAATAGGTTTCCGCCAGGTACTTGGCCCGCTCCGGCACCCGTTCGGCCACCACCAGGTCTTTCACCCGGCGTCCGGCCCGCAGCAGACCCGACAGCAGTGCCTCACCGATGTTGCCGCCGCCCACGATTGCGATTCGTGCCATGTCGCAAAGCATCGCAGACCGCCCGGCACCGGGGCCGTGTGCCCCGCAAGGTTCGGTTAGCCGTGGGCCCCGGGGTTCCCGGACAGTAACCCGCGTTGGCCACCGTTTCCGCCTGGCCCGATGTCTGTGCTGGGAAAGCCGATACCGCCGGCACCGCCGTTGCCGCCGTCGCCGATCAAGAAGGCGTTGCCCCCGTTGCCACCGGCCCCACCGCTGCCGCCGATGATGTTGATGCCACCGGCACCACCGCCCCCGCCGTTGCCGTAGAAAAAGCCACCGTTGCCGCCGCCGCCGCCGCTGCCGGCGGGGTCGGGACCGGCCGTGAGCCCGCCACCCCCGCCGGAGCCACCGTTGCCGAACAGGCCGGCATCCCCGCCCCGCCCACCGCTTTGATTGGTGCCTCCGGCCGCCCCGCTGCCGCCGTTACCCCACAGAATCCCGCCGTCTTGACCATTGGCCCCCGGCGTCGCTCCGTTTGCGCCGTCACCGATCAGCGGGCGATTCAGCAGCGCCTCGAACGGAGCATTGATCGCGGACAGCAGCGGGTTGGCGTTGGCCGAATCGGCGGTGGCGTATTGCTGGGCACCGCCACCCAAAAGCTGGACGAAGTCCTGATGAAAAGCCGCGGCCTGGGCGCTAAGCGCCTGATAGGCCTGCCCGTGCGCTCCGAACACCGAGGCGATGGCCGCCGACACCTCGTCGGCGGCGGCTGCCGTCACGCTCGATGTCGGCACCGCCGCCGCCGAGTTGGCCGAGCCGATCGCCGAACCGACATTCGCCAAATCCGCGGCCGCGGCTGTCACAACTCCCGGCGCCACCGAGACAAACGACATCTGAACCCTTTCGTTGGAAGAGCTAGCTGGCGGCCCCGGCGATTCCCGAGATCAGTTCGAGCCAGTCCAGGACGAGCAAAGCGTATCGTCGCTGGCCGGGATCGACCAGGCCCATTGCCGGAAAAGCCATGTTCGGGGAAAAGCCATGTTGCCGCCTCCCGCGCTTTCGAGACCGGCGGCCGGACCGGGCCAGCGGCACGCGCGCCTCGGAGGCTAGCGGGCGGCAGGCACCATCGCCAGTTGACGCGCCTGCACGATCAGGCGCCCCTGGCTGTCGACCACGATGTGGTCCTCGTCGAACCAGTCCTGCCCGATCTCGGTGCAGGTGGCGACGATCCGTAGCCAGCCGTCGGCGGGCAGCGCGCGCAGCAGCGCGGTCAGCTGGACGGTGGGCGCCCAGCCGGTGCGGTCCACCGCAAAGGTCACCGGCGCCGACAAATCTCCACACATCAGCGCGAACAGGGTGTCCGGGGCGGCGCCCCGTGGTCGCGCCCACATCTGGATCACCGGCGGCCCCCCGTCAGGCGGCGGTCCCAGTGTCGAGAGCAGCGGCCGGACGTCGCAACCCTCACCCAGGTGCACCAGACCGGCCAGCGGGTGGCCCGGCCCGATCGGTGCCACGTCGTCGGGCGGCTCGGGTGCCATCAGATCCAGCACCGGGTTCGCCGACAACAACGGCGCGTGCTGGTGTTCCGGCTCGCCCAGGGTGACCACGGCATGCACCGCGGCCCGATCGCCCTGCAAAAGCTCGACATCGACCACGCTGATCCGGCGGCCACGCTTGCGGATCGAGGTGATCAACCGCATCACACCAGGATCGGGCGCCGACAGGAAGTTCGTCGATACGGCGACCGGTTCCAGGACGGGTTGCCGCCCGGGCGCCGCGCTGGCGGCGCGGGCGGCGTTGGCACACAGCGCCACCATCGCACCGCCGTGCACCTTGGGCCCGATGGTCCAATGATTATTCAGCTCTGCCTCGAATACCGCACCGCCGGAACGGGTTTCGACCTCACGCAGCGACATCGCGGTGGTAAATGGCGCGTCCATGGTCCCCATAGTTCAGCGCAGCAGGTGGGTGCGGGCGAACTGCAGCGACTCGACCAGCATGGCCTCACGCTCGGTGGCCGAGCGGGCGCTCGAGGTGGAGACCTCCAAGATGACGTGTCCGGCGAAGTCGCCGGCGGCCAACATCTGGCACACCTCGGCGGTGGGCTGCGTGCCGCGCCCGGGCACCAGATGTTCGTCGGCGGGCAGGCCGCTGCCGTCGCACAGGTGCAGGTGCACCAGCCCAGGGCCCATCCGTCGCGCCATCTGCAACGAATCGCTGCCCGCGGTGGCAGTATGCGACAGGTCCAGCGTGTAGTGCTCGTGGTTGCCGTCCAGTGGGTCGTAGGACGGCGAGAACGCCGAGATTGCCGGGCCCGGGCCGCCACCACGCCGACGCATCCGTTCCCGCGATTGATCGACCCCGAAAAACCGGTCCGCGCGGAACGGGAACATGTTTTCCACCGCCACGGTCACGTCGCTGGACGCCTCCAGGGCGGAAACCTGCTCACTAAAGCCCTCCGCATAGCGCCGCTGCCACCGGAACGGTGGATGCACCACCACCGTTTGCGCACCCAACTGCTCGGCGGCCCGCACGCTGCGGTCCAGCTTGGAAATCGGGTTTGACCCCCACACCCGCTGCGAGATCAGCAGACAGGGAGCGTGCACCGACAACACCGGCATGTGGTAGCGCAGGGACAACTTCTGGACGGCATCGATGTCCTGACTGACCGACTCGCTCCACACCATCAGCTCGACCCCGTCGTAGCCGAGCCTGGCCGCGTAGTCGAACGCGGCCTCGGCCCGCAACGGGTACACCGAGGCCGTCGACAGGCCGACTTTGATGGATGGGCGCACAGTCGCAGTTGATGCCTAGCCCGTTTGCAACGACAGCGCCAAAGGTCCCAGGGTGATCAGCGCCCCTACCGCCACCGCGATCAGCGTGCTGGCGATGTCCTCGGTCTTGCGGACCACCCGCACCCCGACCACCAGCCCGAGGATGACCAGCACCGACAGCACCAGCGCCACAACGGGGTTCCAGCGCCACAGCTGGTCGAAGGCGATGAACAGCCCGGCACCGAAGGCCACCGCCAAAATCGACTGCAGCACGACCAGGATGCCGCGCCACACTGCCGAAAGCACGCCCGTCGAGCGGCGCGGCTGCTTGGCTTTGGCGGCCCGGTCGGCGTCGGGTTGCGCCTCGTGGAGCGCCGGCGGGGCCGGCTCGCTGCGGCGCCGAGCCACCTCGTCCGCGAGGGTATCGCCGCCGAACAGCGTGTCTTCCGAAGCCTGCAGGTAGGAGCGCACGTAGGCGGAATCCTCTGCCGGCGGTTCGGCCTCACGCACCTCGGTGTCCATCACGTCGACGGGCTCGTGGGCGTAGTCGTCCATCGGGTCCGGGCTCATGTGCTCGGCGCCGCTCTGGTCGGTCTCACGCTCGGTTTGGCGCAAGGGCCGCGGGTACTCGCTGCGCTCGGGCCCCGACGGACGCCGCACCTGTGGAGCGGATTTGGGCCAGCGCGGCTCGGGTGCCGACCAGTAGGCGGCCTGGTATCCGGCCTGACCCTGCGCTTCGCCGGCGTCTTTGGCCTCCGGGGCGGGCGTTGGCTCGGGCGCCACTTCCGGTTCGGCGGGTTCGGCCACCTGGCTTTCGGCGTCGGCCGCGGGGGCTTCCGGGGTGGGCTCCGCGGACTCGGCATGGTCTTGGTGGTCTTTGTGTCGTTGGTGGTCCTCGTCACGGTAAACCGGAATCTCACCGGTCAGTTCGGCGACGGTGACCGAATCGGCGTCGCCGCGCCGGCGGCGACGGCGCCGGGTGACGGCCGGGGCGCCGATGGTGCCATTTCTGGCCAGCAGCTCAGCTACCGAGATCGGCCGGGAGCTAGGGCTCTCAGAGCTCCCCGTGTCGGTTCCAGTCATGGTTTGTCGCCTCTCGATCGGTTCGCCGCGTTCCGATCAACTACCTGGCCTCTAGCATCTCGCACCGAGGTCTCAACGAGGGCGGTTCCGTCGGCTTCGCTGTCGAGTTTGCGCAAGATGAGACCTTCCCGTAATGCCCACGGGCAGATATCCACGGTATCTATCGACAGCGCTCGCATGCTTGCCTCCGCCACCAGAGCACCAGCCACGATTTGCGGCGCTCGCTCGGCGCTCACCCCTTCCAGTTCGGCACGGTCAACCGCCGTCATCCTAGAGATAAATGCGATGAGCTGCCGCAAGCCGTTGGCCGTCAGGGTCCTTTTCACCATGGGTCCGGCGGCGGACGGCGCCGCGCCGGTCAGCCGAGCCAGCGAGCGAAAGGTCTTCGACGTCGCCACGGCGAGGTCGGGGGCGCCGGCGTCCAGGAGCGTCTCGCTGGCGTCGGCGAGCTCGGCGTCCAGCCAATCCCGCAGCATCGACACCCGGCGCCGCCCTGGCGGGTCGTCGGGCAGCCATTCGCGGGTCAACCGCCCGGCGCCCAGCGGCAGCGACAACGCCACGTCGGGCTCCTCGTCCACGCCACTGGACAGTTCCAGCGAGCCGCCGCCGATGTCGAGGTTGATGATGCGCCCCGCACTCCACCCGTACCACCGCCGGACCGCCAAGAAGGTCAGCCGCGACTCGTCGACGCCGGTCAGCACCTGCAGCTCCACACCGGCCTCCTTGCGGATCCGGGCCAGCACGTCGTCGGAATTCTCGGCATCGCGGACCGCGGAGGTGGCGAAGGCCATCAGCTCGGAGCAGCCGGAGCTGACCGCGATCTTGGCGAATTCGTCGATGGTGGAAACCAGCTTGTCGGCGCCGCGCCTGGTGAGCTTGCCCGAGCTGTCGGTCGCTTCGGCCAGCCGCAGGGTGGCTTTCGTCGAACTCATCGGCGTCGGATGCCCGCCGCGGTGGGCGTCAACCACCAGCAGATGGACCGTGTTGCTGCCCACGTCGAGCACGCCTAATCGCACGAAAATAAACTACCGGGCGACCGCGGGGACATAGCGCGACCCGGCGCCGTGCGTGGTTTAACGTTGTTTTCGTGGCAAATTCGCGCCCCGAGGCGGCGCAACAGCCTGGCGAACAACCAGGAAGAGAAGTCGAATTGGATTTCGCCCGCGAGTGGGTGGAGTTCTACGACCCGGACAATCCCGAACACCTGATCGCAGCCGACCTGACCTGGTTGTTGTCGCGGTGGACGTGCGTCTTCGGCACACCGGCCTGCCAGGGCACCGTGGCCGGCCGGCCGGACGACGGTTGTTGCTCGCACGGCGCATTCCTGTCTGACGACGACGACCGGGCCCGGCTCGACGACTCGGTGCAAAAGCTCACCGACAAGGACTGGCAGTTCCGCGAAAAAGGCCTGGGCCGCAAGGGTTATCTGGAGCTCGATGAATACGACGGCCAACCCCAGTACCGCACCCGCAAGCACAAGGACGCGTGCATCTTCTTGAACCGGCCCGGGTTCGCCGCGGGCGCCGGCTGCGCGCTGCACAGCAAAGCCCTCAAGCTGGGTGTGCCGCCGCTGACGATGAAGCCCGACGTGTGCTGGCAGCTGCCCATCCGGCGCAGCCAGGAATGGGTCACGCGCCCCGACGGCTCCGAGATCCTCAAGACCACCCTCACCGAATACGATCGCCGCGGCTGGGGTTCTGGTGGCGCCGACCTGCACTGGTACTGCACCGGCGACCCGGCCGCCCACACCGGCGCCAAGCAGGTCTGGGAGAGCCTCGCCGACGAACTGAGCGAGCTGCTGGGCGAGAAGGCCTACGGTGAGCTGGCGGCAATGTGCAAGCGCCGCAGTCGATTAGGGCTCGTCGCGGTTCACCCCGCGACCAGGGCCGCCAAGTAACCGTTCGTAGGAAAGAACCATCCGCAGCGCGCTGGCCCGCAGATAGGCCTCGACGGCCGTGGCGGCCGCTACCGCGTCGCGCGCCAGTACGGCCTCGGTGATCGACCGCAGGTCCGCCAGCACCGCATCCGCGTCGTCGTAGGCGCCGGTGAGCTCGTGCTCGCGACCGCCGAAGGCGTGCTCGACCCAGCGATACAGCAATCCCAGGGCGCGGTTGCGGGTGCTGTGGATGAGCACCCGGAAGTAGACGAGGTCGGCAGCTTGGCGCGCCGCGGATGAGTCCGCCCGCCGCACCGCCGCCAGCGCGGCATTTAGCGCTTCGGCATCCGCGGGCGTGTGCCGGTCGGCCGCCAGTCCCCCGATCAGCGGGCCCAGCGCCGCGCGGATCTCCAGCAACTCGACCAGGAATTCCGGGCCAAGTTTGCGGACCAGCGCCTCGACCACCGCGGGATGGGTGAGGCCCTCGGGGTCGCGGACCACGTTGCCGCTGCCGTGCCGGGCCTCGATCAGGCCCATTTGCTGCAGCCGGGCCAAACCCTGCCGCAACGAGGTGCGGTTGACGCCGAGCTGCCCGGCCAGCTCCCGCTCGGGCGGCAGCGTCGAGCCCGGCGGAAACGCGCCGTCGAGGATCGCGTCGGCAATCGAGGCGGCGATCTGTTCGTCCACCCGGTGACGCTCGGGCGGCTCGATCGCACTTGACTGGTTCATTGGCTCAACCAATATAGTGGACGGGATGGCCTACGCGGCTCCACGGCACGGCGTATCGGGCGTCGACCCTGCGCGCAGGGCGAAAAACGGCGCGATTTGGCGCCCTCTACGCAGGCTCGACGCCATGAGCGCAGGCTCGAGCGGGGAGGAACACGAAGTGGACGACGAAATGCGCTCGGCCGCGGCCCCGCGCTGGCGGGGCAAGGCCGGGCGGCTGGAAGTCTGGTACGCCACCCTGTCGGATCCGGTGACCCGCGCCGGGCTGTGGATCCACTGCGAGACGGTGGCGCCGAGCCGGGGCCCGGCCTACGCCCACGGCTGGACGACGTGGTTTCCCGCCGAAGGACCGCCGCGCACCGAGCGGTTCGGCCCGCAACCCGTCCAGCCCACGCAGGCTGCCGACGGCACGGCCTGGTTTGACGCCGCCGGCGTCCACGTGCGCCACCAACAGCTGACGGGGCGCGCCGGGTCGCTGGCTTGGGAGCTGTCCTGGACAGACACCTCCGCCCCGCTGTGGACGTTTCCGCGCGTCGCGTGGGAACGCGAGTTGCTGCCCGGCGCCCAGGTGGTGCTCGCCCCCACCGCCGCCTTCACCGGATCGCTGAGGATCGACAATGCCACCCACCGCGTCGAGGGCTGGCGCGGGAACATCGCCCACATCTACGGCCACGGCAACGCCAAGCGCTGGGGGTGGATCCACGCCGATCTCGGCGACGGCAACGTCGTGGAAGCGGTCACCGCGGTGTCCCACAAGCCCGGACTCCGCCGACTGGCGCCGCTGGCCTTCATTCGTTTCCGGATCGATGGAAAGGATTGGCCCACAAGCATTTTGCCGTCACTGCGGATCCGTACGACCTTGGGTCTGCGGCACTGGCAGCTGGAGGGCCGCGTCGGCGGCCGCGACGTACTCATCCGGGTGGACCAGCCGCCTCAGCGGTGCGTGAGCCTGCAGTACATCGACCCCGACGGCGGCAGAGCGGTCTGCACCAACACCGAGCAGGCCGACATCCACGTCGAGGTCGATGACCGACAGTGGTCGGTGCTGGGCGCCGGTCATGCCGAAGTCGGCCTGCGCGGAACCCAGGCACCCGCCGTCAACGAAAGGACGCCCGCATGAGCTTTCTCCTGGACCCACCGCTGCTGTTCGTCGCCGGACTGCTGATCGAGCGCAGCCTGCCCGCCGAACAACGGGATACCGCCGAGGCCGCCACCCTGGGCGTGTTCTTCGGTGGTTCGTTCGGGCTGTACAACAACGTGCCCGGCCTCGGGCTGCTGTGGCGCCCGTTCCGCTCCCGCAACGGCCGCGACTTCATGTGGAACAGCGGGGTTTTCAGAGTGCAGACCGAACAGGCGAACTGGCCACTGCACGCCGCGGCGGCCGGCATCTTCGCCACCTATCCCTTTTTCCTCAAATTCGGCCGCAAGCTGGGCCGCGGCCTCGGAAGCCGGGCATGAGCCTACTGGCCTCGTTCGGCGCCGCGCTATTACCTGAGGAGCACGGCGGCCCGACGCCGGCCCAGCTCGTCGACCGCGTCGACCGATTTGTCACGCGAATGCCCTCGACGACGCGGTTGGCGCTGCGGGCCGGGCTGCTGTCCCTGGCCGCGGCGAGCTACCTCACCACCGGGCGCTCGCTAACGCGCCTCGACCCCGGCCAGCGCGACCGGGTGCTGCGACGCGTCGCCGCGCTCAATCCCGACGCCGCGGCGGCCGTGGAGACCATGAAGGTGATAGTGCTGCTGGCCAACGGCGCCGAAACCTATGCGCCGGAACTGCTTTCGCGTGCCCAGCAGCACGACGTGGCGCGGCCCGACGCGGCGTTGCGGATCACCTCGTCGATGCACAGCCCGTCCGTCGTCACGGCCGACGCGGTGGTCGTCGGGTCGGGCGCGGGCGGTGCGATGGTGGCCCGCACCCTGGCGCGGGCCGGCCTGGACACCGTCGTGCTCGAGGAGGGACGACGCTGGACGGTCGAGGAGTTCCGCACCACCCACCCGCTGGACCGCTACGCCGGCCTGTATCGCGGCGCCGGGACCACCGTCGCGCTGGGGCGGCCGTCGGTGGTGCTGCCCATCGGCCGAGCGGTCGGCGGCACCACCGTCGTCAACTCCGGCACCTGCTATCGGCCGCCGCTGGCCGTACAACAACGCTGGCGCGACGAATTCGGTTTGGGCATCGCGGATCCCGCCCGGCTGACCGAGCACCTCGACGATGTCGAGCGCACGCTGCGGGTGGCGCCGGTGGCGCTGGACATCATGGGCCGCAATGGGCGTCTGCTGCTCGACGCAGCCGCCGAGCTGGGCTGGCGGGCGGCGCCGATTCCGCGCAACGCGCCGGGTTGCGGAGGCTGTTGCCAGTGCGCGATCGGCTGCCCGCGCAACGCCAAATTCGGCGTACACCTCAACGCACTGCCCCAGGCCTGCGCGGCCGGAGCGCACATCGTCGCCGATGCCCGCGTCGAACGGGTGCTGCACCGGCATGGGCGCGCCCGGGGCGTGCGGGCCCGCCGGCCCGACGGCACGGCGCTGGACGTGCTCGCCGACACGATCGTGATCGCGGCGGGGGCCACCGAGACGCCAATGTTGTTGCGGCGCAGCGGCCTTGGCGCCCATCCGCGGCTGGGCCGTAACCTCGCGCTGCATCCGGCGACTATTCTTGCCGGCCGCTTCGACCAGGACGTCGTCGCTTGGGAAGGCGTGCTGCAAAGCGCCGCCGTGCACGAGTTTCACGAGTCGGACGGCGTGCTGATCGAAGCGACCTCCACGCCCCCGGGCATGGGCTCGATGGTGTTCCCCGGCTACGGCGCCGAGCTGCTCGGCTGGCTCGAACGCGCCCCTCAGGTGGCGACATTCGGGGCGATGGTGGCCGACCGTGGGGTCGGCTCGGTGCTGCCGGTGCGCGGTGAGGCGCTGGTGCGCTACGACATCGACCGGGCCGACATCGCCAAGTTGGTGGTCGCGATCGAGGCGATGGGCCGGCTGCTGTTCGCCGCCGGTGCGGTCGAGGTGCTGACCGGTCTGCCCGGCGCGGGGACCGTGACGTCGTTGCCCGCACTGCGCGAGCAGCTGGGCCGGTGCAACCCGCGCAGCCTGCACCTGGCCGCCTTCCATCCGACGGGCACGGCGGCCGCCGGCGCCGACGAGCAGCGCTGCCCCGTCGATCCAACCGGCCGGCTGCGCGGCGTCGACGGCGTGTGGGTTGCCGACGCGTCGATCCTGCCCAGCTGCCCGGAGGTGAACCCGCAGCTCTCGATCATGGCCCTGGCGTTGGGCATAGCAGCTGAAATAACCCGTTCCCCGTAGGAGCCATCGTCACCTGAACGGCCCAGGCCACGCTTGCGGTTAACCCTCCAACTTGTAGCCCAGCCCGCGCACCGTCACCAGGTGCACCGGGTTGGCGGGATCGGCCTCGATCTTGGAGCGCAGGCGCTTGACGTGAACGTCGAGGGTTTTGGTGTCGCCAACGTAGTCGGCGCCCCAGACCCGATCGATCAGCTGTCCGCGGGTCAGCACCCGTCCGCTGTTGCGCATCAGGTACTCGAGCAGGTCAAATTCCTTGAGCGGCAATGTGATTGTGTCGCCGTTGACGGAGACGACGTGCCGCTCGACATCCATCCGGACGGGCCCGGACTCCAGCACCCCATCGCTGATTTCGGAGTCGTCGTCGCCGCCGCGGCGCAGCACCGCCCGGATCCGGGCGATCAACTCCCGCGCCGAATACGGCTTGGTGACGTAGTCGTCGGCGCCCAACTCCAGGCCGACCACCTTGTCGATCTCGCTGTCGCGTGCGGTCACCATGATCACCGGGACGCTGGACCGGGCACGCAGCTGCTTGCACACGTCGGTGCCAGACATCCCGGGCAGCATCAGGTCCAGCAGCACGATGTCGGCACCGGCCCGCTCGAACTCGGCAAGCGCCGACGGACCATCGGTCACCACCGTCGCCTCAAAGCCTTCCTTGCGCAGCAGGAAGGCCAGCGGATCGGCCAGCGATTCCTCGTCCTCCACGATCAGCACACTCGTCATTGGCGCCACTCCTCCTCATCGCCGCGCTCTGCATCGTCGTGCTCTGCACGGGTCATCGACTTAGCTCTTCCTCTCGTTGCGATCTGGTGGGCCGCACGTCGCGGCCCCGCGGAAGTTCAGTTTGCGTGCCGTCGTCGAAGCCCGTCGCCGCGGACGCCGGAATGGACAGGGTGAACGTCGACCCGGTGCCCGGCTTGCTCCACACGCCGATGCTGCCGTTGTGGTTAGCCGCGACGTGTTTGACGATGGCCAGCCCCAGCCCGCTGCCGCCGGTGGCCCGCGAGCGCGCCTTGTCGCCTCGGAAGAACCGCTCGAACACCCGCTCCTGGTCTTCCAGGGCGATCCCGATGCCCCGGTCCGTCACGGCTATCTCGACGTTGTCGCCCCGGCGCCGGCGGCTGATCGAGACCAGCGACCCCCGCGGCGAGTAGGCGATCGCGTTGGACACCAGGTTGGCCAGCGCCGTTACCAATAGGGTCTGGTCGCCGAGTACCCGCAGCTTGCTCGGCGCGTCGGTGCGCACCTGGATTTCGGCATTGTCGGCCGCCACTTTGTGGCGCGAAATCGCCTCGGACACAATGGTATCCACGTCGACATCGGTAACGTTTGGCAGCCGTTCCGCGCCCTGCAGCCGGGACAATTCGATCAACTCCGCGACCATGTCACCCAGCCGGTTGGCCTCGATGAGCACCTTCTCGGCGAACCGCCGCACGGTTTCGGAGTCGTCGGCCGACGCCAGCAACGCCTCGGCGAGCAGGGCCATGGCGCCGACCGGTGTCTTGAGCTCGTGGCTGACATTGGCCACGAAGTCGCGCCTGGCCGCTTCCATGCGCGCGTAGTCCGACTGGTCGTGCACGAAGACCACGGCAAACCGGCGGTCCTCTTCGCTCAGCAACCGGGCGTGCCCGTGCACCGAAAGCCCGGACCTGCCCGCGGGCCGCTTGCCCGGTGACAGGTCGAACTCGACATCCTCACCGCTCAGCGCCTGCTGCGCGGCGCGCCAGGCCTGGTCGTCGAGCTGCCGGTCGCGCACCAGGCCCAGTTCCTGGGCGCGGTCGTTTAGGTAGACGACGTCGCGATGCGTATCCACCACCGCGGCGCCCAACGGCATCAATGCCACGATGCGCTGCAACATCTGCGATACGGTGATCCCCGCCCACTCGGTGGCCACGCGCTGACGGCGCTCGACGACCCGTGGCAACAGCCGGGCACCGGCCGCAATCCCTACAGCCAACGCCAGCGCGGATAAAACCCCGGTCATTACCAGTGCCGAATACACGGTCACGTTGAAAATCCTACAAATCTTCCTGAACGCTGCCCTAGCGGAGCGCGGCTAAAATCGGACAAGTCACATCCTGCGCAACATGTGTTCGGCTGCCGTTCACGCGCCGTTGGCTTGCTGGGCTAGCACGGGTCAACCAACCCCTCGACCGGCCCCTTGGCTGGCTACCGCGGCGGCGCCCGCGGCCGCGGCCTGCGGGTCTAGATAAGTGCCGCCGGAGACCAGCGGTCGCAGCTCGGAATCCAGGTCGTAACGCAGCGGAATGCCGGTCGGGATGTTCAGTCCGACGATCTCGTCGTCGGACATCTGATCCAGGTGTTTGACCAGGGCGCGTAACGAGTTGCCGTGCGCAACGATCAACACCGTTTTGGCGGTGCGCAGGTCGGGCACGATGACGTCGGTGAAATAGGGCAGGAATCGGGCCACCACGTCGGACAGGCATTCGGTCAGCGGACCACCACCGATGTTCGCGTAGCGCAAGTCGGCGTCCTGGCTGAACTCGCTGCCCTGCTCGATCGGCGGCGGCGGCGTGTCGTAGCTGCGCCGCCAAGCCATGAATTGCTCGTCGCCGTAGCGTGCCTTGGTCTCGGCCTTGTCCAGGCCCTGCAGCGCGCCGTAGTGACGCTCGTTGAGCCGCCAGCTGCGCCGCACCGGGATCCACAGCCGGTCGGCGGCGTCCAAAGCCAGGTGCGCGGTGGTGATCGCGCGGCGCAGCAGCGACGTGTAGAGCACGTCGGGCTGCAGGTCGTGCTCGATCAGCAGTTCGCCACCGCGCACCGCCTCGGCCCGGCCCTTCTCGGTCAGTCCGACGTCCACCCAGCCGGTGAAGAGGTTGAGGGCATTCCACTCGCTCTCGCCGTGACGCAGCAACACGAGCGTGGCAGTTTCTCCCATGCCGGCCAGTCTCTCACGCACGGCCTACTCGGCGTCGAGCGTGACGTCACTGCCGCTCCGGATTGCCGACCCGGCCGCGAGCGTACCGCCACTGCGAATTCCCAGCTGGCGAATCGCAGCTGCGATACGCTCGCGGTCCTCATCGCGCTGCGCGCTCTGCATCGTCGTCGTCTCGATCAAGTGGCCGACTCCTCCTCATCGCGCTGCGCGCTCTGCATCGTCGTCGTCCTCGATGAGATGGGCGAACGCCTCGAGGTTCTTCAGGGATTCGCCGCGCGAAACCCGCCAGTCCCACTCCTTTTGGATCGACGACCGAAAACCCAACTCCAGCAACGTATTAAAGTCCGAATCCACCGCTTCGAGCACCTGTCCGAGCACGCGGTCGATTTCGTCGGCGTCGACCGAGCCCAGTGACATCCGACCGACCAGATAGATGTCGCCGACGTTGTCCAGCGTGTAGGACACCCCATACAGCCGGCGGTTGCGTTTCAGCAGGAACCGATAGACACCCTCGTGGTTCTCATCGGGTTGCCGGCAGACGAACGCCTCGACGCGCACCGAATGCTCGCCGATGCTCAGGATGGTGTTGGTCTTGAGCTTGCGCTCGCCTGGCAGCTCCACCACCAGGCCCGCCGGACCGCCATGTGCGCCAGCATGTTTCGAGTACGTCAGCCCACTGGCGTCGAGCGCCTCCTCGATCACCCGGTGGACCTCGGACGTCACGCGCCCACCCCGCGGCGCGGCGCCCAGCGCCGCGGCTTGCGGGCCGCCACCCGGTCGCGCGCCCGGCGCTGCCGCTCGGCGGTGAAGTCGCCGATCGCGCGCCGGTAGCTGGCCAGCAGCGCGTCGGTGGTGTTCTCCCAGGAGAACGTGGCCGCGTGCGCTGCCGCCGCCCGACTCAGCCAATCGGCACGTGGGGCATCCATCCGCAACAGATCGTCGATCGCATCGGCCCACTGGCCGACGTCGTGCCCGGCCACCAACGTGCCGGTGATCCCGTCGCGTACCGCCACCGGCAGCCCGCCGACGGCGGCGGCCACCACCGGCGTGCCGCAGGCCTGTGCTTCGACGGCGACCAACCCGAACGACTCCGAATAGCTCGGCACGGCAACGAGGTCGGCGGCCTGGTACAGGGTGGCCAGGTCCGGCCGCGACTGCGGCGGCAGAAAGGTCACCCGTTCGGCGATGCCGAGTTCGTCGGCCAGGCGAACCAGTCCGCCCGGCGCGGCCAGGCCACTGCCCGACGGTCCACCGGCCACGACGACGTGCACCCCTGGCAGCTTCGCCGCGGCACGCAGCACGATGTCGGGCGCCTTGAGCGGCTGGATGCGTCCGACGAAGGCAATCAGCTGCTCGCAGGGCGGCAGGCCCAGCGCCGCTCGGGCCGCGCGGCGGTCACCCGGGCAGAAGACGTTCAGATCGACGCCGGGATGCACCACGTCGATTTTGGCCGGGTCGCCGCGATAAATCGAAATCAATTGTTGCGCTTCATCATCGGTGTTGACGATGAGTCGATCCGCCTCGTCGACCACCTGCTGCTCGCCGACCGTGCGCAGCGGCGGTTCGGGCGCGTCACCGTCGGCCAGCGCCGCGTTCTTCACTGCGGCCAGCGTGTGGGCGGTGTGTACTAACGGCACCGACCAACGGTCGCGCGCCAGCCAGCCGACCTGACCGGACAACCAGTAGTGCGAGTGCACGATGTCGTAGTAGCCCGGCTCGTGGGCGGCCTCGGCGCGCAGTACCCCGGCCGCGAACGCGCATAGCTGGGTGGGCAGGTCGTATTTGTCCAGCCCCTCGAACGGCCCGGCCACCACGTTGCGCACCAGCACACCGGGCGCGGGCCGCACGATCGGCGGGTCGGCGGAGGCGGTGGCCCTGGTGAAGATCTCCACCTCGATGCCCCGGCGCGCCAGGTTCAGCGCGCTTTGTAGAACATAGACGTTCATGCCCCCGGCGTCCCCGGTGCCCGGTTGGGCCAACGGCGAAGTGTGCACCGCCAACAACGCAACCCGGCGCGGGCTATTCACTGCCGAGTTGTCGTACCGCACACTTCATCTTTACAGGACCGGCGTCCGGCCCCGATACAAACCGGGTCAGGCGGATGGCTCCGCGGCCGGCAGCCGGGGACTCAGCACCCCCGAGCGCCGCATCGCCGGCAGCGGATCGGCGTAGATACCGCTCAGCGACACAGTGCCCGCCCCGGCCTCCTGCACCCGGTTCCCGAAGACGGTGACGCGGATATCGCGCGGTGGCAGCACCGAGCGCGCCGCGAAAGCGTCCCTGAGGGGCTCCATGCCCTCCGGGTACTCGGTGAACGCCTGGCCGCCGACCACCAGCTCATCGGGGTTGAGCATGTCTCGCAGCAGCGCCACGGCCTCACCCAGCACCCGGGCCCGCTCGACGAGTAGTTCCTGCGCTTGCTGATTGCCGGACCGCGCGATCCGCAGTAGGTCGGTGACGGCGGTGGCCGAGCCGCCGTTGCGGGTCACGGGGCTGATGCCCGGAATGATCCGCAGCCGGCGGGCAGCGGCCAGCACCGCCTCGTCGCTGACGGTGGACTCCAGCTGACCGGTACCGCCGAGCAGCTCGGACTGGGCCGGCAAGCCGGCGATGGTGCCCGGCCCACTGGCCGGGCAGTGCACCTGACCGCCGATTACCAGCGCATAACCCACGGTCTCGCGGGCGTACACGTAGAGGCTGGTCGGCGAGCTGGGGGCGAAACGCCGCAGGCCGAGCAGCAATTCGGCGCCGGCCATGGCGTCCACGTGCGAGGCAACCGACACCGGCAGGCCCAGCACGTCGGCCAGCACCGGTCCGACGGGCGCCTGCCGCCAGCCCAGCCGCGGGTGGTCCACGTGGCCGGTGCCACTGTTCACGGCGCCACCCGTGGCGACGCCGACCCACAGTGGACGGCGCCGGTGCCAGCGTCTCAGGTAGCGGGAAGCGCTGTCGGCCAGCGACGCCAGCGCGGGCCCCGACGGATTGAGCGGCGTCGGTGTCTCGACCGTGTCCAGGGTGCGGCCGAACAGGTCGGTGGCCACGATGCTGGTGGTGCGCGCGCCGATGTGGATGCCAAGCGTCACGAACGGTTCATGGTTGACCTCCACCGGCACGCGCGGCCGACCGATCGCCCCGGACACCGCCAGATCGGCGCGCTCGCGCAGCAGACCGGCGTCGAGCAGCGCGATGACTTGGCGGTTCACCGTCGCGATGCTCAGCGATGTGACTTCGGCTATGACGTCGCGACCGACCGGACCGCGCAACCGCACGGCGCGGAAGACGGAGGCCGCCGCGGAGTCAGACAGATGCAGTGACGACGGCACGACTTGGCGGTGGGAACGTGTCGGGGCCTTGCGGCTGAGGGAATGGTGGGAAAGAGAAGTACTACGCACGGGGTGTCCTTATCCGAGTTCCGATGGCCGGTCTTTGGCCACACCTGCCGACGTGTATTTGGTCAGGCGCGGCAAAGTGCGCGGCAACAACACGCACAGTCCGCGAAACGACACGCGGACGTCGTGCTGAGCGGGGCGCAAAAGGACACCCGGAAAATTTAGCACGTTTACTAGAGTTATCCCCGATGACAGACGAACCCGGCCAACAGCGGGTGGCCGTCGTAACCGGTGCCAGTTCCGGAATCGGCGAGGCCACCGCCAAAACCCTTGCCGCCCAAGGTTTTCACGTGGTCGCGGTGGCACGCCGGGCGGACCGGCTGACCGCCCTCGCCAGCGAGATCGGCGGGACCGCTGTTGTGGCCGATGTCACAGCCGACGCGGACGTCACCGCCCTGGCCGACGGGTTGAGCCGGGTCGACATCCTGGTCAACAACGCCGGCGGTGCCAGGGGACTGGAATCCGTCGCCGACGCCGATCTCGAGCACTGGCGCTGGATGTGGGAGACCAACGTGCTGGGCACACTGCGGGTCACCCGGGCGCTGCTGCCCAAGCTGATCGATTCCGGCGACGGCCTGATCGTCACCGTCACCTCGATTGCCGCCATGGAGGTGTACGACGGCGGTGCCGGCTACACGTCGGCCAAGCATGGCCAGGGCGCGCTGCACCGCACGCTGCGCGGCGAATTGTTGGGAAAACCCGTGCGGCTCACCGAGATTGCGCCAGGTGCGGTTGAGACCGAGTTCTCCCTGGTCCGCTTCGACGGCGACCGGGACCGTGCGGGCGCGGTCTACACGGGGATGACGCCGCTGACCGCCGACGACGTCGCAGAGGTGATCGGGTTCGTGGCGTCCCGGCCATCGCATGTAAACCTGGACCAGATCATCATCCGGCCGCGCGACCAGGCATCAGCCAGCCGCCGGTTCAACCACCAGGACCGGGGCTAGTCGCCGTGGTCGTCGTTGTCGGTGTGCCCGACAGGCTGGGCGCGTTCGACGGCGTGACCGGCGCGGTGACCGGGATCTGCGTCGACGGCGGGTGCGCCGTCGGAGGCGGCAGCGCCGACATCGACAACCAGGTGTCCCAATCGACGGCCCAGTCCCAGATGTCGCCGTCGGAGTAAGACAGCTGGATCGAACTGCCGGTCACCTCGACCGGGTCGCCGTACACCGCGGTGCTGAAGTACTGCTGGGCGTCTCCTGTCGACAGGTTGATGCAGCCGTTGGTGACGTTGGTGTTGCCCTGCGCGCCGGCGCTGGCCGGGTTGGCGTGGATGAACTCGCCGTTGTTGGAGATCCGCACCGCCCAGCGTTCGTGCGCATTGCTGTAACCGGCGGCCGGGTTGGACATGTAGAAGTCGGCGTACTTCTCGGTGACCACGTGGATGCCATTGCGGGTCACGTTGCGCGCCTTGTCGGCCTCGCCATAGCTGCACGGGAAATCCATGATGACCCCGGCATCGGTGACCACCTGGATGCGGTGTGATGAAACCTCGGCCTTGACCACCTGCCGCCGACCGATCTGAATCTTCAAGGACATGTCCTGCAGGCCGTAGGCACCGTCACCGAACGGCAGCCCGTAGAACTTCGCGTCCACGTTGACCGTGGCGCCCGCCGGGTAGTACTCGCGGGGGCGGTAGTGCATGCGGGCGCCCTGCTGCTCGTCCGGCAGCCACGCCCAGCTGCCCTCCACCGGCGGGTTGGTGGTCACGGTCACCGCCCGCTCGACGGCCGCCTTGTCACTGATCGGCGCATCGAACTGAATGATGATCGGCGCCGCCACCCCGACGGTCTGCCCGTCAGCCAGCTGGAAACCACCGTCGATCTTCTTTTTGGGCGTCACGGTGGTGAACTTGCCCGCGACCGGAATGGACTTTCCGTCGTGCCCCACGGCCGAACCACTCCACGTGTAGGTCGTGCCGTAACCCAACGGCTCGGTGGTGGTATACACCGTGCGGTCCTGATTGAACACCCCGGCGACGACCTTGCCCGCCGAGTTCGTCAAGACCACCCGTTGCAGCCAGCCCTCCGAGATCTGGACGCTGATGGGCGAGATCGGCACCACGTCTGACGCAGCGTCGGCCGGCAGGAACTTCAGCGACGCCGCCGGCGGTGGTTTCTTCTCGGCCTGCGTGCTCGGATTGTGCGAGCAAGCGGCCAGTACATTCGGAGCGAACACACCCACCCCAAGAGCTGTCAGGGCCAGGCGCCGGTTGATCGGCCCCTGCCCTAGCGGGCCGCTGGATGGGTTCACAACAGTCAAAGATACCGGGCGGGAAGGCATCCTAGCCGCCTCCACGGCTCACGCCAGGGACGAGTTGCCGCGAATTTAGCCGCTACAGTACGCACCCGACCAGGACAGGTTCGGGTTTCAGTGTGATACCAAACACATCACGAACCCCGTCGCGGATCGTCCGGGCCAGCACGATCACGTCCTCCGCGGTGGCCCCGCCGCGGTTGGTCAGGGCAAGAGCGTGCTTGGTGGACAAGCGGCAGCGGGCCTGGGGCCCCGGATAGCCCTTGCCGAAGCCCGCCCGTTCGACCAGCCACCCAGCGGCGAGCTTGACGCCGTCCGGCGCGGGGTAGTGCGGCACCGGCCCCTCGATCTGGTTGAGCAACCGTTCGTAGACGTCGGGGGCGAGGACCGGGTTGGTGAAAAATGACCCCACGCTCCAGGTGTCGTGGTCGGCGGCGTCCAGCACCATGCCCTTGCGGGCACGCAGGGCCAGTACGGCCTCGCGGACCCGGCGCGGGTCGGCGCGCTCGCCACTGGCCACACCGAGCGCCGCCGTCAGCTCGCCGTACCGCAGCGGCGCGCTGCGGCCGTCGGCATTCAGCGCGAACTCCACTTCCAGGACCACGGCGGGCAGATCCAGTGGGTCGGCTTCTTTGAGCAGGCTGGTGCGGTAGCCGAAGCGCAACTCGGCCGCGGGTACCCAGCCCATCTCGCCGCTGCGGCGGTCCAGCAGCCGGACCCGCGTGAGGGTGTCGGCCACCTCGGCGCCGTAGGCCCCCACGTTCTGCACCGGGGTGGCTCCAGCCGATCCGGGGATGCCCGACAGGCATTCCAGCCCGCCCAGGCCGTGCTCAACGGAGCTGACCACGACGTCGTCCCACACCGCGCCCGCCTCTGCGCGCAGCAGGTTGCCGTCGATGACGACGCCGTCATTCGCCAACCGCACGGCCGTCAGGTCGGTCAACGTCTCGGCGACCACCAGGTTGGAACCGCCAGCAAACAGCAACGGCGGAGCGGCACCCTCGTTCCTGACCGCGGCGTCGAGCTGGCCCAGCGTGGCGGCCACCTGTTCGGCCCTGGCGCAGGTAATTACGCGCCGCGCAACCGGTCCGACCCGCAGTGTGGTCAGCGGCGCCAGCGGCACCGCCTCGGCGACATGAGCACCGGCAAACCGCGAACCGACCACGGCCCGTAACGGTAGCGTGGCTAGCTATGCCGCGTTCATTCGACATGTCTGCCGACTACGAGGGCAGCGTCGAAGAGGTCCATCGGGTTTTCCGCGAGGAGGATTACTGGGTGGCCAGGTTGGCCGGCTCGGGAGTCGACATCGCGACGCTGGAGTCGCTGAAGGTGGGCGGGGAATCCGGAGTCGACGACACCATCAAGGTGACGACCCTGCAGACGGTGCTCAGCCGGAACCTCCCGGCCGTGGTGACCCAGTTGCACCGCGGGGACCTGTGTATCCGGCGCGAAGAATCGTGGAGCGCGGTCAGCGATGGCGTCGCGACGGCCGCGGTGACCGGCGTGATTCTGCACGCCCCGGTCAATCTGACCGGCACCGCCACCCTGTGCCCTATCGGGGATAGCGGCGGTTCCCGCCTGACGGTCCGGGTCACCATTCACGTGCGCGTTCCCATCATCGGCGGCAAGGTGGAGCGGTTCATCGGCTCGCACCTGGCCGAACTGGTGGCGGCCGAACAGCGCTTCACCACCTCATGGATTACCGACAACGCCTGATCCCGCAGGGCCGCCTTCTAAGCTGGCTGCATGCGAGTTGCCCTGGCGCAGATCCTCAGTGGCACCGATCCGACGGCGAATCTGGGCGTGGTGCGCGACTACACCACGCGGGCCGCCGAGGCCGGCGCGAAACTGGTGGTGTTTCCGGAGGCGACGATGTGCCGATTCGGTATCCCGCTGGCACCGATCGCCGAGCCCGTCAACGGCCCCGATGCGCGCTGGGCTGACGGCGTTCGGCAAATCGCGGCGCACGCTGGCGTCACGGTTCTCGCCGGAATGTTCAGCCCGGCCGATGACGGGCGGGTGACCAACACGCTGCTCGCGGTCGGGCCGGGCACCGACACCCATTACGACAAGATCCACCTCTACGACGCGTTCGGGTTCGCCGAATCGCGCACGGTCGCGCCCGGACGCGAGCCGGTGGTGATCATGGTCGACGATGTCCGGGTCGGTCTGAGCGTTTGCTACGACGTTCGGTTTCCGGCCCTCTACACCGAGCTGGCCAGCCGCGGCGCCCAGGTGATCGCCGTAGGCGCGTCCTGGGGTTCCGGTCCCGGCAAACTCGAACAGTGGACATTGCTCGCCCGCGCGCGGGCATTGGATTCGATGACCTACATCGCCGCGGCCGGCCAGGCCGACCCCGGCGCGCTGACCGGCCCGGACTCCGGTTCCGGAGCGCCGAGGGGCGTGGGCGGCAGCCTGCTGGCCTCGCCGCTGGGCGAGGTGGTGACCTCAGCTGGCGCACAACCACAATTGGTGGTTGCCGACATCGATGTCGACGAGGTCGCAAAGGCCCGGGAAAGCATCGCCGTCCTGCGGAACCAGTCAAACTTTGCTCGGCAAGATAGGGCAGAATCGCGGGGGTGACGAACCCACAAGGACCACCGAATGAAGGGCCCTCGACGTGGGCTCGTCCCGGCGGCCGCGATCCGTTCAGCCCTCCCCCCCAGCGCTCCAGCGAGCCGCAAGGTGGCCCCTCGGCAGATGCGCCCACGGAGGCCGGTGCGCTGCCGCAGGCGACCGAACAGATCTCCGCGCCGACCGCGGCCGGCGCCGCCACGCGGCAACCCGGCCACCCGCCGCCACCCACGCCGCCGGCTTTGCCGAGTCGCCGGCCCGCGGCCCCGGACGAAGAGCCGGCGCCGGCGAAAAAGAAGCGCCGTTTCCTGCGCGATCCGCTGTCGATCATGTTGGTGGTAATCATCGTGATCGCGCTGCTCTTCTCCGCAGTGATCGGCGGCGAGCTGTACGCCCGGCACGCCGCGGAGAACACGGTCGCCCGGGTGGTGGCGTGCGAGGTCAAGGACCAGGCCACCGCCAGGTTCGGGGTGGCGCCCCTGTTGCTGTACCAGCTGGCCACCCAACACTTCACCAACATCAGCGTCGAGACGGCGGGCAACCAGATCCGCGAGTTCAAGGGCGCGAAGCTTCAATTCACCCTGCAGAATGTCCAGCTCAGGGACACCCCGACGTCCCAGGGCACGGTAGGCGCCCTGGATGCCACCATCACCTGGTCGTCGGATGGCATCAGGCAGTGGATTCAGAACGCCATCCCGGTGTTGGGGGCTTTCGTCACCAGCAGCGTCATTACTCACCCCACCGACGGCACGATCGAATTGAAGGGCATGCTGAACGACCTCACGCTGAAGCCGGCGATCGCGTCGGATGGCAACCTGGAGCTGCAGATCATCACGTTCAACACGCTGGGCTTTTCGGTCCCGAAGGAGACCGTGCAGACGACGCTGAACGACTACATCTCCAACCTGACCAAGCAACTGCCGTTGGGCATCAAGGCGGACAACACGGAGGTGACGACCAGCGGCGTGGGGGTCCACCTCGCCACCCGCAACGCTGACCTCCCCGGTGGCGGCACCGGCGGCGGCCAGAACCAGGACCCCTGCTTCGCCGACCTCTGACGTCAGCTAACGCCCAGCCCCTCGAGCACCGCCCGGGTGCCGGACAGACCCAGCCGGGTGGCGCCGGCGTCGAGCATCGCCACCGCGTCGGCGGCGGTGCGGATGCCGCCACTGGCCTTGACGCCGAGCCGCCCGCCCACCGCACCGGCCATCAGTGCGACGGCACGCACCGTGGCCCCGCCGGCGGGGTGAAATCCGGTCGAGGTCTTGACGAAGTCCGCGCCGGCGTCTTCGGCGGCCCGGCACACGCTCACCACCGTGCCGGGGTCCGCGAGGGCCAGGAGGACCGCGGACTCCACGATGACCTTGAGTACTGCTTCGGGCACGGCGGCGCGCACCGCCTCGATCTCGGTCCGCACCGCGAGCAGATCTCCGGCCAGGGCGGCCCCTATGTCGATGACCATGTCTATTTCGGCGGCACCGGCCCCGACGGCCTGGGCCGCCTCCTGCGCTTTGATCGACGGCAGGTGCTTGCCCGAGGGAAAGCCAGCCACCGCCGCGATCCGCACGGCACCGGCGTTGCTACCGGCGTCGAGCGCGGCGGACACCATCGACGGCGAGACGCAGACCGCGTAGACGCCCAACTCGGCCGCGTCGTCGACCACGGCCGCCACATCGGCCCGGGTGGCTTCGGGTTTGAGCAGGGTGTGGTCGATCAGCGCCGCCACCTGGGTACGGTCGTACCGCTTGGACACTAGAACGGCCCTTCCGGGCTACTTGAGCCGCCGGGATTGCAGCCGGACGCGATCATCTCGGAGTCGTCGACGACCGGGCGCCACGGTTCCAGGTTCCAGCTGGGTTTTCCCGGTTGCACGAGCTCGGCGAACTGCCAGTGGCAGATGAACTGTGCGCGCATGCCGGCGGTGTCGGCGTCGGGCGACAGTGCGAGGACCTCAGCCCAGGCCTCGTCGGCCTGCTCGGACTGCAGGGCGGCGCTCCCGGGCTGGCGCGCGGCGCCGCGTCCGGACGGGCTCGGATATACCCGCAGGCTGGCCAGGCCCCCGACCTGCGCCCATTCGGTGTGATCGATGAAAGGTGGCGAATAGCCGTTACCGCCAGGATCCGCGGCCGCGGGATCGGCCCAGGCCGGCGCCACACCGAGCAGCCCAACGAACGCCGCGGCCGTCGCGGCCGTCACGGCCGCCAGAGCTTTCATCCGCTAGCGCGATTTGCCCTGAATTTCGAGGAGCTTGGGCCGAACATCGACCAGATAAACGCCTGCCGCGCAGGCGGCGATCGCCATCCCGAGCACGCCAAAAACGCGAACGGCATTCAGCGCCACGGCGGCGCCCAGGATCACCAGCCACACCGGCTTGGTCAGCTTGTCGGCGGCGGTATAGGCGTCGGGCCGCTGCATCGCCGCATGCACGAACGCGTACACCGCCATCACCAGGATGGCGATCCAGATGACCAACATGACGATACCCACGACCTGGCTCACGCCTAAAGGGTAAGCGGGCATCGGCCAAAACGTCGACTTCGCTGGGTTCTTCCCGCGTGTGAGCCCGGAAACGACGACTCCGGGCCACCCCGCAGGGCAACCCGGAGTCGCGTGTCTAGCCGGTGCTACTTCTGGGTGACCTTCTTAGCCGCCTTCTTGGCAGGCGCCTTCTTGGCCGGCACGGCCTTCTTGGCCGGGGCGGCCTTCTTGGCCACCGCCTTCTGAGCCTTCTTGGCCGTCTTGTCGGTCTTGGTCGGCAGCTCGATGCCGACCAGCTTGGCGGCACGCTCACCGACGGCGCGGGTCTGCGATGCAACCGTGCCCAGCGCCTCCTGGGTGAGCTCGACGGCCTGGTCGACGTAGCCCTCGGCACGCGACGAGACATCGTCGAAGCCCTGCTGGCTGCGCAGCCGCTCCAGGGCCGCCTCGCCCCGCTCGACAAGTTCGTTGTAGCGGGCGGTAGCGGCGTCCAGGTAGCCCTTAGCCGCGTCGCGCAACTCCTCGGCGGTGAAACGCTCGCGCAACTCGGTCACCTGAGCGGGCAGGTCTTCCTGCAGCTTGGTCAGGCGGGCACGGCCCTCCTCCACCCGGCTGCGGGTGTCGGTGCGGGTCTCCTCGGCGCGATCACGCAAGTTGGCGATGAGGTCGTTCACGGTGGCCAGGGCCAAGTCGGCCGCACCCAGCGCCGCGAGCAACGGAGCGCGCAGGTCCTCGATGTTCGAATTTTCAGCCATGGTTTTTTTCCTTTCGTAAATCGTTGTCAGGTATGGACGTTTCGCAATTCCTTGGCGATATGAGTGTCTGTGTGGAAGGTAGGGCAAGCGTCGGCTCCTCGTAGAGGAGAGTCAAGACCCGCGGATTGACGTGGCACGCGACTTGCGGGGAACCTCCTGATTCGTCGGGTCGACTTTCGGATCGAGTTCTTGATGGGCAGGTTTGTTGGATTTGTCACCGGCATTGGCTTACGCTCACCGGCGTTCTTTGAGATCGGGCGCGGCATCGCGCTCGAACAGGCGTCAGGCGCAGCTAGAACCCACGGGCCGCATCCGGTAGGGATCGGTCATCGAACGTGTGGTCACTGCATATCTCCTTACCTGGAAGTCATGCCTCGGATCGACTGAATGAGTGCCAACCGACCCGCTAGAGGGGCTCCCTTCTTCTCCTGTTACCCGGTGTCACGACCTGCTCAACCGTGGACATCGGATTGAGTCGGACACTCTTCTCTGGTGAATTCGGTTTGCTGGGATTCGTTTTGCTGGGTCTCGTTTTTCTGGGATTCGTTCTGCTGGACGAATGATGCGTACACATCCAGCAGAACCTGTTTCTGACGCTCGGTTATCGCCGTGTCGGTGATGAGGGCGTCGCGCACTTCGCTGGTCTCACTGGTCTCCAGAATTCCGGCCCGCACGTAGAGCACTTCGGCGGAAACTCGCAGCGCCTTGGCGATCTGGGCCAGGACGTCGGCGGATGGTTTGCGCAATCCGCGCTCCACCTGGCTCAGGTAGGGATTGCTGACACCCGAGCGCTCGGCGAGCTGTCGCACCGACACCTGCGCCGTCTCCCGCTGGGCCCTGATGAAAGCGCCGATGTCGGAGGCCGCGCTGGACACCTTTTCGGAGAGCTTCTCCTCGGGTGCCATTGCATGCTCCTCGGGCCGGATGCTTGGAATACTGCTGTTTGCCCCAGCTTACGGACAGGTGCTTGCTTTTGCAAGCACCTGTTAGCACCCGCTCAGAACAGCAGTTGCGCGACGGCGTAGATCACCAGGCCCGCGAGTGCGCCCACCACAGTGCCATTGATCCTAATGAATTGCAGGTCGCGGCCGACGTGCAGCTCTATGCGCCGGCTGGCCTCTTCGGCGTCCCACCGCTCGATCGTCTCGGTGATGATCGCGGTGATCTCCACCCCGTACTGCGAAACCAGATGCTGCGCCGCGCGCACCATCCAGTTGTCAACCTTGTCGCGCAGGTCGGCGTCGTCGCGCAGGGATTCACCGACGCGAACCACCGTGTCTGCGATCCGGCTGCGCAGCGTGCTGGACGGGTCGTCCACACCCTCGAGCACCAGCCTTTTCAGGGTCTTCCACGCCGTCGCGGCGGCGTTGGCTATCTCGTCGCGCGCCATCAATTGCTCCTTCACCGCGTCGGCGCGAGCGATCGTGACCGGATCGTGCTGCAGGTCGTCGGCGAACTCGAACAGGAACCGGGTCGCCGAGCGGCGCAGTTCGTGATCGGGGTTGCGGCGCACCTTGTCGGTGAAGTCCATCAGCTCCCGATGGATACGGTCGCCGACGAGATGATCGATGAAACGCGGCGACCAGCTCGGCGAGTCCCGCTCGACCACCCGCTGGATGATCTCCCCGGCATTGAGCGACCATTGGAACGCGCGGTCGGCCAGCAACTGGATCAGGGCTTCCTGCCGGTTTTCGGCGAGCAGCGTGCCCAACATCCGGCCCACCGGCGGGCCCCATTGGGGTTCGGCGATGCGGCGCACGATCATTCGATCGATCACCTGCTGGACGTCTTCGTCGCGCAGCATTTCCACCAGCACCCGCAGCACCGTCGCGGTCTCGCTGGCCACCCGCGCGGCGTGCGATGGCTCGGACAGCCACTTACCCAGCCGGCTGGGTACCTGCGCGTCGCGCAGCTTGGTCGCCACGACCTGCTGCGACAGGAAGTTTTCCCGCACAAAGGTACCCAGGCCCTCGCCCAGCTGGTCCTTCTTCCGCTTGATGATCGCGGTGTGCGGGATCGGTATGCCCAGCGGGTGCTTGAACAACGCGGTGACGGCAAACCAGTCCGCCAACGCCCCCACCATCCCGGCTTCCGCGGCGGCGCCGACGTAACCCACCCAGATTGATGCGACGCCGTGCGCCTGTACCCATCGGCACCCGAGGAACAGCGCGGAGGCCCCCAGCAGGAAACTCAGTGCCACCGCTTTCATCCGGCGCAGCCCGGTCAGCCGCTCGGCGTCCGCCTGCGGGTCGGCACCGGCGAACGACTCAGCTAGTGATGCGCGCGCCTGTGTCGGGGCCCCCGGTGTATCGGCTCTGTGTGCCACTACATCATCATCCGCCATCAACGCACCCCCATCGGCGGAACCGGCTATCCCCCACCGGCGGACCCACCGCTGCGGCGGGCGCTGATCCGCCACCTGGGCACGGACACGCCGTAGTATCAATGCGTCCAATCATCGGAAAATCGGCTTACTCGAACGACAAAACGGGCGGAGCACACCCTGGCCGTGGCAGCGAGAACGGATGGCCGCAAGCGACGCTGGCACCAGCACAAGGTGGAGCGGCGCAATGAGCTCGTCGACGGCACTCTCGACGCGATTCGCCACCACGGTCGCTTTCTGAGCATGGACGAGATCGCGGCGGAGATCGGAGTCTCCAAGACGGTGCTATACCGCTACTTCGTCGACAAGAACGATCTGACCACGGCCGTGATGATGCGCTTCACCCAGACCACGCTGATTCCCAACATGGCCGCGGCGCTGTCGTCCAACCTGGACGGCTTCGACCTGGCCCGCAAGATCATCGGCGTCTACGTCGAGACGGTGGCCGCCGAACCGGAACCATATCGGTTCGTCATGGCCAACAGCTCGGCCAGCAAAAGTAAGGTGATCGCCGACTCCGAGCGCATCATCGCCCGGATGCTCGCGGTGATGATGCGGCGCCGCATGCGGGAGGCCGGCATGGACACGGGCGGCGCCGAGCCGTGGGCGTACTTGATCGTCGGCGGCGTGCAATTGGCCACACACTCGTGGATGTCGGACCCGCGAATGACCAAAGACGAGCTGATCGACTACCTGACCATGCTGAGTTGGAACGCATTATGCGGGATCGTCGAGGTCGGCGGCTCGCTGCAGAAGTTTCGCGAGGAGCCCCATCCCTCGCCCATCGTGCCGCCCCGGGGGCCCGGCTAACGGTCGCCAACCTGGCATTTGTGCGGACACCTCCGAGCCGGTTGTGACGCTTACGCCGACCCAACGGGTAACTTCCCCCGCTGACACCGACTAGCATGCAGGGGATGCATCGGGGGTAGTCCAGGGTGCACTGAGGTCAGCACGGGGCGCGCCTCGGGACACAGAAAGGCACAATTCGGTATGTCCGCGCAGCTCACGCCGCATTTTGGCAATGTGCAGGCCCATTACGACCTATCCGACGACTTCTTCCGGTTGTTCCTCGACCGCACGCAGACGTACAGCTGCGCGTACTTCGAGCGGGACGCGATGACTTTGGAGGAGGCGCAGATCGCCAAGGTCGACCTGGCGCTGTCCAAGCTGGGCCTTGAGCCGGGGATGACACTGCTGGACATCGGCTGTGGCTGGGGCGCCACGATGCGGCGCGCGATCGAGAAATATGACGTCAATGTCGTGGGTCTGACGTTGTCCGAGAACCAGGCCGAGCACGTCCAGAAGATGTTCGACAAGATGGACACCCCCCGCTCCCGGCGGGTGCTGCTGGAGGGCTGGGAGAAGTTCCACGAGCCGGTGGACCGCATCGTATCGATCGGCGCATTCGAGCACTTCGGCCGGCCGCGCTATCCGCGGTTCTTCAAGATGGCCTATGAAGCGCTGCCCAGCGACGGCGTCATGTTGCTGCACACCATCGTCCGCCCGACCTTCAAAGAGGCCAGGGCAAAGGGACTCCCGCTAACCCGCGAAGTCGTGCACTTCAGCCAGTTCATCCTGGCCGAAATCTTCCCCGGCGGCTGGTTGCCCACCGTCCAGACCGTTGAAGAGCACTCGGCCGACGCGGGCTTCAAGTTGAAGCGGATCCAGTCTTTGCAGCTGCACTACGCGAGAACGCTGGACACGTGGGCGGCCGCCCTGGAGGCCAACAGGGAGCAGGCCATCGCGATCCAGTCGGAGAAGGTCTACGACCGCTACATGAAGTACCTGACGGGCTGCGCGAAACTGTTCCGCGCGGGCTACACCGACGTCGACCAGTTCACCCTGGAGAAGTAAAACGCGCCCGGTTGACCAGGGGGATCGTATGGTCTACCCACCCGCCGCGACCGCGTGCACAGCGCGCTTCTCGGATTCAGTAGCTGTAGAAACCCCGACCCGTTTTCTTGCCCAGCAGGCCCGCCTCGACCATCCGCAGTAGTAATGGTGGGGGAGCGTAGTGCGGTTCCTTGAATTCCTCGAACAACTTGTCGGCGATCAGTTTGAGGGTGTCCAGGCCCACAAGATCCGAAAGCCGCAGCGGGCCCATCGGATGCGATAACCCGGCAACGACGGCCTTGTCCACGTCGTCGACGGTGGCGAATCCCGCCTCGACCATCCGGATCGCCGCCAGCAGGTAGGGCACCAGCAACGCGTTGACCACGAAGCCGGACCGGTCGGAGCAGCGCACCACCTGTTTGCCCAGTACCGAGCCGGCGAACTCTTCCGTGCGGGCGGCCGCGGCCTCGTCGGTGACCAGGGTGCTGACGAGCTCGACCAGCGGCAGCACCGGGACGGGGTTGAAGAAGTGCAGGCCCAGCACGCGCTGGGGGTTCCTGGTGGCGGCGGCGATCTTCATGATGGGGATGCTCGACGTGTTGGACGCCAGCACCGCATCGGGATCATTGATCACCCGGTCGAGTTCGGCGAAGATGGCGGCCTTGACGGCCTCGTCCTCGACGATGGCCTCGATCACCAATTGCCGGTCCGCGAGGTCCTTCAGGTCGGTGGTGAAGGTCAGCTTGCTCAACGCGCGGTCGCGCTCGCGTTCTGTCACCTTGCCGGCGCTGACGCCGCGCTCCAGGGACTTCACGATGCGGTTACGCCCCGCGGTGATCAACGCCTCGGTGGTCTCGAACACCGTCACCTCGACACCGGCGCGGGCCGAGACCTCGGCGATGCCCGACCCCATCTGACCGGCCCCGACTACCCCCACCCGCTGAATCACAGCGTCAGCCACAGTTCCTCCTCAATGCGCGAGCCCTCCACAAATGCGCGGCCCTCCACAAATGCGCGAGCAGACGCAAACGCACACGAATCGTCGGCGTGTCGGGTGCTTTTGCGTCTGCTCGGCAGACTAACTCAGTGGAACTGGCCCTCTTCGGTGGAACCGGTCAGCGCCGTGGTCGACGAGTTCGGGTCGACCGTGGTGGCGATGCGGTCGAAGTAGCCGGCACCCACCTCGCGCTGGTGCTTCGTCGCGGTGTAGCCACGCTCCTCGGCGGCGAACTCCTGCTCCTGCAGCTCCACGTAGGCACTCATCTGGTTGCGGGCATAGCCGTAGGCCAGGTCGAACATCGAGTAGTTGAGCGCGTGGAATCCGGCCAGCGTGATGAATTGGAACTTGAATCCCATTGCGGCAAGCTCCTTTTGGAACTTCGCGATGGTCGCGTCGTCGAGGTGCTTGCGCCAGTTGAACGACGGCGAGCAGTTGTAGGCCAACATCTGGTCGGGGTAGGAGTCCTTGACCGCTTCGGAGAACTTGCGCGCGACGTCCAGGTCCGGGGTGCCGGTCTCCATCCAGATCAGGTCGGAGTACGGCGCGTAGGCCTTCGCCCGCGCGATGCAGGGCTCGATGCCGTTCTTGGTGCGGTAGAACCCTTCCCGGGTGCGCTCGCCGGTGATGAACGGCTGATCGCGCTCGTCGACGTCCGAGGTGATCAGCGTGGCGGCCTCGGCGTCGGTACGGGCGATGACGACGGTCGGCACGTCGCACACGTCGGCAGCCAACCGGGCCGAGGTGAGCGTGCGGATATGCTGCTGGGTCGGAATCAGGACCTTGCCGCCCAGGTGGCCACACTTCTTCTCCGAGGCCAGCTGGTCTTCCCAGTGCGAACCCGCGACACCCGCGGCGATCAGGGCCTTCTGCAGCTCGAACACGTTCAGCGCGCCACCGAACCCGGCTTCGCCGTCCGCGACGATCGGCGCCAGCCAGTTCTCCACGGACTTGTCGCCCTCGACCTTGGCGATCTGGTCGGCACGCTGCAGCGCGTTGTTAATCCGGCGAACCACCTGCGGCACCGAGTTGGCCGGGTACAGGCTCTGGTCCGGATACGTGTGGCCGGACAGGTTCGCGTCGCCGGCGACCTGCCAACCCGACAGATAGATGGCCTTCAGGCCGGCGCGCACCTGCTGGACGGCCATGTTGCCGGTCAGGGCACCGAGCGCATTGACCCACTCGAGGTCGTTCAGCTCCTCCCACAGCACCTCGGCGCCCCGCCGGGCCAGAGTGTGCTCCTCGACGACACTGCCCTGCAGGGCGACGACGTCGGCGGCGCTGTAGCTGCGGGTGACGTCCTGCCACCGCGGGTTCGTGTCCCAGTCGTGCTGAATCTGCTCAGCGCTCTTGGGGGTCCCAACGACAGACATGCGGTTGCTCCTAACGGTCTTTCATCGCTGAAATCGCAGTGAGACCTCCGAAGCGAACCGCCGTCAGGCGGCATTCGGGGCTCAGCTTCACTGGTGTGCTAACACGACGATGGCACAGCCGCCAATGCTCGTCCACCCATTTAAATTGCAAATTTGGGTCAACGCCCCGGTGGTGGTTTGCTAATTTTGCAAAGCTAGGCGCAAACTTAAACGTTTCAGAAGCTACCCATCGGTAACCGCAAAGCCGCAGGTCAGACATGCATTTGCCGGGGCGAGTGGAATCGGGCCGATTCGGCTACCGGGGGAAGATCGCGGCGACGGCTTTCGTCTCGTCGCCGACGGCATATGTGAGCGTTGTAACAACGCGGTCGGCCAGGCCGGCGCCGAATTTCTCGGTGGAACCGGCGGGGTGGACGTGCGAGATGATCTCCAGCTTGTCGCCGAGTGCGACGGGCGCCTCGTGCTCGATAGTCACCCGCAGCGGAGCCGCCAGCAGCTCGGCGTGGCCGGCCAAATAGTCCTCGACCACACTCCAATACACCGAGTTGTTCACGTGGTCGAACAGATCGATGTCGGTGAGCCGCACCGGGAACTCGTGGATCTCCGACGCGTCCTCGCGGCTGCCGGCCTTCAGATAGCCCTTCCAGCGCAGCCGGTCCACGAAGGTGGTCCGGTACAGCCCCTCGAGGAAGTCGTCGGCGATGCGGGCCGGCATCTGGGTTTCCCGGTTGACGTGGATCCAGAACGCCTCGGATTCGATCAAGCCGCCGTGGCGCCCGTCAACGCGCACGCGCATCTCACACCAGCGGTTCGAGGTGCCCGAGCACCAGCGCCGCAGCCGGAGCATGTCACGGAACTCGATAGGGCGGATCAGGTCGACCATGGTGCGCCGGACGATCCAGAGCGGATGGGTCTCCTCGAAGCCCATCTCGCGCAGCTGGTCCTGGCCGATGTCCTGGATGTGCCGGCACGCCGCGTCCAGCCGCAGCCGGCCGGTGTTGTCGATGTCCCCCATGCGCAACGGCCATTCACAGTCGAACACGTCGGGGTGGCCGTCGGGCACGGGCATCAATGTCTTGTCAAGAGTCATGGCTTGTCCAGGCTCACGGCTTCGCTCCCATTTCCTCCCTATGGACACCCGGATGTTCCTCGAGGTACCCGCAGCGAATCATGCCAACCAGACCGGCAAAATAACAATCGCGTCGTGCTGCCAACTCTGCGAATCGCGGCTTCGCAAGTCCGGGTACGCTCGGTCGGGTGTCCAAAACGTTCGTCGGCTCGCGCGTGCGTCAGCTGCGCAGCGAGCGCGGGTTCAGTCAAGCCGCACTGGCCCAGATGCTGGGGATCTCGCCGAGCTACCTCAATCAGATCGAGCACGACGTCCGTCCGCTGACGGTGGCCGTGCTGCTGCGGATCACCGAGGTGTTCGGCGTGGATGCGACCTTCTTCGCCTCCCAGGACGACACCCGGTTGGTCGCCGAGCTGCGCGAGGTGACGATGGACCGCGATCTCGGTATCGACGTCGACCCGACCGAAGTCGCCGAGATGGTCAACGCCCACCCCAGCCTGGCCCGCGCGGTGGTCAATCTGCATCGGCGCTACCGGATCACCACCGCACAGCTGGCCGCCGCCACCGAGGAGCGCTTCTTCGACGGCAGCAGCGGCAGCGGTTCGATCACCATGCCCCACGAAGAGGTGCGCGACTACTTCTACGAACGCCAGAACTACCTACATGAGCTGGATGCCGCCGCCGAGGACCTGACGATCCAGATGCGGATGCACCACGCGGACCTAGCCCGCGAGTTGACCCGGCGGCTCACCGAGGTGCACGGGGTGCACATCAACAAGCGCGTCGACCTCGGCGATACCGTGCTGCACCGCTACGACCCGAAGACCAAGACGCTGGAAATCGGCAACCACCTCTCGTCGGGTCAGCAGGTGTTCAGAATGGCGGCCGAACTGGCTTATCTCGAGTTCGGCGACCTGATCGACAGCATGGTCGAAGAGGGCAAGTTCACGTCCGACGAGTCACGCACCCTGGCCCGGCTCGGGTTGGCCAACTATTTCGCGGCCGCGGCCGTGCTGCCCTACCGCCAGTTCCACGACGTCGCGGAGAACTTCCGCTACGACGTCGAGCGGCTGTCGGCGTTCTACTCGGTCAGCTACGAGACCATCGCGCACCGGCTGTCGACGCTGCAACGGCCCTCCATACGGGGCGTGCCGTTCTCGTTCGTCCGGGTCGACCGGGCCGGCAACATGTCAAAGCGCCAGTCCGCCACGGGTTTTCACTTCTCGTCCAGCGGCGGCACCTGCCCGCTGTGGAACGTCTACGAGACGTTCGCCAACCCCGGCAAGATCCTCGTCCAGATCGCCCAGATGCCCGACGGCCGCAACTACATGTGGGTGGCCCGCACCGTCGAGCTGCGCGCGGCCCGCTACGGTCAGCCCGGCAAGACCTTCGCGATCGGGCTGGGTTGCGAGCTTCGCCACGCGCATCGGCTCGTCTACTCGGAAGGACTCGACTTGTCGGGGGATCCCAACATCGCAGCGACACCGATCGGCGCGGGCTGCCGGGTCTGCGAACGCGACAACTGCCCGCAGCGCGCCTTCCCCGCGTTGGGCCGCGCGCTGGACATAGACGAACACCGCAGCACGGTGTCTCCCTATCTCGTGAAGCAACCGTGACCGGGGACCATGTCGCGCGCATCCCGTCGGGCGGGTTGCGCCAACTGGGCCCGATCAACTGGGTGTTCGCCAAGTTGGGTGCGCGCACGATGCGGGTGCCGGAGATGCACCTATTCACCACGCTGGGCCGTCGCCAGGGGCTGTACTGGGCCTGGCTGATCTATGGTGCACGGCTGTTGCGGGGGCGGCTGTGCCGAGCCGACACCGAGTTGGTGATCCTGCGGGTCGGGCAGCTGCGATCGTGCGAGTACGAACTCCAGCACCATCGCCGGATCGGACGCCAGGCCGGGCTGGACGCCGCGCTGCAGGCCGCGATCTTCGCCTGGCCCGCCGTGCCGGAAGGCCACGCGCTGAGCGCCCGGCAGCAGGCGCTGTTGCAGGCGACCGACGAGCTGATCCTGGACCGCTCGATCACCGCCGCTACCTGGCAACGGCTGGCGGCTCACCTCAACCCGCCGAGGTTGATCGAATTCTGTTTCCTGGCAACCCATTACGACGGTCTGGCCGCGACCATCAAGGCGCTCCAGATCCAGTTGGACAAGCCGGCCGACTAAGCCGGCACAAGGTCAGAACGTGATGTCTGCCAGCACGGCCAGCGACAGCGCCACGGGAAGGATCGGCACGCCGAAGGCGAACGCCGTCCACTGATTGCGACGACGGCGCCGCTGCCACAAGCCCCACAGCACGGCGCAGACCGCCAGCGCACCCGACAGAATCAGCAGGGTGGGATCCCACTGCCCCGCCGTCGCGTTGTCGTCGACGATCGAAAACGCCGCCAACCATACGACGTAGCCCGCGGCCAGCCCGCCGACGGCGCCGACCAGAGTCTGGCCGGCCTGCGTGCTCCCCATCAGAAGTTGATCATGTGGCCGGTCAGGCCGTGGAAGCACTCCTGCAACGCCTCGGACATCGTCGGGTGCGTGTGCACGTTGCGCGCCAGCTCGCTGGCCGTCAGGTCCCACTTCTGCGCCAGCGTCAGTTCCGGCAGTAGCTCGGACACGTCGTGGCCAATCAGGTGGCCGCCCAGCAGCTCGCCGTACTTGGCGTCGGCGACCAGCTTGACGAAGCCACTGGGGTCGCCCACTCCGTGCGCCTTGGCGTTCGCGGTGAACGGAAACTTGGCCACCACCACGTCGTGACCTTCCTCGCGGGCCTGCTCCTCGGTAAGCCCGAAGCTGGCGACGTTCGGCTGGCAGAACGTCGCGCGCGGCATCATGCGGTAGTCACCGAGCGCCAAAGTTTCTGCGCCGGCGATGGTTTCGGCCGCCACCACCCCCTGGGCCTCGGCCACGTGGGCCAGCTGGAGCTTGCCGGTGACGTCGCCGATGGCGTAGATGTGGCTGACGCTGGTCTGCATGTAATCGCCGATGCCGATGGCCTTGCGGTCGGTGAGGGCGACGCCGGCCTTGTCCAGGCCGTAGCCCTCGACGTTGGGCGCGAATCCGATGGCCTGCAACACCTTATCGGCCTTGAGTTCCTCGGACTTGCCGTCCTTGCTGACGACGACGGTGACCTGCGAGCCATCGGTGCCATCGGAGCCTGCGTCGGAGATCGACTCGACCTTGGTGCCGGTCAGGACCTTGATGCCCAGCTTCTTGAACTGCTTCTCGATTTCCTTGGAAACCTCGGCGTCCTCGTTGGGCAACGCCCTCGGCAGGAATTCCACGATGGTGACGTCCACGCCGTAGTTCTTCAGCACGTAGCCGAACTCCATGCCGATGGCGCCAGCCCCGGCGATGACGATCGATTTCGGCAGCTCGCGCGACAGGATCTGTTCCTCGTAGGTGACCACGTTGGTGGACAGCGAGGTACCTGGCACCAGCCGCGTGCTGCTGCCGGTGGCGATGATGGCGTTGTCGAACGAGACCTCCTGGGTACCACCGTCATTGAGCTCAACCGCGAGGGTGTTGGCGTCGGTGAACTTGCCGTAGCCGTGGATCTCGGTGATCTTGTTCTTCTTCATCAGGAAGTGCACGCCCGCGACGCGCCCCTCGGCCACCTTCCGACTGCGGTCGAATGCGACACCGTAGTCGAAGGTCGCCTCGCCGCTGATGCCAAATGTCTTGGCCTCCTTGGTAAAAATGTGCGCGAGTTCGGCGTTGCGCAGCAGCGCCTTCGACGGGATGCAGCCCACGTTGAGGCAGACGCCGCCCCAGTATTTGGGTTCGACGACCGCCGTGTTCAGACCGAGCTGGGCGGCGCGGATAGCGGCGACATACCCGCCGGGACCGGCCCCGAGGACAACGACGTCATAGTGAGAAGTCACGAGCCCACACTAGTGGGCGGTAACCTCTCACCGAACAACACCGCGGGTCACCGCCGCTACCCGCTTGGCCTCCCACGCCGGGGCTCAATAGGGAATCACGCCGCCCAGGCAATGGCCCACCCGCTCGCAGTGGTAATAGCCGTAGAGCGGTGCCGCGGCCGCCACCGAGGCGAACGGACCGGACATCACGCCCAGCGCCAGCGCCGAGATCAATGGCCGGCCCTGGACCATCGCCAGCAGCACGCCGGCCACGCTGCACACGACGACATAGACCAGCACCACGAACATCGGCGGCGTCTTGTCGATCGCGTGATACCACCAATAGAACAGACTCAGGCCCACCTCGGCCGCGGCGAACCACACGCCGAGGAGCACCGACAGCAGCTTCCACCACTTCACGTACTGGTATCGGCCGGGAACGGCGACGGGCGCGGCGGTGATCTCCGTCGCCGATTCCTGGGCAACCCTGGGCGCGGGCGTGCCGGCCTCTTCATCGGCCGGCTTCGTGCCCGCGTCGGCCGGCGCCAACGGCGCCAAGGGTGCTGAGTCGTCATCCCAGGTCGGCACGAACGGCACCGAGTGCTCGCCCGTGTCGTCGGAGTCACTGAAATCGGGTACGAACGGCGCGGTACCGGGATTGGACGCGGGGTCGTGTGGATCGCCGTCAGGCACCCGACACCACCCGGAGCGCGACCAGCACCCCGAACCAGCCGGGCGCCAACGCCAGGATGAACGCGCCGACCATGGTCACCCATCGCCGCCCGGAAAACAGGATTACGAATAGCCCCAGCGCACTGGGAATCCCGACCACCAGGGTGATGATGACTTCGGGCGTGATCCGGCTGTGAACCAGCACGCTGGACGCCACCCCCGCCAGCTGCCCGACCGCGCTCCCGATGAGCAGGGCGCTGGCCAACAGCCATGGACGGGGAAGGGGAATCACGCCTTCCGACCTTACTGCGGTGTCAGCGTGGAGCCGGGCACGTCCCGGGCGCCGAAGCTGTGTCGTCGACCGCCACCACCCCGCCACGATTCGACGGCCGTTCGCCCCGCTCGTACGCGGCTCCGGTGATCACCGGCACCGCCTCGAGCAGCGCTTTCTCGTCGTCGGTGAAAACCCGGCCGCGACTGAGGAACCGGACGCCTTCCGGCGCTTCCAGGCTGAAGCCGCCCCCGCGTCCGGGGACCACGTCGATCAGCAGCTGGGTGTGCTTCCAGACCTGGTACTGGGGACCGGAGATCCACACCGGCACCCCCTCGGCACCGACGTCGAGGATTCCGAGCAGGACGTCGCGGTCGCCGACCAGGAAGTCCTCGCGCGGGTAGCACATGGGTGAGGACCCGTCGCAGCAGCCGCCGGACTGGTGGAACATCACCGGCCCGTGCCGGTCCTGCAGGCGGGCCAGCAAGTCGGCGGCGGCGCCGGTGATCACCGCGCCCGCCGGCCCCGCCGGGGGGTCGCTCATCAGAAGAACCCGAGCGCCTTCTCGGAGTAGGAGACCAGCAAGTTCTTGGTCTGCTGATAGTGCTCAAGCGCCACCTTGTGGTTCTCGCGGCCGATGCCGGACTGCTTGTAACCGCCGAACGCCGCGTGGGCGGGATAGGCGTGATAGCAGTTCACCCACACCCGGCCGGCCTGGATGTCGCGTCCGGCTCGGTAGGCGGTATTGCCGTCGCGACTCCACACCCCCGCGCCCAGCCCGTACAGCGTGTCGTTGGCGATGCCCATCGCGTCGTCGTAGTCGGCAAACGGTGTCACCGCCACCACAGGCCCGAAGATCTCCTCTTGGAAGATCCGCATCTTGTTGTTGCCGGTAAAGATCGTCGGCTGCATGTAGTAGCCGCCGGACAGGTCACCGCCCAATTCGGCGCGTTCGCCGCCGGTGATCAGTTTGGCGCCCTCCTCCTTGCCGATTTCGATGTAGGACAGGATCTTTTCCAGCTGGTCGTTGGAGGCCTGCGAACCCAGCATCGTCTCGATGTTCAACGGGTCGCCCTGCCGGACCGCCTTGGTCCGGATCGCCGCCAGCTCCAGGAACTCGTCGTGGATGTCGGACTGAATCAGGCTGCGCGACGGGCAGGTACACACCTCGCCCTGGTTGAGGGCGAACATCGTGAACCCCTCCAGCGCCTTGTCCTGGAAGTCGTCGTTGGCGGCCATCACGTCGGAAAAGAAGACGTTGGGGCTCTTGCCGCCGAGCTCGAGGGTGACCGGGATCAGGTTCTGGCTGGCGTATTGCATGATCAACCGCCCGGTGGTGGTCTCGCCGGTGAATGCGATCTTGGCGATCCGGTCGCTGGATGCCAGCGGCTTGCCGGCTTCGGCTCCAAAACCGTTGACAACGTTGAGGACGCCGGGCGGCAACAGGTCACCGATCAGCGACATCAGGTACAGCGCCGACGCGGGAGTCTGCTCGGCGGGTTTGAGTACCACCGCGTTACCCGCCGCCAGCGCGGGCGCCACCTTCCAGGCGCACATCAGGATCGGGAAATTCCACGGAATGATCTGGCCCACCACACCCAGCGGTTCGTGGAAGTGGTAGGCCACGGTGTCGTCGTCGACCTGCGACAGCGAACCCTCCTGGGCGCGGAGCGCCGCAGCGAAGTACCGGAAGTGATCGGCGGCCAGCGGGATGTCGGCGGCCAGCGCCTCTCGGATCGGTTTGCCGTTGTCCCAGACTTCGGCCACGGCCAACGCGGCTTTGTTCTCTTCGATGCGGTCGGCGATTTTGTTCAGGATCGCGGCCCGCTCGGCCGGAGCGGCCTTGCCCCACGCCGGGGCGGCCGCGTGCGCTGCGTCCAGCGCCTTGTCGACGTCGGCCGCGTCGGAACGCGGTATTTCGCAGAATGGCTGCCCGGTTACCGGCGTCAGGTTTTCGAAGTACCGGCCTTGGGCGGGCGCAACCCACTCACCCCCGATGAAATTTCCGTACCGGGATTCGTACGACATCAGCGCACCGGCGGAACCCGGACGTGCAAAGACGGTCATCGGCTTGGCTCCTTTTTCAACGTCCTGTAATACAACTCACACTACCGCCGAGGCCACAATGGACTCCACGAGCGAGAGGACTCCACGAGCGAAAGGATTCCACGAGCCAAAAGGCCTCCATGATCGAAGGCATCCAACGACCGAACGGCCCCCAATGACATCAGCGCCCGCCCCGGACAGCACGGACCCCTACCTGTGGCTTGAGGACGTGACCGGTGACGCCGCGCTTGATTGGGTGCGCGCGCGCAACCAACCGACCAAGGCCGAGTTCTGCGACGCGGAGTTCGAGCGGATGCGTGCCGAAGCCCTCGAGGTGCTTGATACCGATGCCCGGATTCCTTACGTGCGCCGACGCGGGGAGTACCTGTACGACTTCTGGCGCGACGCCACCAATCCGCGCGGGCTGTGGCGCCGAACGACGCTGGACAGTTATCGCACCGACACACCCGAGTGGGACGTACTGATCGATGTCGACGAATTGGGCCGCGCTGACAACCGGAAATGGGTGTGGGCAGGCGCCGAGGTCATCGAACCCGAACTCACCCGCGCCCTGATCAGTCTCTCCCCTGGCGGCTCGGATGCCGTGATCGTGCGTGAATTCGACATGCTGACACGCGAATTCGTTTCCGACGGGTTCCAGTTGCCGGAAGCCAAGTCGCAGATCGGCTGGGAGGATCCGGACACCGTCCTGGTCGGCACCGACTTCGGGCCCGGCTCGATGACCGATTCCGGATATCCGCGAATCTCCAAGCGGTGGCGCCGCGGCACACCGTTGGCCGACGCGGAGACGGTCTTCGAGGGCGAGGACACCGACGTCAGCGCGGGAACCTACCGGGATCGAACGCCGGGCTACGAGCGCACCTTCGTGGTTCGTGCGGTCGACTTCTGGAACAGGAATAGATACGAGCTGCGGGGTTCAGAACTGATCCCGATCGACGTGCCCACCGACGCCAGCAGCGTCTCGGTGCACCGTGAGTGGCTGCTGATCGACCTGCGCACCGACTGGACCTTGACCAACGACGCTGCCACCACCTACCGTGCCGGGTCGCTGCTGGCTGCCAACTATGACGAATTTCTCAGCGGGGCAAGGGAACTGCACGTCGTATTCGAGCCCGACGAACACACCTGTCTGTACCACTACGCGTGGACCCGAGACCGGCTGCTGCTGGTCACATTGGCCGATGTGGCCAGCCGCGTCGAAATCGTCACACCGGGCAGCTGGCAACGCGAACCGGTGGCCGGCATCCCCGCCTCGACCAACACCGTGATTGCCGCCGCCGATGATACCGGCGACGAATTCTTCCTCGACTCCAGCGGATTCGTCACTCCGTCGCGGTTGTTGCGTGGCACCGGGGACGGGCCGCCGGAACAGATCAAGTCAGCGCCCAGCTTCTTCGACGCCGAAAACATCACGGTGGCACAGCATTTCGTGGCATCAGCAGACGGGACCCGAGTTCCCTACTTCGTCGTACGACCGGACCCGAAAGACGGGGGCGATGGTCCCGGTCCCACAATGCTGTACGGCTACGGCGGCTTCGAGTCGTCCAACACCCCGGGCTACAGCGGGGTGTTGGGCCGGTTGTGGCTGGCCCGCGGCGGCACCTACGTGCTGGCCAACATCCGCGGTGGTGGCGAGTACGGGCCGGGCTGGCACACCCAGGCGATGCGTGCGGGCCGGCACAAGGTGGCCGAGGACTTCGTCGCGGTGGCAACCGATTTGGTGGAGCGTGGCATTACCACCGTCGAGCAACTCGGCGCGCAGGGTGGTAGCAACGGCGGCCTGCTGATGGGCATCATGCTGACCAAATATCCGGACAGATTCGGCGCGCTGGTCTGCAGCGTGCCGCTGCTGGACATGAAGCGCTACCACCTGCTGCTGGCCGGCGCGTCATGGGTGGCCGAATACGGCGACCCGGACAACCCCGACGATTGGGCGTTCATCTCGAAGTACTCGCCCTACCAAAATGTTTCGGCGGGGCGCAGGTACCCCCCGGTGCTGCTGACCACCTCCACCCGCGATGACCGGGTGCATCCCGGCCATGCCCGCAAGATGACGGCCGCGCTCGAGGCCGCGGGCCATGCGGTCTGGTACTACGAGAACATCGAGGGCGGACACGGCGGGGCGGCCGACAACGAACAGCTCGCGTTCAAATCCGCGCTCACGTACTCGTTCCTGCACCGGATGCTGGGCGCCCGATCGGCGGATACTGCACTCGGATGAACCGAGCTATGGCTGCAGCTCTGGTTGTCCTGGCATTGGCCGCGTGTGGTCACCACGCCGGCGCGCCGGTCGGTGCCGCCACGACGACGACGGGAATCCTGCCGTCCGGGGTGCCCACCGAGGGAACCCGGCCATCCACCGCGCAGCTACCACCGGCGGCCGAACCCCAGAACGCGCCTAGCACCACGGCATCCGGGCGGATGGTGCCGGTTGGCGCACGCCCGGAAGGCGTCGCGGTCGACCAGGTCACCCGCACGGTTGCGGTGGCCACCCATGACCCGGACGAACTCGTGTTGATCGATGCCGACTCGGCCGCGATCGTGAGCCGTACTCCCCTGCCCGGGTCCGCGCGCCACCTGGAGTTGGCCGCGCCGGGCGGCCCGATCCTGGTGCCGGTGGAAACCGACAACGCGCTTGTGCGGGTGGAGCTGACGGGGAAACCCCCACAGTTAAAAGTGTTGCCGGCGATCGTCACCGGCACCTCCCCGCATGACGCGGCAGCAGCCTCCAACGGGACGGTGCTCGTGGGCAACGAACTCGGCGGGACGGTCAGCGTCCTGCGCGGCGACCGCATCGTGAAGGTGTTCACCGACCGCGTCCAACCCGCCGGTCTCGCCGCTTTCGGTACCGCTGTCGGTGTGCTGGACGCGCGAACGAACACCCTGACCGTCTACGACGCCGACAAACTCAGCATCCTCGGCTCGATTCCGGCCGGCGCCGGTCCCACTCATCTGGTCGCCGACCGGCACGGGCACATGATCGCCGCGGATACCCGCGGCGACACGATCCGGGTGTTCGACCCGCTGCCGACGCCGCACGAAGTCGCCGACGTCGCACAGCCCGGTGCGCCGTACGGCATCGCGTACGACCCGGTTCGGGACCGGCTCTGGGTGGCCTCCTCGGGCACCAACGAGGTCGTCGGTTACAACGTGTCCGGCCCGGCGCCCAGCGAACTACAGCGGATTCCGACCGTGCAAAACCCGTACTCCCTGGGCGTGGACCCGACCACGGGGCGGCTGTTCGTCGCCGGTGTCACCGGCGGTGTCCTGCAAGTCATCGACCCCGCGGAGACGGGCGGCTGACTGTGACCGCCGTAACGTCTAGCGACGACGTGCTTTGGGCACCCTTGTTCTCATGTCGTCGCCGCTGCCGGGAGTCCTCGGCTCGCTTGCGCCGCTTCTCGATCGGTACGGCTACGCGGCCGTGATCGTCCTGGTCGGCCTGGAAGGCGTGGGAATCCCCTTGCCCGGCCAGATCGTCCTCATCGTGGCCGGGGTATACGCCGGCGTCGGCCAATTGCATCTGCTCCTGGTGCTGGCGGCGGGACTGCTGGCTGCCATCGGTGGCGACAACGTCGGCTACGCGATCGGCCGGTACGGCGGCCGCCGGCTGGTGCTGCGCTTCGGCCGCTACGTGTGCCTTACCGAGAAGCGGCTGGCCGCAACCGAGCGCTTCTTTGCCAGGCGCGGCAACATCGTCGTACCCGTCGGGCGGTTCGTCGACGGGCTGCGCCAGGCCACCGGGATCGCTGCCGGGCTGGCGCAAATGGGCTGGCGGCGATACATGACCTACAACGCGTTGGGTTCTGCCGTGTGGGTCGGGATCTGGGTTTTCGCCGGGTATCTCGCCGGCGACCACATCGAAGCCATCTACGACGGATTTTTCCGTTACGAGAAGTACGTGCTGGCCGCGGGCGCGGCAGCCGCGCTTGCCGTGCTCGTCGGGTGGGTGCTCAAGCGACGGTCCGGCCACCGGGCGGCCGCCGAATGCTGAGTTTGGTCGCAGCCGCTTGACACCCGCGTCGGGCTGCGGCTTCGCTTCGGGCATGGCCAAATCCGACTTCGAGACGCTGCTGTACACGACGGCCGGCCCGGTCGCCACCATCACCCTCAACCGCCCGGAGCACCTCAACACCATCGTGCCGCCGATGCCCGACGAGATCGAGGCGGCCATCGGACTGGCCGAGCGGGACCAGGACATCAGGGTCGTCGTGCTGCGTGGCGCGGGGCGCGCGTTCTCCGGCGGCTACGACTTCGGCGGCGGTTTCCAGCACTGGGGTGAAGCCATGATGACCGACGGGAAATGGGACCCGGGCAAGGATTTCGCGGTGGTCAGCGCCCGCGAGACGGGGCCGACCCAGAAGTTCATGGCCATCTGGCGGGCGTCCAAGCCGGTGATCGCTCAGGTGCACGGCTGGTGTGTGGGCGGGGCCAGCGACTACGCGCTGTGCGCCGACCTCGTGATCGCTAGCGAGGACGCCGTGATCGGCACGCCGTACAGCCGGATGTGGGGCGCCTATCTGACCGGCATGTGGCTGTACCGGCTGAGCCTGGCCAAGGTCAAGTGGCACGCGCTGACGGGCCGGCCGCTGTCCGGTGTGCAGGCCGCCGAGGTCGAGCTGATCAATGAGGCGGTGCCGTTCGAGCGGCTCGAGGCGCGTGTCGCCGAGATCGCCACCGAGCTGGCGCAGATCCCGTTGTCGCAGCTGCGGGCGCAGAAGCTGATCGTCAACCAGGCCTACGAAAACATGGGCCTGGCGTCCACCCAGACGCTCGGCGGCATCCTCGACGGGCTGATGCGCAACACCCCCGACGCGCTGGACTTCATCGAGACCGCCAAGACCCAGGGTGTGCGGGCCGCCGTCGAGCGCCGCGACGGTCCGTTCGGCGACTACAGCCAGGCGCCACCGGAGCTGCGACCCGACCCCTCGCACGTCATCGTTCCTGATAGCGGTCCATAGTGAGACAGGCTACGAAAGTGTCAACGGGTGGCCCGGACGGCCCTGAAAGTGTTACGGTAACGACTATGTCTCGGCTGAGTATGGGCCTGCGTGCAGGCGTTGTTTTCCTGGCTCTGGGTATCGGCGCGGTGCTTTTCCCGCAGGCCGCCGGAGCCGATTCCACGGACGACTTTCCGATTCCGCGCAGACAGATCGCGACCACTTGCGACGCGGAACAATATTTGGCCGCCGCCCGGGATACCAGCCCGATCTACTACCAGCGGTACATGATCGACTTCCACAACAGGCCGCCCGACATCCAGCAGGGCGCGATCGACCGCATCCACTGGTTCTACTCCTTGGACTCCGCCGGCCGTAGGCAGTACTCCGAGGACACCGCGACGGACATCTACTACGAGCAGATGGCGACGCACTGGGGCAACTGGGCCAAGATCTTCTTCAACAACAAAGGCGTCGTCGCCAAAGCCACCGAGGTGTGCGAGCAGTACCCCAAGGGCGACATGTCCGTCTGGAACTGGACGGCATAGCCCAAGCCGAGTTGTTCCCGTACTGCCGCCACGCATAATTCGTGAAGTGGTGCCACTGTAGACGTGTCGGAAATTGGTTGGGCTCCCGCAAATTTCGTGACTACAGTCCGGTGAATGACCGTTGATGCGATTGCTTTCAGCCAAGTATGGGTCCAGGCCTGGAACGCCCACGATGTGGAGGCAGTTCTGCAGCACTTTGCCGACGACGTCGTTTTCACCTCGCCCGTTGCCGCCCGGCTCTTACCGCAGACCCGCGGTGTGGTGCGCGGCAAGCCAGCCCTGCGCCACTACTGGACCGTAGCCCTGGCGCATGTTCCCGAGCTTCGGTTCACCGTCGAAGACGTGTATCAAGGCATCGACACCCTCGTCATCGCCTACCGAAACCAAGACGACGGCAACGTCAGCGAGGTTCTCAGGTTCCACGACGGCCTGGTGATCGAAGGCCACGGCACCTACCGGATCTAGCCGAACACGGTGGCCCAGTCGTCGCGCGTCAGTAGTGCGGTGAGCTGACCGGGAACCGATCGGTGCTGGCCGAATCGGCTTCGGGCGATTCGGGTTTCTTGGGCTCCTCCAGCAGGGCTCGAACCGCGGGGCGAGACCCGAAGGGCTGCAGCATCTGGCTGGCGGGTCGGCTGCGGACCTGTTGCGGCCACCAGAACCAGCGTCCCATCAACGCGGCGATGGACGGCGTCATGAACGACCGCACGACCAAGGTGTCGAACATCAGCCCCAGACCGATCGTCGTGCCAACCTGTCCCATCACCCGCAAGGGGCTGAAGACGAAGGACGCCATCGTGAACGCGAACACCAGACCCGCGGACGTCACCACGGCACCCGTGCCGGCCATCGACCGGATGATCCCGGTCCTCAACCCGCCATGGATTTCCTCTTTGAATCGGGAAACCAGCAGCAGGTTGTAGTCGGATCCCACGGCCAACATCAAGATGATGGCCATCGCGAGCACCATCCAGTGCAATTTGAAACCGATGATGTCCTGCCACAGCAGCACGGAAAGCCCGAAGGAGGCGCCCAACGACAGCAGCACGGTGCCCACGATGACGATCGCGGCGACCAGACTGCGGGTGATGATCAGCATGATGATCAGAATCAGGCTGGCCGCGGCTATGCCCGCGATCATCAGGTCGTATTTGGATCCTTCGGCCATGTCCTTGTAGACCGCGGCGGTGCCGGCAAGCCAGATCTTGGCACCCTCCAGCGGAGTCCCCTTGATCGCTTCCTTCGTCGCATTCCTGATCGGGTCGACGTGCGAAATGCCTTCTGGCGTAGCCGGATCGCCCTCGTGGGAGATGATGAACCGGGCCGCGTGTCCGTCCGACGACAGGAACATCTTCAGGCCGCGCTTGAAGTCGGGGTTGTCGAAGACCTCCGGCGGTATATAAAACGAGTCGTCGTTCTTGGAGCGGTCGAATGCTTGCCCCATGGCGGTGGCGTTCTGGCTCATCACGTCGATCTGGTCATACATCGACGACATCGAGCTGTGCATGGTCAGCATCATCGTCTTCATCGTCTGCATGGTCGCGATCATCGGCGGCATCTGCGCCAACATCTGCGGCAGCAGTGCGTCAAGGCGGTCTATGTCGCCGGTGAGCGCGGTGAACTTCTCGGTGATCTGATCCAAACCGTCGAGCGCGTCGAAGATGGATCTCAGCGACCAGCACACGGGGATGTCAAAGCAGTGCTTCTCCCAGTAGAAGTACGCGCGAATCGGCCGGAAGAAGTCATCGAAATTGGCGATGTTGTCACGCAGGGTATTCGTCACGTCCACCATCTCGTGCGTCAGCTTGTCCATGTGGTCGGTGACGTGGGCCATCTGCGCCGTGATGTTGTACATCCGCTGCATGGTGTCGATCGATTGCTGCATCGCGGCGGCCTGCTTGAGCATGTCGGCCATGCGTTCCTTCAGGTATTGCATGTTCTCGATCTGCGTCGTGTTCTGCATGCTGATCTGGAACGGTATCGACGTGTGCTCAATCGGAGTCCCCAGCGGCCTGGTAATCGCCTGCACCCGCGCGATTCCGGGAACATGGAAAACGCCTTTGGCAATTCTGTCGAGCACCAGCATGTCCGCCGGATTACGCATGTCGTGATCGGTTTCGACCATCAGCAATTCCGGATTCATCCGGGCGTTCGAGAAGTGCCGCTCCGCGGCGTCGTACCCGACATTGGCCGGGGTGCTCGCGGGCAGGTAAACCCGGTTGTCGTAACTCGTCTTGTAGCCGGGCAGGGCGAGGAGACCGATGAGGGCGATGGCGACCGACACCGCAAGGACCGGCCCGGGCCAGCGCACGACGGCGGTGCCCACCCGTCGCCATCCCCGGGTCCGCAGCTTGCGCTTGGGGTCGAAGAGCTTGAAGAAGCTGCCCACCACCAACACGGCCGGCCCGAGGGTGAGCGCGGCCAGCACGGCCACCAGCATGCCCACCGCGCAGGGCACACCCAGCGTCTGGAAGTAGGGCAGCCGGCAGAAGCTGAGGCAATACATCGCGCCGGCGATGGTCAGACCCGACCCCAAAACGACGTGCGCGGTCCCGTGGAACATGGTGTAGTACGCCGTTTCACGGTCTTCGCCCAGACTTCGCGCCTCTTGATATCGCCCGAAGATGAAGATCGCGTAGTCGGTCCCGGCGGCGATCGCCAACAGCACCAGCAGGTTAACCGCGAACGTCGACAGCCCGATGATGTTGTTGTGGCCAAGGAAGGCGACGATCCCCCGGGCCGCCATCAGCTCGATGGTCACCATGACCAACACGCTGAACACGGTGACAATGGAGCGGTAGACGATTAGCAGCATCACGATGATCACCACGAAGGTGATCATCGTGACCGTCTTGACGCCCTTTTCGCCGGCGCCGGACTGATCCGCGGTCAACGCCGCCGCACCCGTCACATAGGCCTTGACCCCCGGCGGCGGCGGCGTGTCGGCCACCAGCTTGCGAACCGCCCGGACGGAGTCGTTTGCCCTGCTCTCGCCCTGGTTGCCCGAGAGGTAGACCTGGACGTAGGCGGCCTTGCCATCCGAGCTTTGCGAGCCGGCGGCCGTCAGCGGATCGCCCCAGAAGTCCTGGACATGCTGGACATGCTTGGTGTCGGCTTCGAGTTTCTTGATCAGCTGGTCGTAGAAGTGATGGGCGTCGTCGCCGAGCGGTTTGTCGCCCTCGAGGACGATCATGACCGCGCTGTCGCTGTCGAATTCGTTGAACACCTTGCCGACGCGCTTCATCGCCTGCATCGACGCCGCGGCGTTCGGGCTCATCGAGACGGTGTGTGCTTTGCCGACGCTGTCGAGCGAGGGCACGAACATGGTCAGGACGACGACGAGTCCGATCCAGAACAGCACGATCGGCACCGCGAGCCTGTGCACGGTGCGGGCAAATCGCGGCGAGGTGGGAAGCTGCGCGGCGTGGTCGGCGGTCATGCGGATTTCACCACGCAGAAGGTCTGAGCATTCACTTCGTTGGCGGACCTTTCGTCTTTGACCACGCCGTTCACGATGATCCGGCAGCCGATCTGGTCGGTGTCGCCCTGCGCCACCACATTGACGCTCACCGACGGGAGCGTGGTGGTGACGGCGAGCGTCCAAGGCAGCGGGGCGTTGTCTACCCGCTGCAGCTGAGCATTGATATCCAGGTAGTTGATGTTTGCTACCGTGCCCGGCGCACCGAAAACCTCGTACGTCACGTGCTTCGGGTTGAACGGTTTGATGTCATCGGAAAGCCCGCTGGTGATCGGGCGATTGTCGTGGTATCCGAAGACATCGCGGAGGCGGACGACGACGAAGGCCGCCACCGCGACAACCGCCACGATGACCAGCACGATCCACATCCGTCGTGCGGTGTTGGCTACCGCGTTCCTCGGCACGCAATCACCTCCCCTCACCTACGAAGCTGCCTGCCCTCACGTCGCGAAAACGCGTGGCCGCGTTACCGTTGCAGCCGATACTTTGCTGCGCTAAGTACCTTAGCCGTAGCCGCCGCGGGCCGCACGGCAAGGGTCCGGTCCACGTGGCGACAAACATTCCTATCACCCGCCCCTCTTTTGCTCGCACGATCCGGAGATCAGACCGATGCAGGTGGCGGTGAGCACTCGGGTGAGCGCCGACGCGAAATCGATATTCCACTCGGCCGGGAGGAGCTCCGGCTTCTCGGCATAAAGGTCCGCAAGCTGTTCCGGGGGGTTGGCGATGTGCCAGAACGCGGCGGCCAAGGAGTAGGCGGCGATCAGGATGTCGAATGCGCCGGAACGCCCGAGCGGGGGCAACGCCCGCTCGACCGCGTCCGCCAGCGCGATGGCCGCGGCGGCATTGGTCCGCCTGATCTCCACCACCCTGTCGATTTCCACCTCGTGTTCGAGGTGAACGTGAATGTTGGCGAGCAGATCGCAGAACAGCGGGTCGGCGGCCAGGCCGGTGGCCAACGTCTCGGCCACCCGTTCGGGTGACATCGGACCGGATTCGGCCAACTTGTCGCACACCGCTTGAGACCACCGCAGCCAGCCTTCGGCGGCGAGATGAAGCAGCACCTCCTTGTGCGACGTGAAGTAGCGGCGCACCGCCGAGTAGTGGATGCCGGCGCGACTGGCGACGGCCGTCAGCGTCACCGACGCGACGCCGGTCTCGAGCGCCAGTGAGCGAGCGGCCTCAACCAGGGCTTCCGCACGTTGGCGCTTGTTTTCCTCTGTGCGGGCGCGTCGAAAGGTGAGTTGCGCCACGGGCAGAGGGTAACGCACATCATGTGATTTGTATAACGCACGCCGTGTGATTTGCGGACGTTCCCCTGACGCAGTGGCCTGCCGTTACGCACGTGATATGCGTTACAATCCAGTGCGCGAGGGGAAGGAGTCGATGTTTCCGACCGCCATCGTGTTTACTTAGGCAAGGCTTGGTTGCGGTCGGGCTTGGGGCGCCGCCGCTCCCGGGATGCGCGAGTGGGCACGGCGGAGCCGCTGAACGCACACGGCGTTCGGTCGATGGCAAGTCATCCGCGAAGTGGAATACCAACCGGTGAAAGGGATTTGCGATTTTCAGGTTGCTGTCGCGGTTGTGGATTCCACTGGTCATCCTGGCAGTGGTGATAGTCGGTGGATTCATCGTCTTCCGGGTGCACGGCTACTTCGGCTCGGAAAAGCGCGAGTCGTATGCCGACAGCAACCTGAAGAATCCCGACCCGTTCAATCCCAAGCGGATCACCTACGAGGTGTTCGGTCCTGCAGGAACCGTCGCGGACATCAGCTATTTCGACGTCAACGCCGACCCGCAACGCGTCGACGGCGCGCAACTGCCGTGGTCGCTGCACATCACCACCACCAAGGCGGCCGTGATGGGAAATCTTGTGGCACAAGGCAATAGCGACAGCATCGGGTGCCGCATCATAGTGGACGACCAGGTCAAGGCCGAGCGAGTGTCCAACGAGGTCAACGCCTTCACCTTCTGCGTGGTGAAGTCGGCATGAGCATCGGCACGTTGTCACCCTCCGCCGGTCCACCCGCGGGCCACACCGACGCCGAGCGTCCGTTCATCGCCCGGATGATCCACGCCCTCGCGGTGCCGATCATTCTGTTCTGGCTGGCGGTCGTCGTCATCCTCAGTGTGTTCGTCCCTTCCCTGGAAGTGGTCGGCCAGGAACGCTCGGTGTCGCTGAGCCCCACGGACGCGCCGTCGTTCGTCGCAATGAAGCGCATCGGCCAGGCGTTCAACGAGGGAAACACCGACAGCTCCGCGATGATCGTCCTGGAGGGTGACAAGCCCCTCGGCGACGATGCGCACAGGTTTTACGACACCCTGATTCGCAGGTTGCGCGAGGACAAGGCGCACGTGCTGAGCATCCAGGACTTCTGGGGGGATCCGCTCACCGCGGCCGGCGCGCAGAGCAACGACGGCAAAGCCACGACAGTCCAGCTCAATCTCGCCGGCAATCAAGGCGAGCCGCTGGCCAACGAGTCCGTCCAGGCCGTCCGCAAGATCGTAGCCAGCACTCCCGCGCCGCCGGGGGTCAAGGCCTACGTCACCGGGGTGTCGGCCCTGCAGGCTGATCTCCATAAGAGTGGCGACAGATCCATGGCCAAAATTACCCTGACCACGGTCGCGGTCATCTTGCTCATGTTGATGTTCGTCTACCGTTCCCCGATCACCGTGTTCCTGCTACTGGTCACGGTCGGCGTCGAATTGACCGCGGCGCGGGGAGCCGTTGCCCTGGTCGGGCACAGCGGGCTCATTGGACTGTCCACCTTTGCGGTCAGTCTGCTCACTTCGCTGGCGATCGCGGCCGGTACGGACTACGGGATCTTCATCATCGGCCGCTACCAGGAGGCCCGCCAAGCCGGCGAGGACAAGGAAACCGCGTTCTACACCATGTACCGCGGGACGGCCCACGTCATCCTCGGTTCCGGTCTGACGATCGCCGGTGCGACGTACTGCCTGAGCTTCGCGCGCATGCCCTACTTCCAAACGCTGGGCGTGCCCTGCGCGGTGGGGATGCTGGTCGCCGTGGTCGTCGCGCTGACCCTGGGGCCGGCGGTCCTCACCGTCGGCAGCCGGTTCGGCCTCTTCGATCCCAAGCGGTTGCTCAAGGTACGCGGCTGGCGGCGGGTGGGCACCGCGGTGGTCCGCTGGCCGCTGCCCATTCTCGCCGTCACTCTCGCTGTCGCCCTGGTCGGCCTGATCACGCTGCCCGGGTACAAGGCCAACTACAACGACCGGGCCTATCTGCCCACCTTCATCCCGGCCAATCAGGGCTTCGCGGTCGCGGACCGGCACTTCTCTCAGGCTCGGATGAAGCCGGAGATTCTGATGATCGAGTCCGATCACGACATGCGTAATCCCGCCGACTTCCTGGTCCTGGACAAGTTGGCCAAGGGCATCTTCCGCGTTCCGGGAATCTCCCGCGTCCAGGCGATAACCAGGCCGGACGGAACGACGATGGACCACACGTCGATACCGTTCCAGATCAGCATGCAAAACGCCGGTCAGCTGCAGACCATGAAGTACCAGCGCGCCCGCATGGCCGACATGCTCAAGCAGGCCGACGAGATGACCAAGACGATCGCCACCATGCAGCGGATGTATGACCTGATGACGCGACTGGTCGGCGTCACGCACAGGATGGTCGGCGACACCGAAGAGATGCAGCAGATCACCAACGAACTGCGCGACCAGATCGCGAACTTCGACGACTTCTGGCGTCCCATTCGCGCCTACTTCTATTGGGAGAAGCACTGTTTCGACATCCCGATCTGCTGGTCGATTCGGTCGATCTTCGACGCGCTGGACGGCGTGGACCAGATCGACGAGAAGCTGGACACCCTGGTCGGTGACATCAAGGAGCTGGACCGGCTGATGCCGCAGATGATCGCCCAGTTCCCGCCGATGATCGACACCATGGTCAACATGCGGACCATGATGCTGACCATGCACAGCACCATGTCCGGGATCTTCGATCAGATGGACGAGATGAGCGACAACGCGACCGCCATGGGTCATGCGTTCGACCAGTCCAAGAACGACGATTCGTTCTATCTGCCGCCCGAGGTCTTCAAAAACGCGGACTTCAAGCGCGCGATGAAGAACTTCTTGTCACCGGACGGGCACTCGGCTCGTTTCATCATTTTGCATCGGGGCGACCCCGCCTCGGCCGAGGGGATCGCGAGCATCGACAAGATACGCACCGCGGCCGAGGAGGCGCTCAAGGGAACTCCGCTGGAGGACGCCAAGATCTATTTGGCCGGCACGGGCGCGGTCTTCAAAGACATCTCCGAGGGCGCCAAATGGGACCTGATCATCGCGGGCATCTCCTCGCTGTGCCTCATCTTCATCATCATGCTGGTCCTCACCCGCGCCTTTGTGGCCGCCGCGGTGATCGTCGGAACGGTCGCCCTTTCTCTGGGCTCTTCCTTCGGGCTCTCGGTGCTGTTCTGGCAACATATTCTCGGCGTCGAATTGCACTGGCTGGTGCTCGCCATGTCGGTGATCGTGCTGTTGGCGGTGGGTTCGGACTACAACCTGCTGTTGGTCTCCCGCTTCAAACAGGAAATACACGCCGGCCTGAACACCGGGATCATCCGCTCCATGGGCGGCACCGGCAAGGTCGTGACCAACGCAGGTCTGGTGTTCGCATTCACGATGGCATCCATGGTGGTCAGCGACGTGCGGATGATCGGGCAGGTGGGCACCACGATCGGCCTGGGCCTGCTGTTCGACACGCTGATCGTGCGCGCGTTCATGACGCCCTCCATCGCCGCGCTGCTGGGGCGCTGGTTCTGGTGGCCGATCAGGGTGCGCTCCAGACCACCCAGGACTCCAGCTCGGCCGGCCGAGCACCCCGATCGGTCCCTGGTCTACAGCGACTGACGACAAGTCGTTCGACGAGCGTGCGCAGAATGTCGGCCGGCGCGGCGTGTCGTCGTACAGACACGCACGCTCGCGGGTCGAGGGCGGACGCGGCCGTCCGCCAACTCCGCGAGTCCGAATAACAACCATGCTCACCATCGCGCTGATCGGCTTCCTCGGCGGTCTGATCACCGGCATCTCGCCCTGCATCCTGCCGGTGCTACCGGTGATTTTCCTCTCCGGCGCCGGTCGGCCGTACCTGGTGATCGCGGGCCTGGTCTGCAGCTTCAGCGTGGTCACTCTCGGCGGTTCGGCGCTGCTGTCCGCGCTGCACCTGCCGCAGGATGCGATCCGGTGGGCGGCGCTGGCGGTGCTGACACTGATCGGGCTCGGACTGATCTTCCCGGCGCTGCAGCAGCTGCTCGAACGGCCGTTCGCCCGCCTACCGCTGGGCCAGTCGGGACGTGAGATCAGCAGCGGCCGAAGCGGTTTCGGTCTCGGCCTGACACTGGGCGCGCTATACGTGCCGTGCGCGGGGCCGGTGCTGGCCGCGATCGTGGTCGCCGGCGGCACGGCGTCCATAGGCCTGCCGATCCTGGTCCTGACCGCAACCTTCGCCGTCGGTGCCGCGTTGCCGCTGCTGGTGTTCGCGCTGGCCGGGCGGCGCATCGCCGAGCGCGTCGCCGCGGTCCGCCGGCGGCAGCGCCTGATCCGGGTCGCCGGCGGAATCATGATGATCGTCCTTGCCGTCGCGCTGGTCTTCAACCTGCCCGCGATGCTGCAACGCGCCGTGCCCGACTACACGGCGGCGATGCAGAACCTGGCCGGCGCCGGCGACATTCAGCGCAAGCTGAACTCGGGTGGCACCGTCAAAGGGCAACTGGCCGACTGCACCGGAAGCTTAGGCGGCCTTGGCGACTCGGCCCAATTGCAACAGTGCGGTCCGGCGCCGGCGCTGGCCGGAATCGCCCAGTGGCTCAACACGCCGGACGGCAAGCCCGTCGACCTCGCGTCGTTGCGCGGCAAGGTGGTGCTGATCGATTTCTGGGCCTACTCGTGCATCAACTGCCAACGGGCCGTCGGTCACGTCGTCGACTGGTACAACCGCTACCGCGACGACGGGTTCGTGGTCATCGGGGTGCACACCCCCGAATACGCCTTCGAACATGTCCCCGGCAACGTGGCAGCGGGTGCGGCCGCGTTGCACATCAACTATCCGGTCGCGCTCGACAACGACTACCGGACGTGGAACAACTACCATAACCTGTACTGGCCGGCGGAATACCTGATCGACGCGGCAGGCGGTATCCGGCACACCAAGTTCGGCGAGGGCGACTACGACACGACCGAGAAACTGATCCGTCAACTCCTGGTCGAGGCGAACCCGAACGTGCGACTGCCGGCCACGGGCGGAACAGTGGACATCACCCCACAGACCGTGCTGACCCCCGAGACTTACCTGGGCGTTCAGCGTGCCGCAAATTACGGCGGCGACGGCGAATACAAGTCGGGCACGTTCACCTACCCAACGTCGTTGGCCGACGACAAGTTCGCGCTACACGGGCGCTGGACGCTCAACGAGCAGGACATCACTGCCGGCGGGGACGACTCCGCGGTTCGCCTCAACTACACCGGCAAGGCCGTCTACGCCGTGGTCGGCGGCAGCGGCACCCTCACGGTGACCCGGGACGGCAAGACGACCACCACACCCGTCGGCGGACCGCCCACGCTGCACCAGCTCGTCGCTGACGACACCGCCCGCCGCGATCAGCTTGACATGCAGGTCAGCCAAGGGCTGCAAGTGTTTTCGTTCACTTTCGGTTAGGTTCCCGTCCGTCCGGCACACCGCTCCGAATAATCGTTGTGCAGCAAAAATCCGGGCGTTCGATAGCGGTGATCGGCAGCGGCGTCGCCGGGCTCACCGCCGCCTACCTACTGTCGGGCCGGGACCGGGTCACGCTGTACGAGGCCGACGTCCGACTCGGCGGCCACGCGCACACGCACTTCGTCGATGACGGTGACGGCGGCGTGATGGCCGTGGATTCCGCCTTTCTGGTGCACAACGACCGTACCTACCCGACGCTGTGCCGGTTGTTCACCGAACTGGGGGTGGCCACCCAGGAGTCGGAGATGTCGATGTCGGTGCGCGCCGACGACATCGGACTCGAATATGCTGGGGCCCTTGGGCTTTCGGGATTGTTCGCCTGCCGTCAGTCGCTGCGGCCGCGCTATCTGCGGATGCTCTCCGAAATCACCCGGTTCCACCGCGCCGCCGCCGACCTGCTGCGGGAAGCAGCGGGTGACGACCTCGAGACGCTGGGAGAGTTTTTGAACCGGCACCGCTTCTCGTCGTACTTCGTCGACTTCTTCATCACGCCCCTGGTGGCCGCGGTGTGGTCCTGCGCCGGTGGCGACGCGCTGCGCTATCCGGCCCGGTATCTCTTCGTCTTCCTCGACCATCACGGGATGCTGTCGGTGTTCGGCTCCCCGGCGTGGCGCACGGTGACCGGGGGTTCGACCACCTACGTTCGAGCCGTCGCGGCCCGGCTGGACGAGGTGTTGACGGGGTCGCCGGTGCACTGGGCGCGGCGGGTGCCCGGCGGCGTACTGCTGCGTTCGGGCAACTGCGCGCCAAGGCTTTTCGACGCGGCGGTCATCGCGGTCCATCCCGACCAGGCGCTGCTGTTGCTGGACGACCCCACGCCGTGGGAGCGCGCCGTGCTCGGCTCGATCCCCTACTCGACCAATCGCGCCCAGCTGCACACCGACAGCTCCGTGCTGCCGCGCCACCGCCGCGCCCGCGCGTCGTGGAACTACCTGGTGTCGCCGGGGAGCGAACACGTGATGGTCAGCTACGACATCACCAGGCTGATGCGCCTGGGCGGGAAGCGGCGGTTTCTGGTCACCCTGGGCGGCCACCACCAGGTGCGCCCCGACTCGGTGCTCGCCGAGATGACCTATAGCCATCCGTTGTATACGACGGAATCCGTTGCGGCCCAACGGTTACTGCCGACCCTCGATGACGACCGGATCGTGTTCGCGGGCGCTTACCACGGCTGGGGATTCCACGAGGACGGCGCGGCCTCGGGTCTGCGCGCGGCCCGCCGGCTCGGCGGCGACTGGCCGGCGGCCGTTCCACGCGAGGCGGTGGCACGGTGTTGACTCCGGCGATCTATCGCACCACGATCAGCCATTCGCGACGGACCCCGGTGCAGCACTCGTTCGAATACCGAAGCTACAGTTGGTATGTCGACGTCGACGAGCTCCCCCGCCTGCCCCGTTGGCTGAGATTGTTCGCGCGGTTCGACGCCGACGATCATTTTGCCGGCCCCCGGCACGCGTCGCTGCGCGAGCGCCTCAGTGCCTTCTTCGCCGAGCGCGGGCTGGCAGTGCCCGACGGACGTATCACCGCGCTGCTGCAGGCCCGCGTATTGGGTTATGTCTTCAACCCGCTGAGCGTGTTTTGGTGCCACGACCGCGAGGGCGCGGTGCGCCATGTGGTCGCCGAGGTGCACAACACCTACGGTGAACGCCACGCCTACCTGTTGCCGCCGGCCGACCAGCCGGTGGCGACCGCCAAGCAGTTCTACGTCTCGCCGTTCTTTGCCGTGGACGGTTATTACCTGGTGCGGGCGCCCCGGCCGGACAACGAAGTCCACGTCACGGTCGCGCTGCACCTGGGCCATGACGGTGGCGACCCGCTGCGCCCGGCCACGCCGCGCTTGCGATCGCCACGGGGCCGACGTGACGGTGGCGACCCGCTACGCCGACCGGCGTTCCCGGAATTCATAGCCACTCTGCACGGCAGCCGGCGACCGGCGACGCCGGCGCAGGTGGCCATCATGCAGATCGTTTCGCCGCTGGCACCGCTGGTGGTATCGACCCGCATCCGAATGCAGGGAATCAAGTTGTGGTTACGTCGAGTTCCGGTGGTGCCGCGATGACCTTGGATACCATTCAAATGCCGCCGCCGACAATCGATTCGGCGCGGTGGCCGGCAGTGGCGAAGCTACCGGCGGGCCCCTTCGCCGCGGCATCGGCGGTCGTCGCCCAGGCGCTGCTGCGGCGCGCGGCCGCCCGCCTGCCGATGCGGCTGGTCTATCCCGACGGGACGGTGGCGGGCACCGCCGGCCGCAGCGCGCCGAGCCTGATGGTCCATCGGCCCGAAGCCCTGGCGCGTCGCATCGGGCGGCACGGCCTGATCGGTTTCGGTGAGTCCTACATGGCCGGCGAGTGGTCGGCGGAGGATCTCACGCACGTGTTGACCGTGCTGGCGGGATCCGTCGCCGATCTGGTGCCGGCCTCGTTGCAGTGGCTGCGCCCGCTGGCCCCGGCCTTTCGGCCGCGCTGGCGAAGCGCCACTCGAGACCAGGCGCGCCGCAACGTCGCCGAGCACTACGACCTCTCCAACGAACTGTTCGCCGCGTTCCTCGACGAGACCATGACGTACTCGAGCGCGCTGTTCAGCGAACTGCCGGCCCGGACGCCGACGTGGCCGGATCTGGCCACGGCGCAGCGACGCAAGATCGATCGGCTGCTCGACATGGCCGGCGTGCGGAGCGGCAGCCGGGTTCTCGAGATCGGCACCGGGTGGGGCGAGTTGTGCATTCGCGCCGCCGCGCGCGGCGCGCACGTGCGCTCGGTGACGTTGTCGGTCGAGCAGCAGCACCTGGCGCGGCTTCGGGTAGCCGCGGCAGGGCTGTCTGACTCGGCACAGATCGACCTGTGTGACTACCGCGACGTCCAAGAGGGTGATCGAGGCGGCTACGACGCGATCATCTCGGTCGAGATGATCGAGGCCATCGGATACCGCTCGTGGCCAACGTATTTCGCGGCACTGAACCGGCTCGTGCGGCCGGGCGGGCGAGTCGCGATCCAGGCGATCACCATGCCGCACCGCCGCATGCGAGCCACCCGCAACACCCACACCTGGATACAAAAGTACGTCTTCCCGGGCGGACTGCTACCGTCCACTCAGGCCATCGCCGGAATCACCGAACGCCACACCGGATTACGGACTGTCGACATGACCTCACTGCGTCCGCATTACGCCGAGACCTTGCGGCTTTGGCGGGAACGGTTCATCCAAACACGAGATTGTCTGGCGCACTTGGGCTTTGACGGGGTGTTCGGCCGGATGTGGGAGCTGTACCTGGCGTATTCGGAAGCGGGCTTTCGATCCGGTTATCTGGACGTGTACCAATGGACCTTCGCGCGTGAGGCCGCATCGTGAACTTCGTAGTGGTGTCGGGCGCATCGGCGGCAGCCCTGGTGGTCGTGCATACGGTCACCTTCCTGATCGGTCGCAGGATCGGCCGCTACAACGTGGTCGACGTGGCATGGGGCCTGGCTTTCGTTGCGGTCGCGGCCGTCGCCGCGGCGCTTGGCCACGGCGAGAAGATCCGGCGGTGGGCGCTACTGGCGCTGGTGGCGCTCTGGGGTCTGCGACTCAGCTGGCACATCTACCGCAAGACGGCCGGCAAGGGGGAGGATCCGCGCTACGCGCACCTGCTGCGCGACGCGACGCCCCTGCAGGTGGTGCGCAAAGTGTTCCTGCTGCAAGGCCTCCTGGGTTGGTTCATCTCCTTACCGCTGCAGCTGTCGGCGGTCACCGGGCCGACGCCGAAACCGTTGCTCGCCTTCGCCGCGATGGGCGTGGCGGTGTGGCTGGTGGGCGTCAGCTTCGAAGCGGTCGGCGATCGACAGCTGAAGGCGTTCAAAGCCGACCCCGCCAATCGCGGCGTCATCATGGACCGCGGCCTGTGGGCGTGGACACGACACCCCAACTATTTCGGCGACGCTTGCGTGTGGTGGGGGCTGTGGCTGATCACCATCAACGGCTGGGTGGCGCTGGCCACCATCGGTTCACCGCTGCTGATGACCTACTTCCTGGTGCGGGTGAGCGGAGCCCGGCTGACCGAGAAGCTGATGCAGCGCCGCCCCGGTTTTGCCGAATACCAGGCGCGGACAGCATATTTCGTCCCCCGGCCGCCGCGGCCGATACGACGGGGATGACTGGCATGGCGACCCGGGCGCCGACGGGCGCTAGGCTACCGATCGATGAGCGGACCGTCACGGCTGGGCAGCGACCTGGAAGCCTTGCTGCGCCGAGTGGCGCGCGGCGACCGGGACGCGTTCGCCGCGTTCTACGACCGCACCAAAACCCGGGTGTATGGACTGGTGATGCGGGTGCTGCGTGATGCGGGCTACAGCGAAGAGACCACCCAGGAGATTTATCTCGAGGTGTGGCGGACGGCGTCGCAGTACGACTCCGCCAAGGGTTCCGCGCTGTCCTGGTTGCTGACCATGACCCACCGGCGCGCTGTCGACCGGGTGCGCGCCGAGCACGCCGGCAGCCAACGGGAATCGCGCTACGGAGCGGCCAATGCCGGACCCGATAGCGCCTTGCCGCACGACCCGGTCGCCGATTCCGCAATCGCCGGTGACGAGCGGCGTCGGGTCGCCGAATGTCTCGGCGTGCTGACCGACGCGCAGCGCGAGTGCATCGAATTGGCCTACTACCGCGGGCTGACCTATGCCGAGGTGTCACAGCGCCTGACCGCGAATTTGTCGACGATCAAATCCCGCATGCGCGACGCGCTGCGCGGGCTGCGTAACTGCCTGGACGTGGCATGACCGAGCCGACCGACTCCGAGTTGCTCGACCTCGCCACTCCGTATGCGCTGCATGCGGTGTCCGATGAGGAGCGAGCCGACATCGACCGGCGGGTCGCGGTGTCGAGGGTTGGCGTCACGTTCGACGACGAGGTCCGCGCCGTTCGCGAGACCATGGCCGTGATCTCGACGGCGACGGCGGAGCAACCGCCCGCGCGGCTGCGGGCCGCCATTCTCGGCGCGGTTGAGCCAGCCCGCCCGTCGCGCCGGCGCACCATGATTTTCGCCGCCGCGGCGGCGGTCGCGGTCGGGGCCGCGGCGTTCGGTGTTGGCGTGATCACCCGACCGCCGCCGAGGCAGACGGTCGCCGAGCAGGTCCTGGGCGCGCCCGACGTCCGGACGGTGTCCGGCGCGCTGGGCGCCGGGACGGCGACGGTGATGTTCTCCCGCGAGCGCAATGCGGGCGTGCTGGTGATGAACGATGTCTCGCCGCCCGCCCCGGGCACCGTCTACCAGATGTGGCTCATGGGCGCCAACGGTCCGACGTCGGCCGGCACCATGAACAGCGCCGCCGTAGCGCCGGCGACGACGGCGATACTCACCAACCTGGGCAGCTCGACCGCGTTGGCGTTCACCGTCGAACCCGGTGCCGGATCCCCTCAACCCACTGGCGCGATACTGGCCAAGCTGCCGCTCAGCTGACCTTCCGCAGACTTCCCAGCACCGCCAGGATCACACCGAGAACCACCAGCACCACGCCCGCCGCCAGCGTCAGGTTCAGCCACAGGTGCAGGCTGCCCTCGGCGTGACCGACCATCACCTCGGCGATCTGACGAATGTCGCCGGTGGTCCGATTGAGGGCGTCGTTAACGTACCGATTGCCGACTTCGATGCCCGCCCAGCCGGCGGCGCCGACCACTAGCGCGGACACGCCGAGGCTGCTCAGTGCCTTACCGCGGCTGCGTGCCGCGGCCAGCAGCAGCAGCCCGCAGACACCGCTCAGGACTGTGGCGCCCATGCCGACCCAGGGATTCCAGCTGGCCAGCGTGCGCAGCTGGCCCTGCCGCACCGGCCTGGGTGCGGATACCGCCAGCGGAACCGTCAGTGTCGCTGGCACTTTCACGTTGTGTCGGGTCAGCATCTGCTGAATCGAGTTGTCATTGAGCATTGGCGCCACGTCGATCACCCATGAATCCCCGGAGCCGGCGCCGGTGAACAACCAACGATGCGCGGCCCGGTTGGCCTGGGTGAAGAGCGGCGGAAACGACGGGCCGGCAGTGAACGCGACGGCGGCGTCGTGCACCTCCGCGCTGTTGACCGGGTTGCGGCCGCCACTGTGCTCGGCAATCAGCGCCATCGCTCGGGTACTGAGTTCGGCCGCCACCGCGGTCTGCAGAGCCGGGTCGCGCGCCGCGTTCTCGGCCAGTGCGCTGTAACCGTTCTCGCCAATCACGTTCAGCTGCAACCACACCGCAGGGATCGCGACGGCCAGCGCAACTGTGCTGGCCAGCCACAACACCGCCGTCACCGCAAACCGCACAGCTGGCAACCTACTTGGACATCAACTCTGGATCCCGCGCAGGTAGGCGGCCTGCCCGAGGTGCTGTGCGCAGTCGTCGACGATGCTCACCAATCGCGCGCTGGCGCTCACCGGCGGATCCCAGTTGGTATCCACGATGCGAGCAAGCTCCTCGGCGGTGACACCGGCGACGTACTCCAGGGTGAGCCGGTGCACCGCGTGGTAGTAGCCGGATAGCAGGTCGGCGGGCGCGCGCACCTTGGCCACCTGCTCGGGACCGTGCCCGTAGCCGGTGTCGTTGCGCGGCAGGTCCAGTCCGAAGCGGTCCACCCAGCCGTCGCGAGCCCACACCTGTTCGACGCCGGCGACATCGGCAAGCTGGATGTCCTGCACCCGCGCGCTGTGCCAGATCAGCCACGCGATGCTGTTGGCGCTCGGGGTCGGCCGGTAGTTGGATATCTCGTCGGTGAGGCCCTCGGTGAGTTCGTCGACGTGTTCGATCAACCGGGTGAACGCATCTCGCAGCAGTTCCCGGGCGGCGGCATTGGCGGCTTGGGCGTCCGGGGTACTGGCCATGCTTCGCGACGCTACGCTCCCGCGTGGTGACACACCGCTTCGACGTTGTTGCCGTCGGGGTCACGCACGAATGCGGCGAAGTAACCGGGGTGGTATTCGGGCCAGCGCCTCGGCGCATGCAGCGACTCGGTGCCCAGCGCGACCGCGGCATCGTGGAACGCGCGCACCGCGTCCTCGTCAGCCGCCTCGAACGCGAGGTGCATTTCCCGGTTGGGCCCCATGCCCGTAGCTTCGGAGATCCAAAACGCCGGCCTGCCGTCCCGCCCGTACCCGATGGCCTCCCCGAAATCCATCTGCCGCGAGAAGCCGAGCACGCCCAACACCGTGTCGTAGAACTGCTGCGCCTTCGAATAATCGGCGCAATTGATGCCCATGTGGTCAATCACGTAACCGATCCTGGCACCATCCACCGACACGGTCGTAGATTATTTAGATGACCTACGACCTCCTCATCCGCAACGGCACCATCGTCGACGGGTTGGGCGGTGACCCATACGTCGGCGACGTCGCGGTTCAAGACGGCGTCATCACATTGGTGGCGGCCCGCGGGCCACAGCAGGACTCCCTGAACGGCGCCACCGCCGAAAAGGAGATCGACGCCACCGGGCTGCTCGTTACCCCCGGCTTCGTCGACCTGCACACGCATTACGACGGCCAGGCCATCTGGTCGGACCGGCTGACGCCGTCGTCGGCGCACGGGGTGACCACCGTGGTGATGGGCAATTGCGGGGTCGGGTTCGCGCCCTGCCGGCAGGACGACCACGACGTGCTGGTCGACGTGATGGCGGGCGTCGAGGACATCCCCGGCGTCGTCATGACCGACGGGCTGCCGTGGAGCTGGGAAACCTTCCCGGAGTTCATGGACGCGCTGGAAGCGGGCAAGCGCGATATCGACGTGGCGGCGTACCTGCCGCACTCACCGCTGCGGGTCTACGTGATGGGCCAGCGCGGCGCCGACCGCGAACCGGCCACCCCCGAGGACCTCGCGAAGATGCGCGCGCTTGCCAAAGAGGCGATCGAGATCGGGGCGCTGGGATTCGCGTCGTCCCGGCTGACCATCCACAAGACCGAAAGCGGTTCGCCCATACCGAGTTACGACGCCGCCCGCGAGGAGATCGAGGAGATCGCCAGGGGCGTCGTCGACGGCGGCGGCGGCCTGCTGCAGTTCGTACCCGACATTCCGGCCGGCGGCTACCAACCCGTGCTGCAGACGGTCTTCGACGTTGCCGAAGACGTCGGCCTGCCAGTCACTTTCACCCTGGTCGTCGCCAATTCGGGCGACCCGACCTGGCCGGACGCCATCACCATGGTCGAAAAGGCCAACGCGGCGGGAGGGGATATCACCGCCCAGCTGCTGCCGCGCCCGATCGGCCTGATCATCGGGCTGCAACTGTCCGCCAATCCCTTCGTGCTCTACCCCAGCTACCGCGAGATCGCGCATCTCCCGCTGGCCGAGCGCGTCGCCGAAATGCGCAAACCCGAGGTCCGCTCCCGCATCCTGGCCGATAAGCCCGGCGTCGGGCATCCGATCTTGTACGTGGCGCAGGCCTGGGATTGGATCTTCCCGCTGGACGACAACCCCAACTACGAGCCGAACCCGGCGGACAGCATCGGTGCCCGGGCGCGCGCCCGCGGGGTGAACCCGATGGAGGAGGCCTACGATCGGCTGCTCGACGACGACGGGCGGGCCATGTTGCTGGTGGCCACGAGCAACCTGCAAAACAATTCGCTGGACACCGTCGGCGAGTTGCTGCACCGCGAGGATGTGGTGCTCGGCCTCGGGGACGGCGGCGCGCACTACGGCATGATTTGTGACGCCAGCTATTCGACGTATTTCCTGGCGCATTGGGCGCGCGATCGCAAGTCCGGGCGGTTCTCGGTAGCCGAGGCCGTCCGCGAACTGACGTCGGTGCCCGCGCGGATCGCAGGGCTGGGCGACCGCGGGCGTATCGCGGTGGGGTTCAAGGCTGACCTCAACGTCATCGACCACACCGCGTTGCGCTTGCACAAGCCGGTGATCAGCTACGACCTGCCCGCCGGCGGGCGGCGTCTGGACCAGACCGCGGAAGGCTACGTCGCGACGGTGGTCGCCGGCGAAGTGATCGCCAAGAACGGTGTGCCGACCGCCGCGCGGCCCGGCAAACTGGTACGCGGACGTCAATTTGCACCCGCCTAGGGCCGAGATTTCGGTTCTCCTTATTGTTCGCTGAGAGCGCTGGCGAATCCGGCCACGGCGACGGCCCTCGCCGGGTAGGTTGAGTGGGTGACAAACCCGCATTTTGCGTGGTTGCCGCCAGAAATCAACTCGGCACTCATGTTCGCCGGTCCCGGGGCGGGGCCGCTCCTTGCCGCGGCCGCGGCGTGGGATGGGCTGGCCGAGGAGTTGGCGTCGGCGGCCACGGCGTTCGGGTCTGTCACATCCGACCTGGCCGGGAACGCCTGGCTGGGTCCCTCGTCGGCGGCGATGATGGCGGTGGCGACGCAGTATGTGGGGTTGCTGAGCGCCGCGGCGGCCCAGGCGGAACAGGTATCCGCACAGGCGGCGGCGACGGCGTCGGCGTTCGAGGCAGCGCTGGCGGCCACGGTGCAGCCCGCGGTGGTGGCGGCCAATCGCGGCCTGCTGCAGGTGCTGGCGGCCACGAACTGGTTGGGTCAGAATTCCCCGGCGATCATGGACATCGAATCCGCCTACGAGCAGATGTGGGCGTTGGACGTGTCGGCCATGTCCGGCTACCACGTCGACGCATCGGCGGCGGCCGGGGCGTTGGCGCCGTGGCAGCAGGTCCTGTCCAACCTGGGCATCAACATCAGCAACAACGGTCAGATCAGCCTGGGCTTCGGCAACACCGGCAGCGGCAACATGGGCAGCGGCAACAGCGGCAGCAGCAACATGGGCAGCGGCAACACCGGCAACAGCAACGCGGGCAGCGGCAACTACGGCAACAGCAACGTCGGCAGCGGCAACACCGGCAGCGGCAACGTCGGCTTCGGCAACAACGGCAACAACAACTTCGGGTTCGCCAATACCGGTAACGGGGACATCGGATTTGGGCTCACCGGCGACCACCAGATCGGCTTCGGCGGCTTCAACTCCGGCAGCGGCAACATCGGCATCGGGAACTCGGGCACCGGCAACATCGGCTTCTTCAACTCCGGTAGCGGCAACGTCGGCATCGGCAATACCGGCAGCCTGAACTCGGGGCTCTTCAACTCCGGCAGCGCGAACATGGGCATGGCGAACACCGGCTCCATGAACTCGGGTCTCTACAACTCAGGATTTGAGCAAACCGGGTTCGCGGGCCAGGGCGCCGAAGCGAGCTTGTTGACCAGCAGCACCGCCGCCACCGGCGGTATCAGCGCGGCGAATGCCAGCTCCAGTCTGCTCAGTTCCGCCGCCGAGACGGGCGGCTTCAACACGGCGCTGCGGCACCCCGGGATCTTCGCTCCAGACATGCCGGCCCAGAACGTGGGCAACTCCAGCAACGTCGCCACCGCCTTGACCGGCACGTCGAGCACCCCGACCGCCGGCCTCAGCGGCACGGCGGCGGTCGTGGGCTCCAACGCCGGCCCTGCCATGCGCGGCGCCTACCCGGGCTTGATCAACGCGCGCAGCGCCGATGGGGAACCGCGTAACTCCAACACGCGGGAGTCGGACAACCTCGGCGCGGGCATCCCCAGGTCGGGCTTCTACCCGAACCGCCAGTCCGACGAGACGTCCGAGGTCCTCAGGCTGCCCGTCCGGTCGGACTAGCACGCTTCGACCGCCCCGCCGACTCGCGCCTATCCTGGAAACTCATGAGTGCCAAGGGCGCCAAGAAAGTTGACCTGCAGCGGCTGGCCGCCGCGTTGCCCGACTACCCCTCCGGCTACCTGATCACCGTCGACGACGACTACCGCGTGCACACGGTGGCCGTCGAACCGGTGTTACGCGAGGCCGTCATCGACGTCGGGCTGATCGGCGGTCGGACACTTCAGAACCTCGCCCGCCACAGCGACGTCACGCTGCTGTGGCCGCCCCCGCAACCGGGCGGCTATTCGCTGATCGTGGATGGCCCGGCCCAGGTAACCGAGAGTGCCGAGGGTGCCGAGGGTGCTGAGACCATCCGGCTGGCGGTCGTTCCCACGCGCGCGCTGTTGCACCGCAACGCCGACTCCTCCTCGGCCGCCAAGGGCTGTCTGCACGACTGCGTAGTGTTCTCGCTTCCCGCTTGAGACTCGCTTCCAAAAACGAAAAAGCCCGGCCCCCTTGTGCGTTCGAGGACCGGACTTCTTCGTCGTCCGAACTAGAAGTCCATACCGCCCATGCCACCGGTCGGGTCGCCCACAGGAGCGGCGGCCTTCTCCGGCTTATCGGCGACGACGGCCTCGGTCGTCAGGAACAGGCCCGCGATGGACGCCGCGTTCTGCAGCGCCGAACGGGTCACCTTGACCGGGTCGGCCACGCCGGCCTTGAGCAGGTCCTCGTACTCACCGGTGGCGGCGTTCAGGCCGGTACCGGCGGATGCGTTGCGGACCTTCTCGGCCACCACGCCGGGCTCCAGCCCGGAGTTGAAGGCGATCTGCTTCAGCGGAGCCTCGAGTGCCACCTTGACGATGTTGGCGCCGGTGGCCTCGTCACCGGACAGCTTCAGCTCGCCGAGCGACGGCGCCGACTGCAGCAGGGCCACACCGCCACCGGCGACGATGCCCTCCTCAACGGCCGCCTTGGCGTTGCGGACCGCGTCCTCGATGCGGTGCTTGCGCTCCTTGAGCTCGACCTCGGTAGCGGCGCCGGCCTTGATCACCGCAACACCGCCGGCCAGCTTGGCCAAGCGCTCCTGCAGCTTCTCGCGGTCGTAGTCGGAATCGCTGTTCTCGATCTCGGCGCGGATCTGGGCCACTCGGCCGGCGATGGCGTCGGGGTCACCCGCGCCCTCGACGATGGTGGTCTCGTCCTTGGTGATAACCACCTTGCGGGCCTTGCCCAGCAGCGAGACGTCGGCGTTCTCCAGCGTCAGGCCGACCTCTTCGCTGATGACCTGACCACCGGTGAGGATGGCCATGTCCTGCAGCATCGCCTTGCGGCGGTCACCGAAGCCGGGGGCCTTGACCGCCACCGACTTGAAGGTGCCGCGGATCTTGTTGACGACCAGGGTGGACAGCGCCTCGCCCTCGACGTCCTCGGCGATGATCAGCAGCGGCTTGCCGGCCTGGATGACCTTCTCCAGCAGGGGCAGCAGGTCCTTGACGGTCGACACCTTGGAGCTGACCAGCAGGATGAAGGGGTCCTCCAGGACGGCTTCCTGGCGCTCGGCGTCGGTGACGAAGTAGCCCGAGATGTAGCCCTTGTCGAACCGCATGCCCTCGGTGAGCTCGAGCTGCAGGCCGAAGGTGTTGGACTCCTCGACGGTGATGACGCCCTCGTTGCCGACCTTGTCCATCGCCTCGGCGATCAGGTCGCCGATCGACTGGTCGCC